>NZ_AOJK01000014.1 GCF_000336875.1 Halorubrum californiense DSM 19288 | reverse complement strand
TCGCTTCGCTCGGCGACCGACTCCCTCGCGCGTGCTCCTCGCGGCCTCCGCTTCGCTCCGGCCGCTCGCAGGCACGCGCCACAGTTTCGCAGGTGGCCCTACGCCACCCGAACCGTTCTGGTCGCCGTGACTGGCAACAGCGGAAGGTCCGGGAAGACGACCTCGACGACGAACTCCAGTTCGTCGGCGTCGGGCGTGCCGAACACGCCGACTGGGACCGTCGCCTCGCCGTCGAGGTACGTCGTCGTCGCGGTCATCTCCACGTCGTTGACGGTGACGCGGATCCCCGCGCGGGCGCTCCCGGAGACGGCGGTCACGGCGACCTCGCACATCTCGTTTTCCCCGACCGCGATGCTATCCGGGAAGTCGCCCCAGTCGACGTCGATCCGCGGGCAGTCGCGGGCGGCGTCGACGATCCGCTCCGCGACGGAGCCGCTCATGCCGGCGTTTTCGAGTTCCTTCGCGCCCGCGTCGACGACGTCGGCGGGCGAGGTGAGGCCGGCGTCCGCGAGGCGCTCGGCGCGACCGGAGCCGACTCCCTCTATCGCCGTGAGCGCGACCGCCTCCCGGGAGACGCCGTGTTCGACGCGCGCCTCGACGCGGCGGGCGAGGTTGGCGGCGCGCGGGCCGGCGAAGCGGTCGAGGAACTCCGCGAGCGCGGCCAGCAGGCGGAGGGCGTTCTGTCGGATCACCCACGCGTCCGACCGAAGGTCGGAGGGGACCGAGTCGGCCATCCCGGCGAGCAGGATGGCGAACACCTTCCGGTGGCCGTCTTCGAGGTCGGTGTTGCGGCCGTCGAGGATCCGGTCGATCGCGTCCGACTCGGCGGAGCGCGCCGAGACGGAGTCGAACTCGCCGGCCGACGCGACGGCCTCCAACACCGAGTCGACCGTCAGCGTCTCGCGGTCGGCGAGGCGACTGAACCGGCGCGCGGTGTCGAGGCGGAGATAGTACTTCGAGGCGAGGCGGCCGAGGGCGGTGGGCTCGATCGCGAGGTCGTCGTCGGCCGCGACGAACCCGTCGTCGACGAGCGATTCGAGCGTGTCGCGAACGCGGTCGCGGAGGGTGGCGAACTCGTACGCCTCGGGCTCCGACTGCGCGCGGACGTAGTAGAAGGTGGTCTCCAGCCACGCCATCACGTCCTCCAGCCCGCGGATCGTCCCCATCGCGATCTCGGCGTTGAGGTGGGACTCGAGGTCGGCCGCGAGCCGCGACTCGATCTCTTTGCCCTCGCGAAGCAGTTTGCGGTACTTGTCCGCGTCCGCGCGGTCGCAGACCACCCAGCCGTACCCCACGTCGTCGTACTCGGGGCGGCCGGCACGCCCGAGCATCTGGAGCACGTCCAGCGGCGAGATGTCGGTCTCCCCCTCCAGCGGATCGTGGTACTTCGTGTCGCGGATGACGACGCAGCGGGCGGGGAGGTTCACCCCCCACGCGAGCGTCGACGTCGAGAAGAGGAGCTTGATCTTCCCCTGCTTGAACCACTCCTCGACGCGGTCGCGGTCGTCCTTCCCGAGGCCGGCGTGGTGGAAGCCGACGCCGTCCGTGACCGACTGGCGGAGCGTGTCGTTGGTGAGTTCCTTGGCCTCGTTGTGGAAGTCATAGTCGTCCCGCGAGTCGATCGGGATGTCCCGTTCGGTGATCTCGTCGCGCGCCTTCTTGGCCGCCTGAACCGTGTCCTGCCGCGAGGAGACGAACACGAGCGCCTGCCCGTCCTCGCGGACGTGCGGCTCGGCCAAGTCGAGCGCGCGGTAGAGCCGGCGGTACTTGTCGGCGAACGCGTTCGAGCCGTGCGAGTACGTCTTCACGCCCGTTTCGAGGTCGACGGGGCGGTACTCGTCGCCGAACGCGTACGTCGTCTCCGCGGGCGCGTCCAGCCACTCCGCCACGTCGTCGATGTTCGGCATCGTCGCCGAGAGCGCGACGACGCGCGGGTCCTGAAGCCGGCGGAGCCGCGAGACGGTGACCTCCAGCACCGCGCCGCGCTTCTCGGAGTCGAGCAGGTGGACCTCGTCGATGACGACGCAGTCCACGTCGGTGATAAACGAGTAGCGCGCGGAGTCGTGCTTCCGCGTCGCGCTGTCGGCCTTCTCGGGGGTCGTCACGAGCACGTCCGCGCGCTCCGCGCGGCGGGGGTTCAGGTCGCGCTCGCCGGAGACGACGTAGACGGAGTAGCCGAGCTCCTCGAAGCGTTCCCACTCGCTCTCCTTCTCGTTGGTGAGCGCGCGCAGCGGCGCGACGAAGAGCGCGGTCCCGCCCGCGGCGAGCGTCCGGCAGATGGCGAGCTCGGCGAGCGCGGTCTTCCCGGAAGCGGTCGGCGCGGACGCGACCACGTTGCGGTCGGTCTCCAAGATGCCCGGCAGCGCCTCCCGCTGCATCCGATTGAACTCGTCGAACCCGAAGGCCTCCGCGAACTCCGGCACCGCGTCCGCGACCTTCACGGCACACCACACCCGTGCGCGAGTCGTCGGGAACCGCGGCTGTGTCGCATCGGATCGAGAGGGGGGCTTCGAGGGCAAAGGCGTTTCTCATGCGAGCGTGACGCGTCGGGACGGCGGTGGCGGAGGCGAGGGGGTATCGGGGGCAGCGTCGACCGCCGAAGGACCGCCGCCGACCCACACCGTTTAGGCGACCGCGGTCGACCGCACGGACATGATCTCCTCGTCGCCGCTCGTCATCGGGGTGGGCGTCGCGGTCGCGCTGCTCGCGCTGTTCGTGCTCGCTCGCCGACTCCGCGCCCCGTCCGCCGAGGCGCGCGAGTCGAAGCGCGCACACGACGCGGCCCAAGAGCGCGAGCCGCCGGTCGAGATCGGCGAGACCTACGAGTTCGGCGTCAACGAACTCACCGACCACCACTCCGGCGACGAGGTCGCCGTCGGCAAGGTCAAGGGGTTCGTCGTCTTCACCGAGGACGTCCCGAGCGGCCTCGAACCGGGCGACGTGATCCGCGCGAAGGTCCTCTCGTTCAACGAGGGGCGCACCTCCGCCGACGCGACCTTCGTCGGCCGCGCGTAATCACGACGGGGCGGTCACCGGACCGACGCCGCGCCCGTCGCGACCACGTCCGCCCCGAACCGGAGGTTCATACGTGGTGGTGACGAAGAGGTGTCGCAATGGCTCAGGCCGGCACCCAGGACCTCACGGAGCGGTTCATCCAGTTCTATCGCAACTACTACCGGGAGAAGATCGGGCAGCTCGCGCAGCGGTACCCCAACGAGCAGCGCTCGCTGTACGTCTCCTACGACGACCTCTTTCAGTTCGACCGCGACCTCGCCGAGGACTTCCTGAACAAGCCGGAGCAGATGCGCGAGTACGCCGAGGAGGCGCTGCGGCTCTACGACCTCCCCGCCGACGTCAGCCTCGGCCGCGCGCACGTCCGCATCGAGGACCTCCCCGACAGCGTCGACATCCGGGGAATTCGGGTCCACGACGACCACATCGGGAAGCTCGTCTCGATTCAGGGGATCGTCCGCAAGGCCACGGACGTCCGCCCGAAGGTGACCGAGGCCGCCTTCGAGTGCCAGCGCTGCGGCACGATGACGTACATCCCCCAGTCCGACGGCGGCTTCCAAGAGCCCCACGAGTGTCAGGGCTGCGAGCGACAGGGCCCCTTCCGCGTCAACTTCGACCAGTCCGAGTTCGTCGACTCCCAGAAGCTCCGCATCCAAGAGTCCCCCGAGGGACTCCGCGGCGGCGAGACGCCCCAGTCGCTCGACGTCGACATCGTCGACGACATCACCGGCAAGGTGAGCCCCGGCGACCACGTGACCTGCGTTGGCATCCTCCACATCGAGCAGGTCGAACAGGGCAACGAGAAGTCCGCCATCTTCGACCTGTACATGGACGGCGTCTCCATCGCCATCGAGGACGAGGAGTTCGAGGACATGGACATCACGGAGGCGGACAAACGCGACATCATCGAGCTCTCCGAGCGCGACGACATCTACGAGGCGATGGTCGGCTCCATCGCGCCCGCCATCTACGGCTACGAGGAGGAGAAGCTCGCGATGATCCTCCAGCTGTTCTCCGGCGTCACGAAACACCTCCCCGACGGCTCACGGATCCGCGGGGACCTCCACATGCTCCTTATTGGCGACCCTGGAACTGGAAAGAGCCAGATGATCAGTTATGTCGAGAATATTGCTCCAAGATCAGTTTATACTTCTGGGAAAGGATCATCTGCTGCGGGCCTTACTGCCGCGGCTGTAAGAGATGACTTCGGCGACGGCCAGCAGTGGTCGCTCGAAGCAGGTGCGCTCGTCCTCGCGGACAAGGGGATCGCCGCGGTCGACGAGCTGGACAAGATGGACTGCGTCACGGGCGACACGCTGGTCTCGCTCGCGGACGGCCGCGTCGAGCGCATCGACGAACTGGCGCGGGAGGCCGCGGAAGACGGCGAGATCGAGGAGCTCTCGAACGGGCGACACATCCGCGACGTGGACCTCGACGTCTGGACGATGGACGAGAACGGGTCGTTGGTCGAGCGCCCGGTCTCGGCGGTCCATGAGTACGACGCGCCGTCGGAGCTCACCGAGGTCACGATGGAGACCGGCGAGTCGCTGACCGCGACGGCCGACCACCCGTTCTTCGTCCTCGACGACGGGGAGCGCGTCGAGCGCGAAGCGGCCGCGCTCGACGGCGGCGACTGGGTGTACGTCCCCCGAGAGATTCCGACGAAGGCCGCCGACGGCGGCGGGGCGGCGGCAGTTGCGGGCGGCGACGGAAGCATCGAACCGCTCGGCGACGGATCCGTCGACGGCGACGGGATCGATGCCGCGATGGCGAGCGTCCTCGGCTACCTCTCCGGTGACGGAAACGTCTTCTACGACCGCGACGAGGGCGTCTACGGCGTCCGGTTCACCAACGTCGACGACGGACTGCTGGCCGACTTCGAGCGGGCGGCGCGAGAGGCGTTCGACGCGGAGCCGACTCGTCCGCCGAGCGAGAAACGCGACGGCGGCGTCGAGACGGTTCGAGTCACGGGGAAAGAACACGCCGACGCCGTCCTCGACGCGGGGATGAACCTCGGTCGGTACGACGGGAAGTGTTTCCCGACCGGCGTCTCGACCGGGAGCCGAGCGGCCAAGGCCGCGTTCGTCCGCGCGCTCGCCGACAGCGAGGGCCACGTCGACGAGTCGGCGGGCAACGTTCGGGTAGCGTCTGCGAGCCGAGACTTGCTCCGCGGCACGCGAAACCTGCTCTTACAGTTCGGCGTGTCGAGTCAGCTCCAGCACCGCGAACGAGACAGCGGTCGCGACGTGTACTACCTCACGGTGACCGACGCCGACTCGCTCGCGGCGTTCCAACGCCACATCGGGTTCACGGCCACGCGAAAGGCCGAGGCCCTCGACCGCGTCGTCGATTCGGCCGACGGTGATCGGACGATTCTCGACGTGATCCCGGATATCGATGACACGCTCGCGCGGTCTCGCGAGTCGCTGCGGTTCCACCAGAGTGAGTGCGGTCTCAACGCGGTCACGTACCACGACTTCGAGCGCGAGGACGCGAACGTCTCGCTCCACCGCGCCGCTCGGGTCCTCGCGGCGTTCGAGGAGAGGCTGGAGACGGCCGCAGAGGATCGGTGCCGGCTCGACGAGACGGCGACGTGGGAGACGCTCTCGGAACTGCGGGAACGGTACCACGTCTCGCAGTCCGAACTCGCGGACGGGACCGCGTTGTCCCAACAGCAGATCTCCCGCGAGTGGGGGGAAGACGGCGAAGTTCGTCGGACGGTTACCGAGCGACTCCGGGAGATACTCACCGAGGTCGCAGAGACCGACCTCGACGACCTCCGCGAGTACGTCCGCGGCGACGTGAAGTGGCGGCGCGTCGAGTCGGTCGAAACCGTTCCGCCGGAGTCGACCGAACACCGCGGCGAAGTACTCCGACAGCGTCTCGCGGACGTAATCGGAGGACCGATCGAGACGGCAGAGGAGCGCGCTCGCGAGCTGGTCGACCGGGGTCCGATCGGCGAAACGCAGGCAGAACTGTCGGCGGCGCTCGACGCCTACGGTATCAGTCAGTCCGACGTGGCGTCCCGGCTCGACGTGACGCAGGCGACCGTGTCGCGGTGGCTCTCCGGCGCCGTCGAAACGGACCGGCTCGACGACCTGCGCGAGGCCGTCGCGGAGGAGGTCGACGCCGTGAAGGCGGAACTGCGCTCGATACTGGCGCGGATCGAGGACGGCCGGCGGCCGAAGGTGTACGACCTGACCGTCGAGGAGACGCACAACTTCGTCGCGAACGGGCTCGTCGTCCACAACTCCTCGGACCGCTCCGCGATGCACGAGGGGCTCGAACAGCAGAAGATCTCCGTCTCGAAGGCGGGGATCAACGCCACCCTCAAGGCCCGCTGCTCGCTGCTCGGCGCCGCGAACCCCAAGTACGGCCGGTTCGACCAGTACGAGCCGATCGGCGAGCAGATCGACTTGGAGCCCGCGCTCATCTCGCGGTTCGACCTGATCTTTACCGTGACGGACAGCCCGGACGCGGAGCACGACTCCCGGCTGGCGAAACACATCATCAAGACGAACTACGCCGGCGAACTCAACACCCAGCGCGAGGAGCTGGCGAGCTCGGAGTTCACGGCAGAGCAGGTGGCGGAGGTGACCGAGGAGGTCGCGCCGGAGATCGACTCCGAGCTGTTACGGAAGTACATCGCCCACGCGAAGCGCTCCTGTTTCCCGACGATGACCGAGGAGGCGAAGGAACTAATCGAGGAGTTCTACGTCGACCTCCGTTCGAAGGGCGCCGACGAGGACGCGCCGGTGCCGGTCACCGCCCGGAAGCTGGAGGCGATGGTGCGGCTCTCCGAGGCGAGCGCGCGGGTCCGGCTCTCGGACACCGTCGAGCGCGAGGACGCCGACCGCGCGACCGACATCGTCGAGTCCTGTCTCAAGGACATCGGCGTCGACCCGGAGACGGGGCAGTTCGACGCCGACGTGGTCGAGACGGGCACCTCGAAGAGCCAGCGCGACCGCATCAAGAACATCAAGGGGCTCATCGCCGACATCGAAGAGGAGTATCAAGAGGGCGCGCCCGTCGAGGAGGTGCTCGACCGCGCGGGCGAGATCGGGATGGACCCCGGGAAGGCGGAGCAGGAGATCGAGAAGCTCCGCACGAAGGGCGAGGTGTACGAGCCCAAGCAGGGCCACCTCCGGACGACGTAGATGGACCGCATCTCCGCGATACGGAACGTCGAGGACGCGCTCCGCGAGTTCGAGAACGGCGACGCCGACCTCGCGGCCACGGAGCGGCGCGTCGCGGCCGTCCTCCGGACCTACGCCACCGAGTTCGACGGCGACGACGACGTGTTCCGCGCGGTCGGCGACGACCCCGTCGACGGCACCGTCGTCGTCGCGCCGTCGGAACCGGCCGCCCGCGAGCGCGTCCTCGCGGCGAACGGCACCAGCGGCGAGGGCGATGCGGACGGCGCCGGCGACCCCGAGTTCGACGTCGAGCGGTTCTAACGTCAGACATCAGGGGGTTCTGATCGCAGAGCGCGGGCTCGCGAGTACCGAATCGGTTCGCCGTCGCTGAAGACGACTGAAACGTTCCGGTCCGGAACGGATAAATTCCGAGATCGACCACCGGCGGGCGTGCTGCTGGTCGTGACGTATTCGGCGGCCGCCCGAACCGGCCTCCGAAACCTGTGTCGTCGCCACGAATCGGTCGTCGCCCGGCGGTTCGGCCGCGCCGCGCTGTTCGACGAGACGGTGTACGCCGCCTTCCTCGCGCTGCGGCTGCGGGAGTCGCACGGCGGCGACGTCCAGATAGAGCGCACCGAGCCGTTCAACGAGTTCGTCGCCGTCGACGACGAGGTTCGAGGTGCTGCCGCGGCCTACGCGGACCGGTCCGCGAAGTCGACGCCGTACGCGGCCTTCGCGGCGGGGACGGAACATCCGGATCCGGACGCCATGCGCGGCCGAGAGCTGTGACCGGGGCGGAGTCGACGGCACCGAGACCGGAGCGCGAGGGCGGCGAAGACGACGAGACTGCCGCCGTCGATGGGGCTCCGGAGCCGGGCGCGGTACTCGGGCGACTCCCCACCGACGCCGGGCTCCGACGGCAGCTCGCGGCGGCAGCGCGGTCGCGGGGGCGGACCGCCTCGGTCGCGGCCGAGATCGACGAGATCGAGTCGGAGCTCGCGGCGATCGAAATCGAACCGGTCGACCTGACGGCTGCGCGGCGGCGGGTCGCCGAGACGACCGGCGAGACCGAGCGGCTGAAAGAGCGGGTCGCGGCGCTGCGCGGCGACGCCCGGGCGCGCCGCGCGGTCGACGCCGAAGCGGACGAGGCGCTCGACGACCTGGAGGCGGCGGCCGCGGAGCTGTCGGCCGCGCAGACGGAGGCGATCGCCGCCGAGCAGGCGCTCGAACGCGCGCGGGCCGAGGCGGCCCGGAACCGAGACGAGCGCCAGCGACGGCTGCGGCTCCGCGACCGGCTCCGAAATCGGCGGCGAACCGCCCGCCGCGAACTCTCCGAGGCGGTCTATCCGGCGTTTCGGCGCGCGCTCGCGGTCATCCCGGGTGGCGACGCGAGCGAAGCCGGCGCGGGGCCGGACGCGTACGACGGGGATCCGGTCGCGGCGTCGCTCGCGGCGGTCAGGGTCGCGGCGCTCGACGCGACGGTCGACCTGCGCGGCGACGCGGCGCGGAGGGTCACGGCGTCCGAGCGGAGCGCGCGGTCGCTGCTCCGAGCGGAGCGCGTTCGCCTCCGTGGCGCGTCCGATGGGGGGTGACGCCGACGGCGGCGGCGAGTTCGCCCCGAGGTTTAAATACGATTCCGCGGCACCCGGCCCATGGAACTCGACTGGTCCGTCGACCGCGAGGGGGACGCGTCGCTCGTCGGCGTCCGAGTGCGCAACGACGGATCGGTCCCGCGGCGCGTCCGGATCGAAAGCCGGCTGGACGGCCCCGTCCTCCCGCCGCGGCGCGGCGGCGTCCCCGAGTCCGGATGGGACGACGAGGGCGTGACCGCGGTGATCGACCCGGGCGAACGCGCGGCGTTCGGATTCGCGGCGCTCGCCGGCCCCGTCGACCCGCCGGTCGAAATCGCGAGCGTCGAGCCCGCGACCGGGGACGGAGACGACGGCCGGGCGGCGACCGAGGACGGCTCCGACCTCGCGCGGGCGGCGGTGCGAGACCTCGAATCGCATCGCCCCCCGCGGCGCGCGGTCGCCGGAGGGGACGCGGTCGACGCCGTCAACGAGGGGAGCGGTGACTCGGAAACGGTCGACGGCGAGGATGACGACGTGAACGGGAGCGCGGTCGACGGCGAGGAGGACGGCGGCGACACGGACCGGTCCGCGCTCACCGATCCGTCGCCGAGCGCGGCGAGTCCCGACGAGATCGACGCGTGGTTCGCGGCCGTCGAGGCGCGGATCGAGCGGACGGAGCGGCTGACCGACGCCGACCTCGCGACGGCGACGGCGGTCGTCGACGAGGCCGGCGGCCTCGACGGGGTCGGCGAACTCGACGAGCGCGTCGCGGCCGACGCCGAGCGCCTGCGGGCGATCCGCGACCGCGCCGCGGAGCTCGCAGACCGCGCCGAGGAGCGCGAGGTCCCGACCGAGGCGCTGGAGGCGCTGGCGTGATCCTCGCGGTCGCGGGCGGGAAGGGCGGGGTCGGGAAGACGACGCTCGCGTACAACGTCGCCGCCGAACTCGACGCCGTCGTCGTCGACGCGGACCTCGGGATGGCGGACCTCCCGGACGGCCGCGGCCCCGATCTCCACGACGTGCTCGCCGGCGCGGCGGATCCGATAGAGACGGTCCGTCCCGGTCCGGTCGACATCGTCCCATGCGGGCGGACGCTGGCCGGTGCGCGGGCGGCCGACCTGACGCGGTTGGAGGGAGCGGTCGCCGCGGCCGAGCGAGAGTTCGGGACCGTCGTCCTCGACTGCCCCGCGGGACGCCGCGCCGACGCCGGCGTACCGCTGGCGGTCGCGGACGCCTGCCTCCTGGTCGTCTCGCCCCGGGCGTTCGCGCTGGCCGACGCGATCCGCACCCGTGAACTCGCCCGCGAACTCGACGCCGGCGTGACCGGCTGCGCGGTCAACCGCGTGACCGAGCGGCCGCCCGTCGAACCGATCGGCGACGCGCTCGGCGCGCCGGTCGAGGTGGTCCCGGCCGATCCCCGCGTCGGGCGGTCCGTGGCGGCGGAGCGGCCGGTCGTCGACGCCGCGCCCGACAGCGAGGCCGCGGCGGCGGTTCGAGCGCTCGCGCGGCGGGTCCCGAAGTGAGGTGAGCGAGGCGAGAGAAACGGGGACGCCGTCGCGACACCGCGCCTTTTTACTCCGGTCGTCCCGTCGGCGAGAGCGATGATCAGGGTCGCGTTCGTCACCGGTGTCGCCGTCGTCGCCGCGCTCGCGGTCTCGGTGGGACCGCTGTACGCGGCCGACCGCTTCCGCGACCTCCGGGAGCCGACGGACGCGGAGCGCGCGCAGATAGCGGCGCTGGCCGACCCCGGCGGACTCGGCGTCGACCGGATCGCGATCGAGTCGGTCGGCCGGGTGGGTGACGACGGCGGCGGGGGGAATCCCGGAACGAGTGGCCCCGCCGAGGTTTCGGTCCGGGGGCCGCCCGGCCGGCGGGTGCTGTTCCTCACGGAGGACGTGTTGACCGACCTCGATGAGGACGTCGCGGTCGGGCTGCTCGCGGCCGAGGCGGGACGGGTGAAGACGTACTACGCCGAGTTTCGCGCCGTCGCCGTCGGCGTCGTGTTGGCGACGCTGGCGGCGGTCGTCACGGTGCTCGTCCCGTTCGAGTCCGGCTTCGCCGCCGTCATCGCTGTGGGTCTCGTCTCCTTCTGGGCGGGGCGGCGGGTTCAGTACGCGGCGGACACCCACGCCGCCGACGCGGTCGGCGCCGACCGCGTGGTCGACGCGTTCGAGCGCGTCGCGGAGCGGCGCGGGGTGGAGCCGGAGATGGGGGACTGGTCGACGTGGTTCGAGGTCCAGCCGCCGCTCGGCGACCGGATCGCGCGGCTCCGCGAGCGGGCGGACGAGGACTGATAGTCGGGAGAATACGCGATTCGGGCGGTCGGCTCAGTTCCCCGACCGCCGGGCGACCGCGGAGTCGGGACCGACGCGGATGTCGTAGCCCGCGACCGTGAGGGAGACGTCGGCGTCGGACCGGCCGGAAACGAGCGCGTTCAGCGCGTCGGGGTCGACGTGGTCGTACAGCACGATGCCCTCTGCGGACAGTTCCGCGGGCTCGACGCCGGCGAGTTCGGCGATCGCCTCGACGACGGCGAGGCTCGGTGCGAGGCCGTCACCGCCGTGCGGGACGCGGGCCGTCTCCGGTACCGATCCGGAGTCGATCGATTCGGACGTTGCGCTGCTCATACCCGTACTGTTTTCGACACAATGTATAAACAAACCACCCAATTTATTACATGTGATATTTGTGTGTGGCGCCGGCACGGAACCGCGACCGCGGTCGCGTCTCGGTCCCGGAACCGTTACCAACCAGCCGCACGCGTGTAGAGACAACTCGAATGCGACTCCCGGAACGACAGCTCGCGGTCCTCGAGGCCGCGAGCGCGACGGACGAACGAACGGTGGCGGAGATAGCCGCGGAGACCGACCTGAAGCCGGAGACGGTCGCCGGCGCGGCGTTCGACCTGGCCGACGAGGGGCTCGTCGAGGTCGGGTCTGAGACCGACGAGACGCTCGCGCTCACCGACGAGGGGCGGCGCTACGTCGACGCGGGGCTCCCCGAGACACGGCTCTACCGGGCGGGGCTCGACGCGGGCGCCGACGCCGAGCCGGTCTCGATGGGTGCGGTCATCGGCGAGGCCGGGCTGGACGGCCCCGAGGTCGACATCGCGCTCGCGAACTTCGCGCGCAAGGGGTTCGGGAGCGTCGACGGCGGCGAACTCTCGGTCGACCTCGACGTCGACCCCGACGCCGACCCCGAGGCGACGGCGCTCGATGCGCTCGCGGACGCCGACGGTGAGGGCCTCGACGCGGACGCCCTCGACGTCGACGAGGCGGTGATCGATCAGCTCGACTCGCGCGGGCTGGTGGCGGTCGGCGAGTCGGTCACGCGGACGGTTCGGCTCACCGACGACGGCGTCGACGCGCTGATGACCGGCGTCGAGGCGACCGAGAGGGTCGGGGCGCTCACGCCGGAACTCCTCGCCAGCGGCGAGTGGCGCGACGCCGACTTCGCCGAGTACAACGTCGAGGCCGACGCGGAGACGGCCCGCGGGGGTCGGAAACACGTCCTCCGGCGGACCGCCGACCGCGTGAAAGACGTGCTGGTGGGGATGGGGTTCCAAGAGATGGAGGGCCCCCACGCCGACGCAGACTTCTGGATCAACGACTGCCTGTTCATGCCGCAGGACCACCCGGCGCGGACCCACTGGGACCGGTTCGCACTCGACGTGGACCGGATGGACGGGATCCCCGACGAGCTGATGGCCCGCGTCGAGGCCGCCCACCGCGACGGCTGGGGGCTCGACGGCGACGGCTACCACTCGCCGTGGTCTGCCGACTTCGCCCGCGAGGTCGCGCTTCGCGGCCACACCACCTCGCTGTCGATGCGCTACCTCTCCGGGGTCGAAGGCGCCGAACTGGAGCCGCCCCAGCGCTACTTCTCCGTCGAGAAGGTGTACCGCAACGACACCCTCGACCCGACGCACCTCCTCGAGTTCTTCCAGATCGAGGGGTGGGTGATGGCCGAGGACCTCTCCGTGCGCGACCTGATGGGCACCTTCGAGGAGTTCTACCGGCAGTTCGGCATCACGGACATCCGGTTCAAGCCGCACTACAATCCCTACACCGAACCCTCCTTCGAGCTGTTCGGCGAACACCCGGAGACGGGCGAGGAGATCGAGATCGGCAACTCCGGCGTCTTCCGCGAGGAGGTCACCGGGCCGCTCGGCGTCGACTGCGACGTGATGGCGTGGGGGCTCGCCCTCGAACGGCTCGCGATGCTCACCACGGGCGCCGAGGACATCCGTGACCTCCACGGGACCCTCGCCGACATTGACTTCCTGCGGAACGCGGAGGTGAGCTACTGATGCCCGTCGTCGACGTCGACCCCGACGAGCTCCGCGAGCTCACCGGCCACGAGGAGAAGGACGACGCAGAGCTGAAGGACGACCTGTTCGGCCTCGGGCTGGAGTTCGAAGGCGAGACCGACGACGGCATGTACCAGTTCGAGTTCGCGCCCGACCGGCTCGACCGGCTCTCCGTCGAGGGGGTCGCGCGCTCGCTGCGCTACCACTACGGCGACGCGCGCGGCGTCTACGTCCCGAACACGAACGACCCCGAGTGGACCATCGAGGTCGACGAGTCGGTCCCCGACGAGCGCCCGTTCGTCACCGGCGCCGTGGTCCGCGGCCTCGACCTCGACGAAGCCGCGCTGGAGTCGCTGATCCAGCTCCAAGAGAAGCTCCACGCGACGATGGGGCGGGGCCGCGCGAAGGGCGCGATCGGCATCCACGACCTCGCGATGGTGAAGGGGGCGCCGCTCCAAGAGGGCGCGGAGCCGTCGATCACCTACCGCGGCGTCGACCCCGACGGGGATGCGTTCGTCCCGCTCGACGCGAACGACGAGCTGACCCCCACCGAGGTCTTGGCGGAACACGACACGGGGACGACCTACGCCGACCTCGTCGAGGATCTGGACCGCTACCCCGCGATCTACGACGAGCTCGGCCTCTTCTCGTTCCCGCCCGTCATCAACGGGAAACGCACCGAGGTGACGACCGGCTCTCGCGAGCTGTTCGTCGAGCTCACCGGCACCGACCAGTGGACGATCGACCGGATGTGTACGATTATCTGTTACGCGCTGTCGGCCCGCGGCGCGACGATCGAGGAGGTCGAGGTGAACTACGCCGACGGCGCGACGCACCCGAGCGAGTACGGCGCGGAGCTGGTCCGCCCGAACCTCGACGTCGACGAGAAGGCGGTGTCGCACGACCGGATCGAGACGCTGCTCGGCGTCGACTTCGAGCCCGAGGAGGTCGTCGACTGCTTCGAGCGCGCCGGCCTCGACGCCGACTACACCCTCGGCGAGGACGTGCGCTACGAGGTCGAGATTCCGCCGTACCGCGTCGACGTGCTCCACCCGCTCGACCTCGTCGACGACGTGGGGCGGGCGTACGGCTTCGACAACCTGGAGCCGCGCTACCCCGACGTCGGGACGGTCGGGGGCCGCCACGAGCGCTCGCGGCTGGAGGACGCGGTCCGGACGAGCCTCGTCGGCCTCGGCTTCGAGGACCTGCTGAACTTCCACATGACGAGCGGGACCGAGAACTACGACCGGATGCGCGTGGAGCCTGGAAGCGACGCCTTCGGCGGCGGCGACCCCGTCGAGATCACCGAGCCGTACAGCGAGGAGTACACGCAGCTGCGAACCTGGGCGCTCCCGTCGCTCGTCATGCTGTTGGAGCGGAACACCCACAACGCTTACCCGCAGGACGTCGCCGAGGTCGGCTTCGTCGCCGAGCGCGACGACGCCGAGGACACGAACGTCGCCGAGTCCCGTCACGTCGCCGGCGCGGTCGCCCGCCGCGACGCCTCCTACGAGGCCGCGAAGGGGCGCCTCCAAGCGCTGTGCGACGACTTCGGCGCCGAGCTGTCGACTCCCCGGACCGAACACCCCTCGTTCATCGAGGGGCGCGCCGCAGCCGTCGAGGTCG
This sequence comes from Halorubrum californiense DSM 19288, assembly GCF_000336875.1. Classification (GTDB taxonomy): domain Archaea; phylum Halobacteriota; class Halobacteria; order Halobacteriales; family Haloferacaceae; genus Halorubrum; species Halorubrum californiense. Next base: position 50,483 of record NZ_AOJK01000014.1, on the reverse strand, counting down.
ACGGCGAGCGCGTCGGCGTGATCGGCGAACTCCACCCCGCGGTGCTCGTCGAACACGACCTGGAGGTGCCGGTCGCCGCCTTCGAGTTCGACCTCGACGCGCTGCGGTAGGCGCCGAGGTGGGCGATCGACCGCGGACGGCCGGCGGAGTTTCAGATCGGTCGGTTCCGTAACGAATCATCACGGACGCGACGGCGAACAGAAGACATATATTCGCCATAGCGCACCCGCCGAGTATGAACTGCGAGAAGTGCGGCGTCGACGCTCCGCTCGCGCATCGGGACATCGACGGCTTCGCGTACTACCTGTGTGAGGCCTGTATCCGCGGCTGGGACGCGGTTCGGTCCCCCTCCGCCGACACCCCCGACGAGAGTCGATCCCCCGCGCGGTAGCGGGCGTCGGGCGCGGTAGCGGGCGTCGGGCACGGCACCAGCCACGCCGAGGCGGAGCGCGGAGCGGTCACTCTCGCGCGGCGGCGACAGCCTCGACGACCGCGCGCGCGTTCGCCCGGATCGCGTCGAAGTCGCCGTCGGCGATCGCCTCGTCGTCGACGATCGAACTGCCGACGCCGACCGCGACCGCGCCGGCGTCGACGTAGTCGGCCGCGTTGTCGGGACCCACGCCGCCGGTCGGGACCAGCGGGACCTGCGGGAGCGGGCCGCCGATCGCCGCGACGTGGTCGGGGCCGCCGGTCTTCGCGGGGAACACCTTCACCGCGTCGGCGCCGGCCTCGAAGGCCTCGATCGCCTCGGTCGGCGTGTACGCGCCGACGACGACCGGCGTTCCGTAGCGGTTCGCCGTTCGGATCACGTCGCGGTTCACGGTCGGCGTCACGAGGAACTCCGCGCCGGCGAGCTGCGCAGCGCGCGCGGTCTCCGCGTCGAGGACGGTCCCCGCGCCGACCAGCGCGTCGTCGACGCGCTCGGCTATCGCCGCGATCGACGCCGTCGCGTCCGGCGTGTCCGCCGTCACCTCTAACGCCGTCACGCCGGCGTCGACGACGGCGTCCGCGACCGCCACGGCGTCGTCCCGCGCCACGCCGCGGAGGATCGCGATCACTCCGCCGTCCGTGATCCGGTCGAGTCGATCAGTTCGCATGGTGGGTACCTCCCCCGGAGGGGTATTAAATCAGACCGTGTCGAGGAGGGCGGCGCGTCACAGCAGTTCGAGTTCGATCGTCTTCGCGGCGCTGGAGACGAGTCCGGCCGTGTCCTCCTCCAGCCGTTTCCCCTGCATCTCGTCGGACGGCCCGGAGACGCTGACCGCGCCGACGGGGTCGCCGTCGACGACGATCGGAGAGGCGACGCACTGCCAGTTCTCGTCGAGTTCGCCGCGATCGAACGCGATGTTTCGGTCCCTGATCGACCGGAGCTCCGAACGGAGCGTCGCCGGGTCCGTCGCGGTTCGGTCGGTCTTTCGGTCGAGTCCGTAACGGGAGACGTACTCGTCGATCCGCTCGCGCGACCGGAACGCTAAGATTGCCTTGCCGGCGGCGGCGGCGTGGAGCCGAACGCTGTCGCCCACCGGAACGGGATGGTCTCGGGCGCCGATCCGGTGGAGGTAGACGGCCTCGGCGTCTTCGGGTACCACGAGGTTCGCGACGGCCCCCGTGTTCCGCGCGAGCATTCGGACCTCGCTCCGCGCAGCGTGGTAGACGGGATTTCGTTCTCTCGTCCCGAACCCGATTCGGAGGAACTGGTGGGTGAGTTCGTAGGTACCGCCCGCGTTTGTTACGTATCCGAGGGCACAGAGCGTCGAAAGGTGGTTGTGGACCGCGCTTTTCGAGACGTCGAGCGTGTCGGCTAATTCGGTGACTCCGCTGCCGTCACGGTCGTACAACTCTTCGACGATCCGGAAGGACGTCGCGGTCGCCTGAACGGCAATGGTGTCCGTGTTCCCCATCGTTTCGTAGAGTAATACGTGCGACACCCGTATAACGTTTGTTTAGCACAACTGAACGGGGCCGCGAGATGAAGTATAAAACACATAAAACACATATAAATTAGTAAATTATAAAGAGTAATTTATCAATGAGGAACCGTATATCTGATATGAGTATATAATAGCGCTCTGTTCACTCCAAGAAAACACGAATAATGGATTTCTAAGCCGATTTTAGGACGACTGTACAGTAGATTTATATACTTATGATACAAGGAGCAGATAGTCAGGTACGATCATGACTAACAAACCAGACTACGCACAATACGGACGGCGGCGACTGATGAAAGGCGCAGGGATCGCGGGGGTCGCGGGGCTCGCAGGGTGTATCGGGACGGGCGATCCCGGCGGTGACGGCAGCGGCGGCGGCGACGGCGGCGATGGCGGTGACGGCGGCGACGGCGGCGATGGTGGGGACGGCAGCGACGGTGACGACGGCGGCGACGGTAACGGTATGGCGTCGGAGATCAACGTGTGGGGGTGGGACGTCGCCGCGCGGGCGCTGATGATCACCGCCGAGGAGTACCAGTCCGACAACGACGCGACGGTCTCGGTCGAGGAGTTCGGTCGGTCGGCGATGAAAGACCGGCTCCAGACGAACCTGCTCTCGGGCTCCGGCGCGCCGGCGGTCTCCATGCTGGAGTCGGTTGACGGTCCGTCGTTCATCGACACGGGGTCCATCGCGCCGCTCACTGACGAAATCGAGGAGGCGGGCATCCAGGACGACTTCGTCTCCGGGAAGTGGGAGGCGCTTACCATCGACGGTGACATCTACGCGCTCCCGTGGGACACGGGTCCGACGGCGGTGTACTATCGGCGGTCCGTGTACGACGAACACGACATCGACCCGGACAGCATCGAGACGTGGGACGACTTCATCGAGGAGGGCCAGAAGCTACCGGACGACCAGTACATGCTCAACCTCCCCGAGGGAGACCTCTCCGGCGTCTGGCGGTACCAGTTCCGTCAGCTCTCCGGCGAGCCCTTCCTCGAGAGCGGCGAGGTGAACATCCACAACGAGAAGTCGCTCAAAGTGGCACAGAACATCAAAGCGATCTACGACGCCGACATCGCGGCCAACATCGAGGGGTGGACGTCCGCGTGGTTCAGCGCCTACGGCGACGCGACGATCGCGTCGCTCCCTTCGGCGGCGTGGATGGAGGGGACCCTGCGCGCCGAACTCCCCGACACCGCGGGCGACTGGGGCGTCTTCAAGATCCCCGCGCTGGAGTCGGGCGGACCGCGCGCGTCGAACTGGGGCGGGTCCAACCTCATGATCGCCGACCAGGTGTCCGACGAGAAGAAAGCGCGGGGCTGGGACTACATGGAGTACTCGCTCGCGGCCGAGGAGATGCAACTGGCGATGTACGACGAATACGGCCTCTTCCCGGCGCTGGAGACGACGTACGAGGATCCGGTGTTCGACGAGGAACTCGACTTCTACGACGGGCAGGCCGCTCGCGCGCTCTTCGCCGAGGTCGCACAGAACGCCCCCGGATACCGGTTCACCGCGGACACGCCGGAGGTGTCGCAGGCCATCGAGACGGAGCTTCAGCGGATGATCAACGGCGAACAGTCTCCTGAAGAAGCCGTTCAGGCCGCCGCGGAGACCGTCGCCGAGAACACCGATCGGGACCTCGCGTAACCCGGGGGTACCGATCGCATGGCAACTTCTGACGAAACGGACGACCGCGTCGGAGAGACGTATCGCCGCCGCGCCGGCGCGAGGGTACGGAACGCCACGAGACAGGTCAAGCGAGCGGCGCGACCGGTCTGGGACCGAGTGCGCTTCGCCAGACAGGACGTGACCGCGGCGACCCCGACGCTGCCGCGGGTCGCGTACCTGTTCATCGCGCCCTTCTTCATCCTGTTCGGGTTGTTCCTCGCGTTCCCGGTGTTTTACACGGTGTATCTCTCGTTCTTCGAGTATCAGGGCGTCGGCGAAGGATCGCTGTTCTGGGTGGACCTCGGTCCGCTGTACGTCGAGATCCCGCAGATCGCACAGCTGAGTTTCATCGGGCTCGGGAACTACGCGCGCCTACTCGGCAACGACCTGTTCTGGCAGTCGATGTTCAACACCTCGTACATTCTCGCCATCCAGGTCCCGCTCATGATCGGGTTGGCGCTCGCCCTCGCGCTCGCACTGAACGCCTCGTTCATGCGGCTCAAAGGCGTGTTCCGCACCGCGATCGCGCTGCCCGTGTCGGCGAATCTCGTGGCGTACTCGACGGTGTTCCTGCTGCTGTTCAACGAGCAGTTAGGGTTCCTCAACTACGTCCTCGCCGGCGTCGGGGTCGGTCCGGTTCCGTGGCTGACTGACGCCTTCTGGGCGCGAAACACGATCATCGCCGCGGTGACGTGGCGGTGGACGGGATACAACATGATCATTCTGCTCGCCGGCCTTCAGACGATCCCGCAACAGTTGTACGAAGCGGCCGAAATCGACGGCGCGAGCCGGTGGGAGAAGTTCCGATACGTCACGCTCCCGCAGCTCAAGCCGGTGTTGCTGTTCGTCGTCGTGCTGTCGACGATCGGGACGTTCAAGCTGTTCGCCGAGCCGTACGTCATCACCGGCGGCGGACCGACGAACTCGACGATTACGATCGTCCAGTACATCTACCGGCAGGCGTTCGTCAACTTCAACCTCGGCTACGCGAGCGCGCTCACGGTCGTGTTCGTGGCGATCGTCAGCGTCTTTTCCATCGTTCAGATCAAGATCGGGGGTGAGGACTGATGCGCGAGCAGCGACGGAAGGACGCCGTCTGGCGGTTCCTCACGTACGCCTTCGTCGTCACGATGGTCGTCGTGATGATGGTTCCCCTGTACTGGATGCTGGTGGCGGCGACGCTGCCCCAAGAGCAGTTCCTCCAGTTCCCGCCGCGGCTGATCCCCGGGACCGCATTCCTCGACAACTTCGCGGCGCTACAGGAGCGGCTCGATTTCGTCCGGACGATCCGGAACAGCGTCCTCATCGCCGTCGTCTACACGCTGCTCTCGCTGGTGCTGTGTTCGATGGCCGGCTTCGCGTTCGCGAAATACGAGTTCAAGTACAAGGAGCCGATCTTCTACACGATCTTGGCGACGCTCGTGTTGCCGATCCAGCTGCTCGTCATCCCGCTGTTCCTGCTGATGGCGCAGTTGGACTGGACGAACACCTTCCGGGCGATCATCCTGCCGTGGGCGGCGAACCCAATCGGCATCTTCCTCATGCGGCAGAACATGAAATCGATCCCGGACGCACTGCTGGAATCTGCCCGGATGGACGGGGCGACGGAGTTCCAGATCTTCTACCGGATCGCCTTACCGACGATGCGCTCGTCGCTGGCCGCGTTGGCCATCATCCTGTTCCTGTTCCAGTGGGACCTGTTCTTATACCCGCTCGTGATTCTCGAGTCGGCGGACATGTACACGATCCCCATCGGGCTGGCGCAGCTGACCGGGTTCCAGCGGATCTACTACGACCAGATCATGGTGGCGGCGACGCTCGCCATCGTGCCGATGGTCGTGTTGTTCTTAGTGCTACAGAAGCAGTTCGTCAGCGGCATCCTCGCGGGGTCGCTCAAGGAGTAACCAATGACAGGGATCAACATCACTCAACTGGACAAGGTGTACGACTCCGGAACCGAGAACGTGGTCGCCGTCGAAGACCTCTCCGTCGAGATCGACCACGGGGAGTTCCTCGTGTTGGTCGGGCCGTCCGGCTGCGGGAAGTCGACGACGCTCCGCTGTCTCGCCGGGCTGGAAGACGTGACGGACGGCTCGATCCGGTTCGGCGACACGGACGTCACGGATCGGCGGGCCAGCGAGCGAGACGTGGCGATGGTGTTCCAGAACTACGCGTTGTACCCGCACATGACCGTTCGCGGGAACATCGGCTTCGGGCTGAAGCTCTCGACGAAGCTGACCGGCGACGAGATCGAAGAAAAGGTCGAGAGCGTCGCCGAGATGCTCGGCATCAGCGAGCTGCTCGACGAGAAACCGAAGGCGCTCTCGGGCGGGCAACAGCAGCGCGTCGCGCTCGGACGGGCGATCGTCCGCGAACCGTCCGTGTTCCTGATGGACGAGCCGCTCAGTAACCTCGACGCGAAGCTCCGGTCGGACATGCGGACCGAGCTACAGGAGCTCCAGGCCGACCTCGACGTCACCACGGTCTACGTCACGCACGACCAGACCGAGGCGATGGCGATGGGCGACCGGATCGCCGTGATGGACGGGGGCGTGCTTCAACAGGTCGGATCTCCCGAGGAGGTGTACCGGTCGCCGGTGAACCAGTTCGTCGCCGACTTCATCGGGTCGCCGAGCATCAACCTCTTCACGGCCGACGTCGAGGGGGATACCCTCCGGGGCCCCGGCGGGTTCGCGTACGAACTCGACGATCCGGAGCCGGTCGGCGAGCGGAGTCGCGTCCGCGTCGGCATCCGACCCGAGGACATCACGGTCGTCGACGCGGGGCGGAACGCCGCCGACGTGACGGTCGTGGAACCGATGGGGAACGAAAACTTCCTCTACATGGAGATGGGCGACCACGAACTCACGGCGCGCGTCAGACCGGCGGTCCGGCCGGCGGAGGAGACCGAAGTGTCGTTCGATTTCGACGAGGCGGCCCTGTACCTGTTCGACGCCGAGACCGGTGACGCGCTCAAGACGAAGACGGACGCAGTCGACACGGCGGTCGTCGGGACCGCCGAAAACTGAGATAGCATGTATATCACAGATTACGAGCTGTTCGAAGTACCGCCCCGCTGGCTGTTCTTGAAGCTGACGACGAGCGACGGCACCGTCGGATGGGGAGAGCCGATCGTGGAGGGACGCTCTCACACGGTGGTCGCCGCCGTCGAGGAGCTCCTCGACAACTACCTGCTCGGCGAGGACCCGACGCGGATCGAAGACCACTGGCAGGCGATGTATCGCGGCGGCTTCTACCGCGGCGGCCCCGTGCTGATGAGCGCCATCGCCGGCGTCGACCAGGCGCTGTGGGACCTCAAGGGGAAGCAGTTCGGCGCGCCCGTCCACGAGCTGCTCGGCGGCCGCGCGCGCAATCGGATTCGCGTGTACCAGTGGATCGGCGGCGACCGGCCGGCGGACGTCGGCGATGCCGCACGCGAGAAGGTCGACGCGGGGTTCACGGCGCTGAAGATGAACGCCACCGCGGAGCTACGGCCGATCGATAACCCGTCCGCGGTGTCCGACGCGGCCGACCGGATCGCGGCCGTGCGGGAGGCGGTCGGCGAGGAGGTCGACATCGGCGTCGACTTCCACGGGCGCGTGTCGAAGCCGATGGTCCGGCGGCTCGCGGCGGCGCTGGAGCCGTACGACCCGATGTTCATCGAAGAGCCGGTGTTGCCGGAGCACAACGACTCGCTCGCGGCGATCCGGGAGTCGACGACGATCCCGATCGCGACCGGCGAGCGGATGTACTCGCGGTGGGACTTCAAGGAGGTGTTCGAGACGGACGCCGTCGACCTGATCCAGCCGGACGTCTCGCACGCGGGCGGGATCACCGAGATGAAGAAGATCGCGTCGATGGCCGAGGCGTACGACGTGTCGGTCGCGCCACACTGCCCGCTCGGGCCGATCGCGCTCGCGTCCTGTATCCAGGTCGACGCCTGTACGCCGAACGCGCTCATCCAAGAGCAGTCGCTCGACATCCACTACAACGAGACGAGCGACGTGTTGGACTACCTCGCCGACCCGTCGGTGTTCGAGTATCACGACGGGTTCGTCGACATCCCCGACGGCGACGGACTGGGGATCGAGATCGACGAGGAACACGTCCGGGAGCAGCGCGGCAACGTCGACTGGCACAACCCGGTCTGGCGCCACGACGACGGCTCGGTCGCGGAGTGGTGATTCCGATGGCGACCGAATCTCGACGGCCGGGGGGCGACCGATGACCCGCCGACGCGAGTCGCCCACCGAGGGCGCGGTCCCCGGACGGTTCGCCGGCGAGACGGTCATCGTCACGGGGTCGACCCGCGGGATCGGCGCCGGAATCGCGGAGCGGTTCGCGGCCGAAGGGGCGAACGTCGTCGTCAGCGGGCGCTCCGAGGACGCCGGCGAGGCCGTCGCCGACCGGATCTCGGAGCGGAGCGGGGCGGCGTCGGCCGACGGTTCGCCGCCCGGCGACGCGACGTTCGTCCGCGCCGACATGCGCGACCCGGACGACGTGGCCGCGCTGGCGGAGGCGGCCGCCGAGCGCTACGGCTCGGTCGACGTCCTCGTGAACAATGCCGGCGTCCAGACGGAGACGACCGCCGAGGAGGCGACGCTCGACGACTGGGCGTTCGTCGTCGAGACGGACTTCCGGGCGTACTGGCTCGCCGCGCGGGCCGCCCTCGAACACATGGACCGCGGGGCGATCGTGAACGTCTCGTCGAACCACGCGTACGCGACGATGCCGGCGCACTTCCCGTACAACGCCGTCAAGGCGGGGATCAACGGCATGACCCGGTCGCTCGCGGTCGACTTCGGCCCGCGGGTCCGGGTGAACACGGTCGTCCCCGGCTGGGTCGAGATCGAGCGGACCCGCGAGGAGCTACCGGAGGGGCGACTGGAAGAGGTCGAGTCGATCCACCCGACCGGGCGGATCGGCACGCCCGCCGACGTCGCCGGCGCCGTCTCCTTCCTCGCGAGCGAGGACGCCGCCTTCGTCACCGGCGCCGCGCTGCTCGTCGACGGCGGCCGCGGCGCGGTGATGCAAGACGACGTGCTTCCGAACTACCGGGAGAAAGAGCGCTCAGAGTAGCCGACGACCGCGGGATTCTCGGCGCTCGCCGAGGGGGAGGTCCTATTTTCGACGACCGCCGCCGACTACGGCCGGGCGACTCGCAGCCCGTCGACGCGGTCGCCTTCGACGACGGCGACGCCGTACGGGCCCACGACGACGCCGTCCGCCGACTGCCCCGGACCGGAGTCTCCCGCCGCGTCGACGACGTCGCGGTCCGCGTCGTCGACCGCGAGCGATTCCGAGTCGATTTCGGGGAGGCGGAGCCGGTCGCTCGTGAAGTTCGTCACCCACGTGTGGCCGACGCGGTAGCCGACTCGAACTCCGTCCGGAAGCGGGTCGGTGCGCCGGACGTCCGCGCGGTCGAGCAGTTCCGACGCGAGCGTGTCGGCGAGGTCGGGGCCGGGCCACACGCCGCAGTAGGTGACGCTTCCGTCGCCGACCGCGTTGGCGACGACCGCCGGCCGGCCGTCCGCCGGGCCGTCGATGTCGTACGCGTACAGCGGTTCTGCGGCCCCTGGGGCGAGCCACTCGGCCCACGTCCGGAAGGGGAGTGACGGACTCGCGCCGCCGTCGTCGCCCGCCGCGGCGGAGTCGTCGACCGGGCGGACCGCGGTTTCGAGGCGCCGCGGCAGAGACTCGTGCTGCGCAACCGTCGCGCCGACGAGGCCGGCCAGCGGCCCGGGCTGGGCCGCCGGTCGAAGCTTGTTCTCCGTGTCCTTCACGCCGGTCCGCGGCCCGAAGAGGACCTCTCCGCCGCCGGCGACGTAGTCGGTCAGTCGGTCGGCGAGGCGCTCGCTGACGAGGTGGAGCGCGGGCGCCACGACGGCCGCGTACTCGGAGAGATCGGCGCTCGGCGGGACCACGTCGACCTGAACGCCGCGGCTCCGCACGGCGCCGTAGAACGCCTCTTGGAGCGCCCAGTAGTCGAAGTCGGGCGCGTGCGGCTGGGCGTCGAGCGCCCACAGTGAGTCGTAGTCGAACAGGACCGCGACGGGGGCGTCGACGTGGCCCGCGCCGTCGAGCGCCGCGAACTCCTCGGCCGCGCGGGCGGCGTCTGCGTACCCGCGGTCGGGCGACCCGTCGGCCTTCCGGAGCCCGGCGTGGTACTGCTCTTGCCCTTCGAGACAGCGCCGCCACCGGAAGTAGAGGACGGCGTCGGCCCCGTGGGCGGCGGCGTGGTGGGCCCACAGCCGCATCGCGCCCTCGCCCGGCTGCGGGCAGTGCGGCGGCCAGTTGACGTCGCCCGGCTGCTGTTCCATCACCCAGAAGGGCCGGTCGAGCGCGCTCCGATAGAGGTCGTGGTCCATCCCGACCTGGTCGGGGTCGCCGGCGCGCAGCTGGTCCGGCGACGCCTCCCCGTCGTAGCGGTCCTGGACGAACCCCGTCGGGTACGAGTCCCACGCGACGCGGTCGAGGTCCGCACTCACGTCGTAGGCGTTCAGCGTCGGGAACCGGCCCATGAAGTTGTGGGTGACGAACCAGTCGGGGTCCGCCTCGCGTATCAGGTCGGCGTGGAGGCGGTTGTAGTCGACGACCGAGTCGCTGGCGAAGCGCGCGTACGCCAGCAGCCGCGAGGGGTGGTGTTCCGCGGGCGTCGGTCCCGGCGGGTCGACCTCCTCGAAGGAGCCGTACCCCTGGCTCCAGAACGCGTTCCCCCACGCCTCGTTGAGGGTGTCGACGTCGCCGTACCGGTCCGCGAGCCACGTCCGGAACGCGTCCGCGCAGTCGTCGCAGTAACAGCGGACGGTCCGGTGACAGCCGAACTCGTTGTCCGTCTGCCAGCCGGCGACGTGCGGCGAGTCGGCGTACCGCTCGGTGACCCGCTCGACGATCCGTTCCGTCTCCTCGCGGTAGGCGTCGGAGTTGAAACAGTAGTGCCGGCGGCTGCCGTGTTCGCGGACGGTGCCGTCCGGCGCTTCCTGCCGGATGGACGGGCGCTCGTCGACCAGCCACTTCGGCGGGGTCGCCGTCGGCGTACACAACACGACCTGCATCCCGTGGTCGCCGACGAGTTCGACCGCCTCGTCGAGCCACTCGAAGTCGAACTCGCCGCGCTCCGGTTCGAGGACCCCCCACGAGAACTCCGCCATTCGCACGTACTCCAGACCGGCGTCGGCCATCGCGGCGACGTCGCGTTCCCAGTCCTCGCTCGGCCAGTGTTCGGGGAAGTAACAGACTCCGGTTCGCATGGCTCACCGTCTCGACCGCGTCACCTAAGGAGTTCGGATAGGCAGGGGGGCGCCGCCGACGGCGGCGGTCGGTCCGCGTCACGCCGCCCTCGTGGTAGAGTATTTGTGGGGGCACGGAGATGGAGTGATATGAACGAGCGCAGGGCGGACACCGCAGTCACGTACGACCCGACGGGCCACGAGGTCACGGTCGCGGACGACGCCGGTGACCTCCTCGTCGGGACGGTCCGCGCGACGGAAGCCGGCGGGGCGGACGCGGGAGCGGCCGACGGGGACGACGGGCGGATACGGGTCGCCGAGGTGTCGCTGTCGACCGAGGGCGGCGGCGTGACCGCGACCACCACCGTCGAGAACGCCGGCGAGGAGCCGGTCCGGGTCAGCGACGTGACGTTCGCGTTCGACACCGCGTTCGGCGCTGACGCGCGCGTGTACCGACACGGGTACCAGTCGTGGACGCCGACGGGGACGCTTCCCGTCGGAGAGCAGTTCCCGACAGAGGACCCGGACAACGCCCCGATGATGAACGACCTCGCGGCGTCGACGGACGACCGGGTCAGCAGCTACCTGACCGGACTCGTCGAGGGGGACCGGGGCGTCACGGCGGGGTTCCTCGAACACGACCGGTTCTGTACCCGGTTCGAGGTCGACGACGACGACGACGGGGTCGCGACGCTCCGCGCGGTGTGTCCGCTGGAGGGGACGCTCCTGACGCCCGGCGAGCGGGTGGAACTCCCGCCGCTGTGGCTCGACGCCGACCGCGGCCTCCGGGAGGGGCTGGCCGCGCTGGCCGACCGCGTCGGCGAGCGGATGGACGCCCGCGTGCCCGAGACCGCGCCGACCGGGTGGTGTTCGTGGTACCACTACTTCACCGACGTCACCGAGGCGGACGTCCGGGAGAACCTCGCCGAACTCCGCGAGTGGGGGATCCCGGTCGACGTGGTTCAGATCGACGACGGCTACATGGAGGCGTTCGGCGACTGGCGGTCGATCGCCGACGGGTTCGAGGACATGAGCGCCGTCGCGGACGACATCGAGACCGCGGGATACCGCCCGGGGTTGTGGCTCGCGCCGTTCTACGTGGAGTCCGGCGCCGACCTGTACGACGACCACCCGGAGTGGTTCGTCACGGAGCCCACAGACGGGACCCGCGAGGGGCCGGGGACGCCCGTCGACGGCGGCTTCCGCGCCGGGTCGGCGCTGTACGGCCTCGACACCACGCACCCGGAGGTCCTCGACTGGCTCCGCGAGACCGTTTCGACGGTCGTCGACGACTGGGGATTCACCTATCTGAAGCTCGATTTCCTCTTCGCGGCGGCGCTCCCCGGCGAGCGGCACGACGCCGAGGCGACGCGCATCGAGGCGTACCGCCGCGGCGTCGAGGCGATCGCCGAGGCGGCCGGCGACGAGGCGTTCCTCCTCGGCTGCGGCGCGCCGATGGCCCCGAGCGTCGGGCTCTTCGACGCCATGCGGGTCGGCCCGGACACCGACCCGACGTGGGAGACGCCGGGAGAGTCGGGGAGCCAACCGGCGTTGAAAAACGCCGTCCGCAACACGCTCACCCGGAACGTCCTCCACCGGCGGTGGTGGCTCAACGACCCCGACTGCCAGCTCGTTCGGGGCACGAGCGACCTCAGCGGGGCCGAGCGGGAGGCGTTCGCGGCGCTCGTCGCCGCGACCGGCGGCGTGAACGTGTTCTCGGACCGTCTCGCGGAGATCGACGCGAGCGGCCGGCGACTCCTCGAACGGTCCATCCCGCCCGCGACCGGCGGCGAGGTCATCGGACTCGACGAGGAGCGGTTCCCGTCGCGGGTCGTCTGCGACCGGCCGGGCGACGGGGCCGCGACCGTCGCGCTGTTCAACTGGGCGGACGAGCCGTCGACCGTTCGGTTCGACGCGCGTGAGTACGGGCGAACGGACGGAGCGGGGGCGGACCGGGTCGTCTGGGACGGACTGTCGGGCGAGGTCGTCGACGGCCCCGTCGTCGAGCGGGAACTGCCGCCGCACGGCGCGGCCGTGTTTTCCGTCGTATCGGCCGAGGGGGGCGACCTGCTCGGCGACGCCGCGACGCTTACGGGCGGGTCCGCCCGCGCGTCGACGGCGACCCTCCGAGACGGGACGCTCGCGGCGGCGGTCGACGGAGAGGACGTGACGTTCGCTCTCGACCGCGAGTGACGGTCGGCGGCGATCACCCCCTCTTTTAATCGACCGAGCGTAGGGCCGAGTATGAGTCCGTTCGAGACCTGCGACGCGGGGTGGCGCCGATGACCGACCTCGTCACGTTCGGCGAGACGATGCTCCGGCTGTCGCCGCCGCGCGGCGAGCGGCTGGAGACGACGCGCGACCTGACCGTCCAGGCCGGCGGCGCGGAGAGCAACGTCGCGGTCGGGGCCGCGCGGCTCGGCGCCGACGCCCGCTGGCTCTCGAAGCTGCCCGACTCGCCGCTCGGACGGCGAATCGTGACCGAACTGCGGAGCCACGGCGTCAGCCCGGGAGTGGCGTGGGCCGACGCGGACGAGAGCCGGGTGGGGACCTACTACCTCGAACACGGCGGCGAGCCGCGGGGGACGAACGTGATCTACGACCGCGCCGACGCGGCGATCACGACCGTCGAGCCCGACGAGCTGCCGACGGACGCGGTCGCAGAGTCCGAGTGGTTCCACACGACGGGGATCACGCCCGCCCTCTCGGAGACGACCGCGGAGACGACGACCGCACTGTTACGGACCGCGGGCGAGGCGGGGACCACGCGCTCGTTCGACCTGAACTACCGGGCGAAGCTCTGGGACCCGGAGACGGCGCGAGCGGCCTACGAGGACCTGTTCGAACACGTCGACACCCTGTTCGTCCCGCGGCGGGACGCCCGGGCGGTGCTCGACCGCGAGGGCGGCGCCGTCGAGATCGCGCACGGCCTCGCCACGGAGTTCGGACTCGACACGGTCGTCGTCACCCGCGGGCTGGAGGGGGCGGTCGCCCTCCACGAGGGCTCGGTGTACGAACAGGACGTGTACGAGGCGGAGACGTTCGACGCGATCGGCACCGGCGACGCGTTCGTCGCCGGCTTCGTCGCGGAGCGGCTGCGCGGCGGGGACCTCCCCGCGGCGCTCCGGTGGGGGTCGGCGACGGCGGCGCTGAAACGCACCACCGACGGCGACCTCGCGGTGACGACCCGGGCGGAGGTCCGTAACGTCATCGACGGCGAGGGCGGGATCGACCGGTGAGCAAGGGGGCGGGGCCCGCGGCGAACTGACAGGGCACCGAGTCCGATCTGGCTCCCGGGCTCAGAGGTCGACGGGACCGCCGTCGGCGGCGCTTTCTGCGAGCGCGTCGATGATATTCATGTTCGCGATCGCCTCCGCTCCGTCGGTCAGGGGGGCGGTCCCGTCGGCGACGCGCTCGGCGAAGTGGTCGACCTGAAGCCGGTACTGGTCGACCGCGGGGAACGTCTCGACGCCGTGTCGGCCGTCGATCTCGTACGCCAGTTCGACCGCCTCGTCGGTCGGGGCGTCGAACGCGCGCTCGACCTCGACCCAGCCGTTCGTCGCGTCGATCCGGTACCGCTGGACCAGCTGCGTGTCGAAGCCGGCGGCGACCCGCGCCGAGCGGCCGTCGTCGTACGCCAGCACGCCCGCGAGCTCCGTGTCGACCCCGGCGTCGCGGGTGTCGCCGGCGTGGGCGTGCGCGCGGTCGGGCTCCCCGAGCACCGTCCGGGCGAGCGAGACGGGGTAGCAGCCGACGTCCATCAGCGACCCGCCCGCGAGGTCGGGGTCGAGCCGCACGTCGTTCGGGCGGTTGTACAGCGGGAAGCGGAAGGTGCCCGTCACCGTGCGGACGTCGTCGAGTTCGGTCGCCGCGAGCGCGACGGCGCGCTCGGTGCGCGGGTGGTACCGGTACATGAACGCCTCCATCAGCGTGACGCCGCGCTCGTCGCAGTGGTCGACGACCGCCCGCGCCTCGTCGGCGTCGGCGGCCAGCGGCTTCTCGCAGAGGACGTGTAGGCCCGCGTCCGCGGCGCGTTTCGTCCACTCGGCGTGGCGGCCGTTCGGGAGCGGGACGTACACCGCGTCGAGCCCGTCGTCGTCGAGGAGCGCCTCGTAGGAGCCGTAGCTGCGGGGGATCGCGTTCTCGGCCGCGAACCGCTCGGCGCGGTCGGCGTCGCGGGACGCCACCGCGCCGACCGCGTGGTCGCTGGCGGCGATCGCCGGGATCACCGCTTTGCGCGCGATCCCGGCGGTGCCGAGGACGCCGAATTCGAGGCTGGGCGGCTCAGGTGCCGGAGTGCTCATGTGCGGAGCGACGGCCCCCCCGGGCAAGTGGTTTGGGTCACCGGGCGAGGGCGCTCTGTTCCGGGGGATCGGCGCTACTCGACGCCGAGTTCGCGGGCGGCGTCCGCCGAGATGGTGAGCCCGGCGTCGGCCGTGCTGACGCCCTCGTCGAGGACGTCGTCGAGCACGTCGCGGAGCTCCGCGATGAACGAACGGGGGCGTTCGACCTGTACGCGCGTCGTCGACTTGTCGGCGTAGTTCAGTCCGCGGTGTCGGACGTAGGTCCGTGCGAACGACCGCCGGATCGCCCGCGGCACGTCCCACACGACCGCGGGGAGATGGTCGAGCGACGTCTTCGGGCCGGTCGGCGCGCCCATCGCGACGAGACACCGACCGAGGACCGTCCCGTCGCAGGTGGGGACGACTTCGACCGCGCGGCCGGGGGCGTCGGCGTTGCGGGTGCGCGTCTCGGCACCGACGCGCTCGAACGCGGCGCGGATCTCCGCGGCGCGCACGCGCTCGCCCGGCGTCACGGCCGGGACGTAGTTCCCGGCCGGGATGCTCCCGCCGGCGAGGACGTGCGCGAGCAGTTCGACGAGCGCGGCGGCCGCCTCGCCCTCCGGGCCGGGGTCGAGCCAGCCGCGGTCGGCCGCGGTGTCGATCCCCCGGACGGGGTCGGGGACGGCGTCGTCGAGCCACCCGCGGACGCGCTCGGCGGGGAGGTCGAGCGCTCGCCCGACGCGGACCCGGCCGGCGGTCGGGTGGTCGGCCGCGTACTCGCGGACGCGGCGGTAGTCGAGGACCTTCTCCCACGGGTCCGGGTACACGCGGTCGCTGTAGGTCCGGGAGAGGGAGGGCGCCGTGGGTTCCATAGCCACACCACACACGTCAACGAATTTGACTCTGCCCGTCAAATTTTCACCGCTGATATTCGCGGCAATAAGTACATAAGGGCGATACGCCTCGTTATACTCAACCAGCAACCGATCTGAACGGGTTCGGGATTGTCCGCGGGGTCGACGACGGCACCCGAGTCCCCGAGACCTCGTTCGGCGGTGGCCGCTGGGTTCAAACTATGAAACCACGCAACCAATCCAACGCGGACGACAGGGCAGTGAGTCCCGTCATCGGCGTCATCCTCATGGTCGCGATTACCGTCATCCTGGCGGCCGTTATCGGGACGTTCGTTCTCGGACTCGGCGATCAGTTAGGTGACACCGCGCCGCAGGCAAGTTTCGACGTTACAAATGTGAGCGATTCGAATGGCAATATTACATTCGCCAAAACCGGTGGGCAGACGGTTGCCGCTGGTGATCTCGTCCTCTCGATTGACGGAGAGCGCTACCCCGATGCGTTCCCAGATGAAGACTGGCAAAGTGGGTCGGAAAAAGTAGGAAACTACTCCGGCAGTGGTCTGTATAGCGGTACACAAACGGTCAGAATAATCCACGATCCGAGTGGGAACGCCATCTTCGAGGAAGATGTCGACTTCGGCAGCTAAATCGGTAGGCTGCTGATAGAGTCACCTCCACTTAGATTCTATTTGTCTTCGGTATCGTAGTCCAAGGACAGCAGTATTGAATTTTTGAATCATTGCTGGGTCCAATTCATCGCGAGCCTCGCAGATGTTCTCTTCTGAGTAAAACGGGTGCGCGAGCGCAGCATCGATTACCACGCACCTCGGTGGAATACTCTCCTACTCGTCCTGATCGAGCCGTTCGCGGTGGAGGACCTCGCTCTCGTTGAAGACGACGACGGCCATCTCGGGCTCCGAGTCGATCGTGACGCTCGTCTCGTCGCCGGCGGTCACCTCGTCGGCGTCGTCGTCCCACGGGCGCAGTCCGTCGGTCGCGGGTTCGACGACCACGTCGACGCGGTCGGCGTCGAGCGCGTCGCCGCCGGCGTGGGTGAACGTCACGAGGCCGCCCTCGCCGTCGTCGGCCGACTCGTACGCGACCTCGAAGGTCGCCTCCGGCGGGATCACGTGTTCCAGCACGGTTCGCGTCTCGTCGCCGGCGGTCCACTCGACGGTTATCGTCGCGCCGGCGGCCGGATCGCCGAGCGACAGCGTCTCCCCGTCGGTCAGTCGGTCCGTCTCGTCGGCGGGCTGGGTCGGTGCGGGCTCGCCGTCGATCAGCACCCGGAAGGCGTCGGCGTCGCGGCGGACGTCGCCGACGTAGCGGAGCGTCGTCTCCGATTCATCGCCGCCCCTACCACCCCGGTCGACCATGAATCCGTGGCGCGGTGCCCCCGAGAAGTGGGCGACGGAGCTGGTCGCCGAGCCGTTCTCGAACTCTGTGTGAACGCTGACGACCACGGTGTCGTCGAGCCCGACGTCGTCGACCGTGATCGTGTCCCCCGTGGTTAGTTCGTCGTGCTCGGCCGCGAATGCCGACTCCTGATCGTCTTCTCCCCGGAAGTCACCGGCACCGTTCACCGACACGCGCAGTCGGTCGGGATCGGCGGGCTGCTCACCGACGTACTCGATCGTCATCGCCTCGGCGTCGTCGTCGTAGGCCGCCGCGACCGCGTCGCGTGCCGTGGTTGTGCCACCGAGATGGTGTTCGCGGTCGCCGCCGGTCCACACGAGTCGAACCCGTGAGAGCGGCCGCACCGGAGCGGTGAACGAGGCGTCCGGCCCAAACTCGTCGAGTTCGTCTTCGGGCTGAACGTCGGCCGGGGAACGGCCGACCTGAAGCTCCAACGCCGACGCGGGAAGCGTCCGTCCGCGCGCGTGCTGGACCGTAATCTCGCCGGCGTCCGGGTCGTACTCGATCGATGCGCGCGTGTTCGGAACGACCTCGTGTTCGGCGACAACCACCGGCTCGTCCGGCTTCCGCCACTCGACTGCGACCGTACTCCCCAGCGGAAGCTCGCCGAGAACCAGCTCCTCGTCGCCCGAGAGCGTGTCGTACTCGTCGGCGAACTGCGCGTCGGTCGGCTCTCCGTCGACGAGGGTCACGAACGCGTCGGCGGGACGAGACTCCTCGTCGTCGTACCTGACCGTGGTCCCCTCCTCGGCGTGCGAGTGGATCCAAACGCGCGGGGGGCGGGCGCGGTAATGAACGAGCGAGCCGCCGCCCATCGGTCGCTCGACGTCGAACGATAGCTGTACACTATCGCCGATCGACACGTCCGCGACGGTGACTTCGTCGCCCGGGTCGAGCGTTCCGCCGGTGAATTCCTCGCCGACTGTTTCGACGCCCCCCTCGTCGCGGTGGACCAGCCGAAGGCTGCTCGCGTCGGCGGGGCGCTCGGCCTCGTAGCTGAGTTCCAGCGTCTCGGCGCGCATGTCGTAGTCGAGAGCGAACGCTTCGCGATCGACCTGTTCGCGAGCGTACGTGTCGTAGACGTTCGCGTCCGGGTCGAACCACCGCAGCATGACGGTCGCGATCAGTCCGGTGTCGACGGCGATCGTATCACCTGCCGTGAACTCCTCGCCGTCGAAGACCGCGTCGCTCACCTCCTCGCCGTCGTGCCACACCTCCAGTTCGTCGACCGGCACCGCCTCGCCTTCGGCGTGCTCGAACGTCACGGTGCCCGCGTCGCGGTCGAACTGCGCCCGGACGTGGGCGTCCGGCGACGCCTCGCGGTCGAGTTCCGGCGGGGCCTCGACGACGGCGTCGACGAGCACGACGCCGTCGGTTCGCGTGATGTCCATCTCGACGGGGTCGGCGGGATCGATGGTACGCACGAGTCGCCTGACAGTCTCGTCGTCGACCCCGTGGAGGTCACCAGCCGGACGGACCACGTATGCGTTCTCCGCCGTTCCGTCGATATCTCTGAGGTCGTTCGGGTCGGCCTCGAAGCCGGCGGCGAACGCGTCGACGTCGTCGGGGACCGAGAGCGGGAACGGGCCGCCGGCGGCGTCCGGGGCCAAAAGCACTGTTCCGAATCCACCGAGCCGAGGGAGGGCAGCCGTGCCCAGCGATGACTCCGCAAAGCGGTCGACCTCATCGACGGCCGCGCGGCCGGCAACGCGAGCGGCTTCGACCCGTCGCTCGCTCATGTCGTCTGCCGACGAGTCCGACCGACCGCGGGGACTCGACGAATCCCCGCCAGTCGCGGCAGCCGCCACGCCCTCACCGGCGACGAACGCTGCCTCGTCGGTCTCGGTAAGTCGCCACCCGGCAGGGAGTTCGTCAGTCGTTTCGGCCGCCGCGGGGACATCGTCGCTGGACACCCCGTCTCCCGCTCCGACCGCGATCGTCTCACCGCGGTCGGGACGGTCGAACCCGCCGGCCGCCGTCACCAGTTGGATTCCACGTTCGGAGGGAGTGATCGACGCGGTCGCCGCCAGCTCGTCGACGTCGATGTCGAGCCGGTCGGCCACGGACCGAGCGCGATAACTCAGGTCCGCTTCCGTGTCGGCGTCGACGCGCTCCGCGATAATCATCGCGTACGTCGTTGAGAGGGCATCGCCCGTCGGGAGCGGGAGGAATACGTCGGCGAACGGGGACGAGATATCGACATCGAGATCGCTCGGTCGATCAGCACCGTTCACGGTGGTTTCGGGAGAGAGAACACCTGTCAGCGTCGCGAGCGTCAGGGCGCTTCCTCCGAGGAAGCGGCGACGGGAGGGCCGTACCATACGCAACAATACTGACACGGCGTATATAAAGTGCCGATGAGTCAAATCGTTACTGTAGCCATCATATAGCGGTCGCTCGTATTGTCTTATGAGTAGCAACTGGTGTGGTGAAATCCACGGGACCCACGATAACGAAGCCGGTGACAGGACGTTACGCAGGGTCCGGGAGTCCACATCGGTGGTGAGATAGTCGTGTTCGACGACGGTGTCGTCCGACTTTCTGGACTGAGTACGGGGCGGGAGAGTGTGAGGTTTCCGAGACGGTGGACGTGGTCATCGAACTCACCGACGAGGCTCTCGGGAATCGCATCAGCGGGAAGTTTTCGCGCAAGGACGTGTTCGACTTGGAATTCAGTCGAGATGATGTGGCCCGGACTGGTCAGGACCTCTTCGCCCGCTTCGGATTCAACCGCTTGGCCGTAGTGATAGAGGAGGTACTTCGTATCCCGCCTCGACGTGCTTTGGTAGAAATCCGGGTCGCGGAGTTGCCGTTCGAACCGATTGTCATCCGTGTATCGCTTCGTGATCGCATCGAGTCGTTCGACGACGGTCTCGGGATCGATCGACGGTGTCGTGTGAACGTCGTGAGCGAGTCGAACGAGTCGTCCTCGACCCGTGTCCGCACGTCGTGAGTCAATTGCGTACATCCGGAAGACGAGCGTTTCACACGCGTCGACGACGGCGGCGAAGCCCTCGGGATCTCGACCTCCAATGGAATAGAAGAAGAAAGAGATTGAATTATCCCATGCCGGTCATCCGGATCCCTTCGATGAGCGTTCTGTCAATATCGTCGTACTCGATGGTTTGACCGCCGTGAGTCTCCGCGAGCCGTTCGGCCGCATCGGTTTCAGAGAACGGGATGAGGTCCGGACCCATGCCTCCCATCACCGAGGACCCGACGACGTAGGTGAGCCGAGTCGCATCCGAAAACGTCTCGGGTGCGGTCGGCGCCGGCATCGTTTTGCGCTCGGCTTCCTCAGCGAGTTCCCAGTCGACGCGAGAGTAGTCCGTGACGTACATCGCGGTCGCCTCCGCACCGGTATCGACCATGTCGAAGTGGTAGGGGAAGAGACCGTGTGCGAGCGTGTGGAACCAAGCGAGATTCTCCGTTCCGTCTGGACCTTGGACGGGCCCTTGTCGAGGCTCCGGTTCCATATTGGCATAGAACACCTGCCCGTTTGGACCCCCGTGGTCCCCGATCACCATTCCGCCTTGGTAATCGGTTTTCTGCCCTGACAGATCTACCGGGTCAGGGGTTTGCTCGGCGGATCCCCCGAGGCACCCAGCCACCCCGATTGCGACTCCTGTAGCGATCGCGTGAACCGCCCGCCGACGCGATGCTGAGCGATGGTTTGCGTTCGATCTCACACACGTATTTCCTCGCAGATATCGAATAAGATTCTGGTGTAACTGTCGAACGCGGTTCGTTTCAGGAGCCGAATAGGCGCCGCGTTCGAGAGATACACCAGATACCTCAAAACGACGGGAGCGATACAGTGATCTATGGATAGACGGAGTTTCTGTAAGACGGCCAGTGCTTTGGGAGTCGTCGCCGGCACTGCCGGCTGTCTCGGTGTACTCGGTGACCCCGGCGCCGAGGGAGCTATTCTCGGCCCCCCAGATCAAGATCTCAGCGAGGCGTCGTTCCCGAGTTACGGCGACGAGATGCCCGATTTCACCGTCCCCGATCCGATCCGCGACGAGGCGATCTCGACCGCACAGCTCGAGGGCGAGCGCGCGGTGCTGTGGACCTCGTTTTACACAAACTGTCCGGACGGGGTCTGTCCCGCCCTCATTCTCCGACTCCGTCGCGGGCAGGAAGCCGCCGCCGAGGCGGGGTACGGCGATCAAGTCGCGTTTCTCCCCACCACGTTCGATCCCGAGCGCGACACCGCCGAAACGCTCCGCGAGTATGCCGGCCAGCAGAGTGTCGACCTCGACGCCGGGAACTGGCACTTCCTCCGCCCGGAGACCTACGAGCGGGCCCAAGAGATCCACGACGAGCACTTCGGTCTGAAGATCGAGAAGGCACCGGCCGACGATATCGAGAATCTTGAGTACCGCTTCCCGCACTACGGGCTCATCATTCTCGCCAACGAGCGAGGGGTCATCGAGCGTGCGTACCCACGGGGCCCCAAGACCGACATCGAACGGCTCGTCGACGACCTCGAACGAGTCGCGACCGCGTGAGCGCCCGTGAGGTGTGGGAAGTCGGACTGTGTTTCTCTCGACGCACTCGGGGAGAGCTACGCTCTATCGATTGTATGAGGGTATCCAGCTCCGTTAGTGTCCCATTCCACCCCCGAGCGGCTGATAATGCGGGAACATCGGGTGGGGGATATGAACGCCAAGCGCCATCAGCCCGTGCGCGACGAGTACGTACCCCAGCGCGACGAACACCACGCCGAGTAACCGATGGACGCGACGTCGGTGTGTGACGTCGATCGACTGGATGACCGTTCCGTAGAGGAACACGGCCGGGATCGTACCGAGACCCAGAGCACCGAGGGCGATCCCGCCAGTCGTCGGAGAGCCGCTCGCGAAGGCGAACAAGTACGCGGGGTACAGCATCGGGCATGGAAGTAACGCATGAACGGCCCCGAGGCCGACGATACTCGGGCTGTTCACGTGCCGGTGGACTCTCGCCGCGAGCCACGACGTGACGCGCTGGACACCGGGAATACGAATGTCGCCGCCGCTGCCGCCGATCACGTACCGAACCCCGGTCAGTACGATGAAGCCGCCGACCGCGAGGCCGACGGTGCCTCGCAAGAGGTCAGCGACCGGGGTGAGCTGGTCGGCGGTTACGAACACGACGCTGCCGAGCGCACCGAAGAGGGCCCCGAAGACGGCGTACGTCGTCGCCCGGCCGACGTTGAACAGGAAGTGTTGTCGGACCTCGTAGGTCGTGAGGTGCCCGGCTCGCCCGTCGTGAACGGCCGCCGTTCCACCGTCCGGACGCGGTGTCATCTGCTCCGAGTACATCGTCACGAGTGGCCCGCACATCCCGATGCAGTGTGCGCCGCCGAACACGCCGATAAGGACGAACAGCGCGACGTCGATCCGGAGGAGTGGCTCGATCATACGCGAGATTCGTTGCCGGACGGCTTGTACCGTCTGGTGCGATTGTCGACAGCCCGGTTCACAGAGATGTCGTCGTCCGGCGTGTGGCGTCTCTCACGGACCCGCGACGGAACGCGTTCGAGAGATACACCAGACGGGATAAGTCGCCGCAAACAGAACGTTCAGTGTGGCAGTGTTCACTCCCGATGACAGCCGGTCGAGGTACGTTCGCTTGGTTGTCGCCGTGGGGACGCTCCTCGCTGTGGTCGGGACTGCGGGCGCGTTCGTCGTCGACCCGGCCGAGTCGGTCCCCGAGCCGGTGGCGTACGAAGACACGACCGAACTCGGGCTGTCGTCGGAGACCGACGAGATGATGGGCGGCAACGCGACGGTGCCGCGGGCACAGGTGTTCTACTCACAGTTACAGTACGTCGTCGGGTACAACGGAGTCGGTTCGTTCGTCACGTCGCTGTCGGACGGTCGAACCGAACAGCAGTTCGGTTACCCGCTCGTCGCGTACGTCGAAACCTTCGATCACCGCGACCCTGGGACGACCGATAACGGGCTGTTGTCGGCGAGCGGGGCCGGCGGATGGACCCCTGCCGAGGACGCTCAGTACGTCGTCGACAGTAGCGTCCGCACGCCGGCCGGCGAGGCCGTGGTACCCTTCAGCAGCCGCGAGGCTGCCGTGTCGTTCGCGACCGATCACGACGGGACGGTCGTCGGCTGGGAATCGGTCCGAGACCGCTCGTTCGACACCGACTCCGCGGCGACGGTGCGGTCGCTGGCACCGAATCGGTGGGAGGCGGCAGACGACCGGATCGCCGAGGCGGAACGAGCCGCGGACCGTCCCGTCTCGGTGGTAGTCGGTGAAGACGCGACGACGATCGGTGCGGCGGTCGAGGCGGCGCCGCCGAACACGACGGTCGTCGTTCCAGAAGGAGTCTATCACGAGACAGTGACTGTCAACGAATCCGTGAGCATCGTCGGCGACGGCGCACGGATCAGCGGTGACGGCAACGGCTCTGTCGTCACCGTTCGCGCGGCCGACGTCGCGATTCGGGGGCTCCGGATCGACGGTGCTGGGAACCAGACGCGAGATCCGGAAGCGGCGCGCGCCGATAGGGATGAAGAGACCGAGGCGTGGGACGCGAACATTCAGAACGGGTACGGCCACGGCGACGCGGGGCTCCGGGCGATCGACGCGCCCGGGCTCGTCGTCGAGAACGTCGCCGTCGAGACAAACGCGAGCGGGCTCCTGTTGCGCGAGGGCTCACACGCCGTCGTCCGCAACCTCCGCGTCGACGGCTCTGAGACGTGGCAGAACGGTTTCATGGGAATCGCGGGGATGGAGTCACGGGTGGCCGTCACCGACAGCCGGTTCGAGGGCGGTCGTGACGGGATCTATCTCCACCGCGCGGACGGGTCGGTCATCCGGAACTCGACGTTCACGGATAACCGGTACGGTATCCATCTCATGTACACCGGCGACGCGCTGGTCGCGGATAACACGGCCCGCAACGAGCTGTTCGCCGGCATCACCGTGATGACTCGTCCCGCGGGGAACGCGATCGTCGGCAACGACGTTCGGAACTCCGGGGCAGGGATCCAATCGTCGGGGACGCAAACGTACATCGGCTACAACACGCTCGTCGGCAACGAACTCGGGTTCTCGACGAGCGCTCGCGGGTCGCTGTACGAACACAACGTCGTCGTCGACAACGAACTCGGCGCTCGCGCGACGACGGTCGTCCCGTCGAGCCGTGTCGTCGCGAACGACTTCGTCGGAAACGACGACCACGCGGCCGCCGGCGCGGGCGCCCTCCGCGTGTGGGCGGACGGCGACCGCGGCAACTACTGGGAGGGGGCGAACCTCGGGCCGCGACCGTCTGGCGAACGGGCGTATCGCCCGACATCGCCGGTCGACGCCGCACTTCATCGGGAGGCCGCGGCCGTCGCCGTGCGGGAGTCGCCCGCGGCCGTACTGCTGGACCGACTGCGCGGCACCGTACCCGGTGCTCGCACCGGAAGCATCATCGATCCGGCACCGGTGTCCACGCCCTTCCATCCCGACCGAATCGATGCGGTGACGGACTCTGACGTCGGACAGAGAGGGCCGATCCACGCGGACTGGCGATCTGTCCTCGGTTCACCGACGGCAGTTCGAGAAGCACCTGATGGAAACACGACTACCCAGAGTACGACTGGTCAGATCGGCACTCGAAACGTGGGGAACGACAGATGAGTGAACACACGCTCGCTGAACTCGTCGACGTGACACGGACCTACGGCGGGGTTCCGGTTCTCGACGAGGTCTCCGTTTCGATCACCTCCGGTGTCACGGTCGTCGTCGGTCCGAACGGCTCCGGGAAATCGACGCTGCTCGGGATCCTCGCGGGAGCGGTCGAGCCGGTCGACGGGGAGGTACGGTACGCGCACGAGAACGGAGCCGATGCTGGCAAGCGGATCGGGTACCTCCCGCAGCGGGTCCCGTTCCGAGACGCGTTCACGGCCCGCGAGACGCTCGGCTTCTACGCGGCGCTGGCCGACGGCGATCCCGACGCAGCGCTGGCGGACGTCGGATTGGCCGACGCGGGTGACAAACGTGTCGCGGCGCTGTCGGGCGGGATGCGACGCCTGCTCGGCATCGCGCAGGCGACGCTCGGGAATCCGGCGATCGCTGTGCTCGACGAACCGACGAGCGGACTCGACCCAGCGATGCGCGAGCGAGCCTTCCGAGCCGCCGCCGCGCGTGCGAACGACGACACCGCCGTCGTCGTCAGCTCACACGACCTCGACCTCGTCGACAGCTACGCCGACGAGATAGTCGTTCTCGATCGGGGTCGCGTGGCCGCGGCGGGATCCGTCGAACGACTGCTCACGGATCACGGGGTCGAGAACGTGACATCCCTGTTCCGAGCTGTTGTCGGCGACGGTGCGAGCGCGGTGACCGACGCTGGAGATGGCGATAGCGATGACGGCCCCGAGAACGGTGACGCGACCGCGCCGGAGTCGGTCCACGTCGCGGGGGTGTCGGACCGATGAGTCGGTTCCTCGGAAGCGTTTCGATCGTGTTCCGTCGGGAACTACTGACCGTTCAACGGACCCCCGGCTACCCTGCCCTCGCAGCCGGGTTGCTGCTCGTCCTCGGCGGACTCGTCACAGTCGGCGGCGGCGGGGGGACCGGGTTTGTCCCGGCTGTGGTCGACCTGCTCCTCCCGACAGAGGTGCTCGTCCCGCTTCTCGGCGTGGTACTCGGGTACCGTGCGCTGCTCACCGACGCCACGAGCGGTGAACTCACCGTGATCCGGACCTATCCCGTGAGTACCGTCGGCTACGTTGTCGGCGTGTTGTTTGCGCGGCTGGTCGCGCTCCTCGCGGTCGTCGGGATTCCATTTGCGCTCGTGGGCGTGTACGTCTGGGTAACTGCGGCACCGGACACGGGGATCTTCGCGACGCACAGCGGAGTGGACTCGCCGCTGTTGTTCGTGCGGTTCATCGCGTTCGTCCTGCTGTTCGGGGCTGCGTACCTGTCGCTGGCGGCGGCGGTCTCGACGGTCGCATCGAGCCGACGGAGCGCGATCGCGCTCGGACTGCTCGTATTGCTCGGCGGCGTCCTCGGCGGCGACCTCGCGATCCTCCGGTCGCTCGCGGGTGGCGCTTCGGCCACCGGGATCGCCGAAACGCTCGCACTAACGCCGAACGGGGCGTTCCGCGGGCTGGTCTTCGAACACGTTGTCGGCGTCGCTTTTGCGTCTGACGGCGAGTTCGTCCACACCGGCCGTGCGGTCGGCTCACTCGTCGGCTGGACTCTCGCCGGAACCGCAGTCGCAGTTGTGACGCTCGCGTACCGCGGACGGCTCGATGTCGTCAACGAACGGATTCGCAGGCGTGGCGGGTACTGAGCGTCGCGACGGGAACGGAGCCGCCGCACGTCAGTCACCGCCGGTGTTCAGTCCGAGGTGGCATCGTTTCCGACCGTTCCCGGCGCATGTGCGTACACGGCGTAGAGGACGATCGCCGCGATCAGGAAGTCGAGGCTGTGTTCGAGGAAATGGTGAATCGGCATCGGAACGACACCGAGAATCGTTCCCGCGCCCACAACTGATCGGAACAACAGCACCCCGACCGCGGCGGCAATCAGTCCGTACTGTGCCCCTCGCCGTCGACGGTACGCGACGACGCTGATGACAAAGAGAACTCCCGTTCCGAGACCAGCGACAAGCGCGACCGCAAGCAGCAACAGTGACCCCTCTACGGACCACCCGTCAACCGCGGACTGTAGAGGGCCGATTGGCTGCGTCACAACCGTCGTTCGTCGGGAACGAATAAGAAATCACTCCCTTCGGCGGAATCTCGTAGGTGGGAATCCGCGGCGCCTGACAGAGGATTCCCAACCGATGCGGAACCGTGGTTTCGTCCGTTCCCAAGCAGCGATACTATACGGACACGTTTTACCTCAGAACAGGTTACGCTGAATTAGTACAGATGGCGGACACCCGGACACGAATCCGACAACACGTTCGCGACNGATACTATACGGACACGTTTTACCTCAGAACAGGTTACGCTGAATTAGTACAGATGGCGGACACCCGGACACGAATCCGACAACACGTTCGCGACACCCCTGGTGTCCACTTCAATCAAGTCGGTCGCGACCTCGATATCGCGACCGGACAGGTCCAATACCACCTACGTCGTCTTGTTCGCGACGACGAACTCGCCGTCGAGCGGATTGGCGGGCGCGCACATTACTTCGATCGATCGTTCGACCCGTGGGAACGGCGGGCGCTCGCGTTCCTCAGACGCGAGACCGCCCGCGGTATTCTCGTGCGGCTCCACGCCGATGGCCCGAAACGGCCGAAGACGCTCGCGGACGACCTCGACCTCGCGCGAAGCACCGTCTCGTGGCACGTCTCGACACTCGTCGAGAATGGGATTGTCGAGAAATCCACCGACCGACCGATGACGCTCGATCTGAGCCGTCCAGACCGTACAGCCGAACTGCTCGAGACGGCATCCCCGTCGCTTCCAGACCGACTCGTCGATCGGTTCATCCGAACGGTCGACAGCGTCTTGGACTGAGATCGTTGTAGCGTGTCGAATCCGCAACCCCCTATCCGTCTCTAAGGCGTTCAACAGGGCCAGCAAAGACGTTCAACGGAAGCGCTCTGTTGAATCCGAAAACTGAACAGAGATAATTACAGGCCCACGCGGTCCGGTGGAATCATGCCTAAGTTACCACGACCCGGATCTATTCTAATTTTGCTTTGGTTGAAGCCTCGATAGATGATAGCTCTGGAGATGATATTCCAGAATATGATTATTCAGAATATTTTATTCAACACACACTAATTCAGCGCCATGACAGACTTCGTGAACCGCTCGGAAGAGTTAGAGCGGCTTCACGGCCGTTTCGACTCGGAGAACGCGGATCTCGCCGTCGTATACGGGCGGCGACGACTGGGAAAGACGAGACTCGTCAAGAAGGCACTTGAGGGACGAGAGAACACAGTCTTCTACCAGGCACGACAGAAGACGCGGGAACTCCAACTGGAACAGTTCGTCGAGGCTGCGGCTGACACGTTTCCCGGTATCGAAGACATTCGTCCCGATTGGGAGCGGCTGTTCGGGTATCTGGCCGACCAGAATGCGATCGTCGTCCTTGACGAGTTTCCGTACCTGATCGAGCAGGACGAGAGCCTCCCGTCCGTGTTACAGGCGCTGTTCGATCACGAGTTCGATGAGTCGGAGACGACGTTCGTTCTCGTCGGGTCGTCGATCAGCGTGATGGAGGAAGCGACGCTGCTCAGAGACAGCCCGCTATACGGGCGAACCTCCCTCACGCTCGACATCTGTGAACTCTCGTTCGACGCCGCGACGGTGTTTCTCCCGGACGATGCGACGGCGGACGAGGCCGTGCGTGCGTGGAGTGGGTTCGGAGGCGTTCCCTATTACCTCGAGGAACTCGACGCCGATCGCTCGGTGAGAACATCCAGCAAACGGTGCTGACTCGTCACGGCTCGCTCCGCAACGAACCGGAGCACGTCCTCCGCATGGAGCTGACGGAGCCGACGCGCTACTTCTCGATCCTCGAAGCGATCGCCGGCGGGGCAACCGGCCGCAACGGTATCGCCGGCGTGACGGGTATCGATTACAACCAACTATCGACGTATCTGGACCGGCTCTCCCGACTTCGGCTCATCGAACGACACCTGCCGGTGACTGAGGAGCCCGAACGATCTAAGCGAAGCCAGTATCGGCTTCGTGACCCGCTCTTCCGGTTCTGGTTCCGGTTCCTGTACGGGACCTCGGATCGCTATGACCAGTTCGGTGAGGAGGCCTACGAACGACTCGTCGAACCGGAAATGGCCGACTTCGTCCCCCCGGCCTTCGAGCAGCTGTGTTGTGAGGCCCTGTGGACGCTGTACGATGAGACACCGATCGTCGACGTCGGACAGTGGTGGTATCAGGACCACGAGATCGACGTCGTCGGGCTCACCGACGAGGAGACGCTCGTCGTCGGCGAGTGTAAGTATCAGGAATCGCCTCTCGACTACGGCGCGCTGGCGTCACTGGAGACGCACGTCGAGGAACTCCGCTGGCAGCCGTCGGGCGGCGGCACGCGGACCGTCGAATACGCGCTGTTCTCCCGGAGCGGATTTACGGATAGCGTCCACGAAGCCGCCGTCGAGCGTGACGATGTACGCATTTATACGATCGACGACGCCGTCGCCGCACTTAAAAAAATGAGCGACTGAACCGTGGGAAACGCGAGATAGTAGAGAATTACTCTCGGCGCTCAGTGAGCGTTTCCTCCAACTCCGTCGCTGCGCGCTCGAAGTGCTCGGCGAGAAACGACGTTCCGGATACAGCCCGGTCTTCGAGGAACGCGACGGCGTCGGCGATCCCGTCAGCGTCGACATCCCCTGCCGCCACGCAGTCGACGTACCCGTCGAGTGCTCGCGTGAACCCCTGCGAGAAGTGATCGTACGCCCCATCAACGCGCTCCATATTCTCGTCGAGCGATTCGACGAGGGCACGATACACTACCGCTGCCGACGCGTACCGCCCCTGATCGCGATACTCGCTCGCGAGGTCGAACCATTCCGAGAAGTCGATCGGTTCGAAGACGACGAAGTAGTCGGGATTCGTCTCCTCGAACTGCCGGTCGATCGCAGCGCGCAGGTCGGCGACCGACCGCGTCGACGACTCACCGAAACGGGCGAAGAAGCGTTCACGGGCGGAAGCGTCGGTCACCAGCGTCTCACGGAGGAACTCTCGGAGGTCGTCGGCGTCGGCCGCCTCGAGTGCGGCGTCGAGTTCATCGCCCTCGTCCGGAGGACAGTCGTCGATACACCGAAGCAACACGGCGACGATGTGCTTACACGCCTCCGGTCCGTCGTACGGGCAGTTACACCACGGATCGAACCCCCCGGCTGAGAGGTCAACACGCACGTCGTACTGACGACTGCCACTCACGACGGCAGCCACAGTAGTGTCTATGCGATGAATATCGAGGATGCGATCCTCAGAAAGGTATCTCTCGCCGCGTTCGAAGACCGCGTCAGTACATATCTCTCGAACTGTTCCCTCCGTCACGTCCATGAGTGTGACCAGTGTTCCGTCGCTGTCCGGAAAAATTCGACACATGAATCTCGCTTTCGTTCAAAATCGTAACGCTCTCCTTCTGAAAGAAGCCACCACCCCGCCGCAGTCATGCGATTAGAAGACTACGGGCGCGACGGGCGCGCGTTCACGTTGGGAACGAATCGTCTTTTCGGGGCTGTACTGCCCGAAATCAGGGACATCAGATCGGGGTCGTGACTGCGTTTTGCGTCACAAAGAGCGATGAGCCTCGAACCAATCGACCCGGAAACAGCCGTAGAACTGTATCTCGCTGACCGCGAAGCCGAGGTGGCCAAGGCAACGCTGTACTCGCACAGCTCTCGCCTCGGTCACTTCGTTCGCTGGTGTGACGAAGAAGACATAGACAACCTAAATAAGTTGAGCGGACGGACACTTCACGAGTACCGCCTGTGGCGACGCCGTGACGGTGATCTCGCACCCGCTACCGAGAAGACACAGATGGACACTCTCCGCGTCTTCGTGAAATGGCTGGAGAGCGTTGACGCCGTCGTCGACGACCTCCACACGAAGGTGCGGTCGCCCGTGTTGCGAGACGGGCAGAACGTCCGCGACGTGATGCTTGACTCCGAACGTGCCGAGGAAGTTCTGGGCTATCTCTCGAAGTACGAGTACGTCTCACGGCCTCACGTTGTGGTTACACTGATGTGGCACACGATGATGCGGACCGGTGCGGTCCACTCGCTTGACGTCGACGACTACGATCCAGATGGACAGTACATCGCTGTCGTTCACCGACCAGAGGCCGAGACGACGATCAAGAATGGAACAGGTGGGGAACGACTGATCGCGTTATCGAACGAGGTGTGCCAGCTGCTCGATGATTGGATCGCAAACCGACGGCCGGATGTAGATGATGAGGTCGGCAGACAGCCACTTATTTCCACATCAGACGGGCGAGCACACCGATCGACGCTCAGGGGAGACTGTTACAGATACACAAGGCCTTGCGTTTCCACTGGAGAATGTCCACACGACCGCGACCCAGACGACTGTGACGCGATGAAGTATACTGCCGCATTCGACTGTCCCTCAAGCGTGAGCCCGCATGCGCTTCGACGTGGTGGGATCACTCACCACTTAAACAGCGATGTTCCGAAAGAGGTTGTCAGTGACCGCGCAAACGTGACAGGAGGGGTTCTCGACGAACACTACGATCGGCGAAGTCAGCACGAAAAGATGGAGCAACGTCGGAGATATCTCGACAATATCTGATTTCTGGTGTCGATTATTATCATATAATTTCGACATGGCGATCCGACCTACGAGGGTTTGACAAACGGAGTCGAACCATTACGATCGCGTGAATTCATCGTGCTTGCCAGTATCCCGAATTCCATCAGAAGTCCGCTCAGCGAATCCGTACTGATTAAGATACTCGTATCGACGTCCGATATCTTCGTCTGAAACGCTCAACTCAGCGGCTAGTTCGCCCACGGATTTTGGCTCTTCCTCGTCCAGTTGTACTCGGAGCTCGTATCCTTCCATATATCGCTGATAGTACTCGCGAACAACAGTATCGAGTGGCGTTTGGATACCTTCGGTCTCGTCGAGTCGCTCCAAGGACGCAGAGACAACCGTAACGAAGAACTCCCCACCCAAGAGCTCTACCTGACGTTCGAGTTCGTTTTCGATGACATCGAAGTCGAGACCTGTTTGGACGAGCGTAGCCATGTCACCGATGTCATCCGGGCGCTCTGCGACGGCTTTGAAAAGGAAGATATCCTCAAACGAGACGAGGCCGATCGAGAAATATTCTGAAGAGAGAAACCGTTGGCTCCGTACCTGCATCCCGTCGCTGAAGAACAGCTTATTGGCTATCTGGCGGTAGAAAACATCGAACTGGCACCCCGCATCGTTCCGTACGCAGTGGCGTGCGCCCAACTGGTCGTACTCATCACCGAGATCGGTAACTTCCTCGTAGCCGAGCTCGTCAAGCACGCCCATCAGGCGGCTGAGAGCCGTCTCATCCACAACAACGAGATCGATGTCCTTGGTCGTGTCCTTGAGAGACGGCTGGTGAAGTGCCATCGCCCCACCACCGATAAGATACGCCTCGACCTCCGTTTGAAGCTGATCCGCAATCTTCCGAAGTTCGGCCTCGATATAGTCACGGCCAAATCGCTCACGAGANGAAGTGCCATCGCCCCACCACCGATAAGATACGCCTCGACCTCCGTTTGAAGCTGATCCGCAATCTTCCGAAGTTCGGCCTCGATATAGTCACGGCCAAATCGCTCACGAGAACTCATAGAGTGACCTCATACTCCTGCGCTGTTTGTTTGAACTCTTCCCATTTGGGGAGGGGTTCAGACGTCGTTTCTCCGTTTGTCTCCAAGTATTCAATGAGATCGTCGACGATACCAGATAGATCGATCGCCGCCTCAGGCTGATAGTGTTGAGCGCGCTCTCGTAATGCCGTTCGATCGAGATCCTGTTTCTGTATCAGTAACAGACAGTACGTTCGGTACCGAGAGTCGTCATCGATCAAGAGTGTATGGCAAACTAACTCAACAGGGTCGATATCGGTGACTCGATCGGTTTGGAAGTAGTGTCGACGGTCACGAGTGAGCAGAGGAACGCCGAACTCACCGAACAGCGCCGGTCCGGTCTGATAAAACTCTTCAGCGCTGATGTCGCTGTCGCACGCGAAGAGATACTCGTTGTGCGTTTCCCAGAGAAAATTGAGTCCAGCCGCGTGTTCTCCTGCTTCACGGCGATGTTTCTGATGAAACAATCCTCGTGCGATTGAGACCAATACGGTAAATGGCTCGTTGAGGCGATACCGAGACCTCGATTTCCCGATGACACCAACAAGCTGAAGATCGTCTAACCTGCGGTAGACTGTTGCCCGACTCACCCCACTTCGCTCGGCTAATTCGGTCGCAGTCCGCCCCCGATCGAGATAGTAGAGAATTTCCAATCCAGAGCCGGCTATGAGGGCTGGTAGGTCCATATGACGATGTTCTGTGAGGAGTCCCTCAAGTTGCTCTATCGGCTCGATGTCCGTTAGGGAAACCAGCTTTTCTCGACCGCTTTGGTTGGTTTTGACGCAACCGTAGGCCTCTAATTCGGTGATGATACGTGAGGTGTGACTAGTGCTCCAGCCGAGTTGGTCAGCGAGCGTACTGACACTCAGTTCCGGATCACCCCCGTCTATAAGATGAGAGAGTACCTGAAAATGACTTTTTGACATCATGCTGTCTCAAATAACGCAATCATTTTATAAATCAGTTTCGTTATTTGAGACGAAAGGTAGAATTTCAGATATTATAACCACTATATCCGATTGGCCTCGGGCCTATTCTAGTTCTGTTTTGGTAGAGTTCCAGTCGATGACATCTCTATGTATGGTTCCGTTGTGGACCGGAAAAGTCAGTACGTTGATCTCGCTTTCGTTCAAGGACGTAACGACTTCCCTCTGAAAGCAATCACCACCCCGGCGCAGTCATGCGATTAGAACACTACGGGCGCGACGGGCGCTACTTCGACCGTCGAACGACTCGACCTTTCAGGCGTGAGGCGGCCGAAATCACCTGTCCCAAAACGGGTGTTCTTGACAGAGATATCGTAACGGAACTCCCCGCCACGGTGAGAACTAATCGTTCAGGATCGGGAGCTCACTTCCAATCGTGCTCGTCGATACCCTCGTAGTGTTTCAGGCGACTATCGATCTCCCAGGCTTCCCAGCCGCACTCGTGGTAGAGGACATCCGCGAGTTCGTTGAAGCGACTCTTGTTGAGTTCGATCCCGCGGTTTCCGCGGTGGGTGATGTAAGGTTCACGTCGAAGGTCTGCGTAGACATCACGCGCAGACGGGTAGTCGCCGTCAATCGCTGAGAGGTTGAGAAGAGCATCCTCGCTGATCGGTGTTCCCCACTTGTGCTTCGCTATCATCGTAGCCAAGAGGGCACACTTCACCGACGGCTTCTCCATATCGCCGGGATGAATCCACTTGTATATAAATTCTGTTAATGACCGTTAACAGTAGCGGAAACACTTATACACACTCAGATGATGTTTCTCTGTATGAGCAGTATGGAACACGCGGACGACCGCGGGGCAAAGAAGGAGCTCCGGAAGGAGCCCCCGAGCGGGTGGCTGTACCTCACGCAGCACGATGCGATCCCGATTCTTGTAGACGCGTTGCTCGATCTCCCACCGAACCGCGAGTTCAACAAGACCGAGCTCGCGGAACATACCGGCGTAACGCGCCAGACCGTCGGAAACTACACCGACCTCCTTCTTGAGGTTGAACTCATCGAGGAAGTTCCGGACACGTCACCACGTCGGTACCGGGTCGCGGACAGCGATGTCGTCCGCGAGCTCTTCAAGCTGAACAGCGCGCTCAACAGCGTCGGCGAATAGCGACTGCCCGCGACGAACGCGCCGAATACTACCAGAAATCTGCTGATCTGTCTATTACAAATGGTAACGAAGTATTCTATCGACACCGCTACTGAACCAATTCTATAGAGACCTGATCCCAATATCTTCTTCAAAAAGACAAATCCGAATTCGGAAGAGGACGACTAAATTAATTGAATATCTAACCAGTCACACATTACGAGCTAGTCGTTGGAGTTCCGTGTAGGGGTTATTACCTTGATGTTTCCAAGTTTTCAAAAGAGTAAAGAAAGTCTCGTGTAATCTCATTCCCTTTTGATTTTGGAGTGTTCGGATTATCCTTCGCATCGCTATTGGTTCACGCAATATAGCCTCCGCTCTATTATTCGTGGGTTCGACATCCGGGTGAACAACGAACGTCAGCCAGTGTCCGATACCATTCTCAAGCATCGTCAGAACGTCATCGGCGTCCCCTGATTGAACTTCAGTCCTCGCTAGTCTTTCCAGTTCTTCACGTGCATTAGTTTGAACGACAATACGCTGAACTGGTGTGGGATCTGTTCGTAAAAAAGACTTCAGGCCCTCGAAAATCTCAAAGAGACGATTATATATTGACCATGCCTCTGTGTCATCATCAGACAGATCATCAGTCCCACGCAGTAGGTGAGTCCAGCATCTTTGCAACCACGAGTGATATGCAGGATATGAGCGGTGACCGTCACAGACGATCACGCCACTGAAAGCGTCCCCAAGAACTTCTTCCAAAACTTCGCTCCCACGACTGTCTCTGAATGCATAGAAAGTTCTATTACCGGTTGTGAATACCCACAACCAACTTTTCGACCCATCGACTAAGTGAGGGGTCTCATCAGCAAAGAGCACATCAGCAGCCTGTATCTGTTTTTGTATATCCTCATATTCGGAACGAGCGGTAGTTGCCATCCGTTCACAGAGGCGTAGGACGCCTGCTCCGCTGATGCTACAGCCGTACAACTGTTCAAATAAATTTGAAATCTTTCGATACGGAATCCGGTACTCGTACCGGAAGAGAACAGCTTGGGCAAGAAGATTAGCACCGTATCGCCCTTTTGAAGGAAGACCTTTCTTTTCAGCAATCACTTCTTCATCGCAGTTCTCACATTCGTAGTAGTAGCGGCTGTGTCGAACGATCGGAGGGTCAGGTACATCTTTGACACCGACAGCTATCTTGAATCCGTCTTCTAATGAACTACCACAATTATCGCACTTACTTTGTGTTATCTTGATTGGCTGGTCAGAAAGTAGAAGAGATATACGGTCATAATCAAATTCTTCTTCTGCTTTTGTAACTGTCTCGACGCATATTTTTTCCACATTAGCTCTCGTGACATGATTTCCGAGCCACTCAGGGTCATGTTGAGTTTTTTCTCCTGCCAAGTCCACGCCTCATACACATGGATCTTGATAGTCCCATGTTCTCGAAGACGTATTCGCTCCGAGCTTGTCATAGCCTCCTCCTCAGTCTCTGATGGGTCAAGTCGCCGAGCAGCTTTTAATGCGGCCTGTCTCGGAGTGTTTGCTCTAAAAATACTGGCTTGTTCGGCATCCACTCTGAGGGCAAATTTCCGTTTGTTGCCAGTCATAAGTTGATTCTCGTTAACTAATGATACACTAAATAATCAAACACAGGTCGTGTCCAAACTCGTTTAGAGATTTCAATCGGCGATTGATTTTCTCAACCTACACCAGTTTGGATGTACGCGAACCCCACCGATGGACCACAGGACGATCACCTATCGAACGAAAGCACGCGCCTCGCAGTATTATAGTGTTTACCCCGACGCAGTCATGCGATTAGAACCATACAGGCGCGACGGGATAGCGGTCGCAGCATGAGAAAGTTGGTAATTCGCTGAACGGGTGTCGAAGGCCGCGCCCTCGTGTGGTTCGAGACCGATCGAACCATGGAACTCGAACCAATCGACCCCGAAACGGCGCTCAAGCTGTATATCGCGGAGAAAGAGACCTCGGTTGCGGACGCGACTGTCGTCTCTCACAAGTCTCGTCTGAGTTTCCTGCTCAGATGGTGTGAGGAGCGCGAGATAGAGAACCTGAACGAGCTGACCGGGCGAAGACTTCAGGAGTTCCGACTCTGGCGGCGCAACGTCGGCGACCTCACGAAGGTGAGCGAGAAGACCCAGATGGACACGCTACGCGTCTTCGTGAAGTGGCTAGAGTCAATCGACGCTGTTGAGCAGAATCTCCATAAGAAAGTCCTCTCGCCGGATATCACATCCCAAGAGAATAGTCGCGATGTGATGCTCGAAACTGACGACGCCGAAGCGATGCTCGCGTACCTCGAGCGATATGAGTACGCCTCAATCAACCACGTGACTGCGACGCTCCTGTGGCACACGATGCTTCGGATGGGCTCTGTACGAGCGCTCGACGTTGAGGACTACGATCCAGAGGAGCAGTCACTCCGGCTCCGGCATCGACCTCGTACTGACACGCCACTCAAGAACAAACAAGAAGGCGAGCGAATCATCGCCGTCTCAGGCGAGGTCTGTCTCGTTCTCGACGACTGGATCCGTGAACAACGGCCTGAAGTTACGGACGACTACGGTCGAAACCCCCTTCTCACGACAAGAAACGGGCGGGTTGCGAAGTCTACCCTCCGAACGTACTGCTACCAGATGACTCGTCCGTGTGAGTACGGCGAAGGGTGTCCGCACGATCGTGATACTGCCGATTGTGAAGCCCTAGAGACGGGCGGCGCATCGAAGTGCCCGTCTAGTGTTAGTCCGCATCCGTTCCGTCGTGGCGCAATCACGTACTACCTACAGAGTGACGTTCCCGAAACGGTGGTTGGCGACCGGGCGAACGTGACGCCCGACATCATCGACCAGCACTACGACCAGCGCTCGCAGAAAGAGAAGATGGAACAACGGAGGGGATACCTCGACGATATATAGGGACATTCTGCTCTGTTGAATCCGATGACGGCACGGGGTTCGCGATCTCTGAAGTCACGATAATCTCACTTTTTGTCGTCAAGGAGGTGGATCGNCCCAGCTATCTCGATCTTCTCCCCCTCTACCAAGAGTACATCTCTGAATTCTCTTGGCAGCGCACCTGACCCGAGTACAGAGTGACCCGATACCGACGCCTTCTGCGGATTCAACAGAGCAGTGTGATTCAAGATAGAACCCGGGGGAGGGGGGTGCGTCCGACAAACCGTTTAGGATGGGAGGGACCTACACAGCGAGTTCGTTACACCAGTAGGATCAGCGATCAGTCGGAGCCGAGAGCGGAAAGACGTGGCTCGAACTCCTCCTGAAAGTCGTCCATCGCATCTACTCCCCAGTCGATCAGGTAGTCTCGTTGGTCGGCAGTCAGCTCAGTGATCGTTCCGTCAAGATCTTCTGGCTGCTTGATCCGAGAGGCTTGTTTCTCGGGCAACCGTTCCCACGCTAACTCGACGCCCAAGCTCGACTCAATATCGGCCTGTTCCCGTTTCAGCGCCTCGAATATCTCCTCGCTGCGTTCCTTATCTGACGTGGAGATGTACAGTTCGACGGAGAACTCCGGTCCCTGATGGAACGCCCATCCGAATCGAACTCCAGAAATACCAGCGCTGAACGTCAGATAGCTCCGAGGACCGGGTTTGAGCTTGTACCAGTTCGGACGTCGCTGCGAGTACGCCTCGACCATCGCAGTGAAGAACTGACGGTAGCTCTGTTCTAAGTCGGAAAGCGACTCGTTGCTAACCTCCCGTTCCCATTCGTTTGGCTCAACGACAATTTCGAACTCGAAACCGCGCTCCTCGGATCCCCCGATACTCACGATGCGGGGTCTGATCGCGAAGAACTTCGCGCCTTTCGGCCCGGTTTCGTTCAGCCATTCGAGGACGCTCCGGTGCTCCGGCCGGAACTCCTCGGCGAGCCACATCGTGAACCCGGCGTTCTTTCCGGACGAGTACGTCAGGAGTTTCCCTAAGTGGTCGTGGTCCGTCCGGTTGTATTGGTTCTCGATGACCACGGTCTCGCCCGTGTTCATCTCCCGTGCGACGATATCGGCCGAAAAGTCGCCGACAGCTTCCTCCGCTCGTGCGTCCTCGATCTCTATCCCCAACTCCGACGCGAGCAGGTCGATGTTCTCCGTCAACCACTGCGTGAAGTCTCGCTCCTCGTTTTCCCATACCGAGCGGAGGTCGTGCTCGCGGATTCGCGAGACGTTTCGGGTCATAGACGTTCGTCTCCGGGAGTTTTGATAAAATGTTGTGCGTCGATTGTTCCCGATGCGTCGTTCGCTGCGGTCCGTTGCCGGACGCACCCCCCTCCCAGGGTCGCGCGGTCCTAAGCCGACGAATACGAGTGTCGTATCGTGTACGGAGCGGTTCTGGGATCGTGGCTCGTTGTGAGGACACTGGAGGGATAGCCGAGCGTCTCAGCAGTTTGCCGGACGCCCCCCCCTCCGTCCCCCGCTGCCACCCAAAGTACAATAGAGTCGGGAGAGAGTTGGTTGTGAATTTCAGGACGCACACCCGTATCTCAGACAGGAAGACATGTAGGACACGGGGGTTTTATATGTGATAGCTGAAAACGAGGGCGTATGAAGGCGTTCGGCGACGAGGACACGATCTTCGAGGATATGGACGTCCTCAACCCTAACGAGCAGACGTATCAGCCCGAGTCGCTGCCGGAGCGCGAGGTCGAACTCGATCAGATCCACTCCGCCCTCCGTCCGGCGACGATGGGCTCGACGCCGCTCAACCTGATCGTATACGGTCAATCCGGGCAGGGGAAGACCGTCGGAATCCGCCTCAAGACCGACCAGCTCCAGGAGTATGCCGACGATTCCGAGATGGACCTCACCGTGGTACACATTCGCTGTAAGGGCATGGACGGGTCCTACCACGTCCTGACACATCTCGTAAAGCGACTCCGTGAGAAACGGTTCGGCCCCGGTGAGGAACTCCCGAGCGGACACCAGCGGAAGACGCTCCTCAACATGGTGATCGAGAATCTAGAGCAGGTCGGCGGGACGGTCATCGTCGTCCTCGACGAGATCGATGCCATCGGCGACGACGACTACATCCTCTACGAACTCCCGCGGTCGAATCCGGACGGAGTCCGTCTCTCGCTAATCGGTATCACGAACGACCTCCAATTCCGCGAGAACCTTGACGCCGACGTCCGGTCGAGCCTCGGGGAAGACGAAGTCCGCTTCGAGCCGTACGACGCCGATCAGCTCCGTAACATTCTCGCACGGCGTGCCGTCGGTGCCCTTCGAGACACGCATTTCGAGGACGATATCGAGGACTATCAGCATCTCCGAAGCGAGATCCTGAGCGACGACACGATCCCGCTTGCCGCGGCGTTAGGTGCGCAAGATACGGGAGACGCTCGCGAGGCGATCCGTCTGCTGTTCCGTGCGACCCGGTTCGCCGACGATAGGGGTGAGGCAACCGTTACAGAGGAGCACGTGCGCGAGGCACGGGACTTCCTTGAGACGAAGGCCATCGAGTCGGGGATCCAGACGCTCCCGAATCAACGAATGCTCGCGCTCATGGCGGTTACGTACCACGGGATACACGGCGACACGCCCGTGACGACGACGCCGATCTACACCCAGTACAAGACCTTCTGTGAGTACGCGGACGTGAACGCCCTCTCGAATCGGCGATTCCGTGACCGACTCAACGATCTCGCCGATACGAACGTGCTCAACAAGCGACAGGGACGGGGTCGTGGCGACGAGAATCAGTATTCGCTGGCGGTTGAGCTTGACACGGCGCTCGAGAACCTCCCGAAGGAATCGGAGCGTCTGGGGGATGTTGCAAAGATTCTCCGAGAACAGGGTGGTGTTGCGGGTAACTAACTCCCAAGCGCCATCTCAACAAGGTTGATCAAGTACCGAGATAGACTGCTACTCTAACGAGACAGCTTTTTGCTAATACCGGGGAGATCTATATTGAATGGTGGAGCCGATCTTAAAATGGGCGGGTGGGAAGCGCCAGCTTCTCTCAGAAATCACGGCGCTGTTTCCGACCACATATGAGGCGTATCACGAACCGTTCGTGGGAGGTGGTGCTGTCTTTTTTGATCAGGATCCTGATAATGGAACGATCAACGATCTGAACACGCAGTTAACTACTTTTTATGAGATCGTTCGAGACCAACCGGACGACCTTATTGCCGAGAACAAGACACACGAGCATACGGAAGAATACTACTATAACGCTCGCTCGGAGTTCAATACTCTCCTTACACAGTCGACTCCAACACAGGACGAGCGAGTCCGCGAGGCGAGCTTACTTTTATATTTAAATCGGACATGTTTCAACGGATTGTATCGGGAGAACAGTAATGGCGAATTCAATGTCTCTTTCGGACGATATTCGAATCCAGATTGGATACAAGAGCAGCGAATTCGAAAGACATCGCGCGTTCTCCAAGACACGGCAGTGTTCAATACGGATTTCAGCTACGTCGTCGATGAGGCTTCTAGTGGCGACCTTGTGTACTTTGATCCCCCGTACGAACCGGTGTCGAAAACCGCGGATTTCAATTCATATCAGGCGGGTGGATTTGACCGAGAGGACCAACGCCGACTTCGTAATGTCGTGATAGAACTCACGGAAATGGATGTTTCCGTGATTCTCTCTAATTCGCCCCCGGTCACGGAATTATACGAAGGCCACGATGTGTTCTCGATCAGATACGTAGACGCCACTCGCGCGATAAATAGCGATGCCGGTAGTCGGGGGGAGGTCTCGGAAGTGCTCATTACGAACGTTCCGGCAGATGAGCAGCGGCGAAAGACTCTCTCCGACTTTACTGAATGAACTGTCGAAGATCGCTCAACGTGGCGTTGAGGCTAGAACGTATTGTTGCTCGGATCCTCGACCGCTCGTCGTGATTTCAGGGAGGCGGACAAGCCACTGTCCAACGGTTCGGGCACGTCGACGAGTGGTTGAATCCGAGAGATCTGTTTCGGCTGCGAGGATCTCCGTAATATCACGTCGGGAGAGAGTACCGTCTTCTTCTAGTTGAGTGTATACACGGGAGATGATCTCGACATCACGGATCTGCTGTGTGAGGAGGTTATCCGCGGATTCTCGATTGCCACGATCGAGGTACGTGAGGTATTCCTCACCGAGCCGAGTGAGTCCCCAATGACGGATCGTATGGTTGTCGATTTCGATCTCCTGGTCTTTGTGAAGAAACTGAAGAAGCCACGCGGCAATACCGTAATAATCCGCTTGCCGCGGATCGAACGTGTCTGTATCCGTCTGTCTCCGAACGTATTCTGCGATATCGGGTTTGATATCAGAACCCGTTCCAACCGCTCGGATGACAGTGCGTATTACGTCAAAATTGTCCGCTTGTGGGACCTCTAGCGGCGGGATTGAGTCGGTTCGCTCCGGCTTCTTGAACGCACTCCAGAACGTGGGATCCAGTTCGTATGATTCGTCGTCTGTAACGACGCCGATACTGCTCTCGATCATGATGTCCGTGAGCCGGTCACCGTCGATCAGCCGGATGAAATCTTGGTTTGCGCTTGTCTCTGCTCCGGACGTGAACGATGATGTTGTGATCACCGTTCCGATATGATACTGTTGTTCTGAGAGTGCACCTTTAAATCCGCGGAGGGTACGGGCGCCGACGGTGTTACCGGTAGTGTATTGCTTTGCTTGTACGCCGAGCCGTGCGTGGAACAGTTCTCGATCGATGACTGCATGAATATCGATACCACCATCGCCGCGGAACGGTGTTAGCTCGAGTTCACGAGTTGGCTCTGCCCGCTCGATCACCATTTTACAGAGCTGTTCAAACTGCTCGTGATCGATCTGTAACCCCCTATCAAGCAGTTCCTCTTTTGCCGTCGATACTTTCATTCAAGATCGAAGTTTTCACGGCTGGATAAAAATCCTCTCGCCAGAGCAACCAGTACGTTACAGTGGTTGGATCAGTCTTGTGTTGAGAGATCTAGCTCCGAATACTCGTACGTGTAGCACTTGACCCCATTCTCCTCACAATGCTTCGCAAGCTTTCCTGGCGAGATGTCCTCTGCCCCGAAGTCACCCAAGAATGCGACTGTCACGTTGTTATCGCTGCGCTCTTCGGAGCCTTCGACCACGACGGCTACGTTCGGATCGTTGTGGCTGGGTTTGATTACCTTGTCACCCATCACATATGGATTCTCCGCGAAGGCGAGATTCTCGTGTTTGTACGTCCAGAGCTTGATGTCTTGGTCGTCACAGTACGACGCGAGGATCGCGGGGTGATAGTCGCGCCACGTACCCGGTCCTTCATCGAGCGAACTCGGGAACGCGACCCGCACCGCTTCCCCGTCCATTTCGTGCCCGAACGCTCCGGTGTTCTGCTCCGGGGGCAGTACCTCGACAACGATCCCAACCGACGGCTCTGAGTCGCCGGCTTTCACCACTCGATCCCCCGGTGAGAACGGATTCTCCGGCTTCTGATTCATGTGGGCGGTGTTTGGCCCAAGATCAAGCAGCTCGTTCATCGGTCGAGCCGCGAGATGGTCGAGTTTCTCCGGGGAGTCGCCGGAGAAGGCCGCCTCCGTTTCGACCTTCGACTTCAGGGTCTCGAGGCGCTCCCACCCGAGTAGCATCAGACTGTCCTCGTTGTCCCGGTGCCAGACCATCACCACGATGTCGTCGTCGGGGTCCCGTTCGACCAGCGACTCGGGAAGAAAGGCAGAGACGTCTCGTGAGGATTTCACGTCGACCGTGTAGCCGAACACCTCGAAGTCGTGTCCGGAGAAGCTCTCGGGGTTACACCGCCGGATCGCCTCTTCGTTTTCCCACTCCCACATCTCGACGGGGAGATACTCGCGACAGAATTGCTCGAACGCGAGCTCACCGAGGTTCCCGATGCGCTTGACGTCCAGGTCGTCGGCTCCCTGAATGACCGCTTGGTGGTGGGATCGCTCGTGATCGATTTCGTCCGGGGAGAACCGATACATTAGTTGAGTATCAGACACCGGATAGATATATTTTCAGTATTAATTATCAAATCAAAGAAAGAGAGGGCGAAAGAGCGTCGCGATTCCGGCCCCCGACGAGAGCGGCTGATTAATCGTGAAACCTCGAGCTACACTGGCCTAGCACGACGAAACCACCAACCACCCAAAGGACTTTATCACGGCTCCATCACATGTATTTCACGAATCGCACGAAGGCGACGACCCCCGTCACGCTGCGTGACGAACTCAAGACCGTCACTGGGGGTTCGACTTATATACACCCGGCCGCCGTCCTGTCAATTTGCCCCGTCAGAAAACGTGACGGGCGCGACGGGATTTGAACCCGCGGCATCTTGGTCCGGAACCAAGTGCTCTGTCCGCTGAGCTACGCGCCCTCACGACCGGATATCCGCGGCGACCGCTTAACGCTTCTGACTCGGATCGTCGTCAGATGGCGACCGCGGGTCGGCCTGCCACTCGAAGGCGTCGGCGTCGACCCCGAAGTCGTCGGTCCCGCCGTCGGTGCGGGCCCGCGGGGACAACCTCTCGCGGGACGACTTTTCGCGAACTGCGATGGAAACGGGGCCCCGCCGGCCGCGCCGGGCCCGGATCCGTCCGTCGTCC
Organism: Halorubrum californiense DSM 19288; assembly: GCF_000336875.1. Lineage (GTDB taxonomy): Archaea > Halobacteriota > Halobacteria > Halobacteriales > Haloferacaceae > Halorubrum > Halorubrum californiense. Next base: position 6,115 of record NZ_AOJK01000014.1, on the reverse strand, counting down.
GCCCTGAATTATCACGTGTGATTCCGCCGGGGCGCGGTTTTATCATCCCGCGTCCGTACGGTCGGTAGAGCCGACGGTGACCCACCGGCCATCCGACACGTCGACGCCGGGCGGCAGCGTCGACGAGGGCGACCCTCCCGAGACCGACGGCCGAGCCGCGGCCGACCCCGCGACCGCCGACGCGGAGCGCGCGCCTCGATCGGAGGGGCACGCCGACGCCGGTCGGTCCCCGACTCCGGCCATCGACGCCGGCCGAGCGTCCGGCGACCTCGACGCGACGCCCGTGGAGGGGTGGTCGCGCCCGGTCGAACCCGACCGCTTCCTGCTCGCCGTCTCCGTGGACGGCGAGGTGCTGTTCGCCGGGCCGTCGGCGCCCGACGTCGTCGGCGTGGCGCGCGACGCGCTCGTCGAGAGCGACCTCCTCGACCGCGTCCACCCGAGCGACAGCGAACCGGTTGCCGACGCGCTGTCCGCGGTCGCGACGAGCCGGACGGTCACCCACCGCATCCGCCGCGCGAGCGGGGGGTACGCGTGGGTCGAGTCCGTCGTCGACGAGGAGCTCGCCCCGCAGTTCGGCGGCCGGATCGTCACGGTCCGACGGGCCGACGTCGACCGCACCTTCCCGGAGCGCTACCGCGCCTTCCTCGAGTACGGCAGCGACCTCGTCACCGTCGTCGGCGGCGACGGCCTCGTCGTCTACGAGAGCCCCTCCGTCGCGGAGGTGCTCGGCTACGAACAGGGGTCGACAGTCGGGCGCTCGCCGCTCGGGTACGTCCATCCGGACGACCGCGAACGCATGACCGAGCGGTTCTACCGCGCGCTCAACGAGCCCGACGCGACGCCCACGCTGGAGTATCGCTACCGCACCGCCGACGGCGACTGGGTCTGGCTGGAGTCGCACACGCGGTCGCTGCCGGCCGAGAGCCCCGTCGGCGAACTGCTCATCAACTCCCGCGACGTCAGCGCGCGGAAGGCCCGTGAGCGGCGGCTCACCGACCGCAACGAGCGGCTCGACCGCTTCGCGAGCATCGTCTCGCACGACCTGCGGAACCCGCTGTCCGTGATCCGCGGCTCCATCGAGATGGCGCGGCTGCGCGAGGAGACGGATCCACTCGAACGCGGCGAGCGCGCGGTCGACCGGATCGACCAGCTCGTCTCGGAGCTGCTCACCCTCGCGCGACAGGGGACCGGGATGGACGAGCCCGCGGAGTTCGCGCTCGCGAGCGTCGCCCGCGACGCCTGGGAGACCGCCGCCGAGGGTGACGCCGACGCGGAGCTGGTCGTCACCGGCGACGCACAGGTGTACGGCGACCGGGGACGGATGCGACAGGCCCTCGCGAACCTGTTTCGCAACGCGACGGAACACGCGACGCCGGCCGCCTCCGAAACGGACAGCGAAGAGCCCTGCGACGCGGCCGACGACCTCACCGTCCTCGTCACCGCCACGGACGAGGGGTTCCTCGTCGCGGACGACGGGACGGGGATAGACCCCGACGACCGGGAGTCGGTGTTCGAGTCGGGGTTCACCACCCGAGCGGACGGAACGGGGTACGGGCTCGACATCGTCCGCGGGGTCGTCGAGTCACACGGGTGGCGGGTGGAGCTGCGAGGGCCCGCGGACGGTCCCATCAGCCTCGCCGACGGGCGGCGGCTCCGGCCGCCCGAGGGCGCCTGCTTCGAGGTGTGCGCCCCCGGCCCGTCCGCCGCCGACCCCGACGAGCCTTGGATAGACGGGTGAGGGAGGCGGTTCGTCGGCGTCGTCGCCCCACCGACCCGGTGCGGCCGCTGTCGACCCGCCGACCCGGCGCGTTTATTCCCCGTGGCCCGCAAGCCGACCCGTGAGCGTCGCCGACGTCACGATCCGACGGGCCGACCGCGCCGACCTCCTCGCGGTGGTCCGGATCGAGCGCGCCTGCTTCTCGGACCCGTGGCCGTACGACGCCTTCGAGCGCCTGCTGGACGAGCCGGCGTTCCTCGTCGCCGAACGCGCGGGCGCGGTCGTCGGGTTCGTCGTCGCCGACCGGACGCCGAACCACGGCCGCGACATCGGCCACGTCAAGGACCTGGCCGTCCACCCCGACGCCCGCGGCGAGGGGATCGGCCGGACCCTGCTCCGCTCGGCGCTGGCCCGACTGCGCGCGACCGGCGTGGCCGTCGTCCGACTGGAGGTGCGCGAGGGGAACGACCCCGCGCGGTCGCTGTACGCCGACGAGGGGTTCGAACCGATCCGGCGGGTCGGCGGCTACTACCGCGACGGCGAGGACGCGCTCGTGCTCGTCGTCGACCTCGCGGCGTGGGCCGACGGGAACGGGGCCGGCGGCGGAACGGGGTCGAGCGGCGACGACGACGGTAAGTCGAGGTAACGCACCGCACGCCTATCGGCTCGCCGCGCGGGGTTTGCCAAGGCTTAGTGTCGGGGAGGCCGACCGAAACCGTATGAGTTCGGTTCCCGAGCGGTCCGAGATCGACACCGAGTACAAGTGGGACCTCGACGGCATCTACGCCGACGACGGGGCGTGGGAGTCGGCCTACGAAACGGTTTCCGACCGGATCGACGAGCTGACCGCCTACGAGGGGCGCGCGACCGAGGACGCCGCCACCCTCCTCGAACTGCTCGAACTGCGCGAGGAGATCTTCCGCGAGCTCCAGCAGGTGATGACGTACGCCCGACTCCGCAGCGCCGAGGACACGCGGAACCAAGAGTACCAAGCGATGTCCGCGAAGGCGTCGTCGCTGGGCTCCGAGGCGTCGAGCGCGATCTCCTACCTCGAACCGGAGCTACAGACGCTGACCGAGGGGGACGTCGCCGACTTCGTCGACGACGAGCCCGCCCTCGCCGAGTACGAGCACTACCTCGACGACGTGTTGCGGAAGAAGCCGCACACGCGGTCGAGCGAGGTCGAGGAGGTGCTCGCGGACCTCTCCGAGGTCACCGACGCGCCGAGCGAGATCTACTCGATGCTGACGAACGCCGACATGAGCTACGGCGTCGTCGAGGACCCCGACGGCGAGGAGGTCGAGATCACGCAGGCGAACTTCACGAAGCTCCAGACGAACCCGGACCGCGAGTTCCGCGAGCGCGTCCACGAGACCTTCTACGACGAGTGGGCCGACGTGCGCAACACGGTCGGCACGTCGCTGGAGAAGGCCGTCCGCGAGCACGTCACGAGCGCCGAGATCCGGGACTACGACTCCGCGCGCGCCGCCGCGCTCGACGGCTCGAACGTCCCCGTCGAGGTGTACGACACGCTCGTCGACACGGTCGACGACAACCTCGACGTGCTCCACCGCCACGCCGAGCTGAAGGAGGAAGCGCTCGGCGTCGACCAGCTACAGAGCCACGACCTCTACATGTCGCTGACGGGCGACCAGGGCCCCGACGTGGAGTACGAGCAGGCCCGCGAGTGGGTGATCGAGGCGGTCGCGCCGCTGGGCGACGCGTATCAGGAGCGGCTGGCCGAGGGGCTCGACTCGCGCTGGGTCGACGTGTACGAGAACCGCGGGAAGCGCTCGGGCGCGTTCTCCTCGGGCACGTACGACACCCAACCGTACATCATGATGAACTACCAGGACGACATCGCCTCGATGTTCACGCTGGCCCACGAGCTCGGCCACTCGATGCACTCGGAGCTGGCGGGCGACGCGCAGCCGTGGCACGACGCGAGCTACGAGATCTTCGTCGCGGAGATCGCCTCGACGGTCAACGAGACCCTGCTCACCCACCACCTGCTCGACACCGTCGAGGACGACGAGCTCCGCACCCACGTCCTCGACGAGTACCTCGAACGCTTCCGTTCCACCCTCTTCCGCCAGACGATGTTCGCGACGTTCGAACAGGCGATCCACGAGCGCGTGGAGGCCGGCGACGCGCTCACCCCCGACGCGTTCGACGAGATCTACGGCGACCTGAAGGGCGACTACTACGCGCCCGCCGAGCTCACGGGCGGCATCGAGCGCGAGTGGCAGCGCATCCCGCACTTCTACTACGACTTCTACGTGTACCAGTACGCGACCGGCATCTCCGCCGCGGCCGCCATCGTCGAGCGCGTCCTCGACGAGGGCGACGAGGCCGCCGCCGACTACCGCGAGATGCTGAAGGCGGGCGGCTCGGAGTACCCGCTCGACGTCGTCGAACTCGCCGGCATCGACATGGCCTCGCCCGACCCGATCGAGTCCGCGGTCGGCGTCTACGACGACTACCTCGACGAGATCGCGGCGCTGCTCGACTTGGAGTAGATCGCTCGACTGCGATCTGTCGGACGCTCTTTTAGAAGCGGAACCGCGGTGGCGCGTGCCGGCGAGCAGCCGGCAGGCTGCGAGTCGCACGCGCGAGGGAGTCGGTGGTTCGGAGCGAAGCGGAGAACCACCGACGAGGCTGGGGAGGTGTGAGGCTGCGGTCGGGTGGGACTCAAAGGGGCAGTCGCGAGGGCGGCGCAGGCGACGCAAGCACCGCAGGGAGCGAGCAGTGCGAGCGACCGAGGCGCGCAGCGAGCGTGCGCCGCCCTCGCGACTGGGGCTTTGAAGCAGGTAGCGGCGGGAACAATCACGTACGGCCGAGCGACTGGGGCTTTGATGATGGTATTCGCAGGGTCGACGAAACAAGCAGCCGATGCGTCGGCGAGGGTTGTCGTGCCCTCGACGATGGATTGCTAGTAAGCGTCCCGGCACCGATTTATCGCTCCCCCGCCACACATCGCGTAATGGACGAACGCGTACGCGAACACGCCGAGGTGCTCGTCGACTGGAGCGCGCGGGTCGAGGCCGGCGACGACGTGGTCGTCAGCGTCGCGGAAGACGCCCACGAACTGGGGGTCGCGGTCGCCGAGGCGCTCGGTGAGCGGGGCGCGAACGTGACGACGCTGTACGGCTCCGCGGAACTCTCCCGCGCCTATTTAAAAGGCGTCGAGGCCGAGGTCGACGGCGACGTCGACGCGGACGACTTCGACGCCGACCCCGCGGTCGACCGCGCGATGTTCGAGGCCGCCGACGCCTACCTCCGGATCGGCGGCGGGCGCAACACCACCGCGAGCGCCGACGTCGACCGCCCGACGCGGCAGGCGCACGCGAAGGCGCGGCAGGGCGTCCGCGAGGCGCGGATGGACACCGACTGGGTGTCGACGGTCCACCCGACGCGGAGCCTCGCCCAGCAGGCCGGGATGGCCTACGAGGAGTATCAGGAGTTCGTCTACGACGCGGTCCTCCGCGACTGGGAGGCGCTCGCCGAGGAGATGGCACGGATGAAAGGCGTCCTCGACGACGGCAAAGCGGTCCGGATCGTCACCGAGCGCGACGGCGCGCCCGACACCGACGTGACGATGTCGATCGCCGGCCGCACCGCGGTGAACTCCGCGGCCTCCGTCGCGTACGACTCCCACAACCTCCCGTCGGGCGAGGTGTTCACCGCGCCGTACGACACGGAGGGCGAGGCCTTCTTCGACGTGCCGATGACCATCGACGCGACGCGCGTCCGGAACGTTCACCTGATCTTCGAGGGCGGCGAGGTCGTCGACTTCTCGGCCGAGGCGGGCGAGGACGCGCTCGCGGACATCCTCGACACCGACGAGGGCGCCCGGCGGCTGGGGGAACTCGGCATCGGGATGAACCGCGGCATCGACCGGTTCACTGACTCGATCCTCTTCGACGAGAAGATGGGCGACACCGTCCACCTCGCGGTCGGCCGTGCCTACGACGCCTGCCTGCCCGAGGGCGAGTCCGGCAACGACAGCGCGGTCCACGTCGACATGATCACCGACGTGAGCGCCGACTCGCGGATGGAAGTCGACGGCGAGGTCGTCCAGCGGAACGGGACGTTCCGGTGGGAGGACGGGTTCGAAGAGTAGGTCGGGAGGACGATAGCTCGACGAGAGAACGAGAGACCGTCGGCTCTGTTGAGATCCTCAACTGGTGATATGTTCTCAGTATGTTGCTGAATACAGAGCGCGAATGGGGTACAAACTGAGTCCGATCTACTGGAAGGAGTGATCGGTCAGTATAGGTGAAGCACATATTCTCTGATTAGAACGACAAGGTACGACCGGCAGATATATAATCTCTTGTAAGGGTCGGATATCACAATGGAGGTCAAGCCGATGGAGATTTTTTCTGAGTCAAGAGG
>NZ_AOJK01000013.1 GCF_000336875.1 Halorubrum californiense DSM 19288 | reverse complement strand
ATTGCGATAGGAATTCTCGTAGCTCTGGTAGTTCTATCACTCCACAGACTGGTCTCGTAATCGCTGACGACGGGAGCCGTCGATACGCAGGCAGATTCTATCGGTTAGTTCAGGACTCAAACAGAGAAAATAACGCAGTTACCGTGCTGACTACATCCTCTATATCTCGCACAGCGATTGTATCTGTCCCCGAGGATTTCAACGGAACCAAACCGTCGGAAACGGGCGGGTTGCGGTTAGGCGGTTGCCGCCTCGATAGCGTCTTGGAGGTCCGCAACGATGTCCGCGGGGTCCTCGATGCCGACCGAGAGCCGCACCATGTCGGCGGTGACGCCCGCGGCCTCCTGTTCTTCCTCGGTCAGCTGCTGGTGGGTCGTCGACGCCGGGTGAATGACGAGCGTCTTCGAGTCGCCGACGTTCGCGACGAGCGAGGCGAGGTCGGCCTCCTCGACGGTCGCCCGCGCGGCCTCATAGCCGGCTTCGAGCCCGAAGGTGAGCATCCCGCCGTAGCCGCCCTCCAGGTACTCCGTCGCCTCCTCGTGGGTCTCGTGGCTCTCCAAGCCGGGGTAGTTCACCCACGCGACCTCGTCGTGGTCGTCGAGGTACTCGGCGACGACGCCCGCGTTCTCGCAGTGGCGGTCCATCCGCAGCGGGAGCGACTCCGTCTGCTGGAGCGTGTTCCACGCGTCGAACGGCGACTGCTGGTCGCCCAAGTCGCGCAGGCCGCGGGTGATCGCCGCGAAGGTGAACGCCGCGTCGCCGAACCGCTCGGCGAAGTTGATCCCGTGGTACGCGGGGTTTTCCTGCGCGATCTCGGGGTACTTCTCCGCGTGCTCGGCCCACGGGAACGAGCCGCCGTCGACGACGACGCCGCCGACGGTGGTGCCGTTGCCGGTGAGCCACTTCGTCGTCGACTCCCAGACGAGGTCGGCGCCGTGGTCGAGCGGCCGGCAGAGGTACGGCGTCGCGAACGTGTTGTCGACGAACAGCGGGACGCCGTGGTCGTGGGCGATGTCGGCGATCCGCTGGATGTCAGGCGTGACGAGGGCGGGGTTGCCGATCGTTTCGAGGTGGACGTAGGCGGTGTCCTCGTCGATGGCCTCGGCGTATCCCTCGTAGTCGAGCGGGTCGACAAACCGGGTCGAGACGCCGCGGCGCTCGACGGAGTGGGTGAGGTAGGTGTAGGTGCCGCCGTACAGCGCCGACGACGTGACGATGTTGTCGCCCGCCGAGGCGAGCAGGAACGTCGTCACGTCGAGCGCGGCCATGCCCGAGGCGGTCGCGACCGCGCCGACGCCGTTCTCGAGCGAGGCGATCCGCTCTTCGAGGGCGGCGTTGGTCGGGTTCATCAGCCGGGAGTAGACGTTGCCGGCCTCCTCGAGGGCGAAGAGATCCGCGGCGTGGTCGGCGTCGTCGAACTGGTAGGCGGTCGTCTGGTAAATGGGCGTCGCGCGGGCCCCGGTGGTCGGGTCCGGGTCCGAACCGGCGTGAACGCTTCGCGTGCTGAACTTCGGGCCGTCGGCCCCGTCGTCGGATGGCATACGAAACGCTGCGTTCGCCGCGTAGTTAAACCCGACCGGCATACGCGTGCGTTTCCGGTACCTCAGAGACGGTCGAGACGACGCGCGCCGCCGCCCCGGACTCGTGCCAACGGTTAACAGCGTCGGGCCGTAATTCGACGTATGGGAACACAAGGTCCGCGCGGCGAGTCCGCCGAGCTGGAGGAGCTGCTGGCGGAGGTCCCGGACGGGGTCTGGCAGTACCTCGCGCTCGGCGTCGCCCTCCTCGTCGGCGTCGCCCTCCTCGGCCAGAGCCTCGTCTTCGGCGTCGCAGCGCTGGCGGTACTCTTGGCGGCCGTCACGGTCGTCAGCGCCGTCGAGATCGTCGACGCCTACGACAAGGAGGCGCTCACCGTCTTCGGCGAGTATCGCAAGCTCCTCCAGCCGGGAGTCCACATCATCCCGCCGTTCGTCTCGCGGACGTACGCGTTCGACATGCGGACGCAGACGATCGACGTGCCGAGCCAGTCGGCGATCACGCGGGACAACTCTCCGGTGACCGCCGACGCCGTCGTCTACATTAAGGTGATGGACGCGAAGAAGGCGTTCCTAGAGGTCGACGACTACAAGAACGCCGTCTCGAATCTCGCACAGACGACCCTCCGCGCCGTCATCGGCGACATGGAGCTCGACGACACGCTCTCGCAGCGGGAGCTGATCAACGACCGGATCAACGAGGAGCTGGACGAGCCGACCGACGAGTGGGGGATCCGCGTCGAGGCCGTCGAGGTCCGCGAGGTGAGCCCCTCACAGGAGGTCCAGCGTGCGATGGAGCAACAGACCGGCGCCGAGCGCCGCCGCCGCGCGATGATCCTCGAAGCGCAGGGGGAACGCCGCTCCGCGGTCGAGCAGG
>NZ_AOJK01000012.1 GCF_000336875.1 Halorubrum californiense DSM 19288 | reverse complement strand
GAGTCGATGGGCGAGCGCGCCATCATCGAGCGCGGCATGGAGACGCTCGAAGAGATCGGCAAGGGCGAGTCCACCACGTTCGTCCTCCCGCAGGAGCTTACCAGCCTCATCGGCCGCTACGGGAAGGCCCTCTCCGGCTCCGACGTTCAGCAGATGGAGGGGCTGGATAGCAAGGAGTTCGACGAGGAGACGGAGAAGCTGCTCGGGTTGGAGGACATCGAGAGCGCCCTCGAACAGCTCGACACCGTCGCCGACAGCGACCTCCGGACCGACGAGAACCGGGACGCGGATACGGCCCGCGACGTCGACCTCGCCCGGCAGGAGTCGGAGACCCGCGAGGCGGACCGGGACATCGAACTGGAGACCGAGAGCGAGCGGCCGGGCACGTAGGCCCGACTCCCGGCCGCCACACGTCGGCGATGGAGAAGCTCGCCGCCACCGCGACCGCGTCGCCGACGCCGCTCGGGTCGCGACCGGTCCCGGGTCCGAAGACGTCGACCACGAGGCGATCGGGGCGCCGATCTGGAGTCGGAGACGAAATAACGGAGACGGCGGGCGAGCCGCTACGAGCGGCGATCAGCTCTCACAGGCTCGACACTCGAGGATATCCCGACTGAACTTCTGTGCAGCGTTCACGCTGTGCTGATAGTAGAGGCTCTTGACCCCTTTCTTCCACGCTTCGATGTAGAGCTGATTGATCTCCTTGACGCTCACTTCGCTCGGGTCGATCGAGACGTTCACGCTCTGTGCCTGGTCGATGTGTTTCTGTCTCTGTGCCGCTTGGTTGATGATCGCCATCTGTGGAATCTCGGCGAATGTCTTGAACACGTCTTTCTCGTGGTCCGTCAGACACTCGAGGTGTTGAACGCTCCCGTCTTTGTTGGCGATGCTGTCCCAGACTTCGCGCGTGTCTTCGCCCCGCTCCGCCAGTATCGCCTGAAGGAATCTGTTCTTTTGCGTCGACTTTAGCTTCGCACCGTCTCGCACGAAGTAGTTCGATTTCAGCGGCTCGATGCTCGGGCTGACCTGACCCAGAATGACGCTGCTCGATTTCGTCGGCGCCACGCTCATCGTCGTCGTGTTCCGCCGGCCGTAGCCCTCGAGAACCTCCGGTTCTCCGAACTCGTCGGCGAGCGCTTCGCTCGCCTCGTAGCTCCGCTCTTTGATCGTCCGGAACAGCTCCTCGTTCTTCTCCATCGCCTCCATGCTGTCGAAGGGGATCATGTTGCGCTGGAGGTAGCTGTGCCACCCGAGGACGCCGATCCCTATCGCTCTGTGTCGCTTCGCGAACCGCACAGCGCGCTCCATAAACCGGACGCCCTCCGTTTCTTGGATGAACTCCTCCAGCACCGCGTCCAGGAACCGCGTCAGCGTCTCCACCGCGTCGGTGTCCTTCCATTCGTCGTAGTGGAGCGCGTTCATGCTCGAGAGACAGCAGACGAAGCTTTCATCCGCCGTGGCCGGCAGCGCTATCTCGGTACACAGGTTGGACGCGTTTATCTGGTACTCCTTGTCCTTGTAGACCTGCGGCTTCCCCTCGTTCATGTTGCCCCGGAAGATGATGTACGGGACGCCGATGTTGATCCGGGTCTCGATGATATCCGCCCAGGTCTCTCGCTTCTCTTCGTCGCCGTCGATCATCGCTTGGAACCAGTCGTCACCGACGATGACGCCGTAGTAGATGTCCTGTACGGGGTCCCCCTCGGTTTTGATGTTGAGCCACTCTTCCAAGTCGTCGTGTTCGACGTCGATGTAGCCGGCGAACTGCCCGCGCCGGGTTTCGCCCTGGCTGACGACGTTGATGATCGTATCGAACAGCTCTGTGAAACTGTAACTTCCGTTGCTCTTGCCGTTGTTCGTTATCGGACTGCCTCGGGGGCGCAGCTCTCCGAAGTACCCGCTCGTGCCGCCGCCCTGCTTGGTCATCTCNGTAGAGAATGCTCTCGATGTTGTCCTCCATGTAGCTGCCGAAGCAACTGATGGGAAGGCCTCTGTCCAGTCCGAAGTTGGACCACACCGGGCTGGCGAGACTGTAGAAGCCGCGGCTCATGTACTCGTAGAACTTGTTCGCGAACCCCTCCTCGCCTAAGATCTCCTCGGCGCGCTCCGCTATCTGTCTGACCCGCTCTTCCGCTTCGACGCCCTCGAGCAGGTATCCCTCTCTGAGAAACTCCCTGCTGTCCTCGTTCAGCCAGTAAAACGGTTCTGTATGCTGTTGCTCAACGCTGTCAAGTGCTGTTTGTGCCATTGTTAGAACATGTCCTCGGCGGTAACGCTCTGCGTGTGTTTGTTGTACGTGGTCGACCGCTTGCTGAAGAAGTCGTTATCCTTCGTCATCATGATGTCCTCGTCGAACCAGCGCGTCTCTTCGAGCAGGTCGTCGTCCGTCTCGAATATCGGTTCCACGCCGACGTTTTCGAGACTCTGATTGAAGCGGTCTCGCAGGAACGCGTCGACGTGCGCTCTGGGAAGGAACTCCAGCTCGCCGTCGTCGAATATCCAATCTAGGATTTCCGTCTCTGCCTCGTAGGCCTGCTGGCAGGCTTCCTGGACGTCTGCCTCGAACTCGTCGTCGAAGAGGTCCGGGTTCTCTTCCCTGATCGTCTCCACCAGCTCGACCCCGAACAGGCCGTGAATCTGCTCCTCCTTGCTGGTCGCTTCGACGGCGTTCGCTATCCCCTTGAACTTCTTTTCGTGCTTGTCGAAGCTCGTCATGATGAGGAACTGGCTGAACAGCGACACGTGTTCGACGAACGTACTGAACAGCAGGATGCTCATCACGTACTCCCGTTCGTCGTCGCTCTCGCTCTTCTCCAGATACTCGTCGAGGTACTCGATCCGCTTTCTCATCGCCGGCTCCGCAGTCACCTGCTCGAAATCGTCCGTGATACCTAAGACGTCGAGGAGGTGACTGTAGGCGTCCATGTGCCGCACCTCGCTTTCCGCGAAGGTCATCCCCACGTTCCCGACCTCGGCTTTGGGCATCTCCTCGTAGATGTCCGACCAGAACGTCTTCACCTGCACCTCGATCTGCGCGATAGCCAGCATCGTCCGCTTGATAACGGTCTGCTCGGCAGGAGTCGTGTTGACCTTGAAGTCTTGGACGTCTCCGTCGAAATTAAACTCCGTGTGCACCCAGTAGCTGTTCCGGATCGCCTCGACGTAGTCGAGGAACTCGCCGTACTCGTAGGGCTTCAGCTGTCTTCTCTCCGAGAAGATGTCCGTCTCTGTCTCTGCGTCTGTACTCGTGTTGGTGGTTGCGTTTTCGCTGTCACTCATTTGGCCATCTCGAACGTGACCGATCGCGTTGGATTACCGCTGCCACTGTGTAGCATCAGTCCGGTGAGTCCGACCGCAGTCGTATCGCTCGGGGGACGGTCGTACAGCGTACCGTGAGTGTAGCCGTGTGAACCGTATCGGACCACACTGACTCCATTGGTATAAGTATTACCAACAGAATTGTAGTATAACAATCTCACTTTCAGACAGGGGAGCGGAGCCCTTCTTCCAGTCCACAAACGGGCGCTGCCGAGACGGAGACTGAGCGGAGATCTCCGGTTACGGGGGGTCGCTACAGTACCCAACTGGCGGCGTCAAGCTCCCACGGGAGTCCGATCGCGATGGTTCCGCCGAACAGTTCGGCGAGGGTGCGAGCCCGGAACCGGACGCGAGGGAGAAGCCGACGAGACGTGAGACTCGAACGACGTCGACATCATCCGGCAGAAGGACGGGACCCGCGAGGCCGACCGCGACATCGAACTGGGGGCCGAACGCGAGCGGCCGGGCGACGGATCGGCGGCGAGCGAACGGGCGGAAAATAGGCTCAGGGCCGCCAGCGCTCGGGGTCGACCGCCCAGAGGAGGCCGACGGCGACCGCGCCGCCGACGCCGCCGGTGACGAGTGAGATAGGGTCGGACGCGCCCGCCGCGAGCGCCGCGAGCAGGAGTACGGAGCCGGCGAGGAGCGCGACGGTGTCCTCCGTGGTCGTCGCACGGATCACCGGGGCCACGGCCGCGCCGACGACCGCGCCGGTCGCGATGGTACCGGGCGGCCCGGCGACGGCGGCCGCGAGCGCGTCGGCCTCGGCGAGTCCCGGGAGGATCGCCGCGGGTGCGCTGACGACGCCGACGACGAGAGCGAAGGCCGCGATCCCGCCGAGAGCGGGCGCGAGGAGCGTCGCCCGCGCCGAGAGGTCCGCGCCGGCGAGCGCTGCGGCCCCGCCGATCAGGAGCACCGACCCGACCGCGAGGAGGGGCGGGGTGGCGATGAAGGAGTACGGCGTGGGAGCAATGAGCGACACGGCGTCGGCCCCCGACTCGGGCGGGACCGTGGGGACGAGAGAAACCGTCGCCGCAAACATGGCCGCGCCGGCGACGAGGAGGGCCGATCCGAGGAGTCGACTGCGGAGTGACATGGACGGCCGGAGGCGTTCCGGGCACAAAACGATCGCGGGACGGGGCCGGGAAACTCCGCCTCGAACCGGTCGCCATCACACCGTGATACCGGCGCGCCCGGCGCCGATGACGACGATCACGCGTTCCGGCGGGCCGCGCTCGTCGGTGAGCCGCAGCAGGAGCGTCTTCACGACCGGCTCGTCGGTCTCGACCTCGCCGCGGACGCCGCCTTGGTCGACGGCGATCCGGAGCGAGTGATCGCCCGTCCGGCTGATCCCGCCGAGACGGAGTCGGACCTCGGGCGGGGTGAGTCGCTGGGCGATCACGAGGATCGCGTCGCCGCCGTCGTCGACGAACTCGGTGCGGTCGACGAACTCGCGCGACTCTATCGCGTCGGGCTTGAGCGCGCTACGGGCCGACGAGGCGGAGCGGAAGGAGGCCGCGTGGGTCAACAGCTCCGCGGGGCGGGCGAGGACGCTGCGCTCGTCGACCATCGGGTTGCCGTCGACGTACCGGCTCCGCACGCCGAGGTCGCGGGGGGTGGAGGCGGCGACGTCGTGGAGGCGATCGACGCACCCGGCGGTGGCGACGGCGAGCGTTCCGGCGACGACCGCGCGGCGGTACACGCTCCGGAGTGTGGCACACCGAGGTAAAAACCCCGCCGTCACGGTGACGCGAGCTGAGAATCGGACGCTACTCGTCGATCATCGGCGCCGGCACGCCGTCGTCGCCGCCGTCGAGCTCGAACACGCGGCGGAGCTCGGCGATCCGGTCGCGGATGTCGGCCGCCAGCTCGAACTCGAGGTTGCTCGCGGCCTCGTCCATGCGGTCTTCGAGCGCCTCGATCTGCGCTCTCGCCTCGTCTTCGCTCTCCACGTCGCCGACGCTGACCGATGAGGTGTCCGTCTTCGACCCCGGGAGGTTCGTCTCGCTCACCGGCTTGTCGATGGTGGTCGCCTCGTAGCCGTGTTCTTCGTTGTACTCCAGCTGGATCTCGCGGCGGCGCTGGGTCTCCTCGATGGCCGCCTCCATCGAGTCGGTCACCTCGTCGGCGTAGAGGACGACCTCGCCGTTGACGTTGCGCGCCGCCCGTCCCATCGTCTGGACGAGCGTGGTGGTGGAGCGGAGGAACCCCTCCTGGTCGGCGTCGAGGATGGCGACGAGGCTCACCTCGGGGATGTCGAGTCCCTCGCGCAGCAGGTTGATGCCGACGAGCACGTCGATGTTGCCGAGCCGGAGGTCGCGGATGATCTCGTGGCGCTCCAGGGTGTCCGTCTCGTCGTGCATGTACGCCACGTCGACGCCGGCCTCTTCGAGGTACTCCGTGAGGTCCTCGGCCATCCGCTTCGTGAGCGTGGTGACGAGGACGCGCTCGTCGCGCTCGATCCGGTCGTCGACGCGTTCGAGGAGGTCGTCGACCTGCCCCGTCGCGCCCGTCACCTCCGCCTTCGGGTCGACGAGGTGGGTGGGGCGGACGATCTGCTCGACGATCCGGTCGGAGGTCTCGCGCTCGTAGTCGCCGGGCGTCGCGGAGACGTAGAGGGTGCGGTCCGTCTTCTCCTCGAACTCCTCGAACGTCAGGGGGCGGTTGTCGTAGGCGGTCGGGAGCCGGAACCCGTTCTCGACGAGCGAGTCCTTCCGCGACTTGTCCCCCTCGTACTGGCCTTTGATCTGGGGGATCGTCTGGTGGGACTCGTCGACGACGGTGAGGAAGTCGTCGGGGAAGTAGTCGAGGAGCGTGTAGGGGGCGTCGCCCGACTCGCGGTCGTCCATGTGGACGGAGTAGTTCTCGATCCCGGAGCAGTAGCCCGCCTCACGCAGCATCTCGACGTCGAAGGTCGTCCGCTCCTCGATGCGCTGGGCGGCCACGAGGTCGCCCTGCCGCTCGAAGTAGCTGACCCGCTTCTCCATCAGGTCCTCGATCTCCGCGATCGCCTGTTCTAGCTTGTCGTCCGGGATCGAGTAGTGCTCCGCCGGGTGGAGCATCACCGCGGGCTCCTCGGAGACGACCTCGCCGTGCATCGGGTCGACCTTGATCATCCGGTCGATCTCCTCGCCCCACAGCTCCACCCTGACCGCGTAGCGCCCGTACATCGGGTAGATCTCGACGGTGTCGCCGCGGACGCGGAACGTGCCCTGCGTGAAGTCCACGTCGTTGCGCTCGTAGTTCAGGTCGACGAGCCGGGTGAGCAGCTCCTCCCGGCCGACCTGCTCGCCGACCTCCAAGCGGAGCGCCATGTCGCGGTAGTTCCCCGGGTCGCCGAGCCCGTAGATCGCGGAGACCGAGGCGACGACGATCACGTCGTCGCGGGTGAGGAGGGAGCGCGTCGCCGAGTGGCGCAGGCGGTCGATCTCCTCGTTGATCGACATCTCCTTGTCGATGAACGTGTCCGTCTGTTCGACGTACGCCTCCGGCTGGTAGTAGTCGTAGTAGGAGACGAAGTACTCGACGGCGTTATCCGGGAACAGCTCGCGGAACTCCTCGTACAGCTGGGCCGCGAGCGTCTTGTTGTGGGCCAACACGAGAGTGGGCTGGTCCAACTCCTCGGCGACCCACGAGACGGTGTTCGTCTTCCCGGACCCCGTCACACCGAGCAGGGTCTGCTTTTTCGCGCCCGACTCGTACCCCTCGACGAGTTGCTCTATCGCCTCGGGTTGGTCGCCCGCGGGCTCGAACGGCGCGTCGACGCGGAGCGGGCGGTCGACGGTCGGGCGGTCCTCCGAGAGGGGGGAGTCGGCGTCGCTCACGATACGCGTCGTTGGGGGGCGAGGCACTTGAGCGGCGCGGCTACGTGGGTGATGGCGGGGAAGCGGTTACGACGGAGAGCTCCGGTTCGGGGCGAAGACCTACCTGTCGCCCGAACGCTGGTAGACTCGTGTCCCTCCTCACACCCGTGGTCACGGTCAGCGTCGCCCTCCTCCTGTTCGTCTGGGTCGCGATCGGCATGTGGGTCAACTTCGACGCGTACGCCCGGGGAAGCGACCGTCCGGGGTTCTGGGGCGTGCTCGCGCCGGTCTCGGGCGTGGTACTGTGTTATTACCTCTTGTGGTGGCGTCGCGGCCGGCCCCGTCGATATCCGCCGTCCCGGTGGGAGCGGGCCACCGCGGCCGTTGCCGTCGCCGGCCTCGGTGGATTCGTCGCCGGGGCCGTCTTCTCGCCGCCCGACCCGATCTCGCAGTTGATCTTCTGGCCGGTCGCGTTCGCCTGCTGTCTCCCCGTCGCGTACTGGCTGGTGAGACGGCGGTTCGGCGCTGGCGAAGGAGCAACCGTCGGTCGTTGACGAACGAACGTTCGTGGACGGGCGGTGGATTTAGTAATACAGGCATTGTGAGTACAACGTGTAATGCCGAGTAGTACAGATGAGCCAACGGTAGTACGCGTCTCGCAGAAGGGACAGGCCACGATCNGGATTTAGTAATACAGGCATTGTGAGTACAACGTGTAATGCCGAGTAGTACAGATGAGCCAACGGTAGTACGCGTCTCGCAGAAGGGACAGGCCACGATCCCGAAGGGACTGCGCGAGAAGTTCGGAATCGAGGCGCCCGGCGAGGTGTTCGTCTACGAGGACGAGGGGCGAATCGTCATCGAACCGGTACCCGCTCCCGACGAACTCCACGGGATCCACGCCGCCGACCACGAGCGCGGTGCGGCGATAGAGCGGGTTCGAGAACTGAAAAGCGAGGAGAAGCGCCAAGAGGCGGAACGGGCCGAGCGGCTCCGCCCCTCCGACGACGAATGAGCGGCTACGTCTTCGACACCGAGGCGGTCGTCGCGTACCTCTACGGAGAGGCCGGTCACGAGGCGGTCGCCCGGCTTCTCGACGAGGTGTTCGCCGGCGAGTCGGCGGGGGCGCTCGCGGAGACGAACGCCGCCGAGGTCTTCTACCCTGTCTCCCGGTTCGAGGGCGTCGACGACGAACCGACCGACGCCTCGCTCCGGGCGGCCGACCGAGACCTCCGCGCGCTGGAGCGGCGCGGGCTGGCGATCGAACCGGCCGACTGGCGGCTGGCGGCCGAGGTGAAGGCGCACGGAGACATCTCGCTCGCCGACGCGTACGCCGTCGCGCTCGCCCACGAGCGCGGCGCGACGCTCGTCGCCGGCGCGGACGACGACTTCGACGACCTCCCAGTCGAGGTCGACGTTCGTCGATTTCGAGACCACGGCGTGTAGAGCGCGGATAGCACTGCTTCCGAGGCCCCAGAGACTCGTTCGTGAGCGAGTCACGCCGGAACGACGACGAACAGCTCTAAAGCCCCAGCCGCTCGGCCATACGTGGGTGTCCACTGATCGACGGCAAACAGCTCTAAAGCCCCAGTCGCGAGGACTCGCGACTGCCCCTTTGAGTCCCGCCCGACCGCACCGCAACCGCACCTCACGCCTCCCCAGCCTCGTCGCTGGCNGGCGCCAGCGACTCCCTCGCGCGTGCGACTCGCGGCCGCCGGTGGCGGCCGCTCGCAGGCACGCGCCACCGCATCAGTTGGCAGTGAACGGTTTCGCGTCGACGCCCCCCACTTCGCGGACGAAAACGTTTCCCCCTCCCCCCGCGACGCTCCCCGTATGCGAATCGCCGTCCCCAACAAGGGCCGCCTACACGAGCCGACGCTCTCGCTGCTGGAACGCGCGGGTCTCCACGTCGAGGAGACCGCCGACAGACAGCTGTACGCCGACACCGTCGACGAGGACGTGACGGTGCTGTTCGCGCGGGCGGCCGACATCCCCGAGTACGTCCGCGACGGCGCGGCCGACCTCGGCGTCACCGGCCTCGATCAGGCGGCCGAGTCGGGCGGCGTCGTCGACGCCGCGAGCGAGGCGGCCGATGACGATCTCGCCGACCTGCTCGATCTCGGGTACGGTTCCTGTCGGCTCGTTCTCGCGGCACCCGAGGACGGCGACGTGTCGAACATCGATGACCTCGCCGGCAAGACGGTCGCGACCGAGTTCCCGAACGTCACCCGCGACTACCTCGACCGCGTGGGCGTCGACGCCGACGTGGTCACGGTGACGGGCGCGACGGAGCTGACCCCGCACGTCGACATGGCCGACGCCATCGTCGACATCACCTCGACGGGGACGACGCTGAAGGTGAACCGGCTCGCGGTGATCGACGACGTGCTCGACTCCTCGGTCCGGCTGTTCGCCCGCCCGGACGTCGTCGACGACCCGAAGGTCGAGCAGGTCCTGACCGCCTTCGAGTCCGTCCTCGCGGCCGACGGTCGGCGCTACCTGATGATGAACGCGCCGAAAGACCGGCTCGACGAGGTGAAAGACGTGATCCCCGGGCTCGGCGGCCCGACGGTGATGGACGTCGAGGCCGACGAGAACGGGAACGGGATGGTCGCGGTCCACGCCGTCGTCGACGAGCGCGACGTGTTCGAGACCATCTCGGAGCTGCGGTCGGTCGGCGCGACCGGCATCCTCGTCACCGAGATAGAGCGGCTCGTGGAGTGAGAGAGAGGCGGTCGGCGCGGTCAGTTCCCCGCGTCGCCGTCAGTCTCGCCGATCAGCCGCTCCTTCTCGGCGCGCGACAGCGACTTGATCGCGTACTCCCGCGACATCGCCGCCGACTTCGAGTCGAACGACTCGACGTGGCGCAGGGTGACGGGGGTCCGGCCGCGGGTGTACTTCGCGCCCTCGCCGGCGTCGTGTTCGGCGACGCGCCGCTCCACGTCGGTCGTGTACCCGGTGTAGAGGGTGCCGTCGGCGCACTCGATCACGTACACGTGGTGGTCGGCCACGGGCGGCCGTCCGAGCGCGAGCGCAAAGTGGGTGCGGATGTGCCCGCGGCGGGGACGAGACGGAGCCGCCGCTCTCCGTGCGCTCGGTCTCCGATCGGCGTTTCGCCGGTCAGTCCCCGGTTCGCGTCCGCTCGCGGGACACCTCTGCGATGCCCGCGTTCGCGGAGCACTTCGGGCACGCGTTCAGGTCGCCGCGTTCGTCCGCGAAGACGCGCGCGAAGCGGTCCGAGACGTGCGACCCGCAGTGGTCACAGCGTGGCATGTGATGCCGACGTGCGTCGGCAGCTATCATACGGACTCGACGAACTAATACCCTTGTTCGACCCCGCCGGCTGCCGGTATTCGCGCGGGTAAGCGAACTCGGAGACCGGCGAGCTCCCCGCTCGATCCCCGTCGCTCACTCGGTCCGCGCCGCGTCGACCGCGCGGGCGATCAGCCCGGCCTGCGCGCCGGCGACGAAGCCGGCGTCGACGTTGACTGTCGTGAGCACGGAACACGACTGGAGCGCCCCCTCCAACGCCGCGACGCCCTCGCCGCCGACGCCGTAGCCGGTCGACACCGGAAGCGCGATCACGGGGGCGTCGACGAGGCCGGCGACGACCGTGGGAAGCGCCCCCTCGCGGCCGGCCGCGACGACGACGACATCGGCCTCGCGGATCCGGTCGACCTGGTCGAGGATCCGGTCGAGGTTGGCGACGCCCACGTCGTCGACCCGGTCGACCGCGGCCCCGACCTCGCTGGCGACGACCGCCGCCTCGCCGGCGACCGGCGCGTCCGCGGTGCCGGCGGCCACGACCGCGACCGCGGCGTCGAGCGACGGGGTCTCGAAGCCGGCCGCGTGGACGACGACGGTACCGGTCCGCTCGTCGCGGTCGACGGTCGGGTCCGTCTCCGCGTCGCCGACCGCCGACGCGACCGCCGTCGCCGTCGCCTCGTCGGCGCGGGTCACCAAGGCCCGGCCGGTGGTGTCGAGCGCCGTCGCCGCCAGCGCGGCGACCTCCGCGGGCGTCTTCCCCTCCGCGAGGATCGCCTCGGGGATCCCGCGCCGCCGCTCGCGGGCGGCGTCGAACCGCCCCGCGTCAGTTGTCGCGTAGCCCGCGAGCCGCGACTCCGCCTCTTCGACGCCGATCTCGCCCGCTTCGAGCGCCGCCAGCGTCTCTCGCATGGCGGACCGTCGTCGGGGGAGCCCGTCGAACCTGTCGGTTCGCCCCGAGAGAGTACCGCGGGCGAAGCCGACCGGAGCCCGAACGCGCCGGGAAGGGTCGCGTGACGGAGGCCGCGGGCCGATCGGATCGGATTCGAGGACAGTTGGGAGCGCGTTCGAGCCGGAGCGGAGACGATAATCTCACAAGATTTATAAGCGACTGCGTTCGGAACCGCCCGCGAAACGGCTTCACGGCGTCCCTCGCGGTCGAATTCAGGAACTCTTATTAACCATCACCGGGTAGGCCCGGTCGCATGGCAGACCTCATTGTCAAAGCGGCCGTCAAGGAAGCCCTGGACGACAAGAACGTCTCTTCGGACTTCTACGGTGCGCTGGACGACGAAGTGGACGAGCTGCTCGAAGACGCCGCGCGCCGCGCCGAGGCCAACGACCGGAAGACGGTCCAGCCGCGCGACCTCTAAGACGGAACTCGTTTCCGTTTCATTTTATTTAGACGCTGCCCGCCGAGCGGCGGCGCCGTCGGTCGCAACGGTGCTCTTCGACGGAGCAGGCTTCGCCGACTCCAGATCTCGTCGGTCTCAGGCCTCGTCGACCCGGACGCCCGACTCGGTCCCGACGTGGATCTCGTCCGCGAGCCCGACGAAGAGGCCGTGTTCGACGACGCCCGGGATCGACGACAGGGTGGCCGCCAGCGAGGCGGGGGCGTCGATCTCGCCGAACGCGCAGTCCAGCACGAGGTTCCCGTTGTCGGTCACGACGGGGCCGTCCTTCCGCTCCGCGCGCCGCAGCGTCGGCTCGCCGCCGGCCTCGCGGACCGCCGCGGCGACGGCGGTCCGTCCCGCGGGGAGTACCTCGACTGGAACCGATCGGTCCAGCCGCGGCGACTCCTTCGAGGGGTCGGCGACGACGAGGAAGCGGTCCGCCGCGGCGTCGACCAGCTTCTCGCGGGCGTGCGCCGCGCCGCCGCCCTTGATCAGCGCGCCGCCGGAGACGGGAGCGTCGCCGCGAGCGCCGCTCCCGGTGTCTTCTTCCCCCCCGCCCGTCGCCACCTGATCGGCCCCGTCGATGGCGAGGTCGATCCCCGGCCCGTCGGGGCCGACCGCGTCCGGCAGGTCGAGGCAGGGGATCGCCTCCTCGACTGCGAGTTCGCGGCTCGCGAAGGAGGTGGGGACGCCGCGCACGTCGAGGCCGGCGTCGACCCGGTCGCCGAGCCGCCGGATGGCGTGCGCCGCGGTCGACCCGGTCCCCAGTCCGACCACGTCGCCGTCGGAGACGGCCGCGGCCGCCGACTCGCCGGCGCGTCGCTTCATCGCGTCGCTCCCGCCGCTCGTCTTCATGGCGTCGACTGCGTGCGGGGGCGTTGAAAAGGCGTCGTCGCCGTCACTCCAGTCGGTCCAGCACCGCCTCGGCGTCGTACGCGAGGGAGAGCTCCCGCGAGCGGCCGCGACCGTCGACGTCGGCGTACTCCGCGTCGATCACGCCGAGCTGGTCGAGCTTGTTGATGATCTCCGAGTAGCGGGTGTAGCCGAGGTCGGTCTCGTCGTTGAACGCGTCGTACACCGCGCCGGCGCGCTCGCCGTCGTGTTCGGCGAGGACGCGGACGAGGTCGCGCTCGGACTCCGAGAGGCCCCGGAGCGACCGCGAGAGGTGGACGTGCTTCGACTTGTCGTACGCGTCCTCGACGTCCTCCTCCGAGACCGTCTTCGAGGCGCGCATCTCGGCGTTGAGCCCGGCGCGGCGAAGGAGGTCGATCCCGACCCGGAGGTCGCCGCTCTCCGCGGTGAGGTCGGCGACGCGCTCCAACTCGGCGTCGCCGATCACCCCCTCGTGGAAGCCGCGCTTGGCGCGCTCGGCGAGGATGTCGTATATCTCGGTGGCGTCGTAGACGGGGAAGTACACCTCCTCAGGGCGGAAGACGGACTGGACCCGGGTGTCGAGGTCGTCGATCACGTCGAGGCCCAGATCGGAGGAGACGACGATGACGCCGATCTTCGCGCCGGAGTGCGCCTCGTGGGCGCGCAGGAGCGAGTACAGCGTGTCCGAGGCCTCGTTCTCGTAGAAGAGGTAGTTCACGTCGTCGAGGGCGACGACCAAGACCTCGTCCTCCTCGACGAGCCGGTCGGTGATCTGCCCGAACAGCTTCTTGAAGGAGATGCCCGACGAGGGGGGTTCGTACTCGAAGATCCCCTCGAACAGCCGAGAGAACACCGCGTAGCGCGTCGAGTCGACCTGACAGTTGACCCGCACCGTGCGGACCTCGGTCCGGGCGCCGAGCTCGCCGAACAGCTTCTGGACCGCGGTGGTCTTCCCGGTCCCCGGCGGGCCGCGGACCATCGTGTTGAGGGGCCGGGAGCCGCGGACCGCGGGGCGGAGCGCGTACTTGAGGTTCTCGAGCTGGCTCTCTCGGTGGCGGAACGTCTCGGGGACGTGGTCGATCTCGAACACCGACTCGTCGCGGAACACGGACTCGTCCCACGAGAGCATGTCCCCGGCGTCCCCGGTCATGCGAGTACCACGAGAGGCCGCGCACTTAACCGTTGCCCGGAGCCGGGGCGAAACTGAAACTTGTCGCGCGAGCCGCCGATCAGAGCGATTCCGCCGATCTGGCGTTCACTCTCGGTCCGCCCGGATCGCGGCCTCGGTCGCCGCGCTCTCGCCCGCGTCTCCGCGGCGCAACACCAGCACGTGGCGCGTCAGCGACCGGTGCACTCGGCGCTCGAACGCCGCGTCGACGGTCCAGCCGGCGTCGCGGGCGGGGCCGCGCCAGTCGCGGTCGGCGACCAACACCGCGCGCGGCGCGACCCGGGCCGTCTCGGCGAGCGCGCCCGCGACGAGGTCGGCGAGCTCGTGGCGGGCGATCTTCGACTGCCGGCCGTAGGGGGCGTCGAACGCGACGCCGTCGACCGCGTCGTCGGAGAACGGGAGCGCGGTCGCGTCGCCGCGCGCGACGTGCCACTCGGTGCTGGGGTCATCATTCAAGTGCTCCCGGAAATTCTCCCGGGCACCCCGGACCATCTTCGCCTGCGCGTCGCAGGCGACGACGTCGGCGCCGACGATCCCCGCCTCCAGCGGGAGGCCGCCGGTGCCGCACATCGGGTCGAGCAGGGTCCGCCCGGGGGCCGCGCCCGCGAGGTTGGCGTAGGCGCGGGCGTCCGCCGGGGCCATGCTCCCCGGCTGGAAGAAGGGGCGGTCGGTCGGCTTCGGGGCGAAGTCGCGGGCGGCCTCGACCGCGACCCAGCCGAGCGCGCACAGGTCCGCCTCGCCGCCGTCCGCGCCGGCCACCGAATCGTGTTCGGCGCGCGGGCCGGCCGCGAACAGCGCCCGGAGGACGTGGTCGGGGTCGTCGAGGTCGACGTCGAACCCGCGGTCGACGAGGACGCCGCCGAGTTCGCGCTCGGCCGCCTCCGTCGAGACGTCGGCCGTCGCCCGGACGTTCCGAGCGCGGACCGCGACGCTCCCGGAGCGGTCGAGCGACGCGGCCCGGAGGGCGGCGGCCGCGGCGTCGATGTCGGCGTCGGTCCGCGCGACCGCCTCGTGGGCGGCGCGGGTGTACGCGAGCCGGCGGACGCGGGCGGCGTCGATCCCGCCGGTTCGCGCGACACCCGGCGCGAGGAGGTCGACGCCGGTCGCCGCGGTCGCGGCTTCACGGGCGGCGAAGGCGTCGGTCTCGCCGGCGAGTTCGAGCCAGTACACGCCGCCCGCTCCGCGCGGCGGCGTCAATAGCGTGGCGGTTCCGACCAGCCACCTTTTAGGTCGTTCGGGCGAGAAACGAGGTAATGACGGCCGACCCGAAGGAGACGATCACCGTAGAGAACGTCGTCGCTTCCACGGGGATCGGACAGGAGCTCGATCTCCAGAGCGTCGCGATGGACCTCGAGGGAGCCGACTACGACCCCGAGCAGTTCCCCGGCCTCGTCTACCGCACCACGGACCCGAAGTCGGCCGCCCTGATCTTCCGGTCGGGGAAGATCGTCTGCACCGGCGCGAACTCGATCGAGGCGGTCCACGAGAGCCTCGATATCGTCTTCGCGGAACTCCGCGCGCTCCAGATCCCGATCGAGGACCCGAAGATAACGGTCCAGAACATCGTCACGTCGGCCGACCTCGGCGAGAGCCTGAACCTGAACGCGATCGCGATCGGGCTCGGCCTGGAACACATCGAGTACGAGCCGGAGCAGTTCCCCGGGCTCGTCTACCGGCTCGACGACCCGGAGGTCGTCGCGCTGCTGTTCGGCAGCGGCAAGGTGGTCGTCACCGGCGGCACGACCCCCGACGACGCGGCGGCCGCCGTCGACGTGATCGTCGAGGAGCTGAACGGGCTCGGACTGCTGGACTGACGCGGCGACCGCCGGGCGTCCCGGGCGAAGCCGGGCGCGTTCCGCGACCACTTTTATCCCCCGTCCCGTAGGTCGACCATGCTCTTACAGACGGTGACGCCGGTCTCCGTGCTCGGGACGACCGTCCTGTTGGCGCTGTTCCTCTCTGTCACCGCGCACATCGCGGCCCGGAACGTCCTCGGCGACGTCGACCCGCGGCGCGCCCTCTACATCGGGCCGCTGCCCGCGGTGATAAGCGTCGTCGGGAACGCGTTCGACCTCCCCGGGGCGCTCATCCTCCTCGCCGCGCTCCTCGTCGACGGGACGATGTTCTGGTGGAGCTACCAGCAACCCCCGCGGGCCGTGGCCGCGATGACGCTGATCCACACCGTGGTCACGACGATTCTCAGCGGGCTCCTGCTCCTGATTTCGGTCCTGCTCGCGTCGATGCCGGGGTAGGGCCGTCAGAGCGGCCATCGCTCGCGGCTCGCGTCACGGCGACGGCGGCGGCCCGTCGTACGCGTCGTGGTCTTGGTAGAAGTTCAGCATCGCGAACTTCAGCTTCGCGGGGTCGACGTCGAGCAGTTCCTCGCGCTCCTCGGGCGGGAAGGCGGAGCGGACCGAGTACTTCCCCATGTCGGCGGTGGTGTAGCGGCGGTCCGCGAGGATCCGGACGCCGAAGTCGTCCGGGCCGCGGATCACCCGACCGAGCGCCTGCCGCGTCTTGCGGATCGTCGGGATCTCGACGGCGTACATCCACCCCGGGTCACGGGAGCGGTCGCGGTCGGCGAACGCCCGGTCGTAGGCGTCTTGGACCGCCTCGGTGCGGTCCGAGAGATGCGGGTACGGGACGCCCACGACGACGACCGTGCGGGCGTCGTCGCCGTCGAAGCTCACGCCCTCGCCGAGCGTCCCCCACAGCGAGGTGAACAGCGCGGCGCCGTCGCTCTCGACGAACTCGCTGCGGAGCCGCTCCTCGTCCTCGCCCGGGCCGTCGAGGTGGATCGGACCGAGGTCGGCGTCGCCGCTCCCGTCCGCCCCGCGCCTCGCGTCGCCACCGCCGGGAGCGTCCGCCGCACCGCCGCTGCCCGCGAGCCGCTCGTGGTAGCGCTCGGCCTCGGCGTACGACGGGAAGAAGGCGAGCGTGTTGCCCGGGGTAAAGCGGATCGCGTCGCGGAGCAGCGACGACACCGCCTCCTGCGTCTCCGGGTCGTTGCGGTCCGAGGCGAACAGCGGCGGCACGTCGGCGGCGAACGTCCGGCGGTTCGCCTCGGGGTAGCCCATCTCGTAAGCCATCGACGCGACGTCTTCCAGCCCCAGCACGTCCTCCGTCACGTCGAACGGGCGCAGCGTCGCGCTCATCAGGACCGAGGCGGCCACCTCGTCGAACAGCTCGCTGGTGACGCTCCGCGGGATACAGGTGTACAGCTCCGCCCGACCGTACACCTCGTCGGTGCCCGCGTCGCGCCGGACGGAGACAACCGGATACTGGCCGAACTCCGCCCCCTCGTCCATCCACGTCGCGACGAACCGAGCCGCCGCGAGCGTCTGCGACTCCGACCGGGTGGTCGCCTCGCCGTCGCGGTAGCGGCGCTCGTACTCCTCGTCTATCGCCTGCCCGAGCTGGACGGCGAGCTCCGCCTCCGTGTCGATTCCCCGTCCCTCGTAGTTGCGGAGGAACGCGAGCGTGAGGTCGTCGCGGCGGTCGTCGTTGGCGACCGAGACGTCCTCCCAGTTCTCGTCGACGCCGCCGAACCCGAGCCCGTCCTCGTACGTCTCGACGAGGGCGTCGCGGAACGCTCGGAGGACGTTCTCCGCGGGCTCGGCGCGGGAGTCGTCGCTGTCGGCCAGTTCGTCCAAGGCGGCGTCGAGCGTGTTCTCGGTCAGCGTCCGGGTGGCGTGGTCCCGGGCGGCGTCCTCGATGTTGTGCGCCTCGTCGAAGACGGTGATTATCTCGCTCGGGTCGCGGTCGATCCAGCGGAAGAACTGCTCGCGGATGTTCGGGTCGAGCAGGTGGTGGTAGTTACAGACGACGAGGTCGACGCCCTCCATCCCCTCCTTCAGCAGCTCGTAGCCGCACAGCTCGCGCTCGTCGGCGTACTCGTACACGTCGTCGGGGGTCCGGACGTCCTCGAAGAGCCACCCGAAGAACTCGTCCGTGTCGCGGGTGAGGTTGTTGCGGTAGTGCTCGCAGACGTTGGCGGCCTCGTACTCGTCGACCTCGGCTTCCAGCTCGTCGAGCTCCTCCATGATCGCCTCGCGGGCCTCCGCGGCGCCCGCGTCGCCCTCGCGGCTCTCGGCCAGCAACTCGCGCTGGCGCGACTCCAGTTCGCGCACCGCGTTCTCCGTCTCGACCATCTCGCGGGTGGTGTCCCGGAGGGTCTGACACTCTTGGTAGTCGACGTCGATGTGGCACATCGACGACTTCCCCTTGAAGACGACCGCGCGAATCGGCTCCTCGCGGGGGATGGCGCGCGCGTCCTCGACGAACTGCCGCATCTGCTGGTGGACGTTGGTCGTGATGACGACCGTCCGGTCGTGTTCCCGGGCGTGCTCCAAGGCGGGCACGAGCGCGGAGAGGGTCTTCCCCGTCCCGGGCGCGCCCTCGAACAGCACGTCCTGCCCGCGGTCCAGCGCGTTGGCGACCCTGTCCATCGCCTCGCGCTGGTTCGGATAGGGTTCCTCGTACGGGAAGAACCGCAGGTGCGGCGACTCTGACACGGGGTGGGGTTCGGCGCCACCGGGCAAAAGGAGTCGGGTGGCGGAGCGAAAGTGGTCCGGCGCCGGCGGCGTCGCCGGACGGCCGCGTCGTGGCCGTCCGCGACGCACCCGCTAATTTAACAGCGCGCGGCGAGCATCCGGAGACGAATGTTCGACGAGATCCTCGAGAAGTTCGAGGGGTCACCCAGCCAGCAGGCGGTGATCCGACTGTTCTTGGAGCGCGGCTTCTCGGTCAACGAGGAGGGGCGGGTCGTCTCCGGCGGGATCGAGATCCCGTACACCGGCATCGCGCGCGAACTCGACGTCGACCGCCGCGTGGTGGACTCGACGACCGACGCGATACTCGCTGACCCGGAACTGAAGCGCATCTTCACCAACATCTCGTCGATCCCGAGCCTGATGGACCTCGCGCCGGTCCTCGACCTCACGGTCCTCACCATCGAGGTGGCGGCCGCCGACGAGGCCGGGATCGTCGCCGAGGTGACCGGCATCCTCGCCGACCGCGACGTCTCGATCCGCCAAGTGTTGAGCGAGGATCCCGAGTTCACCGACGACCCGAAGCTGTACGTGATCACCGACGCCGACCTCTCGGGCGACCTGCTCGTGGAGATCCGCGACCTCGACTACGTCCGCCGCGTCGGCTTCTGAGGGCCTGACGGTCGGTTCGCATCCTCGCGCGGCGGCCCGACAATCTGTGCGAGCGCGCGGAGGTCGATCAGTTTCGCTACCCGATTTGTCCGTCCGCTCCGGCGAGCCCGTTCGAGAGAGAGCGAGCCGCGACCGAGCGGCGGCGCCGCTTGAATTTCACTTTCACTGGGGTGTAAACCAGTCTTTATACGGGATGGCGAACAAGCCACGTGTACATGCCTGAAGACGAACTCGAGGACCTCCCCGGCGTCGGCCCGGCGACCGCGGACAAGCTCGTTGACAACGGATTCGAGAGCTACCAGTCGATCGCCGTCGCGAGCCCCGGCGAGATGTCGAACACCGCCGACATCGGCGAGTCGTCCGCCAGCGACATCATCAACGCCGCCCGCGAGGCCGCCGACGTCGGCGGCTTCGAGACGGGCGCGACCGTGCTCGAACGCCGCGAGGAGATCGGGAAGCTCTCCTGGCAGATCGACGAGGTCGACGAGCTGCTCGGCGGGGGGATCGAGACGCAGTCGATCACCGAGGTGTACGGCGAGTTCGGCTCCGGGAAGTCGCAGGTCACCCACCAGATGGCCGTCAACGTTCAGCTACCCCCGGAACACGGCGGCCTCGACGGCGGCTGTATCTTCGTCGACTCCGAGGACACGTTCCGCCCGGAGCGAATCGACGACATGGTCCGCGGGCTCGACGACGAGATCCTCGCCGACGAGATGGAGCGCCGCGAGATCGAGGGCACGCCGAGCGACGAGGAGGCGATGGAGGAGCTCGTCGAGGCGTTCCTCGACCAGATCCACGTCGCGAAGGCGTTCAACTCCAACCACCAGATCCTGCTCGCCGAGAAGGCGAAGGAGCTCGCCGGCGAACACGAGGAGACCGAGTGGCCGATCCGGATCGTCTGCGTCGACTCGCTCACGGCGCACTTCCGCGCGGAGTACGTCGGTCGGGGCGAACTCGCCGACCGCCAGCAGAAGCTCAACAAACATCTCCACGACCTGATGCGGATCGGCGACCTGTTCAACACCGCCATCCTCGTCACCAATCAGGTCGCGTCGAACCCCGACTCCTACTTCGGCGACCCGACGCAGGCGATCGGCGGCAACATCCTCGGCCACGCCTCCACGTTCCGGATGTACCTCCGGAAGTCGAAGGGCGACAAGCGGATCGTCCGCCTCGTCGACGCGCCGAACCTCGCCGACGGCGAGGCCGTGATGCGCGTCCAGAACGAGGGGCTGAAACCGGAGTAAGCGACATTTCGCGGGTGGTAGTCGATCGGTGAGCGCGTCGATCCGCCGCCGATCGAGCGGATCAGCCGTCGGATGCGGAATCGGGTTGACGAACGTCAATTTTCATCGAGAAGTCCCCAGCCGTCCGAATTCGCGGTGGACGGTCTATCTGACGGCGAATCGCGAGACGGCGGTGTGGCAATACTCGCCAGAACCGGCCGCGCACGGGCACAGAGCGGCCGTCGGCGACGGATCACGGTGGAATAGATAGATATCTTACACAACAGTCGGTCGCTTCGAGCGCAACGATTGCCGCGAAATCCTCGGAGGAACGCCCTTATATTCCATAGCCATGTCCTTATATCGGACGACCACCGTATTATCAACTGTATTTTTTGTGAAACTCAACTCGAACGTTTATGTATGGGCGTTCCCGGAAGTCGAAACGTGATTCAGCACATGAACACGAGCGAAACGCGGTTTGAATCGGACGAGCGTTCAGTAGAGGTGGGTGAAGCGTGACGGCCAACGTTCTCGCCACGATCGACCCGAGTACGTTCGCGTCCGCCATGAACGGAACGTGGATCCTCGTCGTGACGTTCCTCATTTTCTTCATGCACGCCGGTTTCGCCATGCTGGAGGCCGGGCAGGTGCGGTCGAAGAACGTCGCCAACCAGCTGACGAAGAACCTCCTGACGTGGAGCGTCGGGGTGACGGTGTTCTTCCTCATCGGCACGGCGTTCACGAGCCTCGTGAACGGGTCGCCGGGGATCGCCTCCGCGGCGGGCTCGCTGTTCTCCGGCGGCGAGATGGCCGTCGAGTCCGGCGTGGTCGGTCCGTACGTCAACTGGCTCTACGGCGCCGTCTTCGCGATGACCGCCGCGACGATTGTCTCGGGAGCGGTCGCCGGGCGTGCGAAGCTCCGTGCGTACGTCACCTACACGTTCCTGCTCGCCGCGGTGATCTACCCGATGGTCATCGCGTTCACGTGGTCGGCCTCCGGTGACGGGCTCGTCGCCCAGCTGACCGGGACCGCGTTCCACGACTTCG
Organism: Halorubrum californiense DSM 19288; assembly: GCF_000336875.1. GTDB lineage: Archaea > Halobacteriota > Halobacteria > Halobacteriales > Haloferacaceae > Halorubrum > Halorubrum californiense. Next base: position 34,451 of record NZ_AOJK01000012.1, on the reverse strand, counting down.
CCGGCGGCATGATCGTCCACGGCATGGGCGGGATCGCGGGCCTCACGGCCGCGGCGGTCCTCGGCCCGCGGATGGACCGCTACACCGATGACGGGTCGACGAACGTCATCCCCGGCCACTCGCTGACGTTCGCCGTCCTCGGGACGCTCGTCCTCGCGTTCGGTTGGTACGGCTTTAACGTCGGCACGGCCTCCGTCGTCAGCGGCGGCGTGTTCAACACGCTGACGCTCAACCTCGTCGCGATGGGGACGACGATCGCGATGGCGGCCGGCGGGATCGGCGCCGCGGCCGTCGTGTGGCTCCGCACCGGCAAGGTCGACACGCTCTACGTCGCCAACGGACTGCTGGCGGGGCTCGTCGGCATCACCGCCATTCCGGACACCACGGCGTGGTGGGGCGCGCTGGTCGTCGGTCTCCTCGCCGGCGGACAGCTCCCGCTCGTCTTCGAGTTCGTCTCCGACACGCTCAAGATCGACGACGTCTGCGCGGTGTTCCCGGTTCACGGCAGCGCCGGCGTACTCGGCACGCTCCTCTTCCCCTTCGTCGCCGCACCCGGCGAACTCAGCGCCGGCATCGGCGCGCACTTCATCGCCCAGCTGGTCGGCGTCGTCATCATCGGCGGCTGGACGCTCACCGCGACCGCCGCGGTCTGGTACGTCCTCAAGGCGAGCGGCGAGGCACGCGTCACTCCGGAACACGAGCAGGAGGGCCTCGACATCTCCGAACACGGCGTCGAGACCTACCCCGAGTTCGGCGGCGACCGCGTCGCGACCGACGGCGGCCCGGACGTCGTGGACACCACCGACGGCTCCCCGCGCGCCGACGGCGGCGCGGAGGCCGGCTCGCAGATCAAGATGGTCACCGCGGTCGTCCGCCCCGACAAGCTCGGGGCCATCAAGCAGGCGCTCGCGGAGATCAACGCGCCGTCGCTCACCGTGACGAACGTCTCGGGGCGCGGCAGCCAGCCCGCGAAGAAGGGCCAGTGGCGCGGCGAGGAGTTCACGGTCGACCTCCACCAGAAGGTGAAGGTCGAGGTCGTCGTCGCCGACATCCCGGCCGACGAGGTCGCGGAGGCGATCGCCGGCGCCGCCGAGACCGGAGAGCCCGGCGACGGCAAGGTGTTCATCATGCCGGTCGAAGACGCGCTTCAGGTCCGCACGGGCGCGACCGGCCCGGAGGCGGTGTAGGCGCGTAGCGCGCGAGCCGACCGTCGCTCTTTTTCGCGGACCGAACCTGGCTCGATCGGTTCGGCAACTACTTTCAGCCCGACGCCCCAAGCGTTCGGTATGAACCACGAGCGCTCGCGCGGGCTGTACGACCGCGCGCTGTCGGTGCTGCCCGGGGGAGTCAACTCCTCGGTCCGGGCGAACATGCCGCACCCGTTCTTCGTCGAGCGCGGCGACGGCGGCCACGTGATCGACGCCGACGGCAACCGCTACGTCGACTGGGTGATGGGGTACGGGCCGCTGCTGTACGGCCACGACCTGCCCGATCCGGTGGAGGCGGCGGTCCAGTCGCACGTCGCGGAGGGGCCGATGTACGGCGCCCCGACCGAAGTCGAGGTCGAACACGCCGAGTTCGTGGCGCGACACGTCCCGAGCGTGGAGTCGATCCGGTTCGTCAACTCCGGCACGGAGGCGACCGTCTCGGCGGTGCGGCTGGCACGCGGCCACACCGACCGCGACAAGATCGTCGTGATGCGGGGCGGGTACCACGGCGCACAGGAGTCGACGCTCGTCGAGGGGTCGCCCGGGGACGCGCACCCGTCCACGAAGGGGATCCCGGAGGCGTTCGCCCAGCACACCCTCCCGATCCCGTTCAACGACCCGCAGGCGGCCAAGGAGGTGTTCGCGGAGCACGGCGACGACATCGCGGCCGTCCTCGTCGAGCCGATCCTCGCCAACAAGGGGATCGTGATGCCGGTCGACGGCTACCACGAGACGCTGCGGGACCTCTGTGACGACTACGGCTCGCTGCTGATCTTCGACGAGGTGATCACCGGGTTCCGGGTCGGCGGCCTCGGCTGCGCGCAGTCGAAGTTTGGCGTCACCCCCGACGTGACGACGTTCGGCAAGATCGTCGGCGGCGGTTTCCCGGTCGGGGCCATCGGCGGGAAAGCCGAGATAATCGAGGGGTTCACGCCCGCGGGCGAGGTGTTCCAGTCCGGCACTTTCTCCGGGCACCCGGTGACGATGGCCGCCGGGAAGGCCGGGTTGGAGTACGCCGCCGAGAACGACGTGTACGAACACGTCAACCGACTCGGGCGGAAGCTCCGGGAGGGGATCGCCGAGATCTGCGCCGAGCGCGCGCCCGAGTACACCGTCGTCGGCACCGACTCGATGTTCAAGACGATCTTCACCCGCGACGCGCCCGACGACCCGGACGCCTGCTGCGCGGGCGGCTGTCGACAAGACCCGGACTGCGCCCGGTACGACTCGTGTCCGAAGACCGGCGCGGACGTCGCCGCGGCCGCGACCGACCGCTGGGAGCGCGTGTTCTGGCAGGAGATGAAGGATCGGGGCGTGTTCCTCACGGCGAACCAGTTCGAGTGCCAGTTCACCTCCTACGCGCACACCGAGGAGGACGTCGAGAAGACGCTGGAGGCGTACCGCGAAGCGCTGTAAGCCGGGTGACCGGCGTCGACCGGACCGGCCGGCAAACATTGCGCGCGCCGACAGGTGCGGAACAGTTTTATACCGAAGATCGGTACGTACGGGTGATGACCGCAGCGGCTCGTTCCGGCGTCACCCTCTTCCGAGGCCGACGAGCCCTGCGACCGCGACGAGACGTCCGACCGCCGCGACCGGCTTCCGGCGCGGCGCGACGACGAGGCCCCTCGGGCCAATAATCTTCATCCCTCGTCGCGTTCGCGCCGTTCCGTTCCGAGCAGTCTCGACTGTCGTCGCCGCGAGCGACCGCTCCGTCTTTTTCATACAATATCAAAACCGCTGAATTTAAGGGAGTAGGCCGGGTGTACACTGGTAATGACGAGCGTTGCACTCGCGTTCAGCGGGGGACTCGACACGACAGTGTGCGTACCGCTACTGAAAGAGGAGTACGGCTACGACGAGGTCATCGGCGTCAACGTCGACGTCGGCCAGCCGACCGAGGAGTTCGACGAGGCCGAGGAGACCGCGGAGGCGCTGGGGCTCGACATCCACGTCGTCGACGCGAAAGACGAGTTCGCGGACCTCTGTTTCGACGCGGTGAAGTCCAACGCCAGCTATCAGGGCTACCCGCTCGGGACCGCCCTCGCGCGCCCGGTCATCGCCGAGGCGATCCTCGGCGTCGCGGAGGAGCAGGGCTGTGACGCCATCGCCCACGGCTGTACGGGCAAGGGGAACGACCAGCTCCGGTTCGAGGCCGTCTGGCGCGGCTCCGACCTCGAAGTGATCGCCCCCGTGCGCGAACTCGGCCTCACCCGCGAGTGGGAGATCGACTACGCCGCCGAGAAGGACCTGCCCGTCGAGGCCGGCGACGGCGGCGTCTGGTCCATCGACGAGAACATCTGGTCGCGCGCGGTCGAGGGCGGGAAACTGGAGAACCCGGACTACGAGCCCCCGGAGGACATCTACGAGTGGACCGCGGAGCCGGCGGGCGAGACCACCATCGAGGTGACCTTCGAGGAGGGAATCCCCGTCGCCGTCGACGGCGAGGCGATGGACCCGGTCCCGCTGATCCAGCACCTCAACGAGTACGCCGGCGGCTACGGCGTCGGCCGCACCGACGTGATGGAGGACCGCATGCTCGGGCTGAAGGTGCGCGAGAACTACGAACACCCGGCCGCGACGGTGCTGCTGACGGCCCACCAGGCGCTCGAAGACCTCGTCCTCACGAAGAACGAGCGCTCGTTCAAGCAGGGGATCGAACAGGAGTGGTCCGAGAAGGCGTATCAGGGGCTCGTGTTCGCGCCCGTCGTCGACGCGCTCAACGCCTTCGTCGACGAGACGCAGGACGTCGTGACCGGCACGGCGACCGTGAAGGTCTCCGGCGGCGACTGCCGCGTCGTCGCCCGCGACTCCGAGTACGCGGTCTACTCCGAGGAGATGGCCTCGTTCAACACCGAGGACGTCGCCGGCATCGCCCAGTCGGACGCGACGGGCGTCGCGAAGTACCACGGGCTCCAGGAGCGCCTCGCCAACGACGTGAAGGCGAGCGTCTCGAATCCCGAACTCGCCACGGACGGGAGCGGCGAGGGGAACGAGACCGACGAAACCGACGACGGAAACTGAATGACCGACGACGATCCCGACGCCGCGACGGACGCCGACACGGGCGAGACGACGGGCACGTCCGGCGGCGACACCGCCGTCCGCCGCGACCGCTTTAGCGGCGGCCCCGCCCGCGAGTTCCTGTCGAGCCTCGCGGCCGACGCCGCCATCTTCGAGGCGGACCTCGCGGTCGACCGTGCGCACACGGTGATGCTCGCGGAGCAGGGGATCGTCGACGGCGCGGTCGCGGGCGAGATACTCGCCGCGCTCGACGACGTCGAGGCCGCCGGCCACGGCGCGCTCCCGGACGGCGAGGACGTCCACGAGGCGGTAGAGACCGCCGTCATCGACCGTATCGGCCCCGACGGCGGCCGGATGCACACCGCCCGCTCGCGCAACGACGAGGTGGCGACCTGCATCCGCCACCGCCTGCGGGAGGACCTGCTGGACGCGGTCGAGGCGACCGTCGCGGCCCGGGAGGCGCTCGTCGAGGTCGCGGACGAACACGCCGAGACGGTGATGCCGGGGTACACCCACCTCCAGCCGGCCCAGCCGACGACGGTCGCGCACTACCTGCTGTCGTACGAGGGCGGGCTCGCGCGCGACACGGAGCGCCTGCGCGCCGCGTACGACCGGGTGAACCGGTCGCCGCTCGGCGCGGCCGCGTTCGCGGGGACGCCGTTCGACGTCGACCGCGACCGCACCGCCGAGCTGCTCGGGTTCGACGGGACGGTCCGCAACTCGATGGACGCGGCCTCGACGCGCGACTTCCTCGCGGAGTCGGCGAGCGCGCTCGCGACGCTCGCGACGACGCTGTCGGGGCTCGCGGAGGACCTGATCGTCTTCTCGAACAAGGGAGTGGTGGAGCTAGCGGACGCGTACGCCTCGACCTCCTCGATCATGCCCCAGAAGAAGAACCCCGACACGCTGGAGCTGACCCGGGGCGTCGCGGGCGACGCGATCGGCGAGGCGACCGGGACGCTGAGCCTGCTGAAGGGACTGCCGCGCGCGTACAACCGCGACCTCCAGCGCGCCCACGCGAGCGTCTTCGAGATCGCCGGCGACGTGCGGGAGGCGACCGAAGTCGCCGCCGGCGCGGTCGCGACCGCCGACTGGGACGAGGCCGCGCTCGCGGCCGCCGCGGGCGAGGGGTTCTCGACGGCGACGGGCGTCGCCGACCTGCTCGCGATGGGCGGGATGCCCTTCCGCACGGCCCACGAGATCGTCGCTGCGGCCGCGGAGGCGGTCGAAGACGGCGACTCGCCGGACGCGGCGGCCGCAAAAGTTGACGAGGCCGCTCGAAAGGTCACCGGCGAACCCCTCTCCGCGTACGTGAGCCGCGAGGACGTGGAGTCCGCGCTCGACCCGGCCGAAAGCACCGCGAGCCGCGACTCCGCCGGCGGGCCGGCCCCCGAGGCGGTCGCCGACGAACTCGCCGCCGCCGAGGCCGGGATCGAGGCGGACGAGGACGCGCTGGCGGCCGAGCGCGACGCGCTCGCCGCCGCGACCGAGGCGCTGGACGCGGAGGTCGATCGCTATGTCTGAGCCACGACGACCGCGAGCCCGTCGGCTCGGTCGGCGCCGACCCGACCGACGCCGACGACCGTCCCCGTAGGGGGGACATATTTACTACCGAGATCTGATATCCGATCTCGAAACGGCCCGATTTCGCGATCATTCTTCCGTTAGCTGCCTATCCACTTTATGTAAACTATCTAATAAGTTCGAAGCCTTTATGCGTTCTCGCCGCGGAGGTCGGGGCACGATGACGAGCGACACCGACACGCTGACCGCGGAGGACCCGATCACGGGCGAGGAAATCGAGATTCCGGCCGACGTCGAGGTCGGAGAGATCATCGACAGTCCGGTCACCGGGACCGAACTGGAGGTCATCTCGCTCGATCCGGTCGTCTTGGAGGAGGCGCCCGAGCTCGAGGAGGACTGGGGCGAGTAGATGGCGACGACCGCCACGGCCGCGACACGCGAGTGGTCGATATGTCTGTGAGCGCCGACGCGAACGGAGGGGGATCGACGTGCGCGTAGGGGTCCTCTACTCCCGGATCCGGAAAGACGAGAAGCTCCTGCTCGGCGAGCTCCGCGAGCGGGGCCACGAGGTCGAGAAGATCGACGTCCGCAAGGAGCGGTTCGGCCTGGACTCGACGACGGCGGCCGTCGGCGACCTCGACATCGTCGTCGACCGCTGCCTGTCGACGAGCCGGTCGCTGTACGCGACGCGGTGCCTCGACAGCTACGGCGTCCCGGTGGTTAACGGCCCGGAGACGGGCGACGTCTGCGCCGACAAGGCGAAGAACTCGCTCGCGCTCGCCGAGGCGGACGTGCCGACCCCGGCGACGGAGGTGGCGTTCACGAAGGACGCTGCCTTGGAGGCGATCGAGTCGTTCGGCTACCCGTGCGTCCTCAAGCCGGTCACCGGCTCGTGGGGGCGGCTGATGGCGAAGATCGACTCGCGGAACGCCGCCGAGGCGATCTTGGAACACAAGGAGACGCTCGGCCACTACGAACACAAGGTGTTCTACGTTCAGGAGTTCGTCGACAAGCCCGGCCGTGACATCCGCGTGCTGGCGGTCGACGGCGAGCCGGTCGCCGCGATGACGCGCTCCTCGGACCACTGGCTCACGAACGCCGCGAAGGGCGGCGAGACGGAGTCCTTCGACCTCGACGAGCGCGCGACCGAACTCGTCGAGAAGGCCTCCGACGCGGTCGGCGGCGGCATGCTCGGCGTCGACCTGATGGAGGTGGGAGTCGAGGCGGAAGCGGACACCGCCGAGACGGGCGTCGACGCGGACGGCGACGGCACAGCCGACGATTACACCGTTCACGAGGTGAACCACACCGTCGAGTTCAAGGCGCTCGACGCGGCCACCGACGTCGACGTCCCGGCGCGGGTCGTCGACTGGCTGGAGGCGAAGGCGGTCGAACTGGCCGACGACGGAGAGGTGGTGGTATGAGCGAGACGTACACCGCGAGCGTCGTCGGCGGCACCGGGTTCACCGGCGGCGAACTGCTGCGGATCCTCGCCGGCCACCCGGGCTTCGAGGTCGTTCAGGCCACCTCGCGGTCGGCCGACAACATGACCGTCGGGCGCTCGCACCCGAACCTGCGCGGGCTCGACCTGCGCTTCTCGGACCCCGACGATCTGGAATCGGTCGACGTCCTCTTCGCGGCGACGCCGCACGGCGTCTCGATGGGTCGGATCGACGAGTTCTTCGAGGCGGCCGACACCGTCGTCGACCTCTCGGCGGACTTCCGGCTCCCCGAGGCCGACGCCTACGACGAGTGGTACGACGGCCACGAGTCGCCGGAGTACTTGGAGCGCGCGGAGTACGCGCTCCCCGAGATCAACCGCGAGAACCTCGCCGGCGCCGACCTGATCGCCGGCGGCGGCTGTAACGCGACCGCGACGATCCTCGGCCTCAAGCCGCTCGTCGACGCGGGCGCGCTCGGCCCCGAGACCGGCGAGGTCGTCGTCGACGTGAAGGTCGGCTCCTCGGAGGGCGGCGCCGGCGGCGGCGCGGCCTCCTCGCACCCGGAGCGCTCGGGCGTCGTGCGTCCGTACGCGCCGACCGGGCACCGCCACGAGGCGGAGATAGAGGCGTACCTCGGGCTCTCCGTCTCCTTCACCGTCCACGCGGTCGACATGGTCCGCGGCGCGAGCGCGACCTGTCACGTCTTCCCCGACGACCCGGTCTCGAAGGGGGACCTGTGGGGCGCGTACCGCGACGCCTACGCCGACGAGCCGTTCATGCGGATCGTCTCGGGCGGGGGCGGCGTCTACCGCTACCCCGAGCCGAAGTCGGTCGCCGGGACGAACCACGGCGAGGTCGGCTTCGAACTCGACCCCGAGAACCGGCGCGTCGTCGTCTTCGCGGCGATAGACAACATGACCAAGGGCTCCGCGGGGCAGGCGGTCCACGCGGCGAACGTCGCGCTCGGACTGCCCGAGACGGCGGGCCTCGAGTTCGACGGGCTCCACCCGGTGGGATCGCCGTGACGGGAAGCGATGTCGAATCGGCGGCCGAGCCGCCGGTCGTCGTCAAGATCGGCGGCGCGAAGGCCGTGGATCCGGCCGGCGCTGTCGGCGACGTCGCGCACCTCGCGGCCAACGGGCGCTCCGTCGTCGTCGTCCACGGGGGCTCGACGGTCGTCGACGAGACGCTCGAACGGCTCGGTATCGAGCCCGAGTACGTCGAGTCCGCCTCGGGCGTCACCGGGCGGTTCACCGACGCGGAGACGATGGAAGCGTTCTCGATGGCGATGGCCGGCAAGCTCAACACCGAACTGACGGCGGCGTTCCGCTCGGCCGGCGTCGATGCGGTCGGGCTGAGCGGCGTCGACGGCGGGCTCCTCTCGGGCCCGCGCAAGTCGGCGGTCCGCGTCGTGGAGGACGGGAAGAAGAAGATCCGGCGCGGCGACCACTCGGGCAAAATTGAGTCGGTGAACGCCGACCTCCTCGCCGACCTCCTCGACGGCGGCTACACCCCGGTCGTCTCGCCGCCGATGGCGGGCGACGAGGGCGACGGCGAGGTCACCCCGGTCAACGCGGACGCCGACCGCGCGGCCGCGGCGGTCGCGGGCGCGCTCGACGCCGACCTCGTCCTCCTGACCGACGTGTCGGGCGTGTACGCCGACCCGGACGACCCCGAGACGCGCATCGATTCGGCCGCGACGCCAGACGAACTGGCGGCCGTCGAGGACGCAGCCGAGGGGTTCATGGGCAAGAAGGTGATGGCCGCCAGAGAGGCGCTCGAAGGGGGTTCGGGCCGCGTCGTGATCGCGGACGCCAACGTCCGCGACCCGGTCGTCGCCGCGCTGGGCGGCGAGGGGACGACGGTCGAGCGCTCGGCGCTCGGCGACGCGGACGGCGACACTGGCGACGCGGACGGCGACGGCGCGGACGACGGCGAACCCGCCGAGACCGAAGGGGGTGAGACCGCGTGAGCGGTTTCGTCTTCTCCGAGAAGCCGATCGAGATGGCGTCGGGCGACGGGGTACACCTCACCGACACGAACGGCACGGAGTACCTCGACTTCGGCGCCAGCTACGCCTGCACGCCGGTCGGTCACTGCCACCCGGAGGTCGTCGACGCCGCGACGAGCCAGCTGGAGGATCTCATGTACGTTCAGGCGTCGTACCCGCACGCGGCGCGGACGGCGCTGTACGAGCAGTTGGCCGACGTCGCACCGGTTGACGTCGACAACGTCTGGCTCTGTAACTCCGGCACCGAGGCGAACGAGGCTGCGCTGAAGTTCGCCCGGCACGCGACGGGCCGCGAGAAGATAATCGCGACCACGCAGGGGTTCCACGGCCGGACGATGGGGACGCTCGCGACGACCTGGAAGGACAAGTACAAGGACGGCTTCGGCCCGCTCGCTGGCGGCGTGGAGTTCGTCGAGTACGGCGACGCCGACGCGATGCGCGAGGCGGTCGACGAGGACACCGCCGCGGTCATCTTGGAACCCCTCCAAGGCGAGGGCGGGATCAATCCCGTCTCGACCGAGTACCTCCAAGCGGTCCGCGTCGCGACCGCGACGAGCGGCGCGGCGCTGATCCTCGACGAGATCCAGACCGGGCTCGGGCGGACCGGCTCGATGTGGGCCGCCGACCGCCACGAAGTGGTACCCGATATCCTCACGACTGCGAAGGGACTCGGCAGCGGGCTCCCGATCGGCGCGACGCTGTGTCGCGACTGGATCGCCGAGGACTCCGGCGACCACGGCTCGACGTTCTCCGGCGGGCCCGTGGTGTCGGCGGCCGCGGGCGCCACGCTCGACGTGATCGAGCGCGATAATCTGCCCGCACACGCCGAGGAGATCGGGGACTATCTCCGCGGCGAACTCCGCGACCGCCTCGGCGACGACGTACGCGACGTGCGCGGTGACGGGCTGATGGTCGGGATCGAGGTGCGCCGCGGCTCGAACCGGCTCCTGCGCGACCTCGCCATCGACCACCAGATCCTCGCGCTCCCGGCGGGGCGGACCGTGTTGCGGCTGCTCCCGCCGCTGACGATCGAGCGCGAACACGCCGACGCCGTCGTCGACGCGATAGCCGAGGTGATCGGCTGATGGCGGCCGGACAGGAGCGGGAGGCCGAAGTCGAGTCCGAGGACGGCACCGACGTCGTCGCCGGCGGCGGCTACCCCGCGGCCTGCGACACGCCGGCGCGGAAGCTCCTGTACGACATGGTGTCGATCCCCTCGCCGTCGCGCGACGAGGAGCGCGCGGCCGAGCGCCTCGTCGACTTCTTCGAGGCGAACGGCCGGGAGGCGTGGATCGACGAGGTCGGCAACGTCCGCGCGCCGGCGAACGACGCCGTCCTCCTCACCTCGCACGTCGACACCGTCCCCGGGGACATCCCGGTCGAGGTGCGGCCCGCCCCGCCCGAGGGCGAACTGCCCGAGCCCTCGGACGTTCATGTCGGCGAGCCCGGCGATCCGGTGCTGTGGGGCCGCGGGGCGGTCGACGCGACCGGGCCGCTCGTCTCGATGGCGGTCGCGGCGGTGAAGACCGGCGTCTCCTTCGCGGGCGTCGTCCGCGAGGAGGTCGACTCCGGCGGGGCACGCGCCCTCATCGACGACCGCGACGCGCCCGACGCGGTAGTCAACGGCGAGCCCTCGGGCTGGCAGGGGATCACCCTCGGCTACCGCGGCCTGCTGGAGGGCACCTACGTGAACACGAGCGAGTCGGGGCACTCCTCGCGGCCGGAGCCGAACGCGATCCAGCACGCGATCGACTGGTGGCACGGCGTCGAGGCGGCGTTCACGCCGGACGACGCGGAGACCGCCGTGTTCGACCAAGTGACGACGAAGCCAATCTCGGTCGACGGCGGCCTGAGCGACGACGGCCTCGCCGTGGAGACGACGATGGACGTCCAGCTCCGGATCCCGCCGTCGCGGCCGGTCGACGAGATCCACGAACTCGCGGAGGCGGAGCTGTCGACCGGCTCGGTCCACTGGGGCGAGCCGATGCCCCCGGTGATGGAGAGCCCGCGGACCGACCTCGCGCGGGCGTTCCGCGTCGCGATCCGGGGCGCGGGCGGCGACGTGCGCCTGCTCCGGAAGACCGGCACGAGCGACATGAACCTCTTCGCGGCCGCGTGGGACTGCCCGATGGTCACCTACGGCCCCGGCAACTCCGACCTCGACCACGCGCCCGACGAGCGGCTGCCGCTGCCGGACCTCGACCGCGCCGTGCGCGTGCTGACCGACGTCTGTCGCGAGCGACTGTAACCCGCCGCACCGCTCCGGAACCGACCTTTTCGAACGACACCACACCACTATCCCAACGATGCCACTCGCCACCGACGACTTCCTCGACATCGACGACGTGACGCCAGCCGAACTGGACGCCCTGCTCGACCGCGCCGCCGCGATGAAGGCGGGCGAGACGGACCCCCGACTGGCGGACGCGACGCTCGGGATGATCTTCGAGAAGCCCTCGACGCGCACCCGCGTCTCCTTCGAGACGGGCATGACCCGACTCGGCGGCCACGCGATGTTCCTCGGCCCCGACGACATCCAGTTGGGCCACGGCGAGCCCCTGAAGGACACCGCGCGCGTCCTCGGCCGGTACGTCGACGGCGTGATGGCGCGCCTGTTCGACCACGCGGACGTCGAGGTCCTCGCCGAGTACGCCGACTGCCCCGTGATCAACGGCCTCACCGACGAGGCGCACCCCTGTCAGACGCTCGCCGACCTGCTCACGATCCGCGAGACGGTCGGCGAGGACGCCACGGTCGCGTGGGTCGGCGACGGCAACAACGTCGGGCAGTCGTTCGTCGTCGGCGCGGCGATGGCCGGGATCGACGTGGAGGTCGCCACGCCCGCCGACTACGGGATGGACCCGGACGTGTTCGACCGCGCCGCCGCGTTCGGCGGGGATGTGACCCCGACGACGGACCCGGCGACGGCAATCGACGGCGCCGACGTCGTCTACACCGACGTGTGGATCTCGATGGGCCAAGAAGACAAGCGCGACGAGAAGCTGGCCGCCTTCGACGGATTCCAGGTGAACGCCGACCTGCTCGCGGGCACCGACGCGAAGGTGATGCACTGCCTCCCCGCGCATCGCGGCGAGGAGATCACCGACGACGTGCTCGAATCTGACCGCGCCCTCGTCTGGGATCAGGCGGAGAACCGGATGCACGCGCAGAACGCGCTGCTGGTCGAACTGCTCGGCGGGGAGTGAGGCGAAAACGGCGGTCGGCTGGGCCCCGATCGCGACCGAGAGATCGGTCGCGGCGCGATCGCGGACGCGCGAAACTCGGCACGGACGCTCACCCGGAGAGCGTGACGAGCGACGCACCCACGACCACGACGAACGCGGCGGCGACCAGCGGCCAGGTGACTCGCTCGAGGTGGTTAGGTAGGAACACGGCCGACAGGGCGATAACGATCAGCGGTGCGGTGTGCGTGATCGGGACCACGATCACCACCGGGGCGGACGCGAGGGCGCCGAAGTACGCGAGCAGTCCGACCGTGCTCGCTACCCCCGCACCGACGTACCACCGCGCGTGCGGATTCCTGACGAGCGTGGGAAAAGGGATTCTGCGAAGCCGACGGTATCCCGTGTAACCGGCGAACGCCGTGGTCATCATCACCGCGAGGCCGGCGAGGATCGGCGTTCCGGCGTCGAGCCCGATCCGGACGAGGATCGGTTCGATACCGGTGAACGCCGCGGCGGCGACCGGGAACAGCAGCGACACGCCGACGCTCCGCGGCGAGGCGGTCGACCGGGAGTCTACAGCGGTCACCCACGAGATAACGGCGATCCCCGCGACGATGAGCGCGATCCCGACGACGTGAGGCGGCGTGAGCGATTCGCTGAACAGCAGCACGGCCAAGACCGCGGCGACCAGCGTCGAGGCCGAGAGTATCGGCGTCGTTCGGCTCGCGCCGATCGTCTCGATCCCGGCGAACAGGCAGAGGCGCCCGAGGACGAGGCCGGTGATCCCCGCCGCGGCGAACGCCCCGACGGCGACCGGCGACAGGCCGTACGCCGGATGGTGGCGGACGACGGCCACCGGAACGACGAGCAGGAGGTTGACACCCATCATGACGACGACGGCGTCACCGACATCACCGCCGTCGGTGGCCACCCGAATCAGGAGGTTTTGGACGGCCAAGAGGACGGCGGCAAGTACCGCGAGGCAGAGTCCGACCAGGGAAGCGAATTCGAATAGCACTATCTGAACATTCTCTCGCATTTCTTACGTATTTTCTCGCGTAAACGGCCAAATACTCGATCAAACAGATACGATTTTGCTTTCCTTCTGATCATCGTGCCGGTAGAAGGCGTTCGGAGGAACATAAAATATTGACGACATATGGTATCATGTAACATGGGCCACGGCGATCGAGAGAACGTTCGAACGCGGAGGAGCGCTTAGTTTCCGGTCCAGCGCAGTATCGCGAGCGTCCCCTCGAAGAGGGCGATCATCGTGAGCGTCACGATGATCGGCGCCATCCCGGTCGGGTCGGGGCTGAACAGGAACGCGATCCCGAGGAACGACCCCCAGAAGATCAGCCGCTTCGCCTCCAGCCACTGCCGGGTGACGAGGTTCATCATGATCGCGAGCATGATGAAAAGCGGGATCTGGAAGACGATCGCCATGAACGCCAGCATGATGACGATCAGGTTGAACGTCTCCGCCAGCCCGAAGGCGATGGTCGCGGCGTCGGCGGTGTAGGTGGTGAAGTACGAGAAGATCGCGGGCAACACGAGGAAGTGCGCGAACGCGATGCCGATCCCGCCGAGAACCAGGCTGGTCGGCACCGCGGCGAGGTAGTAGCGCCGCTCCGTCTGGTACAGCCCCGGCCGCATGAACCGGTACGTCTGGAAGACGAACGCCGGGAGCCCGACCACGACGCCCGCGAGGCCGGCGACCTTCAGCTGGGTGAGGGGGAGTTCCAGCGGCCCGTACAGCCGCGGCCGGTTCTCCATCGGCGCCGGGATGTGGTAGCTCCAGAAGTAGTTGATCAGCTCGGTCGACTCGGTGACGACGACGAGCGTGGCGAGTCCGCCGATGAGGAACACGACCGCCAGCCGCCGCATCATCTCCTCGATGTGGGCCGCCAGCGGCATCTCCTCGTCCGTCTCGGGCCCCTCGATCCCCTCGAACGGCTCGTCGTCGACCGCCGTCACCTCGCCGTCGACCGCCGTCGCGGCGTCGGCGGTCGACCCGTCCGCGGCCGTGGCCGGGGTGCCGCCGTCGCCGAGGCTCTCGGCGTCGTCCGCGGCATCTCCGTCGTCGTCCGGGTCGCCGTCTCCCGCGTCGTCCGCTTCGCCGTCATCCGCCCCGCCGTCGTCCGCCCCGCCGTCTCCCGCGTCGTCCGGGTCGTCCGCCTCGTCGCCTACGGCGTCCTTCTCGTCGCCGTCATCCCCGACGGCCTCGGCGCGCGCGGCGTCCTCGGCGGCCACGACCTCGTCCGGTTCGAGGCTCCCGTCGGGGTCCGGATCCGGTTCCGAACCCTCGTCGGACCCGTCGCCGTCCGGGTCCGTATCGGCGGGATCGCGGGCTCCGTCGTCGGATGCGCCTGTCTCGGACCCCTCGTCGACGGCGCCGTCGGTGTCGACGGCGTCGGTCGACCCATCGGCGGCGGCCGAGTCGTCGTCGCGCGACCGGTCCGAGTCGTCCATTCAGTTGCTGTACGAAACCGGGCGGTTATCAACCTTTTCGGATAGCGCCGCCGCGCGGGGTCGATCGGTTCCGTTCGCCGGCGCGTCCGGGAGCGTCGCGGGTGGGAGCGCCCGCGGTCGAAAAGGTTGATAACGGCGACGGCCTTCGCCCTCCGTATGGCGAGCGCCCTCGACGAAGACACCCAGCAGTCGATCGCAGAGGGCCGCGAGACGGCGAAGGCGTTCCTTCGGTCGATCCAGAAGGACCTCCAGAAGGTGTTCGTCGTCTTCCTGATCGGCTTCCTCGCGACGTTCTGGGCGCTCCGCACGTACATCTGGGACCGGCTCCGGGAGGTCACGGAGTCGAACATGAGCGCCGCGGTCGCCGAGGAGGCGGACATCATCGCGACGACCCCGTTCGAGGTAATTCTCCTCCAAGCGAAGATCGGGCTGGTCGTGGGCGCGATCGTCGCGGTCCCGCCGCTGATCTACGTCACCCGCGACGAACTGCGGCGCCGCGGCATGTGGCCGCAGTCGCCGATCGCCCGCTGGAAGCTCGCACTCCTCGGGCTGCTCGCGGCCGGCCTCTTCACCGCCGGCGTCGCCTACGGCGTCTTGGCGTTCTTCCCGCTGATGTTCGGCTTCCTCGCCGAGTTCGGCCTCGAAGCCGACATCCAGCCAACCTACGGGATCGTGATGTGGACGGAGTTCATCGTCTTCCTCTCGCTCTCCTTCGGCCTCGCCGGGCAGATGCCGATGGTCATCACCGGCCTGTCGTACGCCGAGATCGTCCCCTACGAGACGTTCCGCGACAAGTGGCGCTACGCGGTCGTCGCCATCTTCGTCTTCGGCGCCGTCTTCTCGCCGCCGGACCCGTTCACCCAGCTGCTGTGGGCGTTCCCGCTGGTCGCGCTGTACGGGTTCAGCCTCTACCTCGCGAAGCTCGTCGTCACGGCCAAGCGGAGCTCCGACCGGATCGACGTGTTCGGCGCGATCCGGAACCACTGGAACGTCGTCGGCGGAACGACGGTCCTCGGCGGCGCGCTCGTGTACGGCTTCTACGAGTACGGCGGTCGGACCGCGTTCAACGACCTCCTGCGGCTCGCGGGGAGCAGCCGGCGGTTCCTCGAACCGGGCGCCGGCCTCGGCGTCGACCCGACGACCGCGCTCGGGATCTACGGTGCGCTGTGGGCGCTCGCGTTCGCCGCCGTCGCGACGCTGTGGGCGGTGTACACCGACCTCGACACCGCGAGCGCGGGCTACCAGTACGGCGATCCGACGGCGATCGACGTGGGCGAACTCGACGCCGCCGGCGTGCGAGCGGCCCCCGACGACGCCTTCACCGAGATGGGAGAGGAGGAGTCGCTCGCGCTGGCGCAGGCCGCGATCGACGACGACGACCCGGAGAAGGCGCAGGCGATCCTCGACCGCTTCGACGAGGTGAACGAGGGGAGCGACGGGGACGGTGACGCGGCCGACGGCGACGCGGCCGACGCCGGAGACGCGGGCGGCGCGGCCGACGACGGCGCCGACGGGCTGGTCGGCTCCGTCCAGAACCGGACCTCTCGCGCGAGTTCGACGTTCCTCGCGGAGCTCACGGACGGCGAGGAGGAGGCGGCCGAAGACGACATCGGCGGCTACTACACGGACCTCAAGTTCATCTTCGACTCGCTGCGCACGCGGTCGTTCCGGATCGTCGCCGTCTTCGGCGCCGTGATGGCCGCCGCGTTCACGTGGCTGTACCTCGGCGGCCTCGGCACCGTCCGCGGCGACCTCGAACGGCGCGTGCCCGCGGAGATCGAGGGCGGGATCAACATCATCACCCTCCACCCGGTCGAGGCGCTCATCTTCATGGTGAAGTTCTCGGTGATGCTCGGGATCTTCGCCGCGTTCCCCGTCGCCCTCTACTACGCGTGGCCCGCGCTCCGCGAGCGCGGCTTCGTCGCCGGGCGGGTCTACCAGGTGTACCTCTGGGCGGGCGCGCTCGGCGCCGGCATGATCGGCGGCTTCGCGCTCGGCTACGCGTACATCGCGCCCGGCCTCATCGGCTGGCTCGTCACCGACGCGCGCCTCGCCGACATGGTGATCACCTACCAGGTGAGCGACTTCCTCTGGCTCGTCATCTACACCACGATCGGGATCGGCTTCCTCGCGGACATCCCGATCGCGATGGTGCTGCTGAACAACGCGGGCGTCCCGTACCGCGTGTTCCGCGCTCGCTGGCGCGAGGTGACGATCGGGATCCTGCTCGTCGCGGCCGTGTTCACCCCCGCCGACGTGATCACGATGTTCCTCGCGACGGTCCCGCTCATGCTGGCGTACGGCGTGGGGATCGGCGTCCTCTTCCTCGTCACCTTCGGGGGCCGGCGGGACCTCTCGCCGCCCGCGGAGTTCATCGGGGAGTAGGTCCCCCGGGCTCGGCGCGGCGACGGCGGGAACAGGCCTCGCGGCCCCCGCGACGGGCGATCACGGTTCCCGCGACCGACGGGTATTCCCGCGCGCGCCCGCAACGGGGTGGTAAGATGAGCAAGGACTACATCGAGGTCCGCGGCGCCGAGGAACACAACCTCAAGGACCTCGACGTCCGGATTCCACGGGAGGAGTTCACCGTCGTCACCGGCCTCTCCGGGTCGGGGAAGTCGTCGCTCGCGTTCGACACCGTCTACGCCGAGGGGCAGCGCCGCTACATCGAGTCGCTGTCCGCGTACGCCCGCAACTTCCTCGGGCAGATGGACAAGCCGCAGGTGGAGTCCGTCGAGGGGCTCTCGCCCGCGATTTCGATCGACCAGAAGAACGCCGCGAACAACCCCCGGTCGACGGTGGGGACAGTCACCGAACTCCACGACTACCTCCGGCTGCTGTACGCCCGGATCGGCACCCAGTACGACCCCGTCACCGGCGAGGAGGTCGGCGAGCAGTCCGCCCAAGACATGGTGAACCAGATCCTCGACCTGCCCGAGGGCACCCGCGCGAAGGTCGCCGCCCCGGTCGTCCGCGACCAGAAGGGCGCCTTCGAGGACCTGTTCGAGGAGCTGGTGAGCGACGGGTACAGCCGCGTCGAGGTCGACGGCGAACCGGTGGATCTCACCCTCGACGACCCCGACCTCGACGAGAACTACGACCACACGATCGACGTGATCGTCGACCGCGTTCGCGTCTCGCCGGACGCGCGCTCGCGGATCACGGACTCCGTCGAGACCGCCCTCGAAGAGGCCGACGGGGCACTCAAGCTGATCGTCCCCGATCCGCCCGAAGACGTCCCGTTCGCGTCGAACGCGCGCTCGACGGGGTCGCTCGCGGCGGACGCCGACGGCGACGACCGGCTCGTCCTCGAGTTCTCCGAGGATCTGGGTAACCCGAACTCCGACGTCCAGTTCTCCGAGATAGAGACGCGCTCGTTCTCCTTCAACAGCCCGTACGGCGCCTGCCCCGAGTGCGAGGGGATCGGCTCGACGAAGGAGGTCGACGAGGGCCTCGTCGTCGAAGACCCCTCGAAGCCGCTGAAACACGTGTTCGAGCCGTGGAGCTACGACCGCACCTACTACTCCCGCCAGCTCGACAACGTCGCCGACCACTTCGGCGTCGACCTCGACACGCCCTTCGAGGAGCTCGACGAGGGGATCCGGCGGCAGTTCCTCTACGGCACCGACGACCTCGTCCACTTCGAGTGGACCACGAAGAACGGCACGCGCGAGAAGACGGAGCGCTTCGAGGGCGTGATCCCGAACCTGGAGCGCCGCCACGTCGAGACCGACTCCGAGCGCGCCCGCGACCACATCGAGGAGTACATGGCCGTCACCACCTGCCCCGAGTGCGAGGGCACCCGCCTGAAAGAGCAGTCGCGACACGTCCTCGTCGCCGACACGTCGATCACGGACGTGAACGAGCTGTCGATCGCCGACGCCCGGGAACACTTCGAGGGCATGGAGGCGAAGCTGAACGAGCGCGAGACGACCATCGCCGAGGAGATCTTAAAGGAGATCCGCGCGCGGCTCGGCTTCATGGAGGAGGTCGGGCTGGAGTACCTCACGCTCGACCGCGAAGCGTCGACGCTCTCCGGCGGCGAGAGCCAGCGCATCCGGCTCGCCACGCAGGTCGGCTCCGGGCTGGTCGGCGTCCTCTACGTCCTCGACGAGCCCTCCATCGGCCTCCACCAGCGCGACAACGACCGCCTGCTCGACACGCTCGAAGGGCTCCGCGACCTCGGCAACACGCTCCTCGTCGTCGAACACGACGAGGAGACGATGCGGCGCGCCGACGAGATCATCGACATGGGCCCCGGTCCCGGCAAACGCGGCGGCGAGGTCGTCGCGCAGGGCGACTTCGACGAGGTAGTCGGGACCGACGAGTCGGTCACGGCCGACTACCTCGCGGGCCGGAAGGAGATCCCGGTGCCCGACGAGCGCCGCGACGCCGACGGCGAACTCGCGGTGCGGGGCGCCCGCCAGCACAACCTGAAGGACCTCGACGTGCCGATCCCGCTCGGCACGCTGACGACCGTGACGGGCGTCTCCGGCTCCGGCAAGTCGACGCTCGTCAACGACATCCTCTACAAGGGGCTCGCCCGCGAGATGAACGACAACACCTCGGTCGACCCCGGCGAGCACGACGCGATCGAGGGGCTGGAGGGGATCGAGACGGTGCGGCTCATCGACCAGTCGCCGATCGGGCGGACCCCGCGTTCGAACCCCGCGACGTACACGGACGTGTTCGACCACGTCCGCGAGCTGTTCGCGGAGACGAAGCTCTCGAAGCGCCGCGGCTACGAGAAGGGGCGTTTCTCGTTCAACGTGAAGGGCGGGCGCTGCGAGGAGTGCGGCGGGCAGGGGACCGTCAAGATCGAGATGAACTTCCTCTCGGACGTGTACGTCCCCTGCGAGGAGTGCGGCGGCGCTCGGTACAACGACGAGACGCTCGACGTGGAGTACAAGGGGGCGACCATCGCTGACGTGCTCGACATGAGCGTCGAGGAGGCGTACGACTTCTTCGAGAGCCACCGCGGGCTCGAACGCCGGCTGAAGCTGCTGAAGGACGTGGGCCTCGGCTACATGGAGCTGGGCCAGCCCTCCACCACCCTCTCGGGCGGCGAGGCCCAGCGCGTCAAGCTCGCCGAGGAACTCGGCAAGCGCGCGACCGGCGACACGCTCTATCTCCTCGACGAGCCGACGACGGGGCTCCACAAGGCGGACGAGCGCAAGCTGATCGACGTGCTCCACCGGCTCGTCGACGCCGGCAACACCGTGGTCGTCATCGAACACGAGCTCGACCTCGTGAAGAACGCCGACCGCGTGATCGATCTTGGCCCCGAGGGCGGCGACGGCGGCGGCGAACTCGTCGCCAGCGGTACTCCCGAGGAGATCGCCCGCGAGGACGCCTCGCACACCGGCCGCTACCTCCGCGACATGCTACCGAAGGTCGACCTCGAAGGCCCCCGCGACGACCGCCGGAAGCCCGCGGTCGCAGACGACGACTGAGGCCGCTCGTCCCCGTCGAACGGGTCGTCCCGCCGTCCGCCTACGGCGACCCGCAGCTTGATACCGCGACGCGCCGTCGCTCCGGCCGATGCGAGAGATAACAACCGACGACGTGCCGGCGGCGCTGGGACCGTACTCGCAGGGGATCGTCTCGGGCGACACGGTCCACGTCTCCGGGAAGACGGGCGTGGACCCCGACACGGGCGAGGCGCCCGAGTCGGTCGCCGCACAGACGACGCAGACGCTCGAAAACGTCGCCGCGATACTGGAGGCGGCCGGGACGAGCCCGGACGCGATCGTGTCGGCGACGGTCTACCTCACGGACATGGACGACTACGACGCGGTCAACGAGGCGTACCGGGCGTTCCTCTCGGAGCCGTATCCGGCCCGGACCTGCGTCGAGGTGTCTCGGCTCCCCGCGCCGCTCGACGTCGAGATCACGGTCACGGTCGAGCGGGACGACGGCTGAGTTCGCGGGCCGCCGGGACGGACCGCTCGCGGCTCAGAACTTCTCCAGCAGGTCACCGTAGAACTCGCCGCCGCGGTCGTCCGCGAGCTTCTCGACGATGAGCTCCGGCGTCGACCGCGCGAGGTGCCCCTTTTTCGGCGAGCGGTTCACCCGGAGTTCGCCGTCGACGAGCCCCGCTGCCTCGATGCCGTCGACGGCGACCGCGAAGTCGGCGGCGTCGCGGATCTCGCGGGCGAGGTGCGAGACGAAGACGGCCGTCGTGTCCTGCTCGTCGAGCGCCTCCAAGATGCCGGCGATGATCTTCGCGGAGGCGCCGGGTTCGGTGATCGACTCCAGCTCGTCGACGAGGACGAGCCGACCGTCCGCGCCGTCGACGAGGTCGCCGAAGTCGCGGAGCGTCGCCTCGAACGCGCCCGCGTCGAGAGTCCCCTGCGACTTCGCGTAGTAGTGAACCTCCTCGAACCGCTCGACGGTCGCCGACTCGGCCGGCACGGGCAGCCCCATCTGCGCGAGGACGACGACAAGGGCGACCAGATCGAGCGTCGAGGTCTTCCCGCCGGAGTTGACTCCCGACAGCAGCGTCGCGCCCGAGACGGCGTAGTCGACGGGCTCGACCGCCGCGAAGTCGACGTCGAGCAGCGGGGAGCGACCCCCCTCGATACGGAAGCCCGATGACGACCCCTCTCCCGGGCCGACGACCTCGGGCAGCGTACAGTCGAAGTCGCGGGCGAACCGCGCGATCGCGAGCTCCACGTCGAGTTCCAGGGCGTCGCGCACCAGCTCCTCGGCCGGCTCGCGGAGGTCGCCGAGGTCGCTCGCGAGGTCGGCCTTCAGCGTCGCCGCGCGGCGGTCGCGGGCCGCCGAGAGTTCCGTCCGGAGCCGCGAGACGGCGCTCTCGTCGTGGTCGACCGGGAAGGAGGGGGCGCCGCCGAAGACGCGCTCGGCCAGCTCCGCCTCCTCGGGCTCCAAGCGGAGCGCGTCGGCGAGGTGCTCGCGGGCGGCGTCGACCGCCTCGTCGTACTCGTCGGCGAGCTCGCGGTCCAGCAGCGAGTCCACGCGCGCGCCCTGCTCGACGAGGGAGAGGAAGTCGGTCCCCTCGATGGTGACGTCGCGCTCGCGGATCGCCTCGCGCAGCCGGTCGTCGGCGACGGACGCCGCCGTCGACACCGCGGCGTCGAGGTCGTCGACGGCGGCGGTCAGTCGGTCCAGCTCCGCGTCGCCGGCGATCGTGCCGTCGTCGTCGAGCCGCGAGAGCGCGTCGCGCAGGCGGTCGAGGTCGACCGGGGGGGCGGCGTCGCCGTCGCCGTCAGCGGAGACCGGGTCACCGGCCGCCGCGGCCGCCTCGTGGACCGCCGCGGCCGCCTCCAGCCGCTCGCGGTTCTCGGCGAAGAAGGCGAGCAGCCGCTCCGGGACGGTCTCGGCCGGGGTTTCGAGGGCGTCCGGCCGGACGACCACGTCGCCCTCCACGTCGAGCCCGGCGAACGACTCGTCGAGGACGATCACGGACGCGTACGAGCGGCCCAGCTCGGAGACGTCGCGCGCGTCCTCGACGGTCTCGACGGAAAGTTCTGGCACCTCCGCCTCGGCGCGCGCGAGCGTCTCCGCGTCGGCGGTCGCGAGGCAGCGGTCGCGGACGCGGACGGTCGGGGGGTCCGACAGGGGCGCGCAGTCGGCGAGCGCCTCGCGGACCGCCGGGTCGGGGTCGCGCGCGGTCGCGGCGGCGGCGAACGCCTGCGCCTCATCGATCCGCGAGGCGGACGCGCTCGGGTAGAAGGTCTCCAGCCGCTTCGCCGCGTAGTCGGTGACGGTGCGCTCGCGCAGCAGGTCGATCGCCTCCCGGTACAGCTCGCGGGCGCGGTCGGTGGCCAGCACGCGCCCGTCGTCGCCGTGGCGGCGGCGGATCGCCCCGCGGGCGATGCGGGCCGCGCGGGCCTCGTTGACGCCCGGTGCGCGGGCGATGGCGGCCACGTCGCCGGACTCGACGGTCGCGGTCGGATCGTCGAGCTCGCGCAGGGCCGCGGCCGTCTTGGCGCCGACGCCGGGGATCGCCTCCAGCTCCATCTACTCGCCGGTATCGCGGCAACGGTCTAAAGCGTGCGGGTCGCTCGCGCGGTCCGGCGGCGCGCGACCGGGGCGGAAGGCGGCGGTCACAGTCGGTTCCGCGTGCGACGAGCTTTTTCGCGCTCGCGGCGAACGCCGGCCATGAGCCGGAATGCGCGAGCGGTCGGCGACGGGTCGCTCGCACCCGAGACGGCGGAAAAGGCCGCGAGCGCCCGCGACGCGCTCGGCGAGCGCGACGGCGTCTTGATCGCGTTCTCGGGCGGCGTCGACTCCGCGGTCGTCGCGGCGCTGGCGGCGGACGCGCTCGGCGACGACGCCGTTGCGTGCACCGCTCGCAGCGAGACGCTCCCCGCCGCGGAGCTCGACGACGCGAAGCGGGTCGCCGAGGAGATCGGGATCCGCCACGAGACGGTGACGTTCTCCGAACTGGACGACCCGAACTTCGTCGCCAACGACGGCGACCGCTGTTACCACTGCCGGACGATGCGGCTCGGGCGGATGTACGAGACGGCGACGGAGCTGGGGATCGACACCGTCTGCGACGGGACGAACGCGGACGACCCCGGCGAGGGGCATCGTCCGGGACTCCGTGCGGTCGAGGAGCTCGACGTGTTCTCGCCGCTGCTCGACGCCGGGATCGGGAAGGAGGAAGTCCGCGCGATCGCCGACTCTCACGACCTCTCCGTGGCCGACAAACCCTCGATGGCGTGCCTCTCCTCGCGGATCCCGACCGGGCTGGAGGTCACCGAGGAGCGGCTGACCCGCGTCGAGAAGGCGGAGCGGGTACTCCGCGAGTGGGGGTTCGAGGGGTTCCGCGTCCGCGACCACGACGGGCTCGCGCGCGTCGAGATAGCGCCCGACGAGTTGGAGCGCGCGCTCGACCCCGCCTTCGCCGACGCCGTCCACGAACACCTCACCGACCTCGGCTTCGAGTACGTCACCCTCGACATGGCCGGCTACCGGACCGGGAGCGTGAGCCCAGGCGGCGGGGACGAGGGCGGTTCCGCCAGCGTGGACGGCGACGGCAGCGAGGGCGCGGACGGCGACGCCGACGCTGAGGAGGCAGACGACGATTCCGGCGGCGCCGACCTCGGTCGGAGCTATCCGCGCTGAGACGGCGCCGAACGAGTTCGAACCGCGCTCGCGGCGTTATCAGCCGAGAGAACCCGGCAGGAACGCTTATAACCCGTGTTACTGAACCGACAGCTATGCGCGAGGCACAGACGCTGGCGGTGATCGCCGGCGGCGTCGGCGGGGCCGTGGGGGCCTTCGTCGGCGTCGCGGTCGGTGGGTCCGCCGTCTCGGTGATGCTGACGACGCTCGGGGTCGCGCTCCTCGTCGGCGTCGGAGTCATCGCGAGCGCGGTGATCGCCGGCGATGTAGAGTTCCTCGCCGACGCAGACGGCGAGTGACCGGAGCGCCGTGAGGGGAGTCACAGCGGCGCCGAGCGGGGGAGTTCCGGAGCAACGCTCACGTACGAGTTCCACGTGAGTGTACGTGATGGCCGCTGCGGCGTCGTTCTGGCGGGACTGTGACCGATACCACGAGCTCGCGGAACGGTTCCGGCGCGGCATCGAGATCACCCACCCGGACCGGCTCACCGGGCGGAGCGGCTACTACAGCGAGTGCGGCTGCGCCTGGTGTGCCGAGGAAGTCACGTACTTCGAGTACCGCGGCGAGCGGCTGTGAGCGGACGGTCCGACCGTCGGTAGCGCTCGCGGCCGACCGCGCGCTTCAAGGCCCCGCCACGACGAACGGGGGCTATGAGCCTCATCGCGTTCGACTTCGACGGGACGCTCTCCGACTCCGAGATGACGGTCCTGCTCGCCGAGCGGGCGGGCGTCGCCGACGAGGTCGCCGAAATCACCGAGCGGGCGATGAACGACGAACTCAGCTACGCCGAGAGCCTCTATCAGCGCGCGGAACTCTTGGAGGGCCTCTCGGCGGCGGACGTCGAAGACGCGTTCGACGCGGTCCGGATCCGCCCGGGCGCCGCGCGCCTCATCGAGCGCTTGCGCGAGGAGGGCCACCACGTCGCCGTACTCACGGGCGGATTCGAACGCGGCGTCGAGGCGGCGCTCGCCCGCGAGGGCGTCTCGGTCGATACGATCGTCGCGAACCGACTCCCGACCGACGCCGACGGCGCGCTCACCGGCGAGGCCGAGGGGCCGCTCATCGAGGGGACGAAGGACGACGCGCTCGCCGACCTCGCGGCCGACGTCGGGGTGCCGATGGCGGAGACGGTGGCGGTCGGCGACGGCGCGAACGACCTCCCGATGCTGGAGGTGGCAGGGCTCGCGGTCGGGTTCGTGCCCAAGTCCGCGGTGCGGCCCGTCTGCGACTCGGTCGTCGCCTCCATGTACCGGCTCGGAAAGGTGCTGGAGGCGCACGGCGTGCTCGACGAGGAGTGAGACCGCGGGGCGGCCGCCGGGAGTTCGCGGCGCTCGCCGCGAGCGCCCGATACCTGACCATGTTTGGCTCAAGGGTTAATGAGCGACGCACCGAACGTATTGGCATGAGCGTCCTCGCCGGGGTGATCCGATGCTACCGACGCTGACGTATCTCCAGTTCCACCTCGTCTTCAGTCTCCCCGTATTGGCCCTGCTGTGGTACCTCGCGCCGCGGTACGACGCCGTCCGGCGGCGACGCGCGACGGTCGGAATCGCGATCCTCGTCGCCATCGCGTACCTCTACACGACGCCGTGGATCAGCTACATGATCCGGCGCGGTGCGTGGTGGTACGCCGACGGCGCGGTGCTCGTCCGGGCGCTGTCGATCCCCCTCGGCGAGTACCTCTTCTTCACCATCCAGACCGTCGTCACGGCGTTCGCGCTGCACCTGATCGGGTTCGACCCGACCTTCCGCGAAGGCGACTTCGACCGGGCCCCGCGGATTGCCGGCGTCGTCGCGGGGCTCGCGATGGTCGTCGCGGGGCTCTGGCTCACGACCGTCGACCCCTCGTACCTCTACCTCGGCGGGCTGATCGCGTGGGTCGGCCCGGTGTTCGCGCTCCAGTGGTCCGTCGGCGGGGGGTACCTCGTCCGCACGCCGCGGATGTGGCTCGCGGCGACGCTGATCCCGGCCGCGTACTTCTGGGTCGCGGACCGGATCGCGATCGCGATGGGGACGTGGCAGCTCTCGACCGAGTTCACGACCGGAATCGCCGTCCTCGGGCTCCCGATCGAGGAGATGCTCTTCTTCGCCTCGGCCGGCGTGATGACGGTGAACGGGCTCGTCCTCTTCGAGTGGGTGCTCGACTGGAACGACGGTCGGGGCGGGGTCGCGGAGCCGGCAGCGACGGGCGAGGCCGAGCGGGACGTACCTGGCCCGGAGCCGCCGACCGACCCGGACCCCGACGTGGTCGATGACTGAGGCGCCGTCAGCGGGCGCGAGCGAGTCCGGGTCCGCAGACAGGCATGAGCGGGGGCCGGAACCGGGGGCCGCGACGGTCCGCGGTGACGTGACCGCCGCGAGCGAACGCGTCGACCGCTGGTTCGCGCGCCGGCCGGCGGTGGCGCTGGCCGCGCTGCTGCCGATCGGGGCCGTCACCCCCCTATTTCCGGTCGAAGTCGGCGTCGCGACGTTCGCGCTCGGCACCCTCGCCGTCGGGATGGCGCACGGCGCGGTCGACCACCTCGTTCCCCTCCGCGGTGCGCCGGACGTGTCGCTCCCGCGGTCGATCGCGGTCGTCTCCGTCGTCTACGCGGTCCTCGGCGGGGCGGTCGTGGCCGCGTTCTTCGCCGCGCCCGTCGCCGCGTTCGTCGGCTTCATCGCGCTCACGTGGCTCCACTGGGGGCAGGGAGACGTGGCGACGCTCGCGGTCGCCGGCGTCGGCCACCTGCCCTCGTCGGCCGAGCGCTGGCTGGCGCTCGTCGTCCGCGGCGGTCTCCCGATGGGCGTCCCCCTGCTCGCGCACCCCGAGGAGTACCGGCTGGTGGCCGAGTGGATCGTCGGCCTGTTCCTCGTCGACGCGGGCGCGGCGGCGACCGCGGTCAACCCCCTGTTCACGCCCGCGGTGCGGATCGGTGTCGGCGTGGGGATGGCGGCCGCGACGCTGGCGTCGGTCGGGCTCGGCTACTACCGGGTCGGGAACGGGCGCGATCCCGGCGGCTGGCGGCGCGATGTCGGCGAACTCGCGGTCCTGTGGGCGTGGTTCCTGCTGGCGGCGCCGGTGTTCGCGATCGGGGTGTACTTCGCGCTGTGGCACGCGCTCCGGCACGTCGGGCGCCTCGTCCTCGTCGATCCCGAGGCCGCGAGCGCGGCGTCCGCCGGCGACGCGGTGGGCGCGCTCGCCCGCTTCGGCCGGGACGCCGCGCCGCTCACGCTCGGCGGGTTCCTCGCGGTCGCCGCGGTCGGGGTCTCGGTGCCCGCGGGCGTGGCGGCGCCCGGCGATCTGCTCGCCGTGTCGCTGGTCGCCATCGCCGCCATGACCCTGCCGCACGTCGTCGTCGTCGCGTGGCTCGACCGGCGACAGGGCGTCTGGCGGCCGGGCGCCGGGAGCTGACCCGAGCGCGACGAGGCATCGTCCGGGCGCCGACACCGCACCGCTCTTACTCCGTGGCGGCGTCTCTCCGACAGATGGACGAGATCGCGATCCGCGACCCGCGACCGGGCGACGCCGAGCCGCTGGAGGCGCTCATCACCTCGCACTTCAGCGAGGGGAGTTCCTACGGCGTCGACCTCGGGCTCGACGACCCGACGTACCACGTGCTGGTCGCGGTCGAAGGGGAAACTGCCGCCGACACGCGAGCGGGCGAAAACGACCCCGACGACGCGATCCTCGGCGTCATGGCGCTCCGCGAGTTCGCGGAGCCAGCCGCCGTCGCCGACGAGATGTACTTCTTCGACGACCCCGGCCTGCTCCCCGCCGCGGACCTGTACGGCCACCTCGAAATGGGGTACGTCCGGGACGGTGCGACCGGGCGGGGGATCGGGAGCCGGCTGCTCGCCCGGCTCCACGAGGTCGGCGCGGAACGCGGCGTCGACCTGTTCCTCGCGGACTCGTGGTACCACGGCGGCGACGACTCGCCGGAGAAGCTGTTCGACGCGCACGGCTACGAGACGGTCCACCGCGACCCGATCGAGCGGCCCGCGACGGAGTGCCCGAAGTGCGAGGAGCCGTGTACCTGCGAGGGCGCGCTCGCCGTGCGGCGCGTCGATGGGGGAGGAAGTGCGAGCGCAGCCGAGGCGGGCCAATGAACCACGACCGCGTCCACGCTCGGGAGCCGTCGCACCACGTCGACCGGTGGACGGTCGGCGTCGTCGAGTCGATCGGCGAGCGCGACGGCCACTGCGTCGTGACGGTTCGACCGATCGCTCCGGAGGGGGAGGAGGGGGACGAAACGGCAGCGGACGCGGGCCGCGGGGAGCTGGTCGAGCTGACGCTCACGCTCGCGGTGCGGGACCTGTTCGTGAGCCGGCTCGCGATCGACGACGACGAGTCGCCGGTCGGCGAGCGCGTCTGGTACCGGAAGCGGGGCGGGTGAGTCGGCGAGGCGGGTCCGCAGGTAGCCCGCGTCCCCGCCGGCGTCGACGCCGCTACTCCAGTTGGTGGTAGTCCAGCTCGTGGCCCTCGTCGAGGGCGGCCTGGACCGCCGCGCTCGGCTCATCGACCGACTCGGTCCGGAGTCGCATGCCGCCCACGTCGGCGGCCTCGAAGTAGACGTTCCGCTGCCAGTCGGCGTCGACGTCGGGGAAGTCGGTGCGGAAGTGGGCGCCGCGAGACTCCTCGCGTTCGAGCGCCCCGCGGAGCACCGCCTCGGCGGCGACGGTCATGAAGCCGAGGTCGACGGCGAACTCGAACGACTCGCTGGTGACCGGGCCGACGCGTAAGTCGGCGACGCGCTCGCGCACGTCGGCGAGGCGGTCGAGCCCCTCCCGGAGCGACGCCTCGTCGCGGAGGATGCCGGCGTGGTCCCACATCAGCTCGCGCAGGTCGGCGAGCACCGCGTCCACGTCGTGTTCGCCGTCGCGGTTCGCCATCGCGCGCAGGTCGCGGAAGTGCGGCTCGACGAGCGACTCGCGGAGGTCGTCCGGGACCGTCCCGGGGCCGTCCGCGCGCTCGGCGACCCGCTCGCCGGCGACGACGCCGTACGCGACCGTCTCGGCCAGCGAGTTCCCGCCGAGCCGGTTCGCGCCGTGGACGCCCGCCATCGTCTCGCCGATGGCGAAGAGGCCGTTCACGTCGGTCTCACCGTGATCGTCGACGGCGACGCCGCCCATTCCGTAGTGAGAGGTCGGCGCCACCTCGACCGGCTCCTCGGCCATGTCCACGCCGAGGTCGTGGAACCGCTCGTACATCCGCGGGAGCCGCTCTTTGATGAACTCGGCGTCGCGGTGGGAGATGTCGAGGGAGACGCCCCCGTTCTCCGTGCCGCGCCCCTCGGCGACTTCCCGGGCGATCGCCCGCGCGACCACGTCGCGGGCGTCCAGCTCCATCTGGTCGGGCGAGTAGCGCTCCATGAAGCGCTCACCCTCGGCGTTGAACAAGCGGCCCCCCTCGCCGCGGACCGCCTCGGTCACGAGGCGGCCGCTCCACGGTTCCCACTCGGGGTCGTCCTCGTCGACGGCCATCCCGGTCGGGTGGAACTGCATGAACTCCATGTCCATCAGCGACGCGCCGGCGTCGTACGCCAGCGCCGCCCCGTCGCCGTTGTTCTCGTCGTCGCGGGAGGTGTGGCGGTCGTAGATCGCCGCGTGACCGCCGGCGGCGAGGACGACGCTCCCGGCGTTGAACAGGACGAACTCGCCGTCGTCCATGTCGAACCCGACGGCGCCGTACGCGGCGTCGCCGTCGGAGACGAGCTTCGTGATCATCACGTTCTCGCGGTACGGGACGGACAGCGCCTGCGCCCGCTCGACGAGCGTGTTCAGCATCGACTCGCCGGTGTGATCGCCGGCGAAGGCGGTCCGGCGGAACGACTGCGCGCCGAAGAAGCGCTGGTCGATCGCGCCGTCGTCCGTCCGCGAGTACTCCATCCCCCACTCGTCGAGCTCGCGGAGGCGCTCGGGCATCTGCTCGGTCACCGTCTCGACCTTCGCGGGGTCGTTGACGTGGTGGCCCTCGTTGAGGGTGTCGGCGGCGTGGATCGCCGGCGAATCCTCGGGATCGTGCGTGCCGAGCGCGCCGTTGATCCCGCCGCGCGCCCACGTCGTGTGCGCGTCGCCGTGCCCGCGCTTGCCGAGCACGAGTACGTCGTCGACCCCGCGCTCGGCGAGCTCTATCGCAGTGCGCGCGCCCGCCGCGCCGGCGCCGACGACGAGGACGGACACGTCCTCGCGGGCGTACTCGACCGGCTCGTCGTCTGCGGGTGTGCGTTCGGCCATATCATGTCGGAGGGGCCGCGCACGGGTAAGTCTCACGCGCGTGTGCGTGCGCGCACGCAAGAGAGCCACTCGACCGTTCGTCGCGTCGCGAACGCGGGTCGCCGCGCCCTGTCAGTCCCAGCCCGGCGTACCCGGCGCGCCCGCGTCGGCTTCCACCTCGCGGACGAGCCGAGCGCGAGCGTCGGCGTCGAGGCCGACCGGATCGCCGTCGTCGCCGGCGCGATCGGTCCACTCGCGGATCGCCGCTCCGACCCACGAGTCGGCCTCGCGGGCGCCCTCCCGAGCGTCGGCCATGCGCTCGCGGTTCACGGAGAGCGACCCCGGGCGGGAGCCGACGGCGGCGCCGGCGAAGCGGGCGCGGTCGGCGGCGGTCGCCGCCCCGTCGCGGAGTCGGGCGACGACGCCGTCGAGGGCGTCCGGATCGGGATACGCGAACACCGTCGCGCCGAGCGCCTGCGGGCCGAACGCCGGCGACGGGAGGTCGTCCGGGGGGGCGTCGTCGAGGAGGCGGTCGCCGCCGCCCGCGGCCTCGACGCGTTCGCACTCCGTCTCGGCGCCGAGGTCGAGGTTGTGCCCCGGGTAGCTCGCGCAAGTGTCGGGGTACCGGTCGGAGCCGTGGACCCGGCACTGGAGCGTCGTCGGGTCGAGGAATGCGCAGGCGTCGAGCCAGCGCGGCTCGTCGGTCCCGATCGGCGCGACCGGTTTGGAGGGTTTCCGGAGGCCGACGACGAAGACGGGGCGGCCGTCGACCGCGGCGAGGTCGACCCCGTCGATCCGGACGCTGTCGTCGCGCTCGGCCGGTTCGAAGAGGCGCGGGATCAGGGCGTCGCCGAGGCCGTCGTCGACGAACCGGGCGACCTCGTCGCGGGTGAGCGGCGCGAGGTCGTAGACGTCGTCGAGCGGGGGGCGCGGCCCGGTGCGGTCGGAGCCCGCCGCGGCCGGGTCGAGCGGGCGCCAGTCGACGCAGCAGCCGGCACAGCCCTCGCAGTCGAGTTCCATACGTCTGTGGTAACGGTTCCCGAGGTGATAAGGGATCGGCGGGAAAGACGGAGACGTGAGGTTCCGGCCTACAGTTCGCCCTTCGTGCTGGGCGTGTCGCTCCGCCGCTCGTCGAGGCGGGTGGCGTCGTCGAGCGCGCGGGCCAGCGACTTGAACAGCGCCTCGACCTCGTGGTGGGCGTTGTCCCCCTTCTCGACCGTCGCGTGGAGGGTCAGGCCGGCGTTGTGGGCCAACGAGAGCGCGAAGTGGTCGGCCATGACGCTCGTGAACTCCCCGACGGACTCCTGGGAGAACTCGCCGGAGAACTCGTAGTAGGGGCGGCCCGCCACGTCGACGACGACGCTCGCGACCGCCTCGTCGAGGGGGACCCGCCGGTCGGCGTACCGCCGGATGCCGCGCTTGTCGCCGAGTGCCTCGTCGAACGCCTCACCGAGGCAGATCGCCACGTCTTCGACGGTGTGGTGGTCGTCGATCGCGAGGTCGCCGTCACAGCGGACCGTGAGGTCGAAGAGGCCGTGCTTGGCGAACGACTCCAGCATGTGGTCGTAGAAGCCGATCCCGGTGTCGACCTCGCTGTCACCGTCGCCGTCGACCGCGAGGGTGAGTTCGATCGTCGTCTCGCTCGTCTCGCGGGTGACGGCCGCGGTCCGGTCGTGCTCGCTCATACCGGCCCGTCGCGGGGGATTCGTAAGTCGGTTGCGGGTGGAATCGCGCCCTGCGGTGGCGCGTGCCTGCGAGCGGCCGCCCCCGGCGGCCGCGAAGCTAGCACGCGCGAGGGAGTCGGTGGTCCGGAGCGAAGCGGAGGACCACCGACGAGGCTGGGGAGGCGTGAGGCTGCGGTGCCGTGCGGGGCGGGACTCAAAGGGGCAGTCGCGAGACGGGCGCAGGCGACGTAAGCACCGCAGGGAGCGAGCAACGCGAGCGACTGAGGAGCGCAACGAGCGTGTGCCCGTCTCGCGACTGGGGCTTTGTTGATTATCACCAACGACCCGTGATTAAAAGGGTCATAGAACTATGCGCTATGCTTTGGTTTCATTCGAGACCCGGTAAATAAGCCGTCAGAACTTTCCTACTACCTCTATTGGCACGAAGCTAATAGGACAATAGAAGGACATTTTCAACTCTGTGGTAAAGACTATACCAGTGTTCTGGACAATATAGATATATGACAAACACGACAGACGCCGATCCGGAGGCACCGGTCCCCAACGCTTCGGCACAGAACCGACCCGATCCCCCGATTGTCACCTCCGCTCTGGAAGGCAGCGAAGAGTTATGGTTAGACCGATTCGCTCGCCTACTCGGCTGTGGATACATCGCGCAACGAATCGGTCCGTCGGTTCAGCCATCGTACGTGTACGCGGTAGTGATGGTTATCGGGTGGACACTTCTCTCTGCCAGTTTGGACCTCTTCATTTTCAACAACACCCCCATCTACGTACGAAACCCGTACTTCTTGTTACAACCAATCGTCCTCCTCGGGGGCGTCTACGCCGCTCACTCACTCACCCAGTCGTATCAGCATGCGATCAGCGAGATGCGGATTTCACAACGCACCAGTGATCCCGACCAGTTTACCAACCTTACGCCCCCATGGCTGCCATGGGCGCTGTTTGGCTTGGCAGCAAGCCTACAACTCATCCGAACGATTGCCGATTTCGCTGATTTCACCACCACCGGCGTGATTGCGAACGGGGTCATTTTTCCGTTTGTCTACGCCCCAATTATTGTCCAGTTTTGCGTCGTCTACGTGAGCATCGAATTTATCGCTCCCTGGCGGCTGTACTCCTCCGACGTCGGCATCCACTTTCTGGACCCCCATGGCGTCGGTGGGCTTCGGCCTCTCGGTGAGTTAGTCAAGAAAGCATACTACTTCGTCGTCGCTGGACTAATCGCGTATGCACTGATCACATACGCGCCAAGCATCGCTGGCTGGGAGATTTCTCCCACAGCAGGCGCAATCTTTACCGGGGTATGGATCGCCACGATTCTCACCGTCGCGTTTGCTGTCTTCGTCCTCCACCGCTTCCTCCACCGCGAGAAGCGTAAGGAACTTCAACGGCTTGAAGCCGAACTTCGAAACTACATCGAGAACCCTTGGAATGTCCGGCAGTATACAATCCCGGAAGACACAGCCGACCAAGTCGAGGACATCCGACAGCGAATTAATGCGGTGAGTGGCACTCGTGAATTCCCTGCGACTTTCAGCATCTGGACACAACTCCTCCTCAGCATCGTCATTCCGAAAGCTCTCCAACTATTTCTCGCCAATACCTGATTGAATCCGTCAGCCGCTACTGCTGTACTGACCAGTTCACAGGTCGGTCAACAGAGATATACATCGTATTGCGACACCCTCATGCGCAGCCAGTTATTTATAAGATATCAACGCCGAACCCGCGCGCTAAATTTAAACCCCGTCCGCCGCGTCCTGCGCCTCCCGCAGCGTGAACTCGCCCTCGTACAGCGCGGTGCCGACGACGGCCGCGGCCGCGCCGGCCTCTTTCAGCGCGACCACGTCCTCAACCGTCGCGACGCCGCCGGACGCGATCACGGGGATCCCGACCGCGTCGACGACGCTCTCGACCGCCTCGCGGTCGATCCCCGCCAGTTGCCCCTCAACGTCGACGTTCGTGAAGAGGATCGCGCCCGCGCCCAGCTCCTCGTAGCGCGCCGCGGCCTCGGCGGGGTCCAGCCCGGTCCCCTCGGTCCAGCCCGAGACGACGACCTCGCCGTCCTTCGCGTCGAGGCTGACGACGACGCTCCCCGGGTGCGTCTCGTCGATCTCGGCGACGATCTCGGGCGTCTCGACGGCCGCGGTGCCGAGGATGACACGGTCGAGGCCGATATCGAGGAGGTCGCGCGCGCCCTCGGCCGTTCGGATGCCGCCGCCCAGTTGGAGGCCGACCGTGTCCGGAACGCTCTCGACGACCGCCTCGATCGCCGCCGCGTTGACGCGTTCGCCCTCGAACGCGCCGTCGAGGTCGACGAGGTGGAGCGTGCGCGCGCCCGCCTCGATCCAGCGCTCGGCGGCCGCGACGGGGTCGCCGTAGCGTTTGCCCGTCCCGCGCTCGCCGCCGACCAACTGGACGACCTCGCCGTCCTGCACGTCGACGGCGGGGATCACCTCGAACTCGGGAACGTCGCTCATACGGAGGGGAGTCGCGGCCGGCGATTAAACCGGTCGGTTCGAGACGAAACGGAGGGTTACGCGGTGAACGGCTCCGAAGACGCAGTTGCTTGTTTATAAATAGGTGACTGCGGATCGACCACGAAC
>NZ_AOJK01000011.1 GCF_000336875.1 Halorubrum californiense DSM 19288 | reverse complement strand
GATGTGTATAAGAGACAGCCTTCGTGGTCTCGGGTGGTGTCGATGACGTCTCGATCGCTGGGTTCCGCGTTCGGAACTACGAGGTGGGTATCGGAACTCCCGCGGGCAACACCACGAACGTCGGTGTCATCGATAACACGATCCGAAACGTCTCGACGGGAATCGCCGCCGAAACTGCCAGCGACGCCGACCCGAACGTCGGCTGGTACGTCCGACAGAATGTCATCGACGATCCGACGCAAGAAGGGATCGTACTGGGTGACACCACCGGGAGCGCGGTTCTTGAGAACGTCGTCTACGGCGACGGGGACGTTACGTCCGATTCCGACGCTGTCGAGGGCGCTACCATGACCGTGCCAAGCCGGTTGACGACTGCGACCAACGACACCGGCACGGTCGTCGGGATCGGGGTCTCCCCGACCGCGATCGCTGACGGTGTACTCATCGCCGGCAACACGCTTCGCGGGAGCTACAACGACACCGGCATCGGTGCCGTCGCACAGGACTCGCGGCTCACCAGGGTTGAAATCCGCGACAACGACCTCGGGAATGCGCGGTTCCAGAGTGCTGGCGTTCTTCTCGACGCCGCGGACAGCGGTTACCTCTCCGACGCTGTCGTTACCAACAACACGGTGAACGGAACGGAGTCGTTCGGCGCTGTCTCCGTGTCGGCATCTGGCACGGAAAGTGACACGTTCGATGTCGAAGTCACCCGGAACGAACTCGCTGACTCCGCAGTCGGTGTCGCAATCACCTCAGCACGAGACGCCGGGTTTGCCGGCGATGTCCGCGTCGAAAATAACGATATCTCGAACACCGATGTCGGCGTCGGTGTCGGCTCTGCGCAGGACTTCAGAGAGATCGACATCGAGGGCAACGACATTACGACCGCCGAGTTCGGTATCGGCGTCGAGACGCCGCTCGACCCGCCCACGGAGTACAGCGTCACGATCGAAACGTTCGAGAATCGTATCGAGAACACGTCGGTCGCTCTCGGCGTCGGCGGAGAGAACGCACGCGCCTTCGCCGACGCCGACATGTTCGTCGACAACGATCAGGGCGTCGTCTCGGTCAGTGGCGCAGACGCGTACCTACAGGACGTGGACGTCCGCGACAACCGCGTCGGCCTCAACGCGAGCAACCGGAGTCGCATTACTGTTCGGCAGAGCGAGATCGCCGGCAACGCGGAGTTCGGTGCGATAGTGCCCGACGGTAACGCGACGATCGAAGCGACCGGTAACTGGTGGGGCGCCGTCAACGGACCTGGCGGTGGCGTTGCTGATCCGGATACCGGCACGACAGCCGATGGAACCGGAGATAACGTCACCCAGAATGTCACGTTCGATCCGTGGCTCGAGGGAGAGCTCGTAACGGCGTCCGGAACCGTTCTCAAACCCGACGATCAGCCGGCGGCGGGCGTCGTCACCGTCCTGACAGAGAACGCCGGAGCAGACAGGGCCGAGATCGACCCGGAGGGCCGCTTCGTCGTCAGCGCCGAAAACGGGTCTCGTCCAGCGGTCGGTTACCAAGGACAGGTAGAAGGTAACGCTATCTCGACCCGTGACGGAATAGCCGACCTATACGCGTTTAGCCCCGGTTCAGTCGTCGAGGGTGACACCGACCTCGGCAACTACACGCTCCCCGAGGCGCACGTTCTCAATGTCACGGTCGAAAACGAGAACGGCGCGCCGGTCGAAGGTGCTCGGGTCCGCGTCGTTCACTGGGAAGACACTCACGGAGACGGATACGCGATCGGTACCGGGGACCAGACGACGACCGCCGACGGCGACCTGCTCCTTCCGGGTGCCGACCGTCCCGGTGTCGAGGTGACCGGGAACGTGACGGTGGATGTGTCCCCGCCCGAGGGGTCCGACGCGTTCGCCGATACGACGCGCACGTATGATCTCACCGTGACGGAGGACGAACAGCTTCCGGTCGAGTTACCGCCGGCGGATGCGACCGAACTCGCCGTCGAACCCGAAAGTGACACGCTCGTGGCCGGAGACACACTCTCGACGAACGTGACGGTCGACACGCCGGAGAACGTCACTTCGGCCGACTTCGTCGTCTCGTTCGCCCCAGATCTCCTGAACGTCACGTCGGTCGAAGCGGGGTCGTTCCTCGGTGCCGACGCGATATCGGTCGAGGACGTCGACAACGAGAACGGAACCCTCGATGTCGGTATTTCCACGAACGACATCGATGGCACGGCCGGCAACGAGACGCTCGTGACTGCCGAGTTCACCGCCGCGGAGTCGATCGACCAGTCAGCCGAGGCCGAACTGGCGTTTCAGGAGGCGAACGCGCTCAACGAGAGCAACGAATCTCTTCCGGTCGTCACCCGAGACGCGACGGTGTTCGTGGACGCTAGCGGTGACGGTGACAACGGGGGGAATGACGGAGACGAGAATGAGCCGACCGAACCCGAACCGAGCGTCGACGCCGTGATTAGTGCGAACCAGACCGGTGTCTACCCCGGCGAGGCAATCAACTTCACCGCGTCGGCCAGCAAGGGCGACGGCCTCACGTACAACTGGACGTTCGGCGACGAGACGACCGCGAACGCGACGGGTCAGACCATCATCCACGCGTACGACGCCACCGGGACGTACAACGTGACGCTCACCGTGGAGAACGACAGCGCATCCGACACGGATCGGATAGCGGTCAGGGTCGTCGAACCGGTCAATGCGGCGATCACGGCCAGGCGAACGAGTGCGTCGGTCGGCGATACGATCGAGTTCGACACATACAACAGCACGAGTGAGGACCGGACTGCGGACGTCACCTACGAGTGGGACTTCGGTGACGGTATCACCGGAACCGGCGATCTCAACGCCCACGAGTACGAGACCGCAGGCACGTACACGGTCACGCTGACTGCGACGGATACCGTGACCGGCGAGACGACGACCGATGAGGTGGAGGTCGTCATTGAGGAGGCAGGAACTGGCGACGAGGTTCCCGGCTTTGGGGCGATCACTGCGCTCATCGCCCTGCTTGTTTCGGCCCTCATGGTCCGTGGTCGCGACTGACCGGCAAGGCGGTGTCGGCCAGCGGTCGGGACCGTCGCTCGTCGACGGCGTCGCTGGGTAACTTTCTTTTTCCGATGAGACGAGGTCCGTTGTCGAGATACGTTGATTGACTGCCGTCTCGCTCCGGCTTCATCCCGGGTTGACTTAGTGAATACCCAGATTTATCGTTGCTTCACCCGGCACGGAACGGATCTTGGATGACTTATCGGTCTCCCCGAGCGGATCGAAGCGGTGATCCGTCAGCTCATCCGATCGCGTCTAAACCGTCTACAGATAAGCAAGGCGAGTGCCTCGGGGCTTGACCCCGAGGCGGCTCACGAGCGAACACAGATTACGACTGTTAGCTCCTTCGGGTGCGAGCGAGCAATCCGATCACGAGTACGGCTGCGACGAAGTGCGGGAAGCCAGTCAGCGGTGCCGACACCGGCGAGGCCTCTTCTTCGGTCGGCTCGGCCGGCTCGATGACGTCGTCGTCATCGTCGGTGTCGCTCGACGAGTCCGAGTCCTGTCCGTCGCTGCCCTCGGAGTCGTCGCTCGCCGTCTCGGTGTCATTCGAAGCCCCTCCCTCGCTATCGGTGCCATTCACCGATCGGTCATCGTTGTCGGTACTGTTACGGTCCGAGCCCTCGTCAGTCTCTCCGGTGTCGGACCCATCGTCCACTGGCCCACTACCGCTGGTCTCGTTGTCGGATCCCTCGTCTATCGATCCACCGTCAGTGGTTCCGTTGTCCGTATCCCCGGTATCGGAGCCGTTCTCCGGTCCGTCGGCCGCGTCGCCACCGTCCGTTCCGTCGGTTTCGTCCGATTCCGTGACGGTCACGTCCACGGAGTCCGTGCTATCGGACGAAGAGACCGTGTAACTCGTTTCGCCGATATCACCAGCGTCGTGCGTCAGCGTCACGGCGTCGCTTTCGCTCCCGTTGAGAGACACGGTGGCGTCGTCGACGGCGTCGCCGTCGATCAGTAGTTCGACGGTCTCTTGACCGGTGAAATCACCCGTGTTCTCGACGTCAGCGACGATCTCGACAGTTTCGTTCTCGGTAACCTCTGTCGTGGAGGCCGCCTCGTCGATCGTCACCTCGAACGCCGACTCCGTGAGAGTGGTGTCTATGACTCCAAGTATCTCTTGTTCCGAAGTGTACGCGATCGACTCCTCGCCGAGGACGGTCGTCAACAACCGTACCTCTCCCTCCTCGTCAGGTGCGGTGAGTTCGGCCTCGTAGGTGTCTGAACCTTCGACGGGTGTCGCTTCGACATCTTCGACGGCCTCGCCGTCTTCGGTCCGGACGACGGTGATCGAGTCCATCGTCGGTGCGTTCTCGTACTCCCTGGCGTCAGGATCGATCTCAACCGTGAACGACTCGCCGGGTGTCACCGCTCCCGAGGTGTCGACAGTCGGTTCGTACCCGGCGACGACAACCGGATGAATGACCTTGTACTCGCGATCCGCACGCACGACGAGCACGTAAGTCCCCGGGTCGAGCCCGTCTGTCGGGAACGACGCCGAGTCGTTACCGGTCATTCGGCTGAAGTCGACTCGCTCCACTTGGTTGTTGTATAGATACAATATGTAGTCTTTCTCGGCCGGCGCCTGCGCCGTCGCCTCGATGGTTTCGCCGGGCGTCGCGTATCCGACGGATTCGATATCGAAGTCCTGACCGTTGAGGGAGACCGTCCGATCGGGGACGTCGATACTCCCCGCGGAGGTCACGTCGTAGTGTTCCGCCGCGGTGGCTACCGCTACCGCCCCGAATACGACCGAACAAAGAACGACTATAGCGAGGAGGAGAGCCCGCGTTGAACCCGATCTCATTATCCTCGCCTCGGCATTCGATATATATAGTTTTTGTGACTACTCGTTTCAACTCGGAGCGATCGTAAGTCTCGTATTATTTGAAACGTTCTCTACTGGTTGATTTAGACGGATCGCAACTAAGTCTATATCTCTCCTATCTAGCTTTTCTGGCGGATATCTGCGGTGAGATAGCCAGAAAGGAACCGGCGAGTAGATCCGTACTAATCAGCTAAGGGAAACTATTATGCCAATTGACTGTAGTATCCACTTACATGCCACTTCCGAGCCGTGAGCAGGTTCTTGCCATCATGTTCGCGTTCATGATGGTTACATCTATGATGCCATCCGGGGCCGTCGCCTCCGGGGGCGAAAGCGTCGAGGAGCTCGACGGGGGAGGCGAGCAACTCGACGCTCAGTTCGATGTAGAGGAGAACCAGTCAACGACGAACACGACAGATGATGGGTCGTCGACGAACACGACAGATGATGGGTCGTCGACGAACACGACAGATGATGGGTCGTCGACGAACNCGTCGACGAACACGACAGATGATGGGTCGTCGACGAACACGACAGATGATGGGTCGTCGACGAACACGACAGATGATGGGTCGTCGACGTCGGATAGTGACACCGACACCCAATCGACTACCTTACAGACTGAGAATACCACTTATAGCATTAATGTCACAACACTCGACGCAATTGATGGTGACTTAGGTGGCAATCAACTAGCCTACGCCAAGGTCCTCCGCGGCGAACTTCGGAACGCGGGCTCATCTGAAGATGCGACGGTCCACTTCGAGTTCCGTGAAAGCAGCGAGACAAACTTTACTGAGACTGAATCTCAAATCGTTCAAAACGGTTCTACATTTAATACGACGGCTCGGTTCCTCCAACCAGAGACAACGTACGAATTCCGCGCTGTCGTCGAAAGAGACAACGCGACCAACGTTCGGGGAGACATCTCGACTTTTGATACTCTCGCGGATCCGATCGGTAGCGGTGTTGAATTCATAAACGTCGAATCTAATCTCGATCTTTGGCCCGGGGCAATCGCAGCAACGCGATCTGTCCCCGGAACGAATACTGGAATGACGACTAATGTTCCAGAAACACGCATTGCTGTGTCTGAATTTGGGGATGCCTCAATTCCAATCTCTCAAACAGTGCCTACAGGAGAAGCCGGCGTATCCGTCTATGGCGCGAATGATGACATTACGATTAAGTTCGGTGGATTCTCTGCAAGTCCTCTCAAAGCAAACCCTCGACTTGGTGGCTCTCAAGCGAAAGTTGTCGCCGTTAAAACCAATATTCAACAGGAGGGGTTAGGCCAAGTCACCCAATTTAATGAACTAGTTGAAGGAGAAAACGCCACTGTCGTCCAGAACTTCACGATTGGTGAAACAGAGGAGGTCCGATTTAATCCGTCTGAAGACGCCAATGGTGCTGGAGACTATGTGTTCCTCGTAGTTAACCAAGATGGAATGCCCATCACCAACGGCACGGTTGCGGACTTCGAAGACTTCAGTCGAACGCGAGCAGTCGGAATCGCGATGGCAACGGTTCAAGACACGGGATCTACGGTTGAACGACCGGATCGGCCGGAATACCGGCTCGGTGAAACTATCGAGTTCGAAGCGAACGCGAACTTCCAAGATGAAAACATCCAACAGGTTGCTCTGCTCTACGAGGAGAGCGATCTGGGTAATCAGGAAATCGATCTTGTCGCCAACAACGTTTCGGAACTCAGTGTCGATGATATCAGCACAGAAACAACCTTTACAGCGGTAGAGGGCCCGAGGCGGATCGACGATAACGTCTCGATACTGGGGCGCGAGCTTAGTGAGCGAGATGACGGTCCCGGCACTGTCATGACTCCCGGTGATGTCTTGGACTTCGTCTCCGGAGAAGTAGGTGGTGACCTGAATAATACTCCCACGGGCGATGATGTTCTCAACATTTCGATGGTTGCCAAATCCGACACGGGCCCCGAAACGACGTTTGAGCTCGAAACACAGGGGAACTTTAGCGAAGGCAACTACTCAATTATCCACATCGCGCAGGGGAACGAAACCGGACAGCTGAGTACGACCAAAGTGGACGGGATCTCGCTTCAGGAGGAGATCGATCCGTACGTCACATCTGACATCGACGAAGCGGCCTCGGACACAACAGTTCAGCCTGGTGGCGAATTCACTGTTGAGGCAGACGTGAAAAACTTCGGTTACAGTTCAACGAGTGAATCATTCGAACTAAGCGCAGACGGAAATCTAATTATCAATACAAGCGCAGAGAAACCAAAAATTAAAAATATCGATTTCGGTGCGAGGGAATCACAGAGCATCAACTTCTCTGTTAACACCAAGAATGCAGCGATAAGCACTGGAAGGTTCAGCAGTGAACCGTTCGAACTGGGAGAAGATTACAATATCTCCGCTGTACCAACACAGAATCCTGGAGAAGCAGATAGCATAACCCTCACCGTCACCGACGAGGAGCCCGCCAACTTTTCCGTCGATATCGACGAGAGCGCCTCGGACACAGAGGTCGGGCAAAACGGCGATCTGACTGTCGTCTCGAACGTCACGAACGTCGGCAACCTCAGCGGGACGAAGTAGATTACAGCCGAGTTCAACGGAACCTCCGTCTCCGAGGAGCTCACACTTGACCGGGATCAGACCGAACCCGTCTCCTTCACCTTCGAGAACGTCAGTCTCGATTCCGGCAACTACACGGTCACCGTCTCTTCGGAAGACTCAGAGGATTCGCTAGATATCGAAGTCCTCCCCGGACCGGACTTCCAGGTCGATCTCACTTCTGTCGACGATCAGGTCGTCGCCCGTGACGTCGTCAACGTGACCGCCACCGTCTCAAATGTGGGCGGGGCCGCGGGCACAGAAGACGTCGAGTTCCTGTTCAACGGGACGACGATCACCACGGACGAGGACATCGCACTCAACGCGTCGGAGTCCACCACGTTCGACTTCTCCGCTGAGACCAGCGAATCCGATATCGGCGAACCCAACGTCACAGTGCGCGCTGGCGACGCCTCGAACTCGACCACCGTGACGGTACAGTCCCCGGCGGAGTTCGACATCGTCCAAGCCGAATCCGTCGAGAACGTCGTATCCGGCACGAATGCGACGATCGAAGCCGACATCGAGAACGTCGGAGACGTCAACGGCACGCAGGATGTCACGCTAGTGGATCCGCCGGAAGACGACGAAGTCGAAGGCAGCAACGAAACCGTCGACGTCGCAGAAGACGTTTCGATCGCATCCGGCGATACGGAGACGGTCGAGTTGGTCGTCGGGACCGACGAGGAAGACGCCGGCGAAACGCTCTCGTACGCGGTCACGACAGAGGACGATTACGAGCCGGTCGATGTCAGTCTCCTCTCCGGTGCGAACTTCACCGTCGATATCGACGAGAGCGCCTCGGACACGGAGGTCGTTGAAGACGAGAACCTGACCGTCGTCGCGAACATCACTAACGACGGAGGCGTCGAAGACACCCAAGAGATTACCGTTGCGGTGGACGGCGGATCCGGCGGATATGGATTCCCGCTACAGAGCGTTACGCTTGCCCCCGGTGAGAGTCAGTCTGTTGAGGTCAACCTCTCGGCTGACGATTTGACTTCGGGTAGCTATACTGTGACAGTCTCTTCGGAGGATACCGAAGACAGCTTGGATTTCGACGTGATCGAAGCAGCCGACATCGGGGTCGACATAACCGAAACCAATGCCCCGATCGTCGCCGGCGAGCAGCTCAACGTCACGGCAAACGTCTCGAACGACGGGGAGGCGAACGCGACGCGAGACGTCGAGTTCCAGTTCAACGGGACGCTCGTCGACGGCGAGACCGAACGGGACGTTACGATTGAAGGCGGGGAGACCAAAGAGTTCAATTTCACCGTCACCACCGAAACGGACGACTTCGGTGAACCCAACGTCACGGTTCGGGCCGGTGACGCCGAAGACACGCGGGCGGTGACGGTCGAGAGACCGGCGACGATCGAGTACTCGAACCTTCAGCCCTCGGCTACAGCCGTCAAAGCTGACCAGTCCGTCAACGTGACCGCGGACGTCGAGAACGTCGGCGACGTCCAAACGACGGTCAACGCGACGCTCGCGGTCGCACTGGACGGCGAGCAACAAGCCACGCTGAACGATTCGGTCACTCTCAACGGCAGCGAAGCGAAGTCGGTCCAGTTCGAGACCTCGTTCGAAAACACTGGCACGTACGATCTGACGCTCGTTGACTCGGGGCTCGATACCCTGAGTATCGAGGTCAGTAACCAAACCGTCAACCTCAATCTCAGCGCGAACGTGACCCAACCGGTGAACGGCACCGACGTTCGCTTCAACGTGACGAACGCGACGGCCGATGGCAACCCGATCTCGGGCGCGACGGTCACGGTGGGCGGAGCGGAGGCGACAACGAACGACTCCGGGGTGGCGGTCGTTCCGGTGACCGGTGACGATGAAGTCACCGCAACCGCGACCAAGGCGACGAACGAGACGACGAACACCGCGTACAACAGCGACTCAGTCGACCTCTACGTCCTCCAGCCGTCCGACCTCGCGTACGGTAACCTCTCGGTCACACCGGACGACCCCGAGACGCGAGAGGACGTCACGATCAACGCGACGGTCACCAACACGGACGACGTCCAGCGCGCGTACAACGCGACGGTGTACGTCGACGGCGAACCGATCGACGCAACTGAGAACGGAACTCTCGACGAGGGCGAGACCACGTCGCTGAACTTCACCACCAGCTTCGACACCTCGGGTATCCGGGGGATAACCGTCGGCGACGCCGACATCGACGGTGAAATCCAGACAGCGCCTGCCTCCATCGGCGTTGATACCGCCGAACGACAGCTACGCCTCACCACCAACATAACGGATGAGGAGGGAGAGATCAACCAGAGCGACACCGTTGAGTTCACCGTTGAAACCGAGACTGACGCCGA
Organism: Halorubrum californiense DSM 19288; assembly: GCF_000336875.1. Taxonomy (GTDB): domain Archaea; phylum Halobacteriota; class Halobacteria; order Halobacteriales; family Haloferacaceae; genus Halorubrum; species Halorubrum californiense. Next base: position 41,960 of record NZ_AOJK01000011.1, on the reverse strand, counting down.
GCGGGTGAACGCAACGATCGACGTCGACGGCAAAGCGATCACGACCGGTGACGACGGGACGGCGACCTACACCTTCGACGAGGCGGGCGAGTTCACCACGACGGCGACCAAGCCGTCGAACGATAGCGTGGCCTACCTCGATGATTCGGTCGAGATTCGGGTCAACGCGCCCACGGATATCCAGGTGACCGACGTCTCGCCGCTGCGGGAACAGATCTTCACCGGCGAGACCCTGACCGTCGAGGTGACCGTCGAAAACGTCGGCGACCTCCGCGGCTCCGAGGAGGTGAACTTCGCGTTCCAGGACACTCCGATCAACAAGACAACCGCCGAACTGAACGGGAGCGAGAGCCAGACGCTCGTGTTCGAGCCCACCGCGAACGAAACGGCGGGTCAGTTCTCCATCAACGTTGAAGACGAGACGGAACAGATCACGGTCGATCCGGCGCTTCAGACGACCGAATTCGCGGCTCCGTCGACCGTCACGATCGGCGACGAACTCATCGTAACTGCGACCGTCGAGAACCGCGGATCGGCCTCGGCTAACAAGACGGTCCGGCTGAACGTCAACGGGACGGAGGTGGCCATCGAGACGGCTGAGAACGTCTCCGGCGGTAGCACTGAGACGGTGGACCTGGCGTTCGACACGACCGGAACCGAACTCGGAGAGACGAGCGTCTCCGTCGACGGTCTCACCGCGAGAACGGTGACGGTCGACCGCCAGAGCGTCGGGCTGACGATCACCTCGAACGCGACGGCTTCGACGACGACCGGCGATCCGGTTCAGTTCACCGTCGAGGCCGACGGTGAGCCGATCGAGGGAGCGACGATCCGCGTGGCCGGGAAGACCCTCACGACCGGGTCTGAGGGAACCAACGTGACCACGTTCGACGACGCCGATCGGTACACCGCCCGTGCGACGAACGACCAGACCGCGAACCGGTCCTTCGAGCGCGCCTCGACGAGCGTGCGGGTCCGGGAACCGGCGGCCCTCTCCGTCACTGACGCCTTCCTCCCGACTGACCAAGCGGTCGTCGGCGACGATGTCGAGGTCTTCGCGGCCGTCGAGAACGACGGCGGCGTCGAGGGCACCATCGAACTCAACGCTACGAACGCCTCGAGCGAGACGGTCGAAACGCGCAATGTGACGCTCGGTGCGGGTGAGTCGAGTACTGTCACGCTGACGACGCAGCTCAACACGACCGCCGACGCGGAGACTCTCAGCGTCAACGGCGTCGAAGCCGGGGACGTTGCGGTTCTTCCGCAGTCGGTGGTGACCGACGTCTCGGTCAACTCGACGGCGATTACCACCGAAGGCGCCGTCCTCGTCAACGCTACTGTCACGAACCGCGGAACCACCGCGGACGAGGACGAGGTCACGGTCAATATCACCGCTGGCGACGAAACGAGAGCGCCGACTACGGGAGACATTTCCGCCGGCGAATCGGTGACCATTTCCGAGACGTTCGCACCCGATGACGATGTCACCATCTCGGTCGAAGGACCGGAGAATTCATTCACCCGGTCGGTTACGGTCGCCAACGCGGTCGAGGATCTTCAGGTGGAGGCGAACCCCGCGACGGTGACTGAAGGGCAAGAGTTGAACGTCACCGTCAGGGCCGATGGAAATCTCGTCGACGCGACGCTCGAGATCGACGGCAATACCACCGATGTCACCGACGGGACGGCGAACATCAGCACGCCCGACGAGCTCGCCCCCGGCGACTACACGGTGGTCGCCACGAAAGAATCCGATACTCAAACGAGCTACAACAGCGACTCGGTGGACGTAACCGTTCAAGAAGAGACCGACATCGAAGTCGACGACGCATACAGACTAGTCACGCAAGCGTTCACCGGCGACAACGTGACGGTTGAGGCCGATGTCGTCAACAACGGTGACCTGTCCGGGACCGAGACAATCAATCTCACCGGCGATTCGGGTGAGGTTCTCGCCAATCAAACGGTCGAAGAGCTCGGTGGCGGTAACGAGACCACGATCACGCTGAACGCGACGTTCGACACTACCGGAACGCGAACCCTCTCCGTTGGCGACGAAGTGGCCGGTCCGGTCGAAATCGACCCGCAAACGGTCGTGACCGACTACACGGTCTCTGACACGTCGGTAACGGTTGGCGATGACATCACTGTCAACGCGACCGTGGAGAATCGTGGGACGACGCGCGACTCCGACGGATTCCTGGTGAACCTGAGCGTAGTGAGCCCAGCCGGTACTGAAGTCGACAACGAGACCCTCTCTGCGTCAGAACTCGACGCGGGCAACGTGACCTCCGTCGAGTTCACCCCGACGCTCGATGAGGTCGGAGCGACGGACGTCGCGGTCAACGACGAGGCCGAGACGAGCGTCCTCGTCACCGAACGCATTGAGGATCTCGACATCGAGGTCGAAACGCCGAACCCGACGACGGCTGACGACGTCCGCTTCAACGTCACGAACGGCACTGGTGGTGCCGTCGAGGACGCGACGATCGTCGCCAGCGGTCAGGTCCTCGAGACGAACGCCAGCGGACTGGCGAACGCGAGCTTCGCCTCCGGGACGACCACTGCCTCTGTGACAAAAGACGGTGCGCAGACCACGTACACCCCCGCCAGCGCGACGTTCACGGTCAACCGCCCGGCGGACGTGCGACTGCTCGGTGCTGACGTGGCTGCGGACACGGTGTACGCGGGTGAGAACGTCTCCGTTGAGGTCGATCTGCTGAACACTGGCGGAATCTCCGCTGTCCGGAACGTCACCCTTGATGCCGACGGGGAGACGGTGAACTCGTCCGTCGAGACGATACCCGCCGGCGACGCGCCGACGGTGACGCTCTCGACACAGCTCAACCGGACCGAGGAACGGACCCTCTCCGTTTCGCACAACGAGACGGACGTGACCCGGCAGTCGACCGTTACCGTTGATCCCGCGGCGAGCGTCACGAACTACACCGTGAACGACACCGCGATCTCAGTGGACGACTCGGTCCGCGTGCAGGCGAACGTGGTGAACCGCGGTGGGATCGACGATAACGTCACGGTAGACTTCTTCGCCGACGGTGCCGAGGAAGAGAGTCGGACCGTCGATGTCGCGGCCGGCGCGACCAACTCGACGAACTTCACGTTCGTTCCCGAAACGAACGGAACGAGCACGGTCGCAATCGACGACTTCGAGCCGACCGATATCTCAGTCGCGCGCGACCAAGTTCAGCTCTCCCTAGCGACATCGACGTCGACCGTCGCCTCCGGTGAGGACGTTGAGTTCACTGTCACTAACGAGACCGGCGCCGACGTCCAGGATGCGACGATCGCGATTGCGGACCAGCGGGTCTCCACGAACGTCATCGGTGACGCTAACACGACAGTTCGGACGAGCGGGAACTACACCGCCGTGGTGAGGAAGACTGGCACCGACGACGTCGCGTATGAGCGCGACACCGTCGAAGTCAACGTCACGGATCCGATCACGACCGAGGCAGACGTCGACTTCGGTGAAGTCAGAGCCGATCCGGCGGGCGAAACCGCAGGGACCGTCACCGTCGATATCACCAACGACGGCGGCCGTCCGATCTCGCTCGGTCGCGCCAGCGTCAGCGGCGAAGACGCGAGCCAGTTCGAGGTCGAAGACGCGCCCGACTCCATCACCGCGGACAGTTCCGGGGAAATAACCGTCACCTACACACCGACCGAGCGCGGTGACGCCTCGGCGACGCTCCGCTTCCGCGCCGATACCCCGAGCAACCCCGTCCGGGAAGTCAATCTCACTGGCACCGGCACCGCGCCCGGGATTTCCCTCAACAGGTCCTCGATCACCTTCCCCGACACCGAAGTGGGAGCGCCGACGGAGACCGTCAATATTACCAACACCGGGAATAGCGAACTCCGGTTCGGAACCGAACTGAGGGGCAGCTTCGACAGCTCAGCAGAAGCGACCAGCGTCGATCCGGGGAACAGCACGACCGTCGACGTGACCTTCACTGACAGCGGACCCGGAACGTACGGTAGTCAGTTGCGCTTGGTCTCGACCGATCCGTTCCGCGGAACCGTGACGGTCGGCGCGAGCGGAACCAGGCTCGGCGGCGAACTCCTGACCGACCCGAGCGGCGAGTACTCGTTCGGCGAGGTCACGCAGGACACCAACGAGAGCGCGAGCGTCCTCATCGAAAACACCGGGACGGCCGAGCTGAACGTGACGCCCGCCGTCGATGACGAGTCGAACGGCACGTTCACGGTCAGTAGCGAGGGCGACAACATCACTCTCGGTCCCGGCGCCTCCGAGTTCGTCACCGTGGAAGTGACGCCGGACGGCTCCTCACCCACGGCGAACGTCACCTTCGACACGAACGACCCGGACGTCGCGAACGGCACGCTGAACCTCTCAGCGACGACGCTCACTGCGACGGCCAACGTGACCACGCCGGCCGACGGCGCCAACCTCACCTTTGGGAGCGTCGCCGTGGGCGGGTCGGCTACCGATGCGGCGGTCATCGAGAACGAGGGCGACGCCGAACTCGAAATCGAGACGGCGAACGCGCTCTCGAACCCGGACTTCGAGCTCGTCGGCTCGCCCGGCACGATCACGATTCAGCCGGACGAGGACCGCGAGATCCCGGTCCGGTTCACGCCGACGAACCCCGGAGATCGGACCACGAACCTGACGCTCGGAACGAACGATCCGGCCAGCGAGACGATCAACGTCACGCTGGAGGGCTCCGGTGAGACGACGAACCTCGCCGGTGACACCGGCACCATCGAGTACGGGACGATCGGTGAGGACGATTCGGTCACGCGGACCGTCACGCTCGAAAACGACGGCACCGAGGAACTCACCGGGCTCCGTGTCGACTCGACGAGCGGCAGCGGCGCCGGGCAGTTCGCCGTCCGCTCCACCCTTCCGAACTCGCTCTCGGCCGGCGAGACGGCAGACGTCACGATCGCGTTCGAACCGACCGCAGACGGGAGTCACTCGGCGACCGTGACCTTCGCCGCGAGCGGCGATGTCACCGGACCCAGTCAGTTCGCGGTCTCGCTCTCCGGTGAGGCGACACCGCCCGACGTCGCGGTCTCCGATACCGACCTCCGGTTCGGGTACGTGAACATCGTCGAAGACGAAGACGCGTCGAACACGATCCAGATCACGAACGACGGCCGGTCGGGGACGAACCTCACCGTTGAGGACGTATCCATCACCGACAACGCAACCGACGCCTTCACGATCACCGACGCACCGACTGACGGAACCGACATCTCGAGCGACGACTCCGAGGGCGTCACCGTCGGCTTCGACCCCGACGATACCGGCGACCAAACGGCCACCCTGGCGATCGAGACGAACGATCCCGACGAAGACACGGTTGAAGTCTCGCTGACCGGCGTCGGCTCGGCCCCGAGCGCGGCGGTCGATTCCGACTCGGACTCGATACAGTTCGGCCAAGTTCAGACTAACACGACGAGCGCGTCGACGGCGGTCGAACTCACGAACGACGGCGGCGAGGCGCTCGACGTCACGGACGTCACGACGTCCACGGATCAGTTCCGCGTGGCGGACGGCGTCGCAGACGACGAATCGACGGTCGTTCCCGGTGCGACTCGCACCATCACAGTCGTGGCCGAACCGACGCAGACCGGCGAGCAGACGGCGAACCTCACGATCCGGTCGAACGACCCGGCGGGCGATACGAACGTCACCCTCGCCACGGAGGGTATCGAGCCCGTCCTCAGCAACACCACTCTGGACGGGAACTTCGGTGACGTCCGCACGGGAAGCTCTGCGCGGCGCTCCCTCACCGTCACCAACGACGGGAACGCGACGCTTGAAATCGACGCGTCGAGTATCAGCGGCTCCGACGCCTTCACCGTCGTGAGCGGTGAATCGACGTCGCTCTCCCGCGGCGAGACGGAGACGTACTCCGTCGCGTTCGGGCCGGACGAAGAGGCCGACGGTTACAGCGCGACGTTCGAACTCACCTCGAACGACCGCGACCTCTCGGTCCCGCTCACCGGCGACGGCATCGCCGGCAACGCCTCGCTTTCCCCGTCTACCAAGGACTTCGGTTCGGTCCAGCTGGGCAGTAGCCGCGAACAGACGTTCACCTTCGCAAACGACGGGACTGCGCAGCTCGAAATCACGAGCATCTCCGTGACCGGCGACGACGCCTCCGCCTTCTCGGTGAGCGGCCTGTCGACCGGCACGGTCCCCGCCGACGGTTCGAGCACCAGAACCTTCACCGTCGAGTCCGCTCCGAGCGTGACCGGGAGCGCGACCGCGACGCTCGAGATCGACACGGCTCGGTCGGGAACCACCACGGCTAGCCTCGGTGTGACCGGGGTCGAGCAGGATATCGAACTCGACGCGGAGAGCCTCACGTTCGACCGGACGCGGCTCGGCACGACCACGACCACGACGCTCACGGTCTCCAACCCCGGCAACGCACCGCTGAACGTGTCCGATCTGGCACTCGCCGGGACCAACTCGGACCAGTTCAACGTGACCGAGCCGTCCATCTCTGACGGCTCGCCGCTCACGATCGAGCCCGGGAGCAGCCGTGACGTCGAGGTGGCCTTCTCCCCGCCGACGGACGACGTCGAGGATGCGAAGAACGGCACCGCACAGACTGCGCGGCTCCTCGTGAGAAGCGACGATCCCGACGCTGACGAGAGCACCCTCGAAGTCGGCCTCAGCGGTACGGGTAAGACGCCCGAAATCCGGGTGAGCAGTGACGCAGTCCAGTTCGGAGCCACCTCGATCGGTGACACGTCCACGCGGACGCTGACGATCACGAACGACGTCAGCGCGACCGCAAACGTGACCCTCCGTGCCGTGGCCGCTTCGGGTGGCATCGGCAACGAATTCACCGTGACCGACGCCGGAGCGGACGTCCTCGAACCGGGCGATTCGACGACCGTCTCCGTCGAGCTGACGCCGCAGATCCCGGGCGCGAAGTACGGGTCGCTGAACGTCATCACGACCGACCCGCGCCAACCCGGCAAGTCGGTGTTCCTCTCGAACTCCGAGACGATCGTCACCGTCGAGTACGGCAGCGCCGAACTCTCGTACAAGAACGTCAACCCCGGACTTCAGCCAGACCGGTCGTTCAGCCCGTACCCGGACGCTGACGCAGAAGTGACCGGCACCCAGCCGTACGTGGAGACTGACAGCGACTTCAACCTCAGCATCGACGGGTCGCCCGACGCCTTCGGCGCGGAACTCGACTCGGAGGAGTACGAAGCGGTCCGCTACGTCTCCGCGACGAAGTCGAACCTCTCGTCGAGCGCGCTGACGAACAACACGTTCACCTTCCGCGTGAGCAAGGCCGCCCTCGCGGATGCTAGCGAGGAGGACGTCCAACTGCTCCGGTACGACGGGTCCAGCTACGAATCGGTCAGTGGCGGAACCGAACTCGTGAGCGAGGAACGGACCGATTACACGTACGAGGCAACGACTGACGACCTCTCGCAGTTCGCCATCGTCGTCGAGAAATCGCAGTCGAACCTCAACGTCGTGGGCGGTAGCGGAAGCCTGAGTTCGGACTCCGTTACAGAGGGTACCGAGGTGACGGCGACCGTGGATGTCGAGAACACGGGCGATGCGTACGGCGAACGTGACTTCGATCTCACCCTCGACGGAACGACAGTCGACAACCAAACCGCTCCGGTCGATGCGGGTAACTCGATTGAGGTCGAGTTTACGTTCACACCGGACGATCCCGGCACCTTCGACGTCGAGGTCGACGGAACATCGATCGGCGAGCTGGCGGTCACCGACCCGCAGTCGAACCTCCGCGCAGTGAGCGGAAGCCTGAGTTCGGACTCCGTTACAGAGGGTACCGAGGTGACGGCGACCGTGGATGTCGAGAACACGGGCGATGCGTACGGCGAACGTGACTTCGATCTCACCCTCGACGGAACGACAGTCGACAACCAAACCGTTCCGGTCGATGCGGGTAACTCGACCGCGGTCGAGTTCACGTTCACACCGGACGATCCCGGCACCTTCGACGTCGAGGTCGACGGGACGTCCATCGACACGCTAGAAGTCACCGCAGAGAGCGACGACGACGATGACGACGACTCGCCCAGTAGCGGTGGCGGCGGTGGCGGCGGCGGTATCGCTCCCGAACCGTCCGAGCCGCCCGAGCCGCCCGCGGATGTCGACGTGACCGCAAGCGAAACGGTCACCCCAGTACTCGATCCGGCTACGGACCAGCAGGTCGCCGAGTTTGAGACGGCCGGCAGCGTCGAGATGATAACGTTCCAGACCGACCAGGACATCGGGGATGTCCGGGTGTCCGACATCGATCCGGACACGATCGACGCGCCCGGATCCGCCGTTGCGGTTCAGGACATCGGCGTGTCAGCCGCGGACACGCCCGCGACGATTGAGTTCACCGTCTCACGAGACCAGCTCGACGCGATCGACGCGACGCCAGAGGAAATCCGCGTTTTCCGCGGCGTCGACGACGGTCAGGAGCCGCTTGAGACAACCGTCGCGGAGGTGGGCGGCGACACGATCACCGTCACCGCGGAGACGCCCGGGTTCTCCGTGTTCTCGGTGAGCGCTGTGAGCGAACCGGACGCCACGATCAGCGTAGACTCGGACGCCGTCGAGACCGGCGACGAGGTCACGCTGTCCGGGGTCGACTCCGAGACGAAGCACGGCGAGATCGTCTCCTACGAGTGGTCCATCGCGGGCGAGACGTTCACCGGGGAGACGGTCACGGCGACCGTCGACGAGCCCGGGACGGTCGAGGCCGAACTGACCGTGACGAACGACGCGGGAGAGACGGACACCGCGACCGTCTCGTTCGACGTCGAGGAACCGGCCGGCGACGGGACCGGTGACGGGACCGGTGACGGGACCGGTGACGGAACGGATGACGGGCCGACCGAGGAGCCGGGCGGCTTCTCTCCGGTCGTCGTCATCCTCGTGGTCTTCGTGCTCGCCGCGGTGGCGGCCGTCGCGCTGTACGCGCGCCGAGAGGAGTAGCTCACGACGACCCTAGCCGGCCGGTGTCGACCCGTTTTTCGACGCGATTTTCGAAGAGTTTCCACTCGTGCGCGAGGTACGCGGTCATGAAGCCGAGGGCGTACCCGACGAAGTGGACGTACACGTTCGTGACGCTCCCGTCCGTGGCCACGGTCTGTGGGAATGCTGTCGCCAGCAGGAGTATCCACGTCCCGATTCCGACGATGACTACCGGATCGGACGCGGAGGCCCGCCACCGTCCGCGGGAATCCGCCAGACGGAGTTCCTGACGAACAGCGGACCCGCCGAACAGGACGCACAGCGTCAGTCCGGCCGTTCCGACGGCTGACGCGAGCGGCGACCGCGGGACTGCGAAGATCGCGATACCGCTTACCGAGAGGAAGAACGCCGCGAGCAGCAGTCCCGTATCGATCGGCCGCCCACGTTTCGCCTCGATGTACCTTCCGATCGCAACCGGGAGGAATCCAACGAGCGCCATGTTCACCCCCGAGAATCCGTACGTGACCGCGTCGCGAGGGACGGCGAGATTGAGCAGCGATAACGTCACGGGAAATATCGACAGCGCGGCAACGAGGGCACTGAAAAACAGCCACGGAGTCCGCACGTGACGAGAGAGCGCGTAGAATGCACCGGACACGAGCAAAAACACGGCGACGTTCCCGGCGAGATGGGCTGCGGAGAGATGAACGAACGGGGCGGTGTACGCGGTCCAGAGTGACGGCTCAGCGTACGCGAACGACAGCGTGCGGCGAGTCGATTCAGACAGGCTAAATATTATGATTATAATTGACATGATCATCGATATCGGAACGAGAGCGAGTACCTTCTCAGATTTAGCCAAATTACAAAGTTTGATTGACAAATCTGTTTTCATGCGAAAAATCGCCTGTACAGGGTATAAAGACCGATCCTGAAATTATTAAGATTGATTTTTGAAGCCATTTATTATATATGAAAATAGATTCAATCGATGTAGCGGCTTTCTAAAATAGTAGATTTCCTGTTACTATCTGTGGTGATATTCGGATACGTCGACCAAACGGCGGCGTGTCTCGGTGACGGCTCCCCGAGACGGTCGGTTTTTTGTTTATTCGAAACGGATCGTCTGGCAGTGACTGGTCCCTCCTCACCGCAACCGCTCGTTGTCTGTACGGAGGTCACACGACGATACGATTCCGACGGCGGCCCGTTTACGCCCGACGGACGGACCGTAACTGCCCTTGATTCGGTTTCGCTCGACGTCGCCGGCGGCGAAGTGGTCGGCGTGGCCGGTCCGAGCGGGAGCGGGAAGTCGACGCTGCTCCATCTGCTCGCTGGACTCGACACGCCGACGACGGGAGAAATAGCGGTCTGCGGCACGACCGTCGGCGCGCTGTCGCGTCGCCGACGAACGGCCTTCCGACGGGAGAACGTCGGGATGGTGTTTCAACGGTTCCACCTGCTCCCGGCGCTCACCGCCCGCGAGAACGTCGCGCTCCCGCTGGTCCAAGCCGGCGTCGCTCGATCGGACAGGCGGTCTCGCGCGAGCGAACTCCTCGACGCCGTCGGACTCGACGACCGAGCGTCGCATTATCCGAGCGCGCTCAGCGGCGGCGAGCAACAGCGTGTCGCCATCGCCCGGGCGCTGGCCGCCGACCCGGCCGTCGTCATCGCCGACGAGCCGACGGGCGAACTCGACAGGGAGACCGGCGAGCGCGTCCTCGATCTCCTCACCGACGTGAGCGACGGTCGCGCCATCATCGTGGCCTCTCACGACGAGTACACGCTCGATCGCACTGATCGAGTCGTCCGACTACGTGACGGTATTCGGCAATGAGCCCGCTACTCCGACGAACCGCGGCGGTGATCGGACTGGGGGTGCGGCGCGTGTTCGGACGACTTCGCGGCGTTGCTCCCGGTCGCATGGGGGTCTGTATCGCCGGCGTCGCCGTCGCAGTGGCGCTATTGGTCGTCGTCACGAGCGTGTCGATCGGTCTCGCGGGCAGTACGACGGTCGAAAGCGAGGACATCGACTACTGGATCGTCCCGGACGACGGCGGCAGCGGTAGCGTCCCGCTACAATCGGAAGGCGCTCGCCTCAGCCAAGTACACACCATTACCGCGGATCTCAACGCCGACGACCGGATCGAGTACGCCTCTCCTGTCGCGTTACAGCCGCTTCGATTGGAGAACCCAGCGACCGGTGACCGGGAGTACGTGATCGCGATCGGGGTCTTGCCGCCCGACGGCCACCGTCGCGTCGCCGACATGCGGCTCGGACCGTTGAACGAGGCGTATCCGTACTACGCCGACGGCGACTATGACGGCACGTGGACCGGTGAGTTCGTCGCGTCGCCGGCGGTCGCCGACCGCCTCGCGCTCAGCGTCAACGACACTGCCGCGGTCAGCGGCGCGAACCGATCGCTCACCCTCGTCGGTGTCAACGACCGCGAAATGGCTGCCGGGTTCGGTGAAGTGCCCGCGGTCGCGATGCCGCTCGCGGAGCTACAGTCGCTGGCGGGACTCGAGGAAGCGGACGAAGCGGACCAGATACTCGTCAGCACGACCGCCCCGAGCGTGGAGTCGGAGCTCGCCGCCGTCTACCCGCGCACGGAGGTCGTCTCTCGCGCCGGCCTCACCAGTTTTCAGACCACGTCAACGAACCTGCCGCTGGCGATGGCGCTCGCAGCCACCGTCGTGGCCGGCGGGATCGGCGTCGCGTTCGTCGGGACGATGATGGGGTTGGAGCTGACCGCGGGGCGACGCGAGCTTGCGGTGCTCAACGCCGTCGGCTTTTCCAGACGCACCCAAGCGCTGGTCGTCATCTCTGAGACCGTCACCGTCGCCGTGATCGGCGGCGTTCTCGGCGTCGGCCTCGGCATCCTCGCCACGCTCGCGGTGAACGTGGGAGTGGCCTCCGTGATCGGGGTTCCGTCGTTGGCGACGATCACGCCGGCGGTCCCCGGCTACGCGTTCGTCGTTGCGATTCTTGTGGGCCTGTGTGCCGCTCCGTATCCGCTGTATCTAACGGTCCGAACGGACACGCTGGGGGAGCTCGGATGATGTCGCGAATTCGCGCGGCGCTCGGCGTGACCCGGATCGCGGTCCGACAGCTCCGCTCAGACCGCATGCGAACCGTCTTCGCCGTCGTCGGGGTGGCGCTGGCCGTGCTCTCCGTCACGCTGCTCGCCGGTGTGGGCGCGGGCGTGGTCTCCACGGGAAACGAAATGTTCGACGAGTCGGGCCGCGACCTGTGGGTGTCCGGGGGGCCGATCGACATCGCGCCCGGCTCCGTCGGCGGGTTCCAGAACCCGATCCCGAACGCGCATCCGCTCTCGGAAGCGATCGCGGCCCACGAGGACGTCGAGACCGCGGTTCCGATGGCGTTCCAGGTCGTCTACGTGAGCACGGACGGCGAGGAGTTCGAGACGACGGTAGGGAGCGGTGTACCGGGGGCAGGTGGGAGTTCCGTGTCGATCCGGGAAGGGAAAGGACTCACCGGTCCGAACACCCACTACGCGGACGGGACCTACGAGGGAGAGATGACCCATCAAGCGGTCGTGTCCCCCGAGACCGCGGAGGAGTTCGATCTCTCGGTCGGCGACACGATTCACGTCGGGGGAACCATCGCGAACGCTCGGCGAAACGAGTTCGAGGTGGTCGGGATCTCGCCCACGTTCGAGAACTTCCTCGGCACCGGCACGGTGACGATCCGGCTGAGCGAGCTCCAGACGCTCACCGGGAACGCGTACGACGACCGGGCGACGCTGATCACGATCCAGACAGCTCCCGGAACGGACCCCGCGGCGGTTCGCGACGAGCTCGCGGCCGAACACCCGGAGTACACGTTTCGAACCAACCAAGAGCAGCTCGTCTCGCTGCTCGAACGGCAGGCCGTCGTCCTCGCTGCGGGCGTGAGTCTGGTCGGTCTCGGCGTTCTCGCCGGCGGTGTCCTCTCTTTGAACGTCCTGCTGTCGATGATCTACATTCAGCGGCGGTCGCTGTCCATCCTTCGTGCGGTCGGCGCGACCCGCCGGAGCGTCGTCGGTATCGCGCTCGTCCAGTCGCTGGCGATCGCCGTCACGGGCTACCTGCTCGCGATCGCTGTCACTCCCCTCCTCGCCGTGGGTCTCAATCGAATCGCCCTCGCAGTCACGGGATTCGAGGGGCTCGTCCAAGTTCCGACGTACGCCTACGTCGCCGGCGCGGGTGTCGCCTGTGGGTTCGCGCTCCTCGGCGGAACGCTCGGCGCGTGGCGGGCCGGCCGTGTCGCGTCCTTGACCTCCTCGCACGCTTAGACGGCTACCCACTCCGCTGGATTCATTTTACAGCGTTTAGAACCGCCACTTAGTCGCGGTGCGGCGGTCGAGCGGGTCGAGTACCAGTTCGGAGTGTCGGCTTCGAAAACGGGTACCACGACGCCGTGTCTTCGATATCCCGGAACGGTTCGTCACACGAGGGACAAATAGGACTCGACAGCATCGACAGGTCGACCGTCGTTTCGCAGCTCTCGCACCGGCCGGTGTCGACACCCTTCCGGACGGCCTGTCTCCGGAGGGCATCCAGTGTTTCGCGGTCCTCTTTCGCGTCGGCAACAGTGTCGACAGTGCTTTCGAGTTCCGCAATCCGGTCGTCGAATTCGCGGACCGTGTCGAGGATCCGTTCGAAGAGGGCCTCAATCTGGTCAAACTCCTCGTCTATCCACGTCTCGAATTCGGTCTGCGTCGCTTCGACGTCCCCGAGAGCATCTTCGATGGCCTCAACTCGGTCGGCCACGTCATCGTCTGCCTGCTCTAAACGGGAGTCAAGCGACTGGACCTCGCTGTGAAGCCTCGTTATGTCGTCGGAGAGCCGGTCAGTGTACTCCTCTTGTCTGGATCGCTGTTGTTCGACGTCGAGTGAGAGGTCGGCGATCTGCCGCCGCAGCTCCGCGATCCGTCGAGTGAGTTCGACCTCCGTGGGGCTGAGATCGTCTTGGGGGTCGAGGTCCGCCGTATCGAACTGCTCCGATAGCCCCGTTTCTGACGGATCTGACGTCTTATCACCTCCTGCGGCCGCTGAACCGGAGGGCCCCTCGCTAGGGTCCGGGTCGTCGCGGAACCACTCCCGTTCGCTCTCGGCGTCCGGTATTGATTCTCCCGAACCGGACGAGGCCTCGAGACTGATGTCTCCCATCTCGTCGAGTGCCCAGAACGCGGAGACGAGCCGGTTCAGAAGCTCGTGTTCCGTCATTTCTCGGGACGAAGCGGTGTGTTCCACCCACTGCTGGAAGGTGTCGGCGTCCACCGGTGTTTCGTTTTTAGTGTCCCGAGAGCCCATTACACCCTGAAAATAGGGTATTCCCCGGTTTAACACTTGGGTGTCTCTTTCAGGTAGTGTTTGGCTGAATACAGGCGCTAAGCCCCCGTCCTCAACGAGCAACGCAGGGCGAAGCCCGAGTAGTGGAGGCGCGCGGGGATACAGCGCCGTCATTATTGACAGCCCGGACCTACGCTTCGGCGAACGAGCTATACGTTCGGCCGGCCTACGATCTGAAACGACCGGGTGCCATTCACGAATGAACCTCCGATCACTGGCCAGCTCCGGTGTCGCTGCGGTTTTGGTCCTTCTCGTTGTGGCCATGCTTGTCGGCCAACAGCTCGGCCAGCCGATCGTCCTCGGATTCGTACTGACCGGGAGCATGAACGCCCAACCAGCGGACATGGCACCCGGCGACGGCTTCGTCGCGGTTCCGCCGGCGATCACCGGCGATGTCGGCGAGGGCGACGTCGTGACGTTCGAGGCCCAAGAACTCCAAGGCGGTGGGCTCACGACCCATCGGATCGTCGACGAGACCGATCAGGGGTATATCACGCGTGGCGACGCGAACCCGTTCACCGATCAGGACGGGCCGGAGCCGCCCGTTCAGGAGTCGCAGATCGTCGCGGTGGCGCTGGAAATCGGCGGCGACGTCGTAGTGATACCCCGCATCGGCCAAGCCGTTCTGCTCCTCCAGAGCGGGTTCGGGGCCGCGGCGTCGGCCCTTTCGGGTGTCCCGGGGTTGGGCGGGATCGCGGACGGTAACNCCCCGCATCGGCCAAGCCGTTCTGCTCCTCCAGAGCGGGTTCGGGGCCGCGGCGTCGGCCCTTTCGGGTGTCCCGGGGTTGGGCGGGATCGCGGACGGTAACGTCGGTTCATTGATGGTCGTCATGGGGCTGTTGTTGCTGGCGTACAGCCTCGTCGGCGAGGCGATCGGCGGAAGCCGAGCCCGGTCGGGGCGCGGCGATCGATCGCGCGACCGCCGCGGCGAGACGAGCGCGGTCCTCGTACTCATCGTCATTCTCCTTCTCATCACCGTCCCGGCGACCGCGAGTATGGTCGTTCCGTCGGGAACGGACGACATCACGATCGTGAGTTCGCAGACGCCGAGCTCGAGCCCGACCGTGATCGAGCGCGGCGGCTCGGTGGAGTACACCTACAATTTCACGAACGACGGCCCCATCCCGCGGATCGCGAGCGTGAACGCGGCTAGCACCGGAGTTGACGTCGCCGACAGTTCACTCGTCGCGGCCCGGGGTGAGACCGCCTCGACGACGGTTACCCTTCACGCGCCCGAGGAAACGGGCGCGTACGTTCGGTCGGTCTCCGAGTGGCAGTACGTTCAGTTCCTCCCGGTACCGATCCTCCTCTCGCTTCACGCGATCCACCCGTTTGCCGCCGTTGCGGCGATCAACGTCGTTATCATCGCGGCGGTTACCACGGTGTACGTGTTCGCGGTCGGACTCGCCCCGCTTCGGTTCCGCGACCGAGGCCGCGATCTGTCCCTTTCCGACCGCGTCCGCCGACTGATCCGTCGGTGGCGGTAACGACCCGCACACCGACTACGCGCCGATCGCCAAGCGAACGTTCCAGCCGGTCAGCAGCAGTCCCATCCCGGTCGCAACCACCGGCGGCCAGTAGTAGGAAAACCGCTCGCGCTGTCGAGCGCCTTGGACGCTGACCGAAATCAACACCAACAACACGACCAGCTTCAAGAGGAGGAAGCCCGGGAGTCCACCGGCTTCGATTGCGCCGCCGACCACCGGGTTCGCCTCGACGAATCCCGGAACTGCGAGCGTCGCGTACAGGGTCGAGACGACGTCACCGACCCCGTACGCGAGCGCGGCGAGCAGCCAGAGCGCGTAGAACTCGCGAGACCGGACCCGGTACAGCGGTCGACGTTCGGCGTCGGCGTTCGAGCCATCTTCCGAGCGGCCCTCGACCGGGGGATCGACACGCGCACCGTCACCCCGATCGGCCGAGCCGTCTATCTGTTCGAGCAGCGAGCGTATCTGTTGGCGTCGGGCGGTGATCTCGCCGGTCAGCTCCCGGTAGCGCTCGTCGTCGGTCAGGTCCTCGTCACCCCGACGGGCCTCAATCTGTCGACGTCGAGAGACGAGCGAGAGGAACGTCTCGACGACGTCCTCGACCGCTCTGTGATCCACCAGCCGGGCGACGGTCTCGCGGAGTCCCTCGCGATCGAGCGGCCGGGGGACGTACTCGTCGAAGTCGAGCCGCAGAACATCGTCGCCGACGCTCACGCTGGAGAGAAGCCCGATCTGACACCCCGGTCGGCGAGCGCGGATCCGGCCGAGCAGCTCTCCGGCCGGCGGATCGGCGAGGTCGCCGTCGAGGAGTACCACGTCGACGCTATCCAACGAGTCGAGCGCGCTCTCGCCGTCGGCCGCGACCCGGACATCGTATCTCTCCAGCCAGTCGGCGTACTTCTCGGCCTGCTGTCTGCTGTCTTCAACTATCAGAATCGTCGCGTCGGTGTCGCGGGGCATCGAAGGCCGTACCCTGCCTATTGTGTCGTCGGGGTGAAAAGAGCGGGGGGAACCGGCGGATGAAGGTGACTCGAAGCCGGCCCGCCGAGGGGATTCTGACCAAGCACAGTCCGGATCCCGAACCCTATCGACACGCTCTCTGCGGACTGACTTCCCCGTCGACAGCCGAACAGTCAGAAACGGTGATCTGGCTCGGGGTCGAGATGGACAGATCGCCGGTAATAGACGATTCGTCCAGCGTGACATCGACTTGGCTCTGCGATTCGATCGTTACCGTCCCATCGATCTGACTGTCTGTCAGATCAAGATCGACCTGACTGCTGGTCTTGATGTTCAGATCGCCGTCGATTGACGACGCGTTAGCCAAGTCGACCTCCACCTGACTCTGGGTGTCGATGTCCACGGTCGACCCGACGCTCGACCCATCGAGTGACATCTTCGCTTGGCTGTTGTTATCCAAGCTAACGCCCTCAGTGATCTCGGTTGCCGCGAAGTCAAGCGTGATCTGGCCGCCAGCATCGGTGACGTTGACCGGACCGTCGATAGTCGAATCGTCTTCAGTGACGATATCCACTTGCCCGTCGCCGTCGATCGTCACCGGTCCGGTCGAGACGCCGACCAGCTTGTCCAGCTTGACTTGTCCGCTCGCGGTCACCGACACCGGTCCAGCCACGGTCGAGTCCTGCGTCCCGTCGAACTTCACTTGGCCGCGAGCGTCGATCGTAATCGCCCCAGTCGTCGCGTCATCGAACTCGTCGACAGTCACCTGATCCGCGGAGGTCAGTGAAACCTCGCCGTCGATCGTGGCGTCACCAGGTGAGAATTTCACTTCTCCAGCGTCCTCGACGCACACCCCGCCATCGACACGCGTCGAGACGTCGAAATCGAGCTGTGAGTTAGTCAGCACTTTGACCGCGCCCTGAACGCGGCTACTGCCGCCGATACTCAAACCGATCTGGCTCGGCGTGTCGACCTTGAGATACTCCCGAATCTCCGAGTTCCCCCTGAGCTTCAGGTCGATCTGGCTTTGCGAACGGAACTCGGCCGCACCGCCGATCACAGTGCTGCCCGTGATCTGCTCTTTGACTTGACTCGGGGTATCAATCACGACGCTACAATCGGTGGACCCCTTCGGAACCTTGTTGACGACACATCCGGCGGGGAGTTCCCGGGGCGCACACACGTCTACGCTCTCACACGTGACCTGGGCGGTCCGCGTGAACTCAACGCGTTGATTCGGGCTCGAAGCGACGATCCGAAGCTTCACCGCGCCGTCGGTGTCGCAATCGAGTTGCGCCCGCACGTCGCCAGATCCGCTCGGAGAGAGGCTCTCTGGCGTTTGTATCGTCTGCGGGTCGATGGGGTTCCCCGAACTCACGACCGTCGCCGAAATCGTCGTCAGCGGCTGATCGAACTGGTTCGTCAGCTCGAACAGCGTGACGGTGTCGCCGTCAGATCCGCTCGCCTGTCCGCCGGTAATGCGGATGAACGCCTCGTCGTCGTCCGTCGACACGACGCTGAGGTCCCGCTGCGAGTCGACCGTGCTGAAGGCACCCGTGCCTTCGAGAGCGGCGACTCCGATGCCGCCGGCCGCGAGCGCGGCGATGACCCCGCGGCGGCTGGCGATTCCGCCTGACCCGCCGCGCGAACGGTCTCGGCTCCGTTTTCGGCTCATTGTATTAGCTCACTGGGACCGACTAGCAGTCTTTAGTTTGATGATGCCAACGTATAGCGTTGACGACGAGTCGGCTTTCGAGTAGACTTCTCGACGAGCAATCTAATTCAGCTAATAGTTCCATTCTAATTTGGTAGTCGTGATTATATATGAGCTGTATCCCGCCGAATCAACGGCTTCATTCAATAAGCCAAACACACGGGAGTATATGTCTACACTATGCTTTCTGTGGTCGTTCATCTCCTGATATGGTGGTACCTTCTCCAGCACCTCGTGGAGTCGGCGGATCCCGTTAAGGAGTTGATTCTTGCTGGCGTCTTCGGTTGTCATCAGCAGAAGGCAATTCCTATAACAGTAGAAAGGGTGTGTGAGAGCTCCTCACCACGAATAAGCTGTTTTAATTGGAGTTCTCAGTATTCGCGGTTATCTGAAGCGTGAAGCTACTATCTGCCGGAATCTCCGTAACTCCACTATCAAGAAGGTTAATTTTTAGTCCGAAGTTGATTGCTTCTCCCGGCCCGAGCCCATCGGGAATACTGTTATTACCGGTGAGAATGTCATTGTTGTTATTGACCGAGCCTTGGTTACTGTTCTGCGAGACAGTGAAGCCAAACACACTGTCATAATTACCTGAGAGATTACCACTTGCTTCTCCAGTAATATCTAGGTTAAGTGACGTTACTTCTTGTGTCCCGTTATTTGTAACCGTCACCAAGTTTCGGAAGACCGTTATCGCACTCTCATTGAGCCCGCTTGCGTTGGCACCATTAGAACCATTAGGATTTTCTAGACTGATCTCGACTGTCTGGTCATCGTCGCCACCAGATTGTGACACATACTGATTTTGTGTGCCACCAGTGTTTCCGTCACGGTCCGCAGGCGCAAGCCCGAGGAACGCGCTTGCGTCGCCTGCGGTCTCGACGTTGACTGTCCGCTCCGCCGTCACAGTCGTGAACGCGCCGGTACCCAGGATTGCGCCGCCGCCAGCTACTAATCCGCCCAGTCCGATCAGGACGCTGCGTCTGTTAGCCATATCTACACCATACACCCCCACCCACTTTGTATTGAGTCGCTTGAACGGCTACACGCACCGTTTGAACGTCGGTATCGCTGGCCTTGAATCCCGACTCGCCGGGCGTTCACCGACCGCCCGGCCCCTCGACAGGAGAAAGCCCGTCAATACAAAACCCCCAAGCACCTAGTAACTACTCACGAGCGCGTTCTCGCGCCGACCCACATGCCCACACGACGACAGACCGCGCTCGGACTCGCCTCCATGGCGCTGGGCAGCGCCGTCGTCAGTTCCGCGTCCTTCCTCTCGGAGACGACCGCGGCCGCGGACCTCCGGATCATTGTCACCTCCGAACTGACGCTCACGCCCGGTCGCGCGGGCGAGGAGTACGTCCGGACCGACGACGACGGCGAGGTCGAGGGGATCGTGATCAAGCAGCTGAACCAGCGGGCGATCTCGCGGTTCGAGGACCTTATCGAGGTGACGAACAACGGTGACGTGCCGTACGATCGGATCGAATTCTCGTTCTCGGCGACCGGCGACGACCCCAGCGCGTCGAGTGAAGCAGTCGCGGAGACGCTTCGAGTGGTCTCCGCTGAGGAGCCGACCCAGACGGACGCGCAGGGCACGACGATCCTGTTCGCCGACACCGACGAGCAGTTCGAATCGGGTGACGCGGTCACGTTCGGCCTCGTGGTGAACCTGATCCCCGACGGTCCGTCAGGCCTTGCGGAGCTACCCGCGGAGTCGAGCGTCACGCTGGAGATCGACGTCATCGACGAGGAGTGATCAACTTCTGATGCGTTCGGATCGCTGTGGTTAGCCGCCGCGTGGTACCATAGCGCATGAATTATTCCTCGTTCGGAGCCGTTCCGAGGCAGTCCGTCGATGAGACGCAGTCGTTGGGCACCGACAGGCCCGGCTTGAACCGGGTGTCGGGGGTGTCTCGGGGCTCAAGCCGGCCCTTCGATCGTTTCAGGTGACATAATACTAAGTGGATCCCCTCGAATAGGATGAGTAGGTGGAAGCCATATGGTAAAGCGACGCAGCATGGTAGTCGGTCTCGGAGCATTGGCAACTGGGAGTGGCGCGGTCTTCTCGTCGGCGGCGTTCTCGAACTCGGCGACGTCGAGTGCCGACTTCAGGGTCGTCGTCGAAGACAATCTCATCCTGGAGGCGGGTGGTAGCTTCCGCAACGACAATGATGCCTATCTGGACAACCCCAGTGACAGCAAGTTCTATGGCGGAAATAGCAACAGCCTCTTCAGCGGTGAGAGCGGTCTCGACGGGGTTGAGCCTGATGACCTTCCGGCCGCGTGGGCGAACGACAAAACGAACAGTAATCTCGAGGTCGAAACCGCCGTACAAAATCTCGGAACCTTCGAGTTCTCAGACTTCCTTCAGGTGACCAACGAGGGAACAGAGACCGCTCAGGTTGGGATCCGATTCGAGGAGTACGGTGCGGATGTCAACGGTGGTCCGATAGCCGCTTCAGACCTCATTCAGGCCTACGAGTTCTACAACAAGGGCGGAGACGGTGGGAAGATCTCGACCGACGGAAATCCCACCGGATCCGTGAGTAATCAATCCCTGTCGGCCACTACCGCGGTTCCTGCCGGCGCTACCGAGCAGATCGGCCTCAAGATCGACCTCACAGTCGGTTCCATTAGCTCTAATATCGCCGATGCCGCTAAACCGGGCACTGATGACGTATTCAACGGCGGTGGCGAATACGACACCGTACATCTGGTTGAGAAGCTACGGGTCGGCAGCGACAGCACGGCGGACGACCAATAACTCCTCCCCGCGCTTCGTAGGCCACGTTCTTCCCTCGATTCGCTCCTGTTGGTGAGGATCAAAAAGAAAACACACCTACCTTGCTACACGTGTACATCTGTCACTCCGACGATTGGTCCTTTCGAGTGTGGGGCTCTTCTTGGCGGCGTCGGTCTCCGGGTGTCTCGACAAGCTTCCCGATGGCATCACCGGAGACGGCGACACCGACGGAAAAAGCAGTCAATCCCGACAGATCGTCATCACATACGATGAGGCGCTTACCGCCCGCGACGACGCGACGGTGGCACGAGGCGAGGGGATCACCGCGTTCAACGAGGACGCTTACGCCGTCGCGATCGATGCGATCGAAACAGCGCTCTCCGGCTACGAGGAGGCCGAAGATGGCTTCGCCGAGGCCGCGGACCTTGCGAACGAGATCCAAAAAGAAACCGCCGCCGATATCTGCGAGACCGCCGTCGACGAGACGGCGTTTTAGGCCGACGCGACGAACGAAGCGCTCTCGGCCGCCCGGGCCGCTCGGGACGACGCCGACGCCGAGACGATCAACGGACACATCGAGCGGTTCCGGTCGCTCCGCGAGAACGCCGAAGCGATCACCGTCGCGGACGCGGTCGCCGACGCCTTCGGTGTGGAGTGACTCCCGCGCGGGCGGCGTGAGATCCGAATAATTATACTGGTTCGAACGAGTCAGTCAGTAAGCATGTGTGGGAGCATGATCCGACGGCCTGTCCGGGAAGAGACGCTCCGTCAGCGACCGGTCCGTCCATGCCCAAAGCGTCCGGATGGGGGGCGGTGATGTCGTCAACGATGCTGACCATCGGAGCGGTCAGCCCGACGCGCTCGCCGCCGGAGGGACCGTGACATGTCGCTTGACAACCAGCGAAAATACACCCCACCCGAAAAAAACGAACTCTACGACCTGTTGAGCAACCACCGCCGGCGGTACGTGATACACTTCTGTAAGCAGGCCGACGAGCCGCTCACCCTGTCAGATCTCGCCGAGATGGTGGCTGCCCGCGAACAGGACAAGTCGGTCTCCGAGCTTACCTCCGCCGAGCGCAAGCGCGTGTACACCTCGCTCCAGCAGACCCACCTCGATCGGTTGGCCGACGCGGGGATGATCGACTACGACAGGGACGAAATCGAGCTCACCGACGAGGCCAAGTCGCTTGACGTCTATCTCGACGTCGTCCCCGAGGGGTCGATCCCGTGGGGGGTCTACTACTTGGGACTCTCGCTCCTCTCGGTCGTCGTCCTCGGCGGCGTCTGGATCGGGTTCGTCCCCACCGGGTCCGTCCCGGCACTCGGGTGGGCGGCCATCGTCGTCGCGGTGTTCTTGGCCTCCTCTGTCGCACAGGTGGTCCAGAACCGGCGGTACCGCCTCGGCGACGTCGAAGAGCCGCCGTGAGCCCCGGCGGTGTCGCCGACCCCGCGCATTCGGAGCCCGGTTTGTCGTCCGTCTTCTTCGAAAGTACAGCAGTACAATACGTACAGCAGTATAATATCCCAGTAACGAATCGGCCGCGATCAGCTTCGCCCGTTCGAACCACGGACACTGGCCCGAGGACGGATCGCGAGCAGAGGGCGCGGCATCACCGATGTGGCTAGGAAATGACGGCGCGACCGGGGCGGGTCCGACAACCTCGTGAGCCGTCGGGCCGCGATCGGCCTGTTGCTCACCGGCGGGGTCGCCGCGGCCAGCGTGGAAGGTACCGGCGCGTTCTCGAACGTAACCGGTGACCGATCGTTCAGCGTCGGGACCGCGGACGACGCGAACGCGCTGCTGGGGATCGAGGCGAACGACCCGCCCGGCGACGACGGGAGTTCGGTGGCGATCTTCACGCTGACGAACCGGTTCTCCGACTCGATCGCGATAGACCGGGTGAGCGTCGTCTCCTCGGATGGCCTCGGTGTCAGTCGGGCCACCTCGCCGTCTCCCGATCGACGCTCTCCTCCGGCCAGTCTGCCGACGTCACGGCGTCGCTGTCGTGTTCGCCGGAGGTCACCGACGATGTTGCCCTCCGAATCCGCGCGTCGACGGCGGGCGATCAGGGGTCGGTCGAGCTGACGCGGAGCGCGACCGTCACCTGTGAGGGCGGCGGCGTGTGTTCCGGCCCGCGGGACGTGTTCGACGCTAATCTCGACGGCGACATCGACTCCGAGAACACGGTCGTCATCTCGTCGGGCGTGAAAGTGTCCGGCGACGTGGCAGGCGACTGCGTCATGCTCGAAGACGAGGCCGAGATCGACGGAGATGTCGGGGCCGGCGGGAACGTGTCGATCGGCGAGAAGGCACAGGTTGACGGGGACGTCGACGCGGGCGGCAGCGTCACGCTCACCGACGGGGCGAAGGTCAAAGGCAATATCTCCGAGGGCGGTTGATCGCGGACTGCCGCTCAGATCTTGGCTTCGTCGAATTCGTCCATCGTCATGTCGGCGTAGTTGACGAGCCAGTCGCTCGCCGGCGAGTCGGGTCGGACGTACAGATACGCGAAGTCACCGTCGAGGACCGTGCTCACCCCGAGTTGCTCGTCTTTAATAACCCGCTTGTTGGTGTCTATGGCGACGTCGACTAATCCCTCTAAGTCGTCGACGAGGACCGTCGCCTCGTAGTCGCGCTCAGACGGGAACGTGCCGCGAGTTATCCACTCGGAGAACTCTTGTTCCTGTTGTTGGATATCTAATATTTCGCGCTCATCGGACGATAACGTGGCGTACCCGCTCCGTTGGACGATCAACAGTCCGACGACGCCGCTGATTCCGAGAAAGGCGAGCAGGACCGAACCGAGCGCCTCAACTCTTCCCGGCTCGACTGTCCGCTCGACCGTCTCTGTCCGCTGACCCGGTTCGTCGACGGTGTTTATCTCCAGAACGCGGAACGTCTGCGGATTGACGGTCATCGGCATCGTGCTCTCGTAGGTCTCGCTCACCGGCTGGCCCGCCAGCGTTCCCTCGACGGCTGACGCCGCGACGATCCGGATCTCTATCGTTCCGGCGGCGCCGAGTTGCTGTTCGATCGTCCGGATAGTCTCGAACACGGAGTCAATCTCTACCGCCGCATCGACAGTGTGGTTGTCCTCGTTCGTGATGTCGTCATCTTGGCCGCTTGCCAGTGGCTCGGTGTACTGCCAGAGTACTGTATCCCCCTCAACACCGCGATACTGGAGCCGGAGATCTGTGGTAACGTTCACCGAGCCGCTCTCGGCCGTGTGTTCGTACACGTACGTCACGTCAAGCTGCCTGGAGAGATTCACGTAGTACACTGGCCGGTTTCGCACGCGCTCGCCTTCTTCGAACACAAGGGAGTCGTTCGTAATCACCGCGCTGTGTTCGTACGTCGTCGACTCACTCCACTGTTCGACGACGACTTGCTCACTCTCCACATCCGGCGTTGCGTGGACCTGATAGCTCCACCAGCCGCCGACCGCGGCGAGGATGAGGAGTGCAGCGAGGAAGACTCCGGACCACCGCTCGAGGAACGCACGGATCCGAAGTGACCGATCGAGGTCGCTCATGACGGCGTCATACGCGACAGTTTCCGCGGTGTCTCTTGTCTTCTCGAAGCCATCTATTCGACGTATGTTCCAGTCGAGTCAATCGAGACGACCTCATCGAACAGAGGTTTGAGTGTATTGATCGCCTGCGGGTCGCCCTCCAGCGGGTCAGCGTGAAAGTGTGCGACTGCGTCTGTCTTGGTGAACGTACTGAGGAACACGTGGAGGAACCGGAACGCGTTTTTAACGTCTCTGTAGTTCAGCAAGATGTTCAGCGAGTCGTAACAGACGCGAATATCGCGATCATCGGTCGACCACCCCTGCGTGACCCTCGAAACGACGATTCCCAGCCGGGTGATGTCGTTTGGATTGTTGATCTGTGTGACCTCGACCAGTTCGTCGGCCGCGGGAGGGACCGACTGTGCGTATCCGATGGAGATCACGTGGGTCCGGTGTCCCTTCGATGCGATGTCTTCCAGTCGTTCGCCCTCTATCGGCTGGTAACGGAGGAGCAGCACATACGGGTCGAGGTCGCTGTCACCCTCGAACAACAACTGGTGGCAGCTGGCCTGCGTTTGCTCCGACCGCGATTCTGACTGGATCAGCACGTTGGTTCCCGGACCGAGTTGTCCCTCATCAAAGAGAGACGACGGATCTATCTCTCCCGTAGCACCGGTCGGTGGAGACGTGGCCGATACTGTCTCGTCCGACGGAGACCGAACCGTCTCTGTGCTCGTTGTGTAGTTGCTTGTGTTCGAACTCTCATCCCAGATCCGACCGCCAGTCCCGTCCGCTTGGTTGTCCGAGTTCGGATCCGTGTCCACCCCGCCTGCGTGGCTTCCGGTTCGACCGGTGTCGTCTCTGGTCTGGTCGCCGTCAGTCGGCACAGCTTTCACCGGATCGTCTTCTATCGATTCGTCGTCTGCCGGTCCGTCGTCGGTAGAAGTGGTATCAACAGATCCGTCGTCGGTAGAAGTGGTATCAACAGATCCGTCGTCGGTAGAAGTGGTATCAACAGATCCGTCGTCGGTAGAAGTGGTATCAACAGATCCGTCGTTCCACACCCGACTCCCGTTCGTTGGCTGCTCTGAGGTATCGCTCGCACCCAGATCGGACGGATTTTGATCGGCTGTGTCCGCAGTTTGGTCGTCTCCGACCCACTCCCAAGAGTCGGCGTCGTCGTTCGGGTCCTTTACTCGGTCGCTTGCGTCGTCTTCGGCCTCGGGTGACTCACTCTCGCGGTGTGATTCAGCGCTATCCACTGACCGTTCGCCGAACTCGTCACTGAACTCGGACGCAATGTCGCTGAATCGACTGGCGCGGTCAGATTGATTTTGAGAGCGTTCCTCATCCGACCCGTTGGATCCAGTCATTATGGATGCGGCGCTACGGGCCGAAACCCGCTCTGTGTCACCCATGTACGTCGACAGGCTGAGTTGGACGCAGTCTGCCTCCCCACTCGACACGAGCGCTGTACCAGTCGCTCAGGCTTCGTTGGCGCAGAGTGGTGGCCGTGTCGATTTGACATCCCAATAGCACTTATTTGGATAGTCGTTTTATATGATAAAACTATCGCAATTGGGCAGGTTTTCGCACAGATGCGCTAGTTTGTAGATAGAGCCGCTTGTAATGGATATTTCTCGGCACTCAATTCACACTGAATCTTTTTATAATATGTGTTATTAAACAGAACTATCTATAGTATCTAATCGCAGGCGAATGTTGTAACGGATTTGATGGGGATTTCTCCACGGGTGAAGCCGTGGGCTTCCTCCTCGTTCTCTGTGAGAGGGGTCAAAACAGTTGGGCGGCCTCGATACCGGCCAGCAGCTTGGTGACGTTGTACACCGCTACGACGGCAAAAAGGGCGGACGGGACAACGTATCCTACCAATCGCACAACCGATGCGAAGTGGGCGTCCTCTCGGCGCGCACACAAAGTAATAGAGGCGGCTTCGGTGACCAGTGTGATCACAACAACGACAACAAAAGACGAAACGAGGAGTCCGGTGGTAACTCCCAGTTTGTGTAGCAGGAGCGCCACTACGGTGTTTGCCTCGTAGATTCCGGGAATGTAAATGAGCCCAACCGCTGTCGTGACCGCATCAGCCGCCTTTGTCGCGGTCAGCAGTACGACTCCCGAGACGGAAAGGAGACTTCGGCTGGCGCTTCTGAGCTGTCGGGACCCGGTGGGGCGTTGTGACCGTTCAGACGATCTTCTTCCCAGTTTTCCGGTCCGATAGTTTCGGGGTTCACAACTTTCCCGATCGTCCCAAGAGCTTCGTTCGTCTTGGAGTCGGTCTGGCCGATCCGAACGCCGGGACATGATGCTGTTTCACAAGTAGTTTCAAAATATATAAATTTATGTGGCGGTGCGAGCTAGCTCGGTTAAGAGATCCATTTCTGTACACCTCCCCTCGATTTCGGATAAGAGAGGAGTTTCACCACTGTTCGCGACCCCGTCTTACCACTGCCGGCGCCCACCTGAGCAGGCACTCTCCTTCGAGCAGTCGAAGACGAACTCGTCGCCGTCGGCGGAGAGGTCGCCGTGAATCGCTTCTATCCTCGCGGCGGTGTCGTGCCCGAGGAAGTTCCCCGCGGCGTCGACCACCTACCGGACCTCCTCTCGTATTCGGCGAGTTCCGCCGCCCCGTCTCCGACTCCCGGTTCGCGTCTGTTCCCTCTACGCCGACGCCTCGTAGCCGGCGTCCTCGATGGCGGCCACGACGGCGTCGACGTCCACGTCGCCCTCGACGGTCGCGGTGCCCGCCTCGTGGTCGGCGCTCGCGGACTCGACGCCCGGCAGATCGCCGAGCGCGTCGGTCACGTTGTCCTCACAGCCCGTACACGACATGCCGTCGACGTCTATCGTCGTCATATGCGACGATCGGCGCCGCGGACACAACTGCCTTTCCGTCGCCCCCGCGGGCGACCGGTTTCCCGGACGCCCCGGTCCGGCGGTTCCGCTCCGGACGCTCGCCGCCCGGACGGCTTTTGCCCGCGCCGGCCGAACGCCCGGCCATGCGCACGCTCGACGAGACGGACCGTGAGATCGTCCGGCTGCTGCTGGCCGACGCGAGGCGCCCGTACAGCGACATCGCCGAGCGCGTGGACCTGTCGGCGCCCGCGGTGTCGGACCGCGTCGACCGCCTCCGCGAGATCGGGGTGATCGAGGGGTTCACGCTCCGGATCGACGGCGACGCGCTCTCCGACGGGCTGCGGGTCCTCGCGACGCTCGGCGTCGCGCCCGCGGACGCCGAGCGCGTCCACGAGGCGGTCGCGGGCCACGAGCGCGTCGAGCACGCGTTCCTCACCGCCGACGGCGAGGTGACGGTCGTCGCGCGCGTCGAGGCGGGGACCGCCCGCGACCTCGTCGACGACGCGGTCGGGCTGGAGGCCGTGACCGAGTTGTCGGTGCGCCCCCTCGACGCCCACGAGTGGTCGCCAGCGGTCGGCGACGCGGACCTCGCGGTCGAGTGCGTCGAGTGCGGGAACACGGTCACCGCGGAAGGGGAGTCGGCGCGGATCGACGGGACGCTGTACCACTTCTGTTGCGGCTCCTGCCGGGAGAACTTCGAAGACCAGTTCGACCGAATTGAGGAAGGCGCGTAGCCAGGCCACGGGGCCGGCCTCGCCGCGGAGAGTAACCTACTTGAGTGCCCGCCGGTTAGCCGAACTCGCAGTCCCGTGGTGTAGTGGCCAATCATAATGGCCTTTGGAGGGAATTCGACCGCAACGCGGGTTCGAACTGGCAAATTGCCGCTATTGCCAAGATGTCGGTCGGATGCCCGGAGTCAGCCATTGACGGCGGTTCGAATCCGCCCGGGACTACTTCTGGTCGAACAATCTCGTAAGCCGCGGGTTCCGCTGTCCGGAATCGCCTACACCTCTCCGAAGAACTCGTCGAAGAGGTCGATCACGCGACCCTCGATCTCGTCGCGGATATCGCGGACGCGCTCGACGTCTTGCCCGTGGGGGTCGTCGAGCGCCCAGTCGCGCCC
This sequence comes from Halorubrum californiense DSM 19288, assembly GCF_000336875.1. Classification (GTDB taxonomy): domain Archaea; phylum Halobacteriota; class Halobacteria; order Halobacteriales; family Haloferacaceae; genus Halorubrum; species Halorubrum californiense. The sequence goes on along the minus strand of NZ_AOJK01000011.1, from coordinate 13,215 downwards.
CTCGACGCCGTCCGCGAGCGTGAGCGTCGAACACCCCATGGTGGTGACGACGTCGCAGGCGTCGAGTTCGGCGGTCGAGACCTCCCGAGGGGCGCGGTCGGCGAGGTCGATATCGGCCTCTCGCATGACCTTGACGACCTCGGGGTGGACCTCGTCGGCCGGATGCGTCCCGCCGGTAACGATCTTCACCCCGTCGTCGAGGCCGCGCTCGCGGCGCTCGCGCTCGGCGAACGCAGCCGACATCTGGCTGCGACCGGCGTTCTGGACGCAGACGAACCCGAACGTCACGACGTCGTCGCTCATACGTGGGGGCCTCGCCGCGTCTCATTAACGGTTCCTAAGAGGGCTATATAGCCGTCCGTACCCGCCGCCGGGACTCTGGGGTCACTCCAGCACGACGGCGAAGCCCCACTCCGTCGACGACTCCGGTTCGGCGTCGGCGGACACGACCGATATCGTCGTCTCGAACCGGTACTCACCCACCGGGAGACAGGCCTCCTCGCCGGGCGTCGCGTACAGGTCGACGAGGCGCTCGCTCGACGCGCCGGGGTCGAGCGCGAACGTGCGGTACTCTTCGGTGATCGCGATGTCGTCGGTGAGCCGCCAGCAGCCGGGCTCGGCCGGGTACTCGCCGTCGCCCGGGAGGAGCGTGAGCGCCCCGCTCCCGTTGCCGACATACTCGAAGTGGACCGCGCGCCCCTCGCCGATCCGCACCTGCTCGTTACTCTCGTTCGTCAGCGTCGTGCGGAGCCGCGGCGGGTGTTCTGACGTCGCGGCCTCCCGCACGACCTCGACCGCCGGCCGAACCGGGAAGTCCGGCACACCGTCGGTGGCGACGACGGAGACTCCCGGGCCGCCGGTCCCCTCGGGCCGCGTCCCGCCCGCATCGGTGTCACCGTCGTCGCCTCCGGGCAGCCCATCGTCCCCGTCGCTGTCGTCGCCACCGCTCTCGTCGGGATCGGTCGACGTACAGCCGGCGAGCGCGAGCAGCCCGCCCGCGCCGCCCATCCCTCGGAGGTAGCTTCGCCGCGTCGCGATCATAGGTCCGACAGCACCGGAACCCGGATAGCCTTGTTGCCGGGGCGGTCCCCGTCTGCCGTTCATGTGTGTCATTTTTCACCATGCACGTCGTGGACGGGGTATGGACATCAGCCAGTACCGCGAGGCGGTCGCCGCGAACCGGCGCGCGCACGGCTTCGAGGCGGTCGACGAGCGGACCGAGGAGTTCGAACACCTGTGGATGGCCCAACAGACGGACGAGTCGATCGGTGCGGTCGTGGCGCTGGCGACGCTCGTCGACGCCGAGGGGTTCGACGCGGCGGCGCTCGCGGACACCGGGGCGGCGTTCCGCGACGTCCTCGCCGATAGCGTCGACGCCGAACCCGAGCGCGCCGACGGTGGCGCGTCTCCGACGCTAATCGGGTACGTGACGTTCGCGGCGCCGGACCCCGACGCGTCGCTGCTCGACGCGATGAACGGGTTCACCGTCGCGAAGCGCCGAACGAACGTCTTCCCCCTCGTGTACGACACCGCTGCGGAGCGGCTCCACTCCCACGAGGTACCGCGGCTGAAGGGACGCGGCATCTACCGCCGACAGGCGGAGGACGCCGAACGACTCTTTGACGTGTAGATAGTCGGTCGCGGGTCGGTCGTAGACGCCTCCAAGGCCCCAGCCGCTCGGCCATACGTGGTCCACTGTGAATCAGGCGCGAACACCCACAAAGCCCCAGCCACGAGGCGGGCGCACGCTCGCTGTCGTTCGAGACGCCGGAGGCGTCTCGTGATGACGAGAGAGCAAAGCTCTCTCGAACCACGCGCTTCAGTCGCTCACTCCGTTCGCTCCTTCCAGTGCTTACTTCACCTGCGCCCGCCTCCCGGCTGCCCCTTTGAGTCCCACCCCGCACCGCTCCGCACAGCACCTCACGCCTCCCCAGCCTCGTCGGCCTCCCTCCGGTCGGCCGACTCCCTCGCGCGTGCTGCTTCGCGCCCTTCGGGCACTCGCAGGCACGCGCCACCGATTTTATTCGGTCTCGCGTGACGCGCCGCTTGGGGGTTCGAAAAAACCGAGAAACCGACCCGTTCGCTCGCCGCTCAGACGAGTCGAGACGCGATGCGCGCCGCGCCGTCCGCGGCCGCGACCGCGGGCTCCTCGGGCGAGACGACCTCGACGTCGCGGTCGAGCTCCTCGCTGAGGCGCTTCTCGAACTCCTCGACGAGCCCGGGGATGCACGCCATGCCGCCGGTCGCGGCGAGCGGGCGCCCGAGCGCCAGCTGGTAGGGCTTCATGTGGTCGTTCGCGAGTTCGGGGAGGAACTCGTTGGCGACGACGTCGACCGCCTCGTCGATGTAGCGGTCGATCGGCTCCTGAACGCCGCGGTCGACGGTGAACTCGTGGCTGCCGCCGCCCGGCTGCTGGACCACGTCGGTGAACGGCTCGAAGTCGTACACGTCGCCGTGCTGCTCCTTGTACTCCCGCGCGGTCGTCCGGTCGATGTGGACCCGCCCCTGCGTCTCCTCCTCGACGGCGGCGACGATCCGGCGGTCGACCTCGTTGCCCGTCACCGAGCCGGTCGAGAACGGCGAGAGCTGCTCGCCGCGCCGGTAGGCACACGCCTCCATCGTCGTCGAGCCGAGGTTCACCGAGACGAACACCTCGTCGATCGCGTCGAGCCCGTCGCCGTAGGCGGGGATCGCCCCGCACAGCGACTCGGGGTAGCTCCGCGTCTCGACCTCGCCGATCGAGGAGCCCTCGATCACCGACTTGAGGTTCTCGACGCCCGCCTCGTTGTCGATGGTCGGCACCGCGTAGACGACCGCGCTGTCCTCGGGCACGTCGTGGGCGTCCACGACCGCCTCGAAGAAGCGCTCCGCGTCAGCGACGCTGTCGTCGTCCTCGGGGAGGCCCGAGCGAAGCATGAAGCGCACGCGGTCGGGGTACTCGACCGCGGCCTCCTCGCCGAACAGTACCTTCTCCTCGCCGGTGATGGCGTCCTCGTAGGTCGCCAAGCAGGTCAGCACCGAGTGGCGCTCGCGGCCGCCGCGGCCGTCGGGGATGTCGAGCACCGTTCGGGTGCTGCCGAGTTTCACGCCGACCGCTGCCGATTCGTCCGATTCGTTGATGTCCGTGGATTCGTCGTCGCTCATTGGTCACTCGCACACGAAGCGATCCGGACGATGGAGACGAGGCTGATCCGGTGGTCCGCGGGGATGAACGGTCGGTCGCGCGTCGGGGCGTCGAACCCCTCCAGCCGGCGCGTCAGCGCCGCGACCGCGTCGTCGCCGACCCAGTCGATCTCGCCGTAGTAGGACAGCGCGTCCCGGCTCCGCACGTGGCCGCCGACGTCGACGAGGTAGCCGAGCCACTCGCCGATTTCGCGTTCCGCCGCGGGCGACGCCGGAATCGCCGTCAGGTACGGTCGATCGCCGGGGTCTTCGCCGTTGTACCGCGCACCGCGCTGACGCTGGAGCAGCTCCGTGAACGCGGCCGAGCGCGCCGCCTGCTCGGCCCGGTTCCGGTTCGGCCGTCGGAGCGCCCGCTCCCGAGGCGCTCCGTCCGCACCGTCTCGCGGGGCGTCCGCGATCCGGCGCAGCTCTCGTACGTCGTATCGTCGTGGATTCAGACTCATGTTTCCGTCCGTCGTTCGCGTCCGTGTCCTGACACTCGCGGCGGGGTCATATCATAGTTAGCCCTCAGTTATCAGCGGTGAGAAACTACTGCGGGGGACGGAGGTGGCCGAGGACCGCCGGCGTCACCGGTCGTCCGACTCGGCCCACGGGAGGGGTTCGGTACACCAGTGGCAGAAGTCGATGTCGGCGTCGACCTCCTTGCCGCAGTTGGGACAGGTCACCTCCAGCGTCTCGCCGCCGTCGCCGTCGCCCGCCGCGGCCGGCGGGGACCGACCGCTTCCCGGTCCGTCGTCGCCGTCCGCGTTCGCGGCCCGCCGCCGCATCGCCTCGGCGGCGGCGTCGACGCGGTCGCGCTCGGCGGCGTCCGCCCGTCCGACGAGGTACGCGTCGAGCGCCGACAGCGCGGAGAGGAGGACGATCGGGAGCGCCACGTCGGTGGGGACCGCGGCCGACACCGCCGCGGGGTTGGCGAGAGGGTCCACCGGTTCGACGTCGTACAGCGCGAACAGCGCGACACCCCCGCCGACGATCGTCAGGTGCCACAGCAGCGCCCGCCCCCACCGCCGCAGCGAGAGGTGGCCGAGCCCCGGGAACACCAGCGCGAGCAGGGCGGCGAGGACGGGACGCAACTGGTTTCGCATACGGCTGCGATTCGGTCGGCCGGTACTTAGGCCTGCGGTGTCGGCGGCGTCGCCGTGCGCCGGTCGCGGCCGCGCACGGATCGGACCGGATAACAACCGTTAATCGCGGCCCGCTCGTCGGCGGCCACATGAGCAGTCAGCGGGCGACCGCGTTCGTCCCGGGTCACGTCACCGCCTTCTTCAGCCCGCACCCCGCCGACGACCCCGCGGTCGCCGGCTCGCGCGGCGCGGGCGTGACGCTCACCGACGGCGTGACCGTCCGGGTGTCGGCGGCGGCCGGCGCTGGGAACGACGAAACCGGTTCCCGCACCATCGACGGGGAAGCCGGGTCGATCGGCGCGGTCGACGACGTCCTCGCCGAAATGGGCGCTCCCGCCGCCGATGTCGCGGTCGAGACCGACATCCCCATCGGCGCCGGCTTCGGTGTCTCGGGCGCCGCGGCGCTGGGGGCCGCCCTCGCCGCGAACGACGCGCTCGACCGCGGCCGCTCCGAGAACGACCTCGTCCGGATCGCCCACGCCGCGGAGGTCGGACGCGGGACGGGCCTCGGCGACGTGGTCGCGCAGGCGCGCGGCGGGGTCCCGGTCCGCCTCGAACCGGGCGCGCCCGGCGTCGGCGAACTCGACGGCGTCCCGGCGACAGCACGGGCGGAGTACGTCACGTTCGGCGAACTGTCGACCGAGGCGGTGTTGGGCGGGGACACCGCGGCCCTCTCGGCGGCCGGCGAAGACGCGCTCGACCGCCTCCGCGCGGATCCGCGACTCCCGACGCTGATGGACGCGGCCCGCGCGTTCGCCAGCGAGGCGGACCTCCTCGTGCCCGAGGTCGCGGAGGCGATCGCGGCGGTCGAGTCCGCCGGGGGCGATGCCGCCATGGCGATGCTCGGCCGCACCGTCTTCGCGCTCGGGACCGGGCTCTCCGACGCGGGCTACGACCCCGAAGCCTGTCGGATCGACGCGGCGGGGGCGCGGCTCGTCGACGAGCGCGGCCGGGAGTAAGGACTTTGTCTCGCTCGGCCGGAGTGACGCGTATGGCCGAATCGCTCCGTTCGTTCTTCGACGAACTCGAGGCGCCGGACCGGCACCTCGTCCTCCTGAACCGGTCGTCGCCGGACCCGGTCCGAAACCTGTTCGACTCTCTACTGGACGGCCAGCCCGTCTCGATCAGCGAGGCCGACACCGACGAGGTGGCGGATGACGACGTGATTGCGCTGGTCGAAGACGGCGAGGTGATCGCGCGGTCGCCCCTCGACGAACCGCTCGAATCGGTGCTGCTCATCAACTCCGACCTGTACAAGACCGGCGGGATCGACCTCGACGAGGTCGCGCTGCCGGCCGTGTTCGAAGGACTCGACGAGGTCCCGTTTCGGATCCGGGGCTACCCCGCGTCGAACAAGGAGAATCTCCTCCTCATCATCATCTCCCGCGTGATAGAGCGGATCGCGGCCGAACACGCGAGGGGAACGCTTCGGGCCTCCTTCCAGCGGCTCTCGCGGATCGACGACGAGCGCGGCACCCGGTCGGTGTACGAGCGCGTCGCCGGGACCGGCGTCGACGTCCACGTGTACGGCGTCGGGGACGTGGAGTCGCTGTCGGGGCTCCCCGTAACCGTCCACTCCGGTACCTCCTACCCATATCGACGGTCGTGGTTCGTCGTGTTCACGCCGCCCGAGGGCGGCGACGGAGACCACGTCGCCCTCCTCGCGCTCGAAGACGAGCCGAACGTCTGGGACGGCTTCTGGACGTTCCGCCCGAAACTCGTGACGCGGATCGAGCAGTACATCGCCGAAGAGGTCTGAGGCTCGGGGGGGGGTAGCGGTGGCGCGTCGGATCGAGACCGTGAGTCGGTTGATGTACTGACGTAGATCATTTCAGCGGTGGCGCGTGCCTGCGAGCGGCCGACAGGCCGCGAGTCAGCACGCGCGAGGGAGTCGGTCGCCGAAGCGAAGCGAGGCGACCGACGAGGCTGGGGAGGCGTGAGGCNTGAGGAGCGCAGCGAGCGTGCGCCCGCCTCCCGGCTGGGGCTTTGGAGGCGGTCTCCGCGGAAGCAATTACGTATCGCGAAGCGACTGAGGCTTTGAACTCGTTCTACGCCGCTCCGTTATCAACCACGTATGAGCGAGCGACTGAGGATTTGGCGATGTTCTCCGCCGATCCGCCATCTACGACGTAGCTGCGCCCGCCGACGAACAAAGCTTTACCGCGTCGCCCGCCTATCTCCGGCAAATGGTACTCGACGACCTCGGTACGTCCCTGCGGAGCAGTCTCGACAAGCTCCAGGGGAAGTCCCGACTCTCCGAGAGCGACGTCGAGGAGATCGTCAAGGAGATCCAGCGCTCCCTCCTCTCGGCCGACGTTGACGTCTCCCTCGTGATGGAGCTGTCGGACTCGATCAAGTCCCGCGCCCTCGAAGAGGAACCGCCGGGCGGCACCACGGCGAAGGACCACGTCCTCAAGATCGTCTACGAGGAGATGGTCGAGCTGGTCGGCGATTCCACCGAGCTCCCCCTCGAAAACCAGACGATCCTGCTGGCCGGCCTCCAGGGGTCGGGGAAGACGACCTCCGCGGCGAAGATGGCATGGTGGTTCTCGAAGAAGGGGCTCCGCCCCGCGGTTATCCAGACTGACACCTTCCGCCCCGGCGCGTACGACCAGGCGAAGCAGATGTGCGAGCGCGCCGAGGTCGACTTCTACGGGAACCCCGACAACGACGACCCGGTCGACATCGCGCGGACGGGGCTCGAAGCGACCGAAGACGCCGACGTCCACATCGTGGACACGGCGGGGCGCCACGCGCTCGAAGACGACCTCATCGCGGAGATCGAAGAGATCGAAGGGGTCGTCGACCCCGACCGCTCGTTGCTCGTCCTCGACGCCGCCATCGGGCAGGGCGCGAAGGATCAGGCCCGCCAGTTCGAGAAGTCGATCGGCATCGAGGGCGTCGTGATCACCAAGCTCGACGGGACCGCGAAGGGTGGGGGCGCGCTGACCGCGGTCAACGAGACCGACTCCTCTATCGCCTTCCTCGGCACCGGCGAGACGGTCCAGGACATCGAGCGGTTCGAGCCCTCCGGGTTCATCTCGCGGCTGCTCGGGATGGGCGACCTGAAGCAGCTCTCCGAGCGCGTCGAGCGCGCGATGCAGGAGACTCAGGAGGAGGACGAGGACTGGGACCCCGAGGACATGCTCCAGGGCGAGTTCACCCTGAAGGACATGAAACGGCAGATGGACGCGATGAACAAGATGGGGCCGCTCGACCAGGTGATGGACATGATCCCCGGACTCGGCGGCGGGATGATGGACGAGCTCCCAGACGACGCGATGGACGTCACCCAAGACCGGATGCGCCGCTTCGAGCGCATCATGGACTCGATGACTGAGGAGGAGCTCGAGAACCCGCGCGTCGTCGGCCAGTCTCGCACGCGGCGGATCGCCCGCGGCTCCGGCACCGACGAGGAGACGGTCCAGCAGCTGCTCGAGCAGCACTCGATGATGGAGGAGACGATCGGCCAGTTCCAGGGGATGGGCGAGGGCGACATGCAGCGCATGATGAAGAAGATGGGCGGCGAGGGCGGCGGCCTCGGCGACATGATGGGTGGCGGCAAGGGCCCGTTCTAAATACGATACCGTCTGCGAACTGATTGCTTCTTATAGGTAGTTGATTGCGGATCGGCGAGGAACACCTCCAAAGCCCCAGCCGGGAGGCGGGCGCAGGCGAAGCAAGGACCGACTGAGGACCACAGCGAGCGTGCGCCCGCCTCCCGACTGCCCCTTTGAGTCCCACCCGACCGCGACCGCACGGCGCCTCACACCTCCCCAGCCTCGTCGCTGGCACCCTCCGCTTCGCTCCGGGGCCAGCGACTCCCTCGCGCGTGCGGTTCGCGCCAAGGGGGCGCTCACCGGCACGCGCCACCGCGGAACCAGCAGAGATGACACGATGATCTCTCCCGGCAGCCTCCGGGCCCTTCAGGTCCTTTATACGGGTGACCGGGCTACGGCTTGGCGATGGACCGCGACCGGATCGGCGAGTACGACGCCCTCGTCCTCGTCTCGCTCGTCTGGTTCCTCGGGAAGTTCGTCCGCTACCTCTTCCCGCCGCTGTTCGAGTCGATCCGGGGCGCCTACGGCGTGAGCAACGCCACCGTCGGCACCGCGTTCACCGGCTTCATGATCGTGTACGCCCTCCTCCAGTTCCCGAGCGGCGCGGTCGCCGACCGACTGGGTCCGGTGCGCGTGATCGTCGCCGGCGCGCTCGTCGCCGGCGCGGGGTCGCTCGCGGTCGTCTTCGACGCCCCCTTCGCCGCGCTGGTCGTAGCGATGCTCGTCATCGGCGCCGGGACGGGCGTCCACAAGACCGTCTCGGTGCGGCTGATCGCCCGCGTTTACCCCGCCCGGACTGGCCGGATGCTCGGCGCGCACGACACCCTCGGCGCGATGGGCGGCGTCGCCGCGCCCGCGGTCGTCGTGGCGGTCCTCTCGGCGCCGCCCGCGCTCGCCGCCGTCCTCACGCGGCTCCCCGGCGCCGACTGGCGCGCGCCGTTCCTCCTCACCGGCGTCCTCGCGGTCGGCCTCGCGGTCGCGACCGCGGTCCGGCTCTCCGGCTCGCCCGCGGCGACCGGGGCGACCGACGACGACGGCGACGACTCTCCGGCTGCGAGCGAATACTTCCGGCTGTTCAGGGATCCCCGGTTCTCGGCGTTCGTGCTGGTGACCGTCGGGTTCTCGTTCGCGCACAACGGCCTCGTCGCGTTCCTCCCGCTGTACCTCTCGGAGGCCGGTGACCTCTCGACCTCGACGGCGAATCTCCTCTACTCGCTCGTCTTCGCGGTGACGTTCGTCCAGCTGGCCACCGGCGACCTCTCCGACCGCGTCGGGCGGTTCCCCGTGATGGTCGGCACGCTCGGGCTGGCGGCGGCGGCGCTCGTCGCGCTCGTCTCGCTCCCGAGCCTCGGGCTCGGCGCCGTCGCGGCCGCGGTCGTCGTCGCCGCCTTCGGGCTCGGCTCGCACGGCTTCCAGCCCGTGCGCAGCGCCTACCTGATGGAACTGCTCCCGGAGCGGCTGGCGGGCGGGGGGCTCGGCGTCGTCCGGACGCTGCTCATGGGCGCCGGCGCGCTCGCGCCCAGCGCCGTCGGGATCATCGCCGACGCGGTCGGCTTCCGGCCCGCGTTCGCCCTGCTCGCCGGCTCGATGGGGGTCGCGGCGGTCGTCGCCGCCGGGCTCTGGCTGACGGAGTAAAGCAGTCCGTCGGCGCCGTCCGCACCCGCGGCGCTCAGTCGCGGTCGTCCGGGTCGGGCGATTCCGGATCGAGCGCTTCCGGATCGAACGCCGCCGGGTCGAACTCGTGGTCGCGGAGGCGGTCGGCCTCGACCGCCCGCAGCACGGATTCGTTCGTGGCTTCGAGGACGACCGGCGGAGCCACCCCCGCCTCGGCCGCCTCCAGCCACCGACCGACGCAGAGACACCAGCGGTCGCCCGGCTCAAGCCCGGGGAAGTCGAACTCGGGGCGCGGCGTGATCAGGTCGTTGCCGCGGTCGCGGCTGTACCGGAGGAAGTCGGCCGTGACGACCGCACAGAGCGTGTGTTCGCCGACGTCGCCCTCGACGTCGCGGCAGCGCCCGTCACGGAGGTAGCCGGTGGTCGGCTCGTGGCCGCAGGCGGCCAGCTCGCCGCCGAGGACGTTTCGCTCGTCGCGGTCGCCGTTCGCGTCGTCCGTCGACATGGCCGCGGGTACGGTCCCCGACGGCATAAACGGCCGGCAGCCCGCCGCGGGCCGCCGGGCGTGCGTTCGCCACGCGGTATAAGTGGGACGCCGCCGAACTGTCCCCGATGAGCCGGAACGACGAGGTCGCGACGCGGCTGGAGGAGTTCGCCGACCTCCTCGAGGCGACGGGCGTCGAGTACAAGCCGACCGCCTACCGACGGGCGGCCGAGAACGTCCGCGACCACCCCGCGCCGATCGAGGGGCTCGCGGCCGAGGGCGAGGACGCGGTCGCCGAAATCGACCGCGTGGGCGACGCCATCGCCGCGAAGATCGTCGAGCACGTCGAGACCGGCGCGATGGAGGAGCTGTCCGAGCTCCGCGAGGATCTCCCGGTCGACATGGCCGGGCTGACCGCGGTCGAGGGTGTCGGCCCGAAGACGGTCGGCTCGCTGTACGACGCGCTCGGAATCACCGACTTAGACGAGCTGGAGGCCGCCGCGGAGGCGGGCGAGATCCAGACGGTGTCCGGGTTCGGGGCCAAGACGGAGGAGAACATCTTGGACAACATCCCGTTCGCGCGGGAGTCCCGCGAGCGCACCCGTCTCGGCGACGCCCGGCCGGTCGCGGACGACGCGCTCGCGTACCTCGCCGACCGCGACGCCGTCGAGTCCGTGGAGGTGTGCGGGTCGATCCGGCGGTGGAAGGCGACGATCGGCGACGTCGACCTGCTCGTCGCCAGCGAGGCGCGCGAGCCGATCGTCGAGGCGTTCACCGACTGGCCCGCCGCGGACGCGACCATCGAGGCGGGGACCGGGAAGGCGAGCGTGCGCGCCGACGGCACGCGCGTCGACCTCCGGATCGTCGACCCCGACGAGTTCGGCGCCGCGCTCCAGTACTTCACCGGGTCGCGGGCGCACAACGTCGCCGTCCGCAACCGGGCGATCGACCGCGACCTCAAGCTGAACGAGTACGGCCTCTTCGACGTGAGCGACCTCGACGAGGAGGCCGACGCCGACGCCGCGGACGGTGAGGAGGCCGCCAACGAGGACGCCGCGGACGGTGAGGAGCCGGACGCCACCCGCGCCGGCGAGCGCGTCGCGGGCGAGAGCGAGGACGAGGTGTACCGCGCGCTCGACATGGACTCCGTCCCGCCCGAACTGCGCGAGGACCGCGGCGAGGTCGAGGCCGCCGCGGAGGGACGGCTCCCGTTCCTCGTCGAGCCGGGGGACCTCCGTGGCGACCTCCACACCCATACCGACTGGTCCGACGGCGCCTTCTCGATCGCGGAGATGGCGCGGGCGGCCGCGGAGCGCGGCTACGACTACCACGTCGTCACCGACCACGCGACCGGGCCGGGGATGGTCGGCGGCGTCGGCCTCGACGAGGCGGCAATCGAGGAGCAGACCGCGGCGATCGCCGAGGCGGCCGACGAGGTGGATATCCCGATCCTCCACGGGATCGAGGCCAACGTCGACGCCGACGGCGACCTCTCGACCGACGACGAGACGCTCGACGCCCTCGATCTCGTCGTCGCGTCCCCGCACGCGGCGCTCGGACAGGACGGCGAGGCGGCCACCGAGCGGCTGGTCCGGGCGGTCGAACACCCGCACGTCGACGTCCTCGGCCACCCGACCGGCCGGCTCATCAACGAGCGACCGGGGCTCGACCCGGACGTCGAGGCGGTCGCCGAGGCGGCCGCCGCGTCCGGCACCGCGATCGAGGTGAACGCGAACCCCGCCCGGCTCGACGCCGACGGGGAGTTCGTCCGGGCCGCGATCGAGGCGGGGGCGACGGTCGCCGTCGACACCGACGCGCACGCCCCGCGCGAGCTCGACAACGCGCGGTACGGGATCCACACCGCGCGCCGCGGGTGGGCGGAGGCCGCGGACGTGCTCAACGCGCGCTCGCTCGACGGGCTCCGCTCGTTCCTCCTGTGACCGTGGACGCCGAGCGCGACGCCCCCGAGTCGTCGGCCGGCGACCGCCCACCGGTCCTGCTCGACGTGATGTGCGGGAAGCTCGCGACCTACCTCCGGATCTGCGGCTACGACGCCGCCTACGCGCTCGACCGCGGTATCGAGGCCGACGACCGGCTCCGCGAGGTCGCGGCCGCCGAGGGCCGCGTCCTCCTCACCCGCGACCGCGAGCTCGCCGACAGCGCGCCCCGCTGCGACCCCGCGATCGACGCCGTCCTCCTCACCGAGCGCGACGTGATCGACCAGCTCCGCGAGTTCGCCGGCGCCGGGTACACCGTCGAAATCGCCGACGAGCCGACGCGCTGCGGCTCGTGTAACGGCCCCGTCGAGCGCAGCGATTCCCCCGAAGTCGGCGCCTCGCCCGCCGACCGGCCGGAGTACGTCCCCGACGACGTCGGGGCGGAACGCCCGGGGTGGCGCTGTACGGAGTGCGGCCAGTGGTTCTGGAAGGGCGGCCACTGGGACGACGTGGCGGCGCGGCTCGACGGGATCTGACCCCCGCGGCGACCCGACCGAGCGTAACCGGTTTGGCCGCTCGCCGCGTACTCGTCGCCAATGGAACGCGAACGGGCCGTCGACCGCCTGGAGTCGCTCGTCGATCGCGTCGCGAGCGAGCCGATGCCGGTGCCCGTCCGCGAGGTGTGGGCGTTCGGCGACGTCGCGCTCGGGCTCGACCCGGTCGAGCGCCTCGACGTGTATCTCACGAAGGACGTGATCATGGGCGGCGACGCCGACGCGGCAGCCGATTTCGCGGCCGAGTACGGCATCCAGGGCGTGGGCACGACGGTCGACGCCGAGTGGGCGACGGCGCACCCGGACCGCGTGCGGACGAGCGACAACGGGTACGCGGCCCCGGAGAAGTGTCTCGCGGCCGAACTCGTCGCCGACGACGAGCCGATCCACTTGGAGGTGTGTAACTCGGGGTTCGAGGACAACGTCCGGCAGCGCCTGAAGGGGGCACTCGCCCGGGACGCCTACGAGGAGGTGCTTGACCCGCGCGGGGTCTGCCTGTGGGTGGACGGCGAGCGCGACCCGGAGGCGTTCGAGCGACTGCGCGCGGCCGACCTCGCGATGCCGACGCTGCCCGCCGCGCTCGGGATGCTCGGCGCCGACGAGGAGGCCGCGAACGAGGCCGCGGACGTGCTCAAACAGCAGCGCGCCGAGCAGGAGGGTTCCTCGGTGCGCGGCGACATGGTCTGACTCCGAGCCTGCGTCCGTCACTGTCTATAAATGGAACTCGGTGCGGTGGCGCGCGCCTCCGAGCGGCCGCCA
>NZ_AOJK01000010.1 GCF_000336875.1 Halorubrum californiense DSM 19288 | reverse complement strand
CTTCGATTCTCGCTGGAGTCGGTGGTCCGGAGCGAAGCGGAGGACCACCGACGAGGCTGGGGAGGCGTGAGGTGCGGTCGCTGTGCGGTTGGGCGGGACTCAAATGGGCAGTCGCGAGGGCGAAGGCGCGCGACGCAAGGACCGCAGGGGCGAACGAAGTGAGCGCCGAGGACCACAGCGAGCGCACCGAACCCTCGCGACTGGGGCTTTGGCAGTAGTCGTCTCTGGTCCGCCGTTTCACTTATAAACATTTCCCGAAAACCCAACTCGGCTTACAAATAACCGCCTGACCGCACCGGTTCCGCCCGCTCAGTCACTCGACACGTCCTACCGTCACGTCGAACGGGACGTACTCGACGCGCTCGTACTCCTCGGCGCCGATGGCGTCGACGACCTCGCGGCCCATCTCTCGCCAGCGCTCGCGGAGGCCGTCGTAGGCGGCCTCGGAGGTCGCGGCCACCAGTTCGTCGCGGTGGTCGGCCAGCCCCGCGCCCGAAGCCTTCCGCGCCGCCGACCGCAGCGCGGCCTCGGCGTACGGCGGCTCGGTCCGCTTCTCGTGGACGTAGCGCCGCGTGCGCACGTCGACGAGTCCCGCCTCGCCGAACGCCTCGCGGACCCGGTCGCCGAGCGCCACGTCGGTGTCAACCCCGTCGACGTACGCTTCGCGGGCCTCGCGCTCCAGCCGCTCCTCGGCGTCGACCGTCGAGGTCACCCGCACGTCCCCGTTGTCTGGCTCGACCGCGGCGACGAGGTCCGCGGAGACCCGGGCGAGCTCCCGGACCGCCGCGGTCGGGTCGGGCAGGTTGATCAGCAGCGCCTGACAGACGGCGAGGTCGACCGCGTCGTCGCCGACCGGAAGCCGGGTCGCGTCGCCCGCGAGGTAGTCGATCCGCGCGCCGGCCTCCGCCTCCCGTTCCGCTTCGCGGGCGACCGAGAGGAGTTCCGGGTCGGCGTCGACGCCGATCACGGTCGCGTCCGACCTCGTCTCTTCCCCGGCCGCGTCCGTCGCCTCTCCGTCCGTTCCAGCCGCGTCCGTCGCCTCCCCGGTCGCGTTCGCCTCCGCGGCCAACACGCGGGTCAGCTCCCCGGTGCCGCAGCCGACGTCGAGGACGCGCTCGCGGCTCGGCAGCGCCAAGTCCGCCAGCGCGTCGCGATCGTCGTCCCACATCCCGCGGCGGGTGTGTTCGAGGTACTCGGCGGAGAAGCGTCGCACGGGCCCGCTTCGCCGCGGGCGAAAATAAACGTCCGGAGATCGGTCGCGCCCCGACTCCCTCTCGGGCTCCTCACTCCTCGTCGGCGTCTCCCTCGCTGCCGTCCGGCGAGTCGCCCGCTCCGTCACTTCCGAACCCCAGCAGGTCGGCGGCGAGGACGGCGGTCACGCCGGCGCAGTAGCCGACGAACGCGCTCGTCACCCCGATCGCGGCGAAGCTCATCGCCACGTCACCGAGCCCCGGGTCCCCGCCGTTGACGCCGGGGACGCCGACGACCGTCCCGACGAGGACGAACCCCCCGAGAACGACCGCCGGCACGACGCCGACGGCCAGACAGGCAGGCCCCCCGCAGCGGGCGTACGCCCCGGCGGCGGCCAGCGGGCCGGGCGCGTAGAACACCAGCAGCGGGAGGAGCCGGTCGGTCAGCGCGGCCGCCGCCGTCGCGCCGACCGACTCGGCGACGAACGCGGCGACGAGCACGAGGGCCACGACCCCGGCAAATCCGACCACTAGGCCGACCGCGCGGCCGCGGCGGCGGCCGACGAGCAGCGCTCTCGTGGTGGACATGTCTGTGGATCACCCGGGCCATAACTTAAAACCGCGTCGGACGGACGGCGTCGGCGCGGCCGACGTCTCAGTCGCGGCGGAGCTCGCGCACCCGGTCGATGTTCCACGCGAAGCTCTTCCCGTCCTCGGTCGGCGTCTCCAAGGCGAGCGGCACGTCCGCCAGATCGGGGTGGTTGAGGAACCGCTCCATCCCCGCCTCGCCGATGTGGCCCTCGCCGATGTGGGCGTGTTCGTCCTTGTTGGTGCCGCACTCGTGTTTCGAGTCGTTGAGGTGGACGTACTCCAGGTGTTCGAGGCCGACCACGTCGTCGAACTCGCCGATCGTCTGGTCGACCGCCTCGGGCGTCGAGAGGTCGTAGCCCGCCGCGAAGGCGTGCGCGGTGTCGACGCAGACGTCGATGTCCGTTTCCGTGCGATCGATGACCCCCGCGAGGTGTCCGAACTCGCCGCCGAGCTTCGTCCCCGCGCCCGCGTCGCTCTCGATCAGGATCGTGACGCCGTCGGGGACGTCGAGGTCGTCGATCACGGACGCCGCGTTGTCGAGGCCGCCCTCCACCCCGGCCCCCGTGTGCGCGCCGAGATGGACGTTCACGTACGGGATGCCCAGCTTGTCGGCCGCGTCGACCTCCTTTTGCATCGAGTCGAGCGACTTCTCGCGGAGCCCCTCCTTCGGCGTACAGAGGTTCACGAGGTAGGAGGTGTGGATCACCCACGGCCCCTCCAAGTCGCGTTCGGTCCCCTCGCGGAAGCGCTCGGCCTCTTCGTCGCCGATGCCCGGGTCCTGCCACACCTGCGGCGAGTGCGTGAAGATCTGTCCGCAGTTGCCGCCGACCTCGACCTGATTCGCCACGGCGTTGTCCACGCCGCCGGCGATGGAGACGTGCGCGCCGACCTTGAGACTCATACCGAACACTGGGGGGCGGTCGGAAAAGCATCTTCGGAACCGGGTGAACCGCCGACGGTGTCTCCTACCTTCCGCCGCCTCCGGGCTGAGTCCGGATCCACTCCTCGTCCCGGTACTTCTCCTCGACGAGTTCCTCGGCCCGCTCCAGTTCCGCGTCCGTCCACGAGCCGTCTGGATCCACGGTCGCCTCCGGCGCCGCGCCCGCCCAATCGTCGAGCGCCGCCTCGACGGTCGCCACGGCGTCGGGGCGGTCGACGTCGACGAGGTCGCCCATGCCGACGACGCGCTCGCGGAACTCGTCGGCCGTGACCGGCGGGTCGGCGAACACGCCGAGGTGACGGTCCGCGTCGACCGAGAAGGACAGCGACCCGTGCTGGATCACCGCCTCCCGCTTGCGGTACTGCGCGTTGCCGGCGATCTTTCGCGGTCCGTCGCGGTCGGCATCGGACCCGTCTCCCCCGACTGCCACCACGTCGTGTGCCGGGTGGAGTTCGCGGAGGTAGCAGGCCGGGTGGTACAGCTCCGGGACCGACTCCTCGACATAGTCCGCGTCGACCCCGAGCCGGTCGAACGCGTCGAGGACGGGTTCACAGAGCAGGTGGTAGCAGTCGAGCAGTTCGCCCGGCACCGTCTCGGCGGGGACCGCGATCGCGTACGCGACGTCCCCGCGCGCGTCGTGGTAGATCCCGCCGCCGCCGGTCTGCCGGCGCGTGACGTCGATCCCCTCGCGCTCGCAGAACGCCCAGTCGACCGTCTCCGGGTCCTGATGGCGGCCGAGGGTGAGACAGCTCGGCTCCCAGCGATACGTCCGGAGCGTCGCGGGGCCGCCCGCCGCGGCGGTCTCGGCGGCGACCTCGTCGAGCGCCATCTGCATCGGTCCGGGGCGGGCCTCCTCGCGGATCAGCCGCCAGTCGACGGCGGTCGCAGTCATATCGTCCACGTCGGGTGCCCCGCCGAAAGCGGTTGCGCTCGCCGCCGAGGGCGACGCGACGTGGATTTGCTATCGCGATATACGCTATAATGAGCGCTCCCGCCGAACGCGCGTCCCTTTTAGGAATCGCCGGAGTAGGGGCGCGTATGGTGCGAAACGTCGCCGGCGACATGGCGGAGCTCGACCCCGAGGACTTCTACCTCCTCTCGGGCGTCGAGCAGGGGATGCGCTTCTCGGAGTGGGTCCGCCGCGACAAACTCCCCGACTACGCCGACCTCACGCGCGAGGAGGTCGACTACCGCATCGACCGCTGTCTCGACCGCGAGCTGATCGAGCGGAAGACGATCCAGTACGAGGGGTACCAGCTCACCTTCGAGGGGTACGACGCCTTGGCGCTCCGGACGTTCGCCGAGCGCGAGACGATCGACGGCGTGGGCTCACCGTTGGGACTCGGCAAGGAGGGCGACGTGTACGAGGCGCAGTCGTTCCGGCCGCTCGCCCTGAAGTACCACCGCGAGGGGTACACAAACTTCCGCGAAGTGAAGCGCGAGCGCGAGTACACCGCCGACCGGGACCACGTCTCGTGGCTCTACACCGCGCGCAAGGCGGCCGAACGCGAGTACGAGGTAATGGAGGCGATGTACCCCGACGTGAGCGTCCCGCGACCGGTCGACCACAACCGCCACGCCATCGTGATGGAGAAGTTCGCGGGCGTCGAACTCGCGCGCGCGACGCTCGACCCCGAACAGGCGGTCGGCGTCCTCGATCTGATCCTCCGCGAACTCGCGACCGCCTATGAACTCGGCTGGGTCCACGCCGACGCCTCCGAACACAACGTCGCGGTCGCAGAGGGCGGTATCACGATCTTCGACTGGCCGCAGGCGGTGTCCGTCGACCACGAGAACGCCCGGGAGTTCCTCGAACGCGACGTCGAGAACCTCCTGCGGTACTTCGCTCGGAAATACCCCCACGAAGTGCCCCGAGACGCCGATTCTGACGGGATCGCCGCCGCTATCGCCGACGGCTCGTTCGAGAGCGTTCGGG
This sequence comes from Halorubrum californiense DSM 19288, assembly GCF_000336875.1. Classification (GTDB taxonomy): domain Archaea; phylum Halobacteriota; class Halobacteria; order Halobacteriales; family Haloferacaceae; genus Halorubrum; species Halorubrum californiense. The sequence continues at coordinate 62,175 of NZ_AOJK01000010.1, read as the reverse complement.
CCTTCGGCGCAAAATAAACCGCATAGCACGATACAAAATCTGATTTGGTCGGCTATCTCCGGACTTCGACTCGGGAGGCGCAGGGGCCTCCGGACTCGTCGGCCCCATTGGCCCTCGTCGCCGCGCGAGCGCCGTCGCTCGTCCGTGGCCGACCGTTTAGGTTCGCCTAAGATTCGAAACCGCTTTAATCCTTTAGGGTGGCCTAAACCACATGGAACCAGACGCGGGCCGACTCGCGGGCACGCGACGCGACGCGATCAGGTACGCCGGGGCCGTCGCCGGCGCGGGACTGCTCGCCGGGTGTAGCGGGACAGAGTCGGAGCCGAGCGGATCCGACCCCACCGGCGAAACCGGGTCGGCGGGCGATGACTCCGGCGGAGACGGGTCGTCGGGCGAGTCCGACGAGGGAACGTCGTACGCGGCCGCGATGGCGCCGGTCGGGAAGGTGACGTTCGACACGGTCCCCGAAGACGTCATGGTGTACAGCCTGCTGTACGCCGACCTCGCGGTCGCGCTCGGACACGGCGACGCCGTCAACTCGCTCGGCTTCGACGCCGACGCGGGCGGGAACACGCTCGACGCCTACTACGCCGACCTCGACGGCGTCTCGTTCGACAGCGAGGGGCTCACGCAACTCAACAGCGGCTCGGGCGGAGGCATCTCCGTCGACCGCGAACTCCTCTACGAACTCGACTCCGACCTCCACCTCGCGGGCCCGGCGCTGTTCGCCTCCTTCGACGGCTGGGACGAGGACGACGTGAACGAGGTCCGCGACCGCGTCGCGCCGTGGTTCGGGAACGCCTACAGCCGCCGGCACTCGCAGCCGCCCGAGGCGTACCGCGACCGATACGAGTACTACCGTCTCCCGGAGATCGGCGAGCGCGTCGCGGCCGCGTTCCGGGAGGAGGAGCGCTTCGCAGCGCTCGACGCGGTCCGCGAGGACCTGATCGAGACGATCCGGAGCGACCTCCCGCCGGCGGAGGAGCGGCCGACCGTCGCGACGCTTCTCTACATGGACGGGACCTACTACCCCTCGCGGACCGACGAGCCCGGGTTCGCGAACGCGCACGTGCGTCCGTTCGAGGTCCCCGACGCGTTCGCGGCCGAGGAGGTCACCTACGAGACGGCCTACGACCACGAGCAACTGCTGGAAGTCGACCCCGATGTCATCCTCCACCAGTACGGGATCGCCTCCTACTACGACGTCGGCGCGATCCGCGAGGAGCTGTCGGAACACCCGGTTGTCGGCGAGCTCTCCGCGATAGCGAACGACCGCTTCTACCCCTCCGGCGACCCGGTTCAGGGGCCGATCATGAACCTGTTTCAGCTGGAGATGACCGCGAAGCAGCTGTTTCCGGAGCGGTTCGGCGAGTGGCCGGGCTACGAGCACGGCGACGACTACCCCGCCATCCCGGCCGACGAGCGACTCTTCGACCGCGACGAGGTCGCCTCGATCGTCACGGGTGGGGCCGAATGACCAGTCCCGCCGAGACGGGGGCGGCCGAGCGCGACGTCGTCGTGGTCGGCTGCGGGCCGGCCGGCTGCGCCGCCGCGGTGTTCGCCGCGCGCGACGGCCTCGACGTGGCCGTCTTCGACCGCGGTCGGTCGTCGCTCGCGCGGTGCGCGCACTTGGAGAATTACCCCGGCTTCCCGGCCGGTATCGACGTCGGGACCCTCTCGGACCTCATGCGCGCCCAGGCCGAACGGGCGGGCTGTGCCGTCGTCGACGACCTCGTCGAGTCCGTCGAACGCCTGGGGGATTCCGACGCCGACGAACCGCCGTTCGAGGTGACACTACAGGAGGGCGAGCCGGTGGCCGCCCGCCGGGTGATCGCGGCGACGCGCTACGACGGTGAGTACCTCCGCGGGCTCGACGACGACGACGCGATGTTCGAGGTCCACGATCACGCCGGCGAGACCCACGAGCACTTCGACAGAGAGTACGCCGACCGCGACGGGACGACCCCCGTCGACGGGCTGTACGTCGCTTCCCCCTCGGACGCCGACCGGCAGGCGGTTACGGCCGCGGGGCGGGGCGCGCGCGTCGGCAAGCGCGTCGTCGCCGACGCCCGGATCGACGACGGCTGGTGGCCCGAGGCGGCCGAGGGTGTCGACTGGGTCCGCCGCGAGGCCGAACTCGACGGCGAGTGGGCCGACCGCGACCGGTGGGTCGAGTGGTTCGACGCGGAGCACGCGGACGGCCCGGTCGACCCCGACTCGGCGCGGTTCGCGCGCGTCCGCGAGGCCGCGGTCGACGACGCGCTGGCGTCGTACGTCGACGCCGACGAGGAGGCGGCCCGCACCGCGGCGGGCCACCGCGCGCTCGCCGAACGGCTCGATCCCGACGCGGTCGTCGACGCCCACGGCCCCGACGCGCTGCTCGGCGCGATGGACGACGAGGCGGTCGCGGCGTACGCGGCCGACGGGGGGCCGGACGCGCCGCAAGCCGACGGGGGAACGCGATGACCGGCGAGCGACCGGCGACCGACGGGGGATCGGTGACCAGCGACGAGGGGCGGCGCGTCGGCAGCGGGTCCTCCGCCCGACGACCGGCCGAGGGCGACCGGCTCGGGTGGCTGTTCGAGCCGCGGCTGCTGACCGTCGCGGCCGCGAGCCTCCTGCTGGTCGTCCTCGCCGGGCTCGTTCAGGTGAGCTTCGGCGCGTACTCGATGACGGTCGGGCAGGCGTGGCGGGCCGTCCTCGACCCCGCCGTCCTGCTCGATCCGCGGTGGTCCCTCAACTTCCTGCTCGGTGAGGAACTCATGCGCGCGGTCACGGGGTTCCAAGGCGAACTTCCGGAGCTCGCGCGCGAGACGCTCGTCGTCTGGAACATCCGCCTGCCGCGGGTGCTCGTCGCCGTCGTCGTCGGCGCCAACCTCGCCGTCTCCGGCGCCATCTTCCAGGCGGTGACGCGGAACGAGCTCGCCAGCCCGTTCATCCTCGGCGTCTCCTCCGGCGCCGGCTTAATGATCCTGCTCACGCTCGTCGTGTTCGGCGGCCTCTCGGCGTTCCTCCCGCTGATCGCGGCGCTGGGCGGATCGGTCGCGTTCCTGATCGTGTACGCCATCGCGTGGAAGAACGGGACGAGCCCCGTCCGGCTCGTGCTCGCGGGCGTCATCGTCGGCACCGTCTTCAACAGCCTCCAGACGGGGCTGTTCTTCTTCGCCGACGACATCGGGGTCGTCCAGTCGGCGATCCAGTGGACCACCGGCTCGCTGACGGGGGCCGACTGGGAGCAGGTCCGGATGGCGCTCCCGTGGACGCTCGCGGCGATGGGGCTGGCGCTCGCGGGGTCCCGGCAGCTGAACCTCCTCCTCTTGGGCGAACAGACGGCGAAGTCGCTGGGGATGTCGATCGAGAAGGTGCGGTTCGCGCTCTCCGGTGTCGCCGTGCTGGCGGCGGCCGCCAGCATCGCGGTGGCCGGGATCGTGAGCTTCGTCGGCCTCATCGTCCCGCACGTCGTCCGGAACCTCGTCGGCAGCGACTACAAGCGGGTGATCGTCGGCTGCCTGTTCGTCGGCCCGGCGCTGATGGTCGGCGCCGACGTCGGGGCGCGCCTCGGGATGAGCGTCCTCACCGGCGCGGACGCGCAGATCCCGGTTGGGATCGTCACCGGGCTGGTCGGCGGGCCGTACTTCCTGTACCTGATGCGGCGACAGCAGAACGTGGGTGACCTCTGAATGTCCATCGAACACGCGAACGCGACGGAGTCGGACGAACCGAGCGGCGCGAACGAATCGCCGGAAGCGATCGAGTCGGACGCGGCGACCGACGCGAGCGACCTCGACGCCGAGGACCTCGTGTTGGGCTACCCGACGGCCCCGGAGCCCGTGGTCGACGGCGAGTCGATCGCGGCCGAGCCGGGCGCGGTGACGGCGCTCGTCGGCCCGAACGGCTCCGGGAAGAGCACCCTGCTGAAGGGGCTCGCAAACCAGATCGACCCCGACGGCGGCTCGGTGCTGCTCGACGGGCGCGACGTCCACTCGATGGACACGAAGGCGCTCGCGAAGCGGCTCGGGCTGCTCTCGCAGGAGAGCACGTCGCCAGACAGCATCACCGTCGAGGACCTCGTGTACCACGGCCGCTACCCGCACCGCGGGTTCTTCGAGCGGACAACAAGCGAGGACGCCCGGGCGGTCGAACGCGCCATCGACCTGGCGGGCTGCGGCCACCTGCGCGACCGAGAGGTCGGGAGCCTCAGCGGCGGGCAGAAGCAGTTGGCGTGGATCGCGATGATTCTCGCGCAGGACACCGACGTGCTCCTGCTCGACGAGCCGACGACGTTCCTCGACCTCCATCACCAGATGGAGGTGATGGAGATCATCGAGACGCTCCGCGACGAGAGCGACGTGACGGTCGTCGTCGTCCTCCACGACATCGAGCAGGCCGCGCGGCTCGCGGACCGCGTGGTCGCGCTCAAGGACGGCGAGGTCCGAGCGCGCGGCCCGCCCGAGGCGGTCGTCACCGAAGAGCTGCTCTCCGGGGTGTTCCGCGTCGACGCCGAGGTCGTCGACACCGACAGCGGCCCGCGAGTGACGCCGATCCGCGCGCGCCACGAGGAGTAGCGCGGCTCGGCACGCGTCCGGGCCCGCCGCCGCGTTCTCGCGTCTGTTTTAGACAAGCCTAAAAACCGGAACGGTTATAGTGTTTTAGGTGAGCCTAAAAGCATGCCCAACGGAGCCGAAGTCCCGACGGAACCGACCCGCAGAACCTTCGCGAAGTACGGCGGTACGGTCGCGCTCGGCGGCCTGCTCGCCGGCTGTGCGGGCGGCGAGGCGGAGTCCAATCCGGCCGGCGGCGACGGCGGCGAGACCGAATCGGCGGGGAGCGAGCCGAGCGACTCGGACGACTCCTCGGCGGACGACGCCGGCGACGGGAGCTACACCGCGTCCATCTCGCCGGTCGGCGAGGTGACGTTCGAGTCGCCGCCGGAGACGGTGTTCACGCGCCTGACGCACCACGCGGACATGGCGTTCGCGCTGGGGCGGAGCGACGGGATCACCGCGATGCACGCGCCCGACTACTACGACGGCCTCTGGAACCAGTTCGTCGAGCGGCTCCCCGGCGTCTCGCTGGACTGGTCCGGGCTCTACTCCTCGTGGCAGCCGGACAAGGAGAAGCTGTACGAACTGGACAGCGACGTCCACCTCGCGGACCCGGCGTGGATCACGCGACAGGACGCGTGGGGGCGCGAGGACGTCGACGAGATCGCCGAGCGCGTCTCGCCGTGGTTCGGCAACTCGCTTTCCGACCGCCATCAGGAGCCCCCCGAGGGGTGGGCGGACGGGTACCAGTACTACGGCCTCTGGGCGCAGTTCGAACTCGTCGCCGAGGCGTTCCGGGAGCGCGAGCGCTACGAGGCGCTCGCCGCGGTCCGCGAGGACCTCCTCGCCACGGTCGACGACGGGCTGCCGTCGGAGTCGGAGCGCCCGACCGCGATCATGGTCGCGGCCGCCGACATCGAGGAGATCTACGCGTACACCCTGAGCAACCCCGGGTTCCTCACGTCGCACACGCGGCCGCTCGGGCCCCGCGACGCCTTCGAGGGGAGCGTCGAGTCCGGCACCGTCGTCGACTTCGAGACCATCTTAGAGGCCGACCCCGAAGTCATCCTCTACCTCGGCGGCTTCGAGCCGGGGACGGACATGGCCGGGCGGCGGACGGCGTTCGAGGAGGACCCCGTCGGCTCGGAGGTCACGGCGGTGAAGAACGGCCGGATCCACCCGCAGGGCGCCCGGTATCAGGGGCCTGTCCTCAACCTCTTCCAGCTGGAGATGACCGCGAAGCAGCTGTATCCCGACGCGTTCGGCGAGTGGCCCCGCTACGAGGAGGGCCCGTACCCGGAGATCCCGGAAGACGAACGGCTGTTCGACCGGCAGCGCGTCGCAGACGTGATCAACGGGAACCTGTAGATGCGCGCCCGCGAGTCGGCGTTCGCGGTGGGCAACGCGACCCGAGACCGACGCCCGTATCTCGTCTCGGCCGCATCGACGGGTATGGACCCGAACCGCGACGTGGTCGTCATCGGCGGCGGGGTCGCCGGGCTCTCGGCGGCCGTCTACACCGCCCGGCAGGAGCTCGACACGCTCGTCGTCGACCCCGGCGGCTCGATCCTCCGCCGGAACGCACGCCTTGAGAACGTCCCCGGTTTCCCGCTCGGCGTCGACGCTCGGCGGTTCCTCGACCTGCTCGGGGAGCAGGCCGAGACCGCCGGCGCGGACCGCCTCGACGCCCGCGTCACGCGGATATCGCTCGTCGACCCGGACAGCGGTGAAGACGGGGGCGACGACCCCGACGACGCTTCCGACGACGCCAGATTCGTGGTCGCGACCGACGGTGACGACCGGATCCGGGCGCGACACGTCGTCGCCGCGACGAAGAACGAGGTGGGCTATCTGGAGGCGCTCGACGGCGTCGGGATCGTCGACCGCGGGAAGACGTACGTCGACGCCGACGAGCGCGGGCGGACGGGCGTTGACGGGCTGTACGCCGCGGGGCGACTCGCTCGCAAACCGCATCAGGCCGCGGTGTGCGCCGGCCACGGCGCCGAGGTCGCCGTCACGCTCCTCGAAGAAGCGGACGTCCCGTTCTACCACGACTGGGTGGCGCCAAAGGGGTACTTCACCGACCGCGACCGCGAGGTGCCGCCCGGCTGCGAGGAGATCGACGCCGCGGAGCGCCGCGAGCGCGAGGCGGCCGCGCTCGACGCGACCCGCGACCGGTTCGCCGAGCCGCACCCGGACCCGCAGGAGACGCACCCGAGCTTGGAGGAGTGACGCCGGAGTCGCTAAAACGGAGACACCCGTGATCGGAACCACCCTACTCGACATCGCGGACCACATCGAATCGCTCGCGGTCGACGACGGCGAGTTCACGCTCGTCTGTGCGCGGTACGGCGACCGGCCGGTCCCGGCCGCGGGGCTGCGCTTCGACAGCCGCGAGACCGCCCGCGCGGCCGCCCGGGCGACCGAGCAGTACCGCGACGCGCTCCGCCGCTACGACCCCGAACTCCCCTTCTACGACGTCGTCGCCAGACAGGAGTTCGCCGAGCCACCGGCGCGCCCGACGGGCCGAGACGGCGAATCCCCGCTCTTCGCCCCCACCGCCGACGAGTCGTTGCCGGACGAGCTGGCCGATCGGGTCGTGGGCAACGCCGCACACCGCCGGCGCGGCGTCGACGCCGGACCCGACGAGGAACGGGCAAACCGCCGAACTCCGGACGGAGCGACGAGTCGCGGGCGGCGTCGCGATCGCGTCGAGTTCTGTCACGCGGCGGCTGCGGCGACGTTCGAGGCGCTCTCCGCCGGCGGCCACGACCGCGCCGAGTCGGCGGTGATGGACGCGTACTTCTCTCGCGCGGAGCGGATCGCCGACCCGGACCGGCTGTGTCTGTCCCTGCTCGAAGCGATGGCAACGGCGCTGGACCGCCACCTCGACCCGGCGACGCAGGCGTCTGTGCTGTCCGACGCGGCCGACCGGCTCTCAGAGCCCCGCGAACGGCCCGCCGCCGATCCGGTGAGCGCGGCGTTCGATCGGCTCGCAGGGGTCGGTCTCGCTGACGGGTACGAGCGCGTCGACGACCCCGGACCGGCCACGGAGCCCGACTCGTCGGCGACGGCCGACGCGACGGTCTGCGTCTCCGGCTATGCCCTGTCGCCGACCGACGGGCGGGTCCCGACGCTCCCCGTGGCGCTGGAGCTAAGTCGCCGAGACCCGCGCGGGCGGATCGCCGGGGTCGCCCTCCTCGCGGGCGGCGGCGACCCGGCCGGCCCGGACTGGCGGTTCCGGATCGCTCCCGACGACGCCGCCGTCGACGGCGGTCCGGCGAGCGCGCCGGTCCCGTCGGAGCGGTGACGCCGCGTCCCCCGTCCCCGCGTGCCGCCGGCCGGTCCGCGTCCTCCGGCCCCGGCGCTACTCGTCGTCGGGCTCGATCCGGACGAGGTCGGCCTCGACGTCCTCGACGAACGCGCCCTGACCGCCCACGGCGACCTCGCCGTCGGCGGTCTCGACGACGAGCGAGTGCTCGACCGGGAACTCGTTGTTCGTCGGCTCGACCATCCCCTGTCTCGTCTCGACGACGCGGCCGACGACCTCGGCCGGCTCGTCGTCGTCGGTCCACCGGCCGCCGACGGTCACCCGCGGCGGGTCGCCGGCGCGGAGCCGCAGCGTCGCCTGGAGGACGGTGTGTCTGAAGTCGGTGTACTCGACCGGGAGCGGCGCCGGGTCGGCGACGGCGAGCTCGGTCGCGGCGGGCCAGTAGTTCCCGAGGAAGGATCCGACGATCACGGGCGCGAGCTGCTCCTGTGCGAACGCGATCGCCTGTCGGTCGGTCGTCGACTGACGGAGGAGCTCCGGCGGGGAGACGACGCCGGCCGCGGAGTCGACGGTGAGCAGCGTCGGCATCGCCTCGCTCCACGTCCGGACGACGTTCGCGACGCCCGCCAGCCCGGGGTCGTCCGCGCCCAGGTCCGCGGCCGCGTCGGAGACGACGAGGAGGACGAGGACGCCGCGGTCGACCGCGTCGGCGAGCGCCTCCTTCACCTCGGGGAGCTGCTTCGCGGTGATCGACAGCGCCACCTCGCTCTCGGCGTCCGCGAGCAGTGAGCGGATCCGCTTGATGACGGTGGCCCGCGACTTGATCACCTCGAACTGCTCGGCCTGGCGCTCCACGCGGGAGTACCGCTCCGCCAGCCCGGGCCGCATCGCGTCCACGTCGGACCGGAGCCGGTCGATCACCTCGTCCGGCGGGTTCGCGCGGATCGTCGTCGGCACGACGTGGTCGTTCACCTCGACGAAGCCGCGCTCCGCGAGCGACTCGCTCACGCTGTAGACGTACCGCTTCGAGACGCCCGCCGCGTCGGCGACGGTGCTCGCCTTCGCCTCGCCGTGTTCCAGCAGACTGAGATAGGTGTCGACCTCCTTGTCCGAGAGCCCGAATCGACGGAGGAGATCGGTCAGCGTCCGGTCGTCCATACGCACGCCTCTGCCGAGCGACACTTATAAGAGTCGGTACCGGGCGGCTCCGCGGCCCCGCGACCCACCGGCGACGGCCGACCGGTCACCGGAGCACGGCGACGGCGTCGACCGCGACCCGCCTCCCCTCCTCGCCGTCGCGTTCCACCGCGTTTCCGTCTCCGAACAGGTCGGCCTCGGCCCCGTCGGGCACGGCGACGGTCGCCGGCTCCGCCGCGAAGTTGACGACGACGAGGAGCGGGTCGCGGTCGGCGTCGCCGCCATCGGTCGCCCCGGCCGCTGGCGGCGTCCGCTCGTAGGCGGTCACGCGGTCGGCGTCTCCCTCGACGACGCGCACCCCGCTCGCGCGGCCGTCGAACCGCACGTCCCCGTCCCGGAGGAGCGGTTCGGCCTCGCGCAGCGCGGCCAGCCGGCGGTGGAAGTCGGTGAGTTTGTTGTCGCCGTCGTGCCACCGGATCGGCCCGCGGTACGTCTCGTTGCCGCGCTCCTGCCCGGCGTAGATCATCGGCGCGCCCGGCAACGTGAACGTCACGGCGGCGGCCGCGCGGAGGGCCGCCCGGCCGTACTCCGCGAGGTACCGGTCCTCGTCGTGGTTCTCGACGTACCGCATCTGGGCACCGTGGTCGTCGAAGCCCAGCCACTCGCCGCGCGCGAGCGCGGTCTCGACCGCCTCCGCCGGCTCCTCGCCCGCGCCGATCGATCGGAGCGTCTCGTACAGCGAGGTGTCGTAGTGGACGTCGAACTCCCCCTCGCCGTAGAAGGGGTCGTGCGGGAGCGTCTCGTCGAGGAGCAGGGTGTCCGCCGGGACGCGGTCGGCGACCTCCTTCCAGAAGCCGTGCGGGACGCCCCACGCCACGTCGGCGCGGAACCCGTCCACGACGGCGGCCCACTCGTCGACCACGTCGAGCAGCCGCTCGCGGACCGCCGGGCTGTCGTAGTTGAGGTTCGGGATGCGACCCCACTCGAAGTAGTGGTCCGGCGCCGCGCCGCCGTCGAGTTCGGCCCAGTCGATCCCGGTCACGTCGGCGGTCGCGTCGCTCCGGCGGTAGTGGTCGGCGTACGCGTCGACGCCGGCCGAGTGAAGCTGGAACGCCGGGTGGTCGCGGGAGGTGTGGTTGATCACCAAGTCGAAGACGACGCGGATCCCGGCGTCGTGGCACGCGTCGACGAGCGACTCGAACGCCTCGCGCGAGCCGAGGTCCGCGGCGGTGTCGTAGTAGTCGGTGACGTGGTAGCCGTGGTCCGTCGGCGAGGCGAGGACGGGCGTGAGCCAGAGCGCGTCGACGCCGAGGTGGTCGAGGTACTCGACCCGGCGCTCGACCTCGCGGAACGTCGTCGGAAGCGTGTCGCCCGCGAACGACCGCACGAAGACCTCGTAGATCGTCGGCGATTCGGCCCACTCGGGCGTCGGGTTCGGGTCGACGAGCGCGACCGACGCGGCCGCTTCGCTTCCGTCCGTTTCGGTCTCGTCCGCCTCGACCCGCACCGTCTCCGCCGCCCCGTACCGCTCGCCGTGCGGGACCGCGTGGATCCGGACCGAATCCGGGAGGTCGTCGAGCGGGACCGAGAGCGTTCGGCCCTCCGCCTGCGACTCGATCGCCGCGACGGCCTCCGGGTCGGCGTCGCGATCGTCAACGAGGAACGCCGCGTCGAGGGCATCCGGGTCGCCGCCGCGCTCGACGTCGTCGACCGCTGGCGCGGAGTCGACCGCGGCGGTCAGGCGGAGCCGGTCGCTCTCCTCGGGATCGTCGGCCTCGACGACCGTCGCGTCCAGCGAGACCCGTGGGCGGCCGGGGCCGGGGACCTCGCACTCCCCGTGAACCGCCGCCGAGCGGTCGCCGTCGGGGACGAAGCCGAAGCCGTGACGCCCCGGGGGAACCCGCACCGACGCGACCCACTCGTCGCCGTCGCGCTCCGCCCGGTCGAGCGCGAGCCGGTTCTCGTTGTGGGGCCACAGGAGGGAGACGCGGTCGGGGTCGGTCTCGTTGCCGGCGAGGTCGTCGACCGGCACGCGAATATCCGCCTCGCGGCGCTCGTCGGGGAAGACCCGCACGCGCTGTCGGTGGGTCCCGTCCGGCGCGTCGAGCGCGAGGACGTAGGTCCCGGGGGCGTCCGGGTCGAGGTGGACGACCGGGTCGTCGTCGCGGCTCGTCTCGCCCGCGCGCAGCACCGCGGTCGGGGTCTCCGAACCGACCGCCGTCGCCGAACTCGGGGGGCCGGTCGCGTCCGGATCCGGGCGGTCTCCGGGGGAGAGGTCGCTGTCGGCGGGCGCGTCGCGGACGGTCCACCCGTAGGTCCCGTCGGGGTCGGGCGAGCGCGGCGCCAGTTCGACGGGCTCGCCGACGCTCGTCGTTCGCGGGGGGCCGGGTTCGTGCACGCCCCGTCTCTCGTCGCGCCGCGGTTTGAGGGTTTCCGTCCGCCAACGATTGAACAATAATTACACCAAAGCTTCATACGGAGCGGCGGCGTGTGTTCGCGTAATGCAGCTTCGCGACGCGCTCGACGACTACAAGCGCCACGCCGGCGACGGGACGCGCTTCCCCGGCGAGCGGCGCACCGTCTCCGGTCGATTCTCCGGCGGCGACGGTCGGCTCGTCCACGTCGGCGACGACGGCGAACTCCGCGACTTCGGCTACCCGCTCACCGGCCGGACCGGGCTCGTGCGGTCCCGGATCGGCCTCGCCGTCGGCGACGAGGTCGCGTGGCTCGACGAGGCCGACACGACCCAGCGGTACGTCGGCGACTCCGCGTTGGTCGAGACGGTCCACGAGACGCCGCGCGCGACGGTGACCCGCCACGACGTCACGCTCGGCGACGCGCACCTCACTCGGGCGTCGGTCGAGTTCGAGGACGGAACCGCGGTCGACCCCGCGGACGCCTCGCTCGTCGTCTACGCCCGCTTCGCGCCCGACGGCCGCGACGACCGGGTTGGGCAGCTCCGCTACGACGACGCCGTCGAGGTGTACCACGCCGACGAACACGACTACCTCGCGAGCGCGACCGGCTTCGCCGACCTCCGCGGCCAGCTCCCGACCACGTTCCCCGAACTGCTCGACGACGACCCCACGGAGCTCCCGCGCGACCGCGACGGCGACCGCTACGAGGAGGAGCGCCTCTCGGGCGAGGTGATCGCCGACGTGCCGTTCGACGACGGAGTCGCGACGGTCGCCACGCTCCTGACGGACGGCGCGGAGACCGACCGCGAGGCCGCCCGCGAGCGCCTCGACGACCTGTTCGCCGACCTCGACAGCGTCGACGCGCTCGCGGACGCGGCCGCCGACGCGCTCCCCGCCGTCCCCGAATCGACCCCTGCCCGCGACTCGGTCGTCGCGGACCTCCGGGTCCTCTCGCTGCTCTCCGCCCCGTCCGGGCTCCGGATCGCGGGGCCCGACTTCGACCCGTACTACGAGCACTCCGGCGGCTACGGCTACACGTGGTTCCGCGACGACGCGGAGATATCCGGCTTCCTGCTCGGGGCCGCCGACGCGCTCGACCTCGACCTCGACGACCGGCACGCCCGGTCCGCGGCGATGTACGTCGCCACGCAGCGCCCCGACGGCTCGTGGCCCCACCGGGTGTGGCCCCGCGACGGCGCGCTCGCGCCCGGGTGGGCGAACGCCCGCATCGAGGACGGGCCGGACGTGGACTACCAGGCCGACCAGACGGGCAGCGTCGTCGCGTACCTCGCGCGGGCCCGTGAGGCGGGGGTCGCCGGACCCCGTCCGGCTGCCAGCGGGACGTCGTCCCGCACTGTCGATGCCAAGGGGCTCGACGCGACCCTCGTCGCCGCGCTCGCGGGCCTCGACCGCACGCTCGAACCGGACGGTCGCCCCGTCGTCTGTCAGAACGCGTGGGAGGACTCGGCCGGCCGGTTCACCCACACCGCCGCGACGTTCCTCGAGGCGTACAGCGAGGTCGGTCGCCACGGCAAGGGCCTCACGCTCGACGCGCTCGACGACCCCGACGCCGTCCCCGGCGCGGCGTCGCTCCCGGACGACCTCGCCGCGCACGCCCGCGATCGGGCCCGGGAGGTGTACGATGCGCTCGACGACCTGTGGGTGCCCGAGCGCGGCTGCTACGCCGTCCGCGAGACGCTCGACGGCGGGATAGACGACCGGCTCGACTCCGCGACGCTGGCGCTCGCGGCTGCGCACCGCTCCTTCGACGCGCTCGGGGCGGGGGACGACGAGCCCGGAGACGGCGGCGCGGGGGACGACGAGCCCGGAGACGGCGGCGCGGTCGACGACGAGCGCCTCGACCGGCTGGTCTCGCACGTCGAGACGGTCGTCGACGGGCTCTATCACGAGACCGACGACATCACCGGGCTGATCCGCTACGAGGGCGACGGCTGGCGCAAGGCCGACCAGCTCTCGGAGAAGGTATGGACCGTCTCGACCGCGTGGGGGGCGAACGCCTGCGCGGAGCTCGCCGCGCTGCTCGCGGCGCACGACGACCCGCGCGCCGCCGAGATGACGGCCCGGGCTCGCGACCTGCTCGGGCACGTCTCGCCCGGCGGAACGCTGTGCGAGCCGACGACGTACCTCCCCGAGCAGTTCTTCGACGACGGGACGCCCGACAGCGCGACCCCGCTCGGCTGGCCGCACGCGATCCGACTGGCGACGGTCGCGCTCCTCGACGACGAACTGCCGCAGTTCACCGACGCCGCGACCGCGGACGACTGACCGACTCGCGGCGACTGTTTCTCACCGAACTCGGTGCGGTGGCGCGTGCCTGCGAGCGCCCGGAGGGCGCGAGACAGCACGCGCGAGGGAGTCGCGAACGCCCGTAGGGCGTGAGCGACGAGGCTGGGGAGGCGTGAGGCTGCGGTGCTGTGCTGGGTGGGACTCAAAGGGGCAGCCGCGAGGGCGAAGCCCGACGACGCAAGCACCGCAGCGAGCGTAGCGAGCGAGGCGCGCAGCGAGTCGTGCGAGTCCTCGCGGCTGGGGCTTTGGAGGAGGGAATTGCCGCCGCTCCGCTAGCGATGAGTTATAGATAAACCCCGAAACCGCAGCCAAACCGATATTATCGCCACTCGTCGCGGGGAACGCAGTCGGACTCGCGGACCGTGATCCACCGGGTGGTCCGCTCGTCCGGGTCGACGTCCCGCTCGAAGAACGTCACCTCGCCGCCGCCGTCGCCGTCGGTCCGTTTACAGACGAGCGCCGGCGACTCGTCGCGAACACGCGCGGATGACGTGGACGTGGACATACGTCGCGATTCGCGCTGCGTCGGATAATAACTGTTGGTTTCGAACGCGGAAAAATACAAACTACAGCGGTAGTTAACGTCGAACCGAGACGCCGCGTTCAGCGCCGCACCGGGACGCCGCGTTCGTCGAGGAACGCCTTCGTCTCCTCGATGGAGTAGTCGCCGAAGTGGAAGATGGAGGCCGCGAGGCCGGCGTCGGCGTTCGCTTCGGTGAACACGTCGTACATATGCTCGGGACCGCCACAGCCCGAGGAGGCGATGAGGGGGGTCGACACCGCCTCGCCGACCGCCTTCATCAGGGGAATGTCGTAGCCGTCCTTCGTCCCGTCCTTGTCGATGGAGTTGACGAACAGCTCGCCCGCGCCGCGCTCCTCGGCCTCCGTCGCCCACGAGACGGCGTCGATACCGGTGCCCTCGCGGCCGCCCTTCTTCGTACACTCGAACCACACCGTCTCGCCGTCCTCGTCCTCGTAGAAGTGGTCGCCCGCGTCGTCGTACCGGCGCCGCGCGTCGATGGAGATGACGATGCACTGACTGCCGAACGCGGCCGCGCCCTCCTCGATGAGTTCGGGCCGTTCGAGGGCGCCGGTCGTGATCGACACCTTGTCCGCGCCGGCCCGGAGCGTCTCCTTGATGTCGGCCTTCGTGCGGATGCCGCCGCCGACCGTCAGCGGGATGAAACACTCGTCGGCGACTCGGTTGACCACGTCGAGCATCGTCTCGCGGCCGTCGGCGCTGGCGGTGATGTCGAGGAAGACGAACTCGTCCGCCCCCGCCTCGTTGTACTTCTTCGCGAGTTCGACGGGGTCGCCCGTGTACTCCAAGTTCTCGAAGTTGACGCCGGTGTACACTGCGGCGTCACCCTCGTCGTCGAGGTCGACGTCGATACAGGGGATGATGCGCTTCGTGAGTCCCATTCGTTGGCGGAGCGTACGCCGCGCCCTCGGTTAAAAGGCGCGGGGCTCACCGAGCGTCGTCGACTGCGGTTCGCTCGCCGTCGCCCGCTCCGGCGTCGCCCGCTTCGCCGGCGTCCGCTCCGGCCCGCCGGTCGTACTTCGCGACGGCGCGGTCCGCGCGCGTCGAGATGCCGTTCGGGTTCCGGGCGGGGCTCCGGTCGCGCCGGCGCGCGACGACGCCGTCGGAGGTCCCGCCGGTGAGTCCAACCACGACGTCTCGGCCCGTCGC
This sequence comes from Halorubrum californiense DSM 19288, assembly GCF_000336875.1. Lineage (GTDB taxonomy): Archaea > Halobacteriota > Halobacteria > Halobacteriales > Haloferacaceae > Halorubrum > Halorubrum californiense. The sequence continues at coordinate 46,809 of NZ_AOJK01000010.1, read as the reverse complement.
GGCCCACCGCGACGGCGTCGACTCCCCGCGGACCACGTCCTTCGCCGCGGCGACGGCGTCCCCGAGGGCGTGCGACCCCGTCCGGAGGAGGACGGTCGGCCGCACCCCGTAGTTCTTCAGCAGCCGATAGGCGAGCGCCCGGTACTTCCAGCCCCACTCGCTCGCGCTGCGTCCGCCGTCCGCGGCGGTCGGGGTCGGGAGTTCCTTCCGCACGGCCATCGCCGGCCGCCACGCCACCTCGCGGTCCATGCGCGCGAGCCGGTGGGCGGCGTCGCGCGCGCCGCCGACCCGGAGGTACTCGTCGAAGCCGTCGAGGTCGCGTACGGCCTCGCGTCGGAACGCGACGTTGCCGCCCTCGAAGTAGGTGACGTCCCTGCCCGCGATCCGGTTGCGCTCGGGTTCGGTCGGATCGCGCTCGGGTTCGGTCGCGCCGTCGACGGCGCGGTCGCCGTCGCCTTCGGGCGGATCGCCGTCGGCCGCCGCGCTCGGCGGGATTGGCGTCACCGGCCCCGAGACCACGGGCGCCGCGTCGAGGCCGTCCGCGACCGCGTCGCGCCACCCCGGCTCGATCCGGTTGTCGTAATCGACGAGCGCAACCGCGTCGCCCGTCGCCACCTCGATGCCGGCGTTGCGGGCGACGTTCACCGTGCGGTCGGAGATCTCGACCAACACGTCGACGTCGTCGCGGTCACGAACCATGCCGGTCGTGCCGTCGGCCGAGGGGCCGTTGACCACGATCACCTCGGCGTCGGGTGCGTTGGCCGCCAGCGCGTCGAGGCAGGCGGCCAACCGATCCCGACCGTTGAGCGTCGGGACGACGACCGAGAGATCCATACGAACGGCTTTCGGGGCGTGGAGGTAAAAAGGACTGTGTGTGTAATTGACCGGCCCGCCCACCGCAGAATCGGCCTCGGCGGGGGACGACGGTTCCGGAACCGTTCAGGTCGTCAGGTAGTACACCTGCTTGCGCGCGTCCTTGAAGCTGTACCGCGAGTCGACGAGGCCCTCCTCCTCGAGGCGGTTGAGCGCGTAGCGGACGGGGCGGTCGGGCAGCAGCGACTCCTCGGCGAGACCGCCCTGCGAGAGGGGGGCGTCCCCCTCCAGTACCTTCGCGACGAGCTTTGCGCTCGGGGGAAGCTCGCGCAGGCGGTCGCGGTACTCGGACTCCGACAGGCGGTCTTGGTCAGCGGTCTCCGCGGGACTGGTACTCATGTCTCACACGAACCCCGTGGGTAGTAGTAAAGGTTGGCTACATATAGGGGAATCTGCCTGTGATAATATAATGTGTTAATATCACTCTTCTCCCGGCCGTCATTGGTGATCTATCAGGCAGGTTTTCCGACGCGGGGCCCTACCGCGCCGCGTGATCTCGAGTCCCACGTCGACATCTTCGAGGCCGAATCGTACGCCCACTTCGCGACCGTCGGGCCGGACGGGCTCCCCCACGTCACGCCGGTGTGGGTTGACCACGAGGACCGCGAGTACGTCCTCGTGAACACTGCCCGCGGGCGACGCAAGGAACGGAACGTCCGCGAGAACCCGAAGGTCGGGGTCAGCGTGCTCGACCCCGACGACCCGTACCGGTACGTCTCCGTCCGTGGCGAGGCCGAACTCACCGAGGAGGGCGCGCGCGAACACATCGACGAACTCGCCCGCCGGTACTTCGGCGTCGACGAGTACCCGCACCACGACGAGGAGGAGGACGCGCGCGTGATCGTCAGGATTCCGGCCGAGAACGTCGCCACGAGCGGGTGAGCGAGGAGCACCGCCGGACCGCTCCGGACCGCCCGGATCGAGGTCGCTGCTGGACGCTCCGGACCGCCCGGATCGGGGGTCGCCGCCCGACCGCATCCAGTACGGTTTTGTCGGTCCGGTGTCCATCACGGACAACGTGAAGGGACAGGACTGGTACCAGGCCGACGAGGTCGCCGAGGAGTACGACGACGTCCGCTTCTCCGGCGGCGGACAGCTCATCGACCGCCGGGAGAAGGAGGCCGTCCTCGCCGCGTTGGGCCCGATCGACCCGGGCCACCGAGTGCTGGAGGTCGCCTGCGGCACCGGGCGGTTCACGACGATGCTCGCCGATCAGGGCGCGGACGTCGTCGGGCTCGACGTCTCCCGCGAGATGCTTGAACAGGCCCGCGAGAAGGTCGCCGCCGCCGGTCACGCCGACGCGGTCGAGTTCCTCCGCGGCGACGCCTCGCGGCTCCCGTTCCCGGACGACCACTTCGACACGGTCGTCGCGATGCGCTTCTTCCACCTGATGGACGACCCGGTCCCGTTCGCGAAGGAACTTCGCCGGGTCAGCCGCGATCAGGTGTTCTTCGACACGTTCAACAGCCGCAGCCTCCGGACGCTGTACACCTGGCTGCTCCCGATGGGGTCGCGGCTCTACTCGGAGCGGCAGGTCGCCGCCATGCTCGGCGAGGCGGGACTCACGCTCGCGAACGAGGAGCACGACTTCGTGTTGCCGTACGGCTTCTACCGCGAACTCCCGGGCGCCGTCGCGAAGCCGTTCCGGTTCCTCGACGAACTCGCGGGCGACACGATCCCCGGCGACTACGTCGCCTCGGTGTCGTACTGGGACGCCCGGGTGTCGGACGAGGAGTGAGCGGCGCGACGTCCCGCAGGAGTGAGCGGCGCGCCGCCGCTCCACGACCTGCCCCGTCGGACGAAAAGGCCGCCGTCCCGCGCCGCCGCTTACCCCGCCTCTTCGACGACTTCGCCGACGGCGAAGTTGGACTTCACTTCGGTCACTTCGATCTTCACGCGCTCGCCGACCTCGGTGTCGGGGACGATGATCACGTACCCGCGCTCGACGCGGGCGATCCCGTCGCCCTGCTTGCCGAGGTCCTCGATCTCGACGTACCGCATCTCGCCCGGCTCGACCGGGGGCTGCGGCCCGTCATCGCTCCGCGAGGGCGAGGCGTCGGCGTCGTCCGCCGACGCCGTGGACCCGTCGCGGGCGACGAGCGCGACGCGGTACGTCTCGCCCGGCTCCAGCGATCCGGCGTCGACCTCTCGGCTGGGCACGTCGACGACGTACTCGCCGTCGTCGGTCTCACGAACTTCCGCGCTGAACAGACAGAGGAGCTTCTCGGAGATTTCCATAGTAGACTCCAACGGAACCTGATCGCGAGCCAGTATAGTTGTACCGCCGACACAGTCAGGCGTCGGGCGGATCAGAGTTGCGCCGATCGAAGTCGCGGCGACTCCGCCCGTCACCCCAAGAACGCGTCGACCAGCGCCGCCTCGGCCTTGCGGAGGTGCGCGCCCGCGGTCGACGACGAGCAGCCGAGCGCCGCAGCGACGTCGTCCACCGACCCGGTCCGCGGGACCTCGTAGTAGCCGACGCGGTGCGCGGCCCGCAGCGCCTCCCGCTGGCGTTCCGTGAGCCGGACTCCGACCGGCCACTGCCCGCTCCCGTACGATCCGATCCGATCGATCTCGACGGTTATCGGGTCCGGCACCGCCGCGAGCGCGTCGCGCAGCTGGTCCGGCGGCCCGATCAGTCCGAACGACAGCCGGCCCGCCGGCCGGAACACGATGGGCGGGACCGAGAGGAACTCCGTGTCGACGAACGCGTCGAGGAAGCGCTCCGTCGGCCCGCCCAACTGCTCGTACGCCTTGAGGTAGAACGGCGCCTCTCCCGGCGCCGTCTCGAACCGCTCGATGGCGTCGACCTCCCGCAGTCGATCGAGATAGGGATCGCGCGGGGCCGCGACCCGGAACAGCGTCGCGAGGGTCCCGTCGGGCAGCCGCCGCCACGTCACCAGCTCGCTCCGCCGGCCGTCGTCGCCGTCGAGGAAGTCGTGCATCGGGTGCCGGACCGCCGCCGGGAACTCGAACTCGACGTGGACGTAGCGCATGGGTCTCACAGGCTGTGCCGCACACTTCTATTTAAAGTAGACGGATGAGTACGTGCCAAGGCTCAGTCCGTCGCGGCGCCGATCGATCCATATGGGAGAGACGACGACTCGGTCCGACGACGCCGACCGGGCGACCAGCCGCGCAGACGACGGCTCCGATCCGCCGTCACCACCGCCGGCGCCCGGGGGGCTCCCCCTGCTCGGGAACGTTCACGAGCTGGCGAGCGACGCGCTCGCCTTCTACGAGCGCCGCGCCGCGACGCACGGCGGCGTCGTCCGGTACGACGTGTTCGGCACGGAGAGCTACCTCGTCACCGACCCCGCGGCGATCCGTCGGATCCTCGTCGACGACCACGACCGGTACGAGAAGGGGTCGATGCCCAGAGACCGGCTCGGCGGGCTCCTCGGCGACGGGCTGTTCCTCGCCGAGGGGGACGACTGGCGGGAGCAGCGGACGGCGATCCGCTCCGCGTTCTTCCGCGAGCGGGTGGCCGAGTACGGCGACCCGATGGTCGACCACGCGCGCCGCGCGGCGGCGTCGTGGGACGACGGCGACGTCGTCGACGTCCACGCCGCGGCGACGCAGTACGCGTTCGACGTCCTCGCCGAGAGCCTGCTCGGCGGCGACGTCGAACGGGAGCGCGAGACCGTCCGCGCGGCCGCCGACAGCGTCACCGAGCGGTTCGACACGGGAAGGGTGACCTCGTTCCTCCCGGAGTGGGTGCCGACTCCGGCGAACCGCCGGTACCGCCGGCGACTGACGGCGCTTCGGTCGACGATCCGCGACCTCGTCGCGGAGCGCCGCGCGGCCGGCCCGCCGGCGAACCCCGGTGCCGCGGACGACCTCTTGGGGACGCTCGTCGCGGCCGCCGACATGGGTGCGATGGACGACGATCGGCTCGTCGACAACGCGGTGACGTTCCTGTTCGCCGGCCACGAGACGAGCGCGCTCGGGCTCACGTACACGCTCTACTGTCTCGCCGACCGCCCGGCGTTCCAGCGGCGGGTCCGGCGCGAGGTCGCGGCGCTGGGCGGCGACCCCGAACCCGCGGACCTCCGGGAGTGTCCCGCGCTGACCGCGGCCGTCGACGAGGCGCTCCGCCTGTACCCGCCCGTTCACTCCTTCTTCCGCGAGCCGACCGAGCCGGTGACGCTCGGGGGCCATCGCGTGCCGGGGGGCGTCGTGTTGACGCTCTCCCCGTGGACGGTCCACCGCGACGAGCGCTGGTGGGAGGACCCCGAGACGTACCGTCCCGAGCGCTGGCTCCGAGAGGCCGACGCCGGCGAGACCGTTCACGGCGACGACGCCGCCGGCCCGGCGGTCGGCGAGCGCCCGGAGTACGCGTACTTCCCGTTCGGCGGCGGGCCGCGCCACTGTATCGGGATGCGCTTTGCGAGACAGGAGCTACGGCTCGCGACCGCGACGCTGCTCCGGCGGCTGTGGCTGGAGCCGGTGACGGCCGACCTGTCGGTGCGGGCGAGCGCGAACACGCGGCCGGCCGGACCGGTCCGGGTACGCGTTCGCACGCGAGACGAGTCCGACCGAACGACCGAGCCGTCCGACACCAATTGACAAATAGACATATGTGCGTCGATGAAGACACTCCGCGTATGGTCCCTACAGACAGCAGCACGCGCCGTCGAATCGCCCTCCTGCTCGCGGCGGTGGCGCTCCTCTCGCCGCTCGCCACGGGGGTCGCGGCGGCCCAGTCGATACAGAGCCCCTCCGGATCCGTCGTCATCGCCGAGGGCGAGACGGTCGACAGCGTCGAGACCGCGGCCGCGACGATCGTCGTGCGCGGCACCGTCGAGGGCGACGTCTCCGGCGCGGCCGGGTCGATCCGGATCGCCGAGACGGGCCGGGTCGGCGGGACCCTCGCATCTACCGCCGGAACCGTCGTCATCGACGGGACGGTCGCCGGCGACGTCGAGGTCGGCGCCGGCTCGTTCGAACTGACGGAGACCGGACGGGTCGACGGCTCGATCGACGTCGGCGCGGGCTCGATACGCGTCGACGGCGCGGTCGGCGGCGACGTCCGCGCGGCCGCCGACTCGGTCGCCCTCGGCCCCAACGCGGTCGTCGACGGCGAGTTCCGATACGACGCCGAGACGTTCACCGAGAGCCCGGAGGCGTCGGTCGCCGGCGGCGTCGTCGAGGACCCGAGCCTCGGGGGCGACGGTGGACCCGGGATCGGCGGCGGCGGGGCGTTCCTTCCCTCGTGGGTCGGCACCGCGTACGGCGTCGCCGCCAACCTCGCGCTGGGCGCCGTCCTGCTGCTCGCGTTCCCCCGCTTCTCTCGGACGGTCGGGGACCGCGTCGGCACCGACCCGCTCGTCAGCGGCGGCGTCGGCTTCCTCGCCCTCGCCGTCACCCCGATCGCCCTCGCCTTCGTGGCGATCACGATCGTCGGACTGCCGCTGGCGCTCGTCGGACTCGTCGGCTACGTCGTCGCGCTCTGGGTCGGGTACGTCTACGGCCAGTACGCCCTCGGGTCGTGGGTTCTCGACCGGCTCGGCACGCCGAACCGGTGGCTCTCCCTCCTCCTCGGCGTCGTCGCGGTCGCCCTGATCGGGTTCCTCCCGTGGGTCGGCGGGCTCGCGGACCTCCTCGTGTTGCTGCTCGGTCTCGGCTCGCTCGCGCTCGGGCTGTCCGACAGGTACCGCGGTGGCGACTCTCGGGCCGAGGGCGGTACGGGAGCGGTCGGCTCCGACTGAGGGCTCGCACAGCGAGCGCCCCCGGACCTCCTCGCGGCAGCAAGAGCTTTTTTGCGCCCCTCCGAACCGGGGCGCGTGAACGACATCGAACTCCCCGAAGCCGCCGTCTCGCCCCCGATCGTCACGCCGTTCGACGCCGACGGCGACGTGGACGCCGACGCGCTCGCGAGCCACGTCGACAGGGTCGTCGAGGGCGGGGTCGACGGGCTGGTCCCCTGCGGGACGACCGGCGAGTTCGCCAGCCTCGACGACGACGAGCGCCGGACCGTGATCGAGACGGTCGTCGACGCGGCCGACGGGCGGGTGCCCGTGATCGCCGGCGCGGCAGACACCGCCGTCTCGCGGGTCAGAGACCACCTGTCGGCCGCCGCGGCCGCCGGGGCCGACGCCGGGCTCGTCACGCTCCCGTACTACCACGGGTCGACGGACCCGGCGGGGCAGCGGGCGTTCGTCGAGGCCGTCGCCGACGACGCCCCGATCCCGGTCCTCCTGTACGACATCCCGGCGACGGTCGGCGAGTCCATCGAGGTCGACGTGCTCGCCGACGCGGCGCGCAGCGGGTCGGTCGTCGGCATGAAGGACACGACCGGGGACCTCACCGGACTCGAAGCGAAGCTCCGCGAGACGCCCGACTCCTTCACCGCCTTCCAGGGCGTCGACGCCCAGCTGTACCCGAGCGCGAGCATCGGCGTCGACGGGGGGATTCACGCCCTCTCGCAGGTGATCCCGGAGGTCTTCGACGCGCTCGGCGAGGCGATCCGGGAGGGCGACGACGACCGCGCGCTGGCGCTCCACCGCCGCGCGGTCGGTCCGCTGTTCGACCGCTGCGCCGACCACGGGTTCGCGCCCGCGACGAAGGTCGCGGCCGCCCACCGCGGCTTCATCCCCGACCCGGCCGTGCGGCCGCCGCTTACGCTCCCGGACGAGGCCGCCCGCGAGGCGATCCGCGCCGACGTGGACGCGGCGCTGGACGCACTCTGAGAGCGACGGAATCAGGAATTCGCCCGCTACTCCCCGCCGATCGGGGTCCCGTCGGCCTCCTTCGGGCCCTCGGAGTCGAAGACGACGACCTCACCGTCGGCCCGCTCGCGCGCGTTCGGGCCGTAGCCGTCGCGGACGCCGATCGCTTCCTCCAGTTCCCGCACCGCGCGCTCCTTCAGGGCGGCGGCCAGTTCTTCCGCGTCCTCGCGCGAGATGTCGCGGCCGAGCCCCTCGCACTCGTGGGCGCGGACGACGCCCGACTCGTCGACCGCCTCGCCCATCGGCTGGCTCGTCCCCTCCAGCGCGACGCTGAACGGGTAGGTCCGGCAGATCAACGGTCGGGCGTCGTGGACGGTACAGGCGCCCTCCCCGTCCGACTCCTCGTAGAAGGTACAGTCGCCGCAGTCGTCGGTCGCGAGCGCCCACTCGAACGTCTCGCCGACCGGGTCGCTGTCCGCGTCCGTCTCCAGTCCGAACGGCATCGGCCGGGCCACGTCCCGCCAGTCGTACGACTCGCCGAACGCCTCTCCGGCGGCGTCGGCGACGCGGCGCACCTCGTCCGGGAAGACCGTCGCGGTGTGGGGCTCGCGGTCGGCGCCGCCGTCGTGGCAGCCGGAATCGGTCTCGCCGCTCTCCCCCTCGCCGTCTCCCGCCCCCGCGGGGGCACCCCCCGGCTCGTCGGGGGCGTAGCCGGTACAGCAGCCGCCACAGCGCGTACACTCGAACCCGATGGACTCGATGGCGTCCGCGAGGTCCGCGACGTCGAGGTCGCGGGCCGCGTCGAGTTCGGCTTCGAGCGACTCCATGCGTCGCGGTTGCGGCGCGGAGCGGTTAACGTCGTCCCTTCCGGGGTCGCTCGCTGCGCTCCGCCGGGACCGTGCCGGGGGCGAAGGAGCGAAGTGCGCCCGCCGCCTACCGACTCGGCGTGAAGGAGTTCGAGCGGAAACAGCTCTTAGAGCGGGTCAACAGAGAGTCGTCGACGGTCGGCGTCGACATCCCGGAGTCGATCGAGATCCAGGGCGAGGCGATCGACCTGCGGTCGTTCGTCTTCGAGATCAAGCGCCGCGACTCGGTCCCGCCCGGCGAGCGCGACCGGGTCGACCGCGCGAAGCGGAACCTGCGGCGCGAGCGACTCGACCGGCTCGAACCCATCGAGGAGAACGAGGTGAGCTACGAGGAGGGCGAGGAGTTAGCGTCGTCGATCATCGGCATCGACCGCGCGCTGGAGGCGCTGGAGGGGCTCGACGCGCCCGACCCGGAGACGGAGGCGAAGCGGAAGGAGGCCGCCGACCGGAAGCGCTGGATGAGCTTCCTGAAGAAGGCGCTCGGCCGCGACGACGGCGGGGGCGGCGGTCGCACGCGGTTCTGATCGGACCGAACCGCGGGCGGCGCTCGGCGTCCGCGCGGCTCAGTTCCCGGTGAAGTCGATCCGCGAGCCGCCGCCGTCGCCCTTCCCGGCCGAGGGGCCGAGCCGGACGAAGTCGTAGCCGTCGTCGTCAAGGTACACCGCGCCGTCGGCCACCGTGACGCCGACCGATTCGAGGACGGCGCCCTCGCAGGGGCCGAAGTTGCAGTAGCCGCCGTCGGCCTCGAACGTCGCGCCGTGCGTCTGACAGAACACCTCGCCGTTGCGCACGAACGCCCCGTCGTCCTTGTCGAGGCGCACGTCCGTCCAGTGTTGACAGTAGTTCCGGAACGCGCGCACCTCGCCGGCCGCTCGGGTGAGGATCGCCTCGACCTCCGGCGCGCCGTCCTCGCCCTCGCCGAGGTCGCCCTCGCCCTCGTCGACCGCCTCGGGGTCGACCGGGCGCAGCGTCGCGAGCAGCGTGCTCTCCTCCGGAACCTCCTCGACGCCGGCGATCCGGCGGTGCTCGTCCATGTCCGAGCGAGGCCGGCGACCGGCTTGAACGTTGTGCGTTTCCCGGGCCGGCGCCGTCGGTGCCGACGCCGTGGTCCGCTCCAGCGCCGTCGATGCCGACGCCGTGGTCCGCTCCGGCGCCGTCGATGCCGACGCCGTGGTCCGCTCCGGCGCCGTCGATGCCGACGCCGTGGTCCGCTCCAGCGCCGTCAATACCGACCTTTTCACACGCCGAGCCACTCGTCGTCGCGGATCTCGTAGCCGCGCTCTCGGCAGTAGCTCGCCGCCTCGCGGCGAACCGCCCGCGACCCCGGAACCGATTTCGTCTCCGCGATCAGGTCGACGACCCAGTCCGCGACGGCGCGGACGCCCGACTCGTCGTCGCGCTCGTCGACGTCGCTCAGCGCTCGGAACGTCCGCTCGAACGCCTCGTGTTGCGACCGGCCGAAGTCGACGTTTTCGAGTTCGGCGGCCGCCTCGACGACCCGCTTCATCGCGGCCGCGACGGCCGGCCGCCGGACGCGCTCCCGGACCGCCGCCGGCGCGTCGAACGCCTCCATGTCGGCGTCGGGGACCAGGTCGGCGACGGTGTACACGCGGGCCGGTGATTCGAGTTCGCGGTCGCCGACCGCAGAGATGATCTCCCGCCCGGTCGCCGGAAACGTCAGGGGTTCGAGCGCCGATTCGAGGGCCTCGACGGCCGCCTCGTCGACCGGCGGTTCGGCCCCCTCGGCCGGCGGTTCGGCCTCGTCGCCGCGCTCCAGTTCCGCGTCGACGTCGCGCTCGCGCTGACGCCGGTCCTCGTCCGCCGCCTGCTTCTCTCGCCCGTCTTTATCGTCTGTCATCCATCGTTTAGGATACCTGATGTGATAACGCTGTGGGCGAAACCATCATTCGCTCGCACGGCCGATAGTCCGCGGCTACAGCCGCTCGCCGTCGTAGTGGCGCTCCTCGATCCGCCGGTCGAACACCCGCGAGAGGAGGGTCGTGAGCGGCCCGGTGGCCCCCTCCCCGTCGCCGTCGAGCGCGATGCCGTCGACGGTCGCCACCGGGCGGACCTCCCACGTCGAGTTCGTGAGGAAGGCCTCGTCGGCCTCGCGGACCGCGTCCGGCGCGTACGTCCCCTCCTCGACCGGGATCCCCTCCGACTCCGCGATATCGATCACGGTCGCTCTGGTGACCCCGGGGAGGATCGGCCCGTCGAGCGACGGGGTCTTGAGGGCCGTCCCGTCGACGAAGAAGAGGTTCGAGGTCGCGCCCTCGGCGACGTGGCCGTCGGGGTCGAGCATGAGCGCCTCGTCGGCGCCGGTGACCCGGAGTTCGAGCCGGGCGAGGATCCCGTTGAGGTAGTTGTGCGTCTTCGCCGCGGCCGGGAGCGCGCGGTCGGCGGGCTTGCGCGTCTTCGTCGTCTGGAGCGCGGCCGGCCCGTCGTGGACCGGGTCGGTCTCGACGCCGCCACGCGGGAGCGGCTTCGCGATGACGACGACGGTCGGGTCGACCGCCGGTTTCGGGTCGAGCGTGCCGGGCTGGACGCCCCGGGTGATCGAGAGCTTGAGGTAGGCGTCCGCGAGGTCGTTCGCGGCGAGCGTCTCGTCGACCCGGCGTTTCAGCTCCGCGTCGGCGATCCCGTGGTCGAGCCCGAGCGTCTCGCAGGTGTCGGCGAGCCGGTCCGCGTGCGCACCCCACCGGAAGACGTCGCCGCCGTAGGCGCGCATCGTCTCGAAGGCGGCGTCGCCGTAGGCGAACCCGCGGTCCTCCACCGAAACTGTCGCCTCCGCGGCCGGGACGAGGTCGCCGTCGACGTGGTACAGGCGCTCGGCGTCGCCGGTCGCCGCCGAGCGGTCGGCGTCGTCACTCATGGTCTTCGCACACCTCCACGAAGTTCCGAACCATTCGCTTCCCGCGGGGCGTGAGGATGCTCTCCGGGTGGAACTGGACGCCGACGTGCGGCTTCTCGCGGTGGCGCACGCCCATCACGACCTCGCGCTCGTCCTCGGTGCGGGCGGTCTCGACGAGTTCCTCCGGAAGGTCCTCGCGCTCGACGCACAGCGAGTGGTACCGCCCGACTCGGAGCCGGTCGGGGAGGCCGGCGAAGACGCCCTCGCCGTCGTGGGTGATCGTCGAGGGCTTCCCGTGGACCACGTCGGGCGCGTGGCCGACCCGGCTGCCGCGGCTCGCGCACAGCGCCTGGTGACCGAGACAGACGCCGAATACGGGCCGGTCGAGGTCGAAGAGCGCGGTCGAGATTCCGGCCTCCGCGGGGGTGCCCGGACCCGGCGAGACGACGACGCCGTCCGGGTCGAGCGCGCGGACGCCGGCGAGGTCGACCGCGTCGTTGCGCCGGACCGTCACCGCGCCGGCGACCTCGCCGACGTACTGGACGAGGTTGTACGCGAACGAGTCGTAGTTGTCGACGACGAGGACCCGCACGTCGGCCTCGCCCGCGCCGGGGCGCCAGCCGTCCGTCCCCTCCATCTCGGCACCGGCCCCCGTCATCGCTCGACCGCCTCCTCCGGCGCTCCCTCGCCTGTTTCTCCGACCGCCATCCCGCCGGCGGCGAGCGCCTCGTCGACCGCGCTCACGAGGGCGCGCGCCTTCGCGAGCGTCTCCTCGTACTCGGCGTCTGGGTCGGAGTCGTGGACGATGCCCGCCCCGACTCGGAGGTGGTACTCGGCGGCGTGGCGCACGAGGGTCCGAATGACGATGTTCAGCGTCGCGCGGCCGTCGAACCCGGCCGCGAACATCGACCCCGTGTACGGCCCGCGGCGGGTCGGCTCCAGCTCGTCGATGATCTCCATCGTGCGGGGTTTCGGGGCGCCCGTGATGGTCCCGCCGGGGAAGCAGGCGCCGACTGCGTCCGCGAATCCGGCGTCCGGGCGGGCCTCCCCTTCGATCAGGCTCACGAGGTGCATCACCTCGCTGTAACGGTCGACGCGGCGGTACTCGCTCACCTCGACCGTGCCGAACCGCGACACCTTCCCGAGGTCGTTGCGCTCCAGGTCGACCAACATCGCGTGTTCGGCGCGCTCCTTCTCGTCGCCGGTGAGTTCGGTCTCCAGTTCGGCGTCGGCCGCCGCCGTGTCTCCCCGCGGGCGCGTCCCCGCGATGGGCTCCGTGACGAGGCGCGCGCCGCGCTCGGGGTCGGCGGTCGGTTCGCGCTCGAGGAGGAGCTCCGGGCTCGCGCTCACGAGGTCGACGCCGGTCGGGCGGTCGGTTTCGGTCTCTCCGGCGCCGCCGGTGCCGCCGAGCTCGATCAGTCCGGAGTACGGGGCCGGGTTCACCGCGCGGAGGGCGTCGTACGCATCGACCGGGTGGACCGCGGCCGGCGCGGTCAGCCGCTGGGAGACGTTCGCCTGGAACGTGTCGCCCTCGCGGACGTACTCCTTGACCCGGCGGACCGCGTCGGCGTACCCCTCGCGGCCCACGTCGCTCTCGAAGGTCGCGTTCTCGGCGGTCGGATCGGGCGCCGGTCCCGAGGCCGGGTCGCCGGCCTCGATTCGATCGATGAGGTCCGCCGCTCGCGCTCGTCCCTCGTCGAACAGCGCGTCGAGCGCGTCGCGGTCGGCCTCGGGGTCGTCGAGTCCCTCGGGGACGCGCGGGCAAGCGGTGACTCGGAGCGTCACCGACTCGGAACCGCCGTCTTCGTCGTCAACCGGACACTCCCACGCCGCGACCCGGTCGAAGAGCGCGGCCTGAAGCCGCGGGAGCCCGCGGTCGTCGGCCGCCCCCGGGCCGTCGGGCGCCGCCGCCGGGAACTCTTCGAGTTCGCGGGCGGCGTCGTAGGAGAGCCAGCCGAACGCGCCGCACGGGTACGGCACCTCGCAGTCGCCGCGCGCCAGCGTCTCGCCGTCCAAGATCCCTTCCAGCGCCGCGAGCGACGGCGACGGGCGCCGGTAGTCGCCCGCCGGGTCCGCTGCTTCGCCCCGCTCCGCTCCGCTCGGATCGCCGCCCGCGCCGGCGACGACCGCCTCGCCGGAGACGGTCAGTCGCTCGACCGGGTCGACGCCGAAGTAGCCCCACCCGGACTGGCCGCCGGTCGTCTCGTAGAAGACGCCGCCTGGGCCGTCGCGCGCCCGACGGTAGGCCGCGAAGGGGTCGTCGACGGCGACCCGGACTTCGACCGGGACCCGCGCGCCGTCCGGCGCCGTGGCCGCGACCGCGCAGAACCGCTCCCGGTCGGTGTGTACCGTTCGCCCCATGGGACTCCGTTCGGCGGGGGCGACGAAACAGTTGCGGTCGCCCGACCTCGGCCCGCCCTCAGAACTCGCTCGCGCGGTCGATCCACGTCGCGGCGCGCTTCTCGCCGACGCTCGTCCCCTCGGCCACCGCGGCGGCGTCCGCGCCGGCGAGGTCGTCGACCGTTTCGATGCCGATCTCCGCGAGGCGCTCGGCGTACGCCGGGCCGATCCCCTTGATCTCCTCGACGCTCGGGCCGCGGTCGTCGTCGTCGACCGCGACGGCGTCCGCCTCGCCCGCCGCGGCCTCCGCCTGCTCGGCCGCCTCGTCGACTTCCCCGCCCTCGTCGTCGACGAGCGACTCGGTCGAGGCGGCGGCCTCCGTGTCGGCTGCGGCCGCTTCGTCGTCGGTCTCGTCGGCTTCAACCTCGGAGCTCTCGTCGGCTTCGACCTCGCTTTCCGCCGACTCGACTTCCTCAGCCGACTCCGCGTCCTCCGCCGATTCCGCTTCGGCCGCGTCGACCGGATCGGTCGCCCCGGCGTCGTCGGTCGGATTCTCGTCGGCCGCGGACGCGTCTGCCGCCGGTTCCGACTCGCGCTCGACCGTCACTTCCGTCTCGCCGGACTCCCGTTCCCCCGACCCGCTCCCGAACCCGAGCTTCTCCTTGAGCTTCTGAAGTAGCGCCATTGCCGGCGGCTACACGTGCGAGATATTTAAAAACCCTCTCCGTCGCAACCAACCGCCGCGCCTGTCTCGCCGGTTTATAAGTGGGACCGGGCCGTGCCGTCGGTATGAACGCCCTCAATCCGGTCATGTGGTCGGTCCACGTCGGCTTCGCCGTCCTCTGGGTCGGCAGCGTGCTGTTCGTCACCCTCGCGGTCCTCCCGCCCGCCCTCCGCGGCGACATCGGGACCACGGCGCTCGGTTCGATCGTCGGCCGCCTGCGCTGGATCACGCGGATCGGCGCGGTCGCGTTCGTCGCCACCGGCGGCCACATGGCGGGCACGCTGTACACGTTCGAGGCGCTGACGGGTACGCCCCGCGGCCACCTCGTACTGACGATGCTCGGGCTCTGGTTCGTCGGCACCGGGCTCGTCGAGGTCGGGGGCTCGAAGCTGTCCGACGGCCTCGACGCCGACAAGCTCCGCGAGCCCGCCCGCGACGCCAAGCCGTTCCTCTACGGCGCGTCCGCGGTCGCGGTCGGGCTCATCGTCACGGCCGGGCTGCTCGCCAGCCCGGGGCTGTTTTAGCGATACTCGGGTCGAGGAGTTTTTCATTTTCAGGGTACCGTCGACGGCGCCGTGAACGGGTTTAACTACCCAGTCGCTCGCTTAGATGGTGTAGATCGCAGACCGACGACGAACACCGCCAACGCCCCAGCCGCGAGGCGGGCGCACGCTCGCTGCGCTCCTCACTTGGTCGCTACCGCTCCCTCGTTGCGGTGCTTACGTCGCCTGCGCCCGCCTCACGACTGCCNCTCCCTCGCGGGCGGTTCGCGGCCGCCGGTGGCGGCCGCTCACCGGCGCGCCACCGAAGCGTTCGTTTAGAACTAAGATCGCCGCGTTACTCTAGTTCCGCCCGCAGCGCCGCGTTCATCGCCTCGACCGGCGCGTCCTCGCCGGTCCATATCTCGAACGCCTCGACCCCCTGATACAGCAGCATCCACGCGCCGTCGACGGTAGTCGCGCCCGCGGCGGCGGCCTCGCGCAGCAGGCGGGTCTCGATCGGCGCGTACACCGCGTCGAGCACCGCGAGGTCGCCGTGGAGGTGGTCCGCGGGGACTGGCGTTTCGTCGGGGGACTCCATCCCCACGCTCGTCCCGTTGACGAGCAGGTCGGCGACGGCGACGCGCTCGCCGAGGTCGTCGAGGCCGCCGCCGGTCGCGTCCGGCACGTCCTCGGCGAGTTCGACCGCGCGCTCCGCGGTGCGGTTCGCGACGTGAACCGTCGCGCCCGCGTCGGCCAGCGCGAACGCCGCCGCCCGCCCCGCGCCGCCCGCGCCCACCACGAGCGCGTCGCGGCCGTCGATCCGCACGTCGTGGTGCGCGAGCGCTCGCGTCACTCCCGCCGCGTCGGTGTTGTGGCCGCGGGGCCGGTCGGCCTCGCCGGTCCGGACCGGGGCGTAATCGACCGTGTTCACCGCGCCGATGCGTTCCGCGAGCGGCGCGGGGTCGACCGCGCGCAGCGCGTCCCGCTTGAACGGCACCGTCACGTTGAGCCCCGCGACGCCGAGGTCGGCGGCGCCCGCGACCGCCGCGGCCGCGGCGTCCGCGTCCGGCTCGAAGGTCACGTACCGCGCGTCGAGGCCGAGCGCCTCGTAGCCCGCCTCGTGCATCGGCGGCGACAGCGAGTGGCCGACCGGGTTCCCGATCAGTCCGTACACGTCCATGCCCGCTCACGCGGCCGCGACCGACAAAAGGCGGTCGGTCGGCCGGCGCACGCGGCCGGGCGGGGCCGTCGGGTCGTTCCTCACTCCCGCTGCCCCTCGGCGTCCCGCTCCGCGTCGATGACGTCTTCGAGGGTCTCCGTGCCGACGTCGCTGGCGACCTTGACCCCGACGAGCGAGACGACGATGCCGCCGACGATGAACGCGGCGAGCTGCTGGACCGGGGTCATCGTCATCCCGTACATCGACAGCGGCTCGTGGATCGCCTCCTGCGCGAGGAAGTAGCCCGCGAAGCCGCGGACGACGAGGGCGACCGCGGCGATGACGAACGGGAGGTTGAGGTACGGCGTCCGGATCCCCTCGTCGCGGATCAGCTCGTCGAGCAGTCGCCCCACGGCCGCGGTCACGCCGGCGACCGCGAACCACGGGACCGCGGCGTAAGTGAACTCCACGGCCTCGACGAGCCGGGGGGAGCCGGGGCCCAACTCCGAGGCGGCGAGGAAGCCGAAGAAGCCGCCGACGAGCGCGAGCCCGCCGGCGACGACGTACGTCACGACCGACACCTGCCCGGCGTACAGCGCCTCGCGGACCCGCTCCGGGAGCCCCGCCACGAGCCGGTCGATCGCGAGCCCCTTGTACAGCAGCGCGGCGCCGAGGAGACCGGCGACCCCGGCGATCGCCTCGCCGGCGGAGAACCGGTAGAACAGCACGGGGAGCAACAGCAGCGCGACGCCGATGGGGACCAGCACCGTCGACCGCAGCTGCTCGTCGGCGAGGAACTGCTTGAGCAGGTAGTAGGTGGACTCGATGTCGCGGGCCTGCCGGACCACGACGCGGTCGACGGAGTCGACGGGGATCCGCGACTCGACGACCGGGAGGACGCGCTCGTCCTGGGCGGAGTCGACGACGACGATCGCGGCCCGCGGATCGTACCGCTCCACGAGGTCGTCGAGCTGGGCCGCGATCGACCGGTCGGCGCCGACGGCGGTGTCGCTCTCGGCGGAGACGACCGCCACCACCGACTCCTCGCGCTCGTCCCTGAGGTCGCGCGCGACACGCAGCGACTCCAGCAGGCAGTTTACGCTGGCGTCCTCGGGGTCGTCCAGCCCGGCGTCCGTGATCAAAGAGCGGACGGCCTCCCAGCCGGCGACCGGCATCGGGACGTTGGTGGCGCGGCCGATCGCCCCCGATCGGTCGACGCAGATGACCAGCGTCGTCACGTGTCGACCCACACCGCGACCGGACAAAAATCCTCCCCGTCGGCGGTCGGCGATCGACTCGCCCGTCTCGGCCCCGCGCCGCCCGCTATCGCAGTTCCACGTCGAGGTCGCCGCCGTCGTCGGCGAACACGCCCGCGACGCCGCTCCCCGCGGCGAACGCGACGCGCTCGGCGCCGATGCCGAGCCGCTCCGCCAGCCCGCGCTCCGGGGTGAACTCCCGGACTTCGGGCTCGGCGCCGATCAGCTCCGCGAGCCGGTCCTCGACGTCGGCCTCGGTTCCCAGCTCGTCGACGAGCCCCATCTCGGCGGCGTCGTCGCCGAGGTACACCCGCGCCTCGGTCTCGCGGACCGCCTCGGGGTCCATGTCGCGGCCCTCGCTTACGGTCTCGACGAACTGCTCGTAGTAGCCGTCGATGATCCCCTGAAGGTACTCCCGTTCGTCCTTCTCGATCTCCTTCAGCGGGACGCCGGCGTCCTTGTACTCGCCGGCCGTGAACTGCTCGTAGGAGATGCCGAGCTTGTCCGCGAGCCCCTTCGCGTTCGGGCGGGACCCCACGACCCCGATGGAGCCGACGAGGCTCGCCTCGCGCGCCCACAGCTCGTCGCAGCCGCTCGCGATCCAGTACCCCCCGGAGGCGCAGGTGTCGGTCGCGTACGCCACCGTCGGCCCGTCGAAGTCGGCGGCGGCCCGGCGGATGTCGTCGCTCGGGACGACCTCGCCGCCCGGCGTGTTGAGCTCGACGAGCAGCGCCTCGACGTCCTCGTCCTCGTCGGCCGCCTCGATCTGCTCGACCACGTCGTCGGCGGTCGCCCCGCCCGGGCCCGACAGCGGCGAGGGTCGCCCCTGCGTCCGCCGGATCGGTCCCGACACGGTCACCTTTCCGACGTTGTACTCGTCGGCGTCACCGAACCGCCCGCGGGTGAGCCGCGCGAGTGCCGCGCGGCCCGCGATTGTCGTCGCCGCGCCCACCGCGGCGGCCGCGAGCAACCCCTTCCGTCCGTTCGCCGGCGCGTCGTCCATACCGACGGTTGGCGTCGCACGCGTTTATAAGCCGTGGCCGGCGCCGCCGGTCGGCGCCGCCGCTCGCACGGCGCGAGCGCGGCGCTGTCGGGCGCGAAAAACCGCAGAAAACCGCGTCGGAACCGAGCGGGGTGCCGGCTTACAGGAGGCCGGTCTTCTGGAGCTTCATCAGGTCCTCGGTGTCGAGCGTCTCGCCCTCCTTGAACTTCTGATAGATCTCCTCGGCCTCTTCCTTCTCCTCTTCGCGCTTCTCGGCGCGCTCGTCCTGCCGCTCCTCTTCCTCCTTCTTGTCGAGCTCGCGCAGGCGCTTCTGGACGCGGACGAAGTCCTCGTGGTGGCGGTCGGCCGCCTCCTGCGCCTCGACGAACAGCTCGTGCATCTCGTCGGCCTCGTCGCGGATGTCGTCGGCCTCGCGGTAGGCCTCGATCATCTGGTTGTGGTGTTCCTGGGCCTTGTCCGCGAGCTCCGTCACCTTCTGGTGGTGCTGGGACGCCTCGGATCGGACCTCCTCGGCCTCCTCGACGAGCTCGTCGAGCTCGCTCGTGTCGTCGACCTTCTCCTTCTTCTCGGCGAGCTTCTCGCGTTTGTCGTCGATCTTCTCGATCAGCTCGCGCTCGTCCTCCGCGTCGAGCACCTCGGTCTGCTGGCGGAACTCGAGGTCCTCGATCTCCTCTTCGAGCTCCTCGATGGACTTCCCGGAGCCGAGTTCGAGGTCCTGTTTGAGCTCCTCGACCTCGTCGAACAGCTCGTTGGCATCGGCGTTGAGCTCGTTGCGCTTGTCCTTGTGTTCCTGGACCTGCTCGTTGAGCTCGTCGCGCTGCTCGCGGTGTTCCTGGGCCTCGTCGACCTTCTCGCGCGTCTTCGCGTTGAGGTCGTCGCGCTTGGAGGCGCGTTCGGACGCCATCTGGTTCAGCTCGTTGCGTCGGTCTCGCAGCTGTCCGGCGCGTTTGATGAGCTGGCCCTTGGAGCCGTTCTCCAGGTCGTCCTCAGAAAGGTCCACGTTGTCCGCCTCGTCCATCGGTTCCACGTCGTACTGCTCGATGACTTCTTCTTTCGTTACCATTTGTTATCTCTCTCCATCACCGCTCCGGCGATAGCGGACGCTCGCTGTGGTGCGTCGGGCCGTCTGCAAGAACTCCCGTTCATTTCAGCGTGCGATTCCACCAGCGCCAGAGGCGTTCTGGTACCCGCAACTACCCCCGGACGATACATAAATACTTCGGTGGTTTTCGTGTACACCGGTGGCACGGGGCGTGTACCGCGGGATTTCGTGGTTACCGTTCACACGCCCCGACCGGGGCACACCCGGACCGACTCACTGCTCGCCGTCGGCCGCGACCGCGTACGAGAGGACGACCCCGTCGTCGAACGCCGCCGTGTCCGTGAGCGTCAAGTCGGGGAACTCCTCGGTGAATCCGGCGCCGTCCGCCAGCGTGGGCGCGTCGCGGCCGCCGATCACGAGCGAGCCGACGTAGACGTGGAGCTCGTCGACGACGCCGGCCGCGAAACAGGAGAAGATCACCTCGCCGCCGCCCTCCACCATCAGGCGGTCGACGCCGCGGTCGGCGAGCTTGTCGAGCCCCTCGGCGACATCGACGCGATCCTCGCCGGCCACGATCACCTCCGCGCCGGCGTCGGCGAGCGTCTCCCGGCGCTCCCGGTCGGTCGCGGCCGAGACGAGCAGGTACGTCGTCGCCGCGTCGTCGAGAATTCGGGCGTCGGTCGGGGTCCGGCCGGTGGAGTCGACCACGACGCGCGCGGGGTCGCCCGGGCGGCCGTTCCGCAGGCGCTCGACCCGACGGTCCTCCTCGTCGAGCGTGAGGTGCGGGTCGTCCGCGAGGACGGTCCCGACCCCGACGAGTACGGCGTCTGCGGCCGCCCTGACTCGGTCGACCCGGTCGAAGTCCTCGGGCCCGGAGATCCGGAGCTGTTCCCGGCGGCGGGTGGCGAGCTTCCCGTCGACGCTCTGGGCCGCGTTGACGACCACGTACATACGCGAGCGTGGTCCGGAGGCGGAATGGTCGTTTCGGTCGCGGGGACGCCGCTCGTCCGAAGACATATCGGACGCGACGCCGAAACGGGTCCGATGAGAGCCTCGACGCTCGTGATATTGGTCGGCGCGCTCGTGTTCGTCCTGCCGATCCCGGGGACGTTCGTCCTCGGCGCGTTGCTCGTCCTCGCCGGGCTCGTCGCTCGTCTGTTCGGGCTCTGACCCGACACGGTTTCCCCGTCGCCGGCCGAGCGCCTATCCGTGTCCGATCCAACCGCACACCACGTTGGCGTCACCGTCACCGACCTCGACCGCGCCGTCGAGTTCTACGCGGAGACGTTCGACCTCGACGTCGTCGCCGAGTTCTCCGTCGGCGGCGACGCCTTCGCCGAGGCGGTCGACGTCGACGCCGCCGCGGCCGAGTTCGCCCACCTCGACGCCGGCGGCTCGCTCGTCGAACTCGTCGCGTACGAGCCGGCGGGTGAGGAGAACGGTGACCCCGAGCTGAACCGCCCCGGCGCGACCCACCTCGGCCTCTCCGTCGACGACGTGGAGGAGTTCTACGCCGACCTCGCCGACGACGTGGAGACGCTCTCGCCGCCCCGAACCACGTCGAGCGGGACGACGATCTGCTTCGTCAGGGATCCGGAGGGGAATCTGATCGAGGTGCTGGACGCCTGAGGCGTCGGCGGCTCACTTCACCTTCGTGCCCGGCCCGGCGTCCTCGTAGGTCGTGAGGAGGTCGGCGTCCTCGCCCGCCGCGAGGACCATCCCGTTGGACTCGACGCCGAACAGCTCCGCCTTCTCCATGTTCGCGAGCACGATCACCTTCGTGTCGGGGAGGTCGTCGACGTCGTGGAGCTGTTTCAGCCCCGCGACGATCGTCCGGGTCTCCGCGCCCAGATCGACGGTGAGTTTCACGAGGTCGTCGGCGCCCTCGATCCCGTCGGCCTCCTCGATCCGCCCGACGCGGATGTCCAGTTCCTGAAAGTCGTCGAAGCTAATGCGGTCGTCGCTGAGGGGTTCGATGTCGGTCATGTCGGTGTCGTCGGTGGATTCCGCGTCGTCGTCGTTCTCATCGCCGTCGTCGGCCTCGGACTCGTCGCCGTCGTCGCTCTTCGACTCGGCGACGCGGGCTTCGAGCTTCTCGTTGAGCGCCTCGACGCGCTCGTCTTCGACCTGTTCGAACAGCTCCGTCGGCTCGCTCAGGTCGCCGGCGGGGCCCTCGCTGGCGGCCTCGACGGTGACGTCGTGGACGGAGCCGGGCTCGCCGAGCTGCTCCCAGAGTCGTTCGCTCTTCTCGGGGGCCAGCGGCTCGAAGAGGACCGCGATCGCCTTCGCGAGCGCGACGCAGTCGTAGATGACCCGTTCGGCCTCGGCGGGCTCCTCGTCGACGAGCTTCCACGGCTCGTTGCGCTGGATGTACTCGTTCCCGTAGCGCGCGAGGTCGGTGACCGCGTCGCCGAGCGCGCGGACGGAGTAGTCGTTGACCGCGGCCGCGAACTCCTCGACCGCCTCGTCGATCCGGGCCGCGACCTCGTCGCTCGGGGCGTCGGCGTCGGGGCCGCCCTCGTAGTTGCGGTGCGCGAAGAGCAGCGAGCGGTAGAGGAAGTTGCCGACGGTCCCCACCAGCTCGGTGTTGACGCGCTCGGCGAACTTCTCCCACGAGAAGTCCACGTCCTGTTGGAACCCGCCGTTGGTGGCGAGGTAGTAGCGCAGCGGGTCGGGGTGGAACCCCTCGTCGAGGTACTCGTCGGCCCAGACCGCGCGGTCGCGGCTCGTCGAGAACCCCTTGCCGTCGAGGGTGACGAAGCCGCTCGCCATCACCGCTCGCGGCTCCGCGTGGTCGGTCGCCTCCAGCATCGCGGGCCAGAATATCGTGTGGTGCTGGATGATGTCGCGGCCGATCACGTGGACGATCTCGCCGCCCTCGAGGTGGTCGTCGCTCGCGCCCTCCTTCCAGGCGGCCTCCCAGTCGAAGGCGTCGGCGCCGACGCGCTCGGAGTACTGCTTCGTCGAGGCGATGTACTCGATCGGTGCGTCGACCCAGACGTAGAGGACGAGGTCGTCTTCGGCGGCTTCGCCGCCTTCCCGAAGCGACTCCGTCGCCTCGCCGCCGGGCATGTCGATCCCCCAGTCCATGTCACGGGTGATACACCAGTCCTGGAGCCCCTGCTCGATCCACTCGCGGGGCTGGTTCCGGGCGTTCGAGGTGCCTTCGAGCCGGTCGAGGAACTCGGAGAGGTAGTCGGCGAACTCGGAGACCGCGAAGAACTTGTGGGTGCGCTCGCGGTACTCCGCGGGGTTGCCGGTGATCGTCGACTCCGGATCCTCGACCTCGCCGGGTTCGAGGTGGCGCTGACACCCCTCGTCGCACTCGTCGCCGCGGGCGTGCGCGCCGCAGTACGGGCAGGTCCCCTCGACGTAGCGGTCGGGGAGGTACTGGTCGTCGACGGGGTCGTACGCGACCATGATCTCCTTCTCGTAGAGGTGGCCCGCCTCGTCGAGGTCACGGACGAGCTCCTGGGTCACCGCCGTGTTCGTCTCGTCGTGGGTGTGGCCGTAGTTGTCGAACTCGACGTTGAACTTCGGGAACGTCGCCGCGTAGCGCTCGTGCCAGTCGAGCGCGAACGCCTCGGGGGAGACGCCCTCCTGCTCGGCGTTGACCGCGACCGGCGTGCCGTGCATGTCGGAGCCGGAGACGAACGCGGTCTCCTGCCCGAGTCGGTCGAGCGCGCGGCTGTACACGTCGCCGCCGACGTACGTGCGGAGGTGACCGATGTGGAGGTCGCCGTTGGCGTACGGCAGTCCACAGGTCACCACCGCCGGGTCGGCCGTGGGGAAGTCGTCGTGGCTCATGTGGTGTGTATGTCGTGTGTCGGTCGATCGGGTCTAAAGCCCGCTGGTTCGGGGCCGTCGCGGCCGGGTCGACGGTCCGGACGCTGCGAAAGGGCGGCGGGATTCGCCGCCGCGCCGCCGCCGACCGCGTTACCGGTCGGCGACGCCGCGACGGGTCCGCCCGCCGCTAAAAGGAGCGCATCCGCATCCCGAGCCGTCGGACGCGTGTCACGCCGCTCGATTCGCGCGGTCCGGTCTAAAAGGCGTCGGCCGGGGGCGGCTCACAGGAGCCCGCGGACGATCTGCGCGGCCGCCGCGGCGGTCGGCGCGAGGACGTACACGATCGGCTCGACGCCGACCGCGCCGGTCTGGTACACCACGAGCGTCTCCCCCTCGTCGCCCGCCGGACGGTCGGCCTCCCGGACCGCGTCGACGACCGCCTCGCGCGTCTCGCGCTCCGCGTCGAACTCGACGGTCGGGTGGGACTCGCCGAGCGCGTCGACCGTCTCCGGGTCGTATCGGAGGTTCACCGCGCCCCGAACGTCCGCACCCGCCTCGCGCGCCGCGAGCAACACCGTCGCGACGTGTTCGCTCACGCCGAACTCCGGCTCGCCGGGGACCATCGCCCGCCCTTTCACGTCGACGAGGCGACCGGGGACCGCGGCGACGTCGTCGACCGTGACGGCGTCGGCGGTACACTCGGCGACGTTCGCGCCGACGTTCGGGATGAGCCCCGCGAAGCCCGAGGCGTTCGTCAGGGTCCGGAGTCCCCGTCGGACCGAGGTGAGGACGCGCTCGCGCTCGCGGAGCCCGCTGTCCGGGTCGTGGACCGAGAACTCCACGTCGGCGTCCGCGAGCCCCGGCATGGCCTCCTCGTGGAGGTCGGCGAGCAGGTCCCCCTCCTCCAGCTGGCGGATCAGCACCTCGATCTCGATCAGCGCGGCCACGGGCGTGAGGTCGCCGCTCGCGAGCCCCTCGCCGACGCGCTCGACGAGGTCGCGCACGCGCTCGTCGCCGACGATCGCCTCGTGTCTCGCCACGTCGCCCGCGGCGTACTTCGAGACCGCCGACTGCGAGATGCCGAGCGCGTCAGCGACCTCCGACTGGGTGAACCCGCGGTCGCGGAGGTCCTCGGCGAGCATCGAGCGGACGGTCGGGAGGAACTCGTCGACGACGACCTCCTCGACGAACCTCATTCGCGATCACCCCCGGACTGCCCCGTCTCCTCGCCGTCGCCCTCGCCGTCGAACTCGGGGTCGTCGCCGATCCGCGACGCCTGCGGGCCGTCTTGTCCCTGATACTTCGAGCCCCGCTCGGCCCCGTACGGGCGGTCTGCGGGCCGTTTCAGCTCCGTGAAGGTGAGCTGCGAGACGCGCATGCCCGGCGAGAGCGCGACGGGGGCGGTGCCGAGGTTCGAGAGTTCGAGCGTGATCTGTCCCTCATACCCGGGGTCGCAAAGCCCCGCGGTGGCGTGGACGACGATCGCGAGCCGGCCGAGCGAAGAGCGCCCCTCGACGTGCGCGACGAGGTCGTCCGGGATCGCGACGCGCTCGACGGTCGTCCCGAGGACGAAGTCGCCGGGGTGGAGGATGAACTCGTCGCCCTCGTCGACGGTCGTCTCCGTGACGTACTCGCTCACCTCGCCCGCGTCGGTCGGGTGGATACAGGGAATGTTGGTGCGCTGGAACTCCAGGAACCGCTCGCCGAGCCGGAGGTCCACGCTCGCGGGCTGCACCTGCTGGTCGATGTCGTCGAGCGGCTCGATCGCGAGGTCGCCCTCGGCGAGCCGGTCGAGGATGTCGGCGTCGGAGAGGATCATACCGAGAGGGGGAGCGCCGTCGGCTTAAAAACTCCCGAATCCGCTGTCGCGGGGGCTCGGACCGGGAGCGCGGCAGATCGCTCTGGGAGCGCGGCCGATCGCTCCGGGAGCGCTCAGACCGCCGCGATCAGGAGGGCGATCGCCGCGAAGAACGTCGCCACCCCCGCCGCGACCCCGCGGCCGAGGTCGTGTTCGGCCTCCAGCCCGCCGACCACTACGATCCACTGTATCGCGATCCCGACCGCGGAGACGATTAACAGCGGCCCGGTCGCGCTCGTGATCGCGGCGGTGAGATCCGCCGTGAGCGCCTCGAACGTCGACCCCGTGATCGTCGCGTGCGAGAGCGTGTACCAGATCGCGGCGATCCCGGCCCCGAGCCGGAGCAGTTCGGCCCCGATCGCCCACCCGGCGATCACGAAGGAGTCGCCGACGGAGCCGGAGCCGCCCGCGACGAGCGCCCCGACGTGGAGCGCGAGCGCGAACGCGACCCACCAGATCGGGACGCCGAGCAGCCCGTAGTGGATGTAGCCGTTCGCGGCGTCGCGCAGTTCGCTCCCGGCGTCCACCTCGACCTGCTCCGGCTCGTCGCACTGCTCGCCGATGAGGGGGTCGGGGTCGTCGCCGAAGGCCTCGCAGGTGGACTCCGAGGGCCGGTCCGGGTTGTCGACGGTGATCTGCTGGTCGACCGTCGCGTCGAACACCGCCCCGAGCGCGACGAGTCCGACGCTGGTCCCGACCGTGACGATCACCAGCATCGCGACCGCGACGGCCCCGGCACGAGGTGAGTCGAATGCGTCGCGGACGCGGTCGAGAACGCTACCGGGCAGGCTCGCGAGGGCGGCGAGCGGGGAGGGCATGATCGGGCGGTCCGGGCCGGCGCACAAGTGCTTTTCCGCTCGACACCGCCCGCGTCGACCGGGTCAGTTCCGCTCGGATTCGGTCTCTCGTTCGACCCCCTCCGGCTCCGACTCGGCGTCGCTCGCGGTCGCCTTCCGGGCGCGGTCGGCCGCCAGTTCGCGGTCGATGTCGTCCTCGACGTACCCCATCGACTCCACGGTGACGACGTTGCCGCCGCCGGGGTCGACCACCATCACCTCCTCGCCCTCGTCGATCTCCCCCTCCATCGAGCGGGCGGAGTAGTGCGGGTTGAAGCCGCCGCCGGCGAGCTTCACCTCGCCGCCCGTGGGGGTCACCCGCTCCGTGACAGTCCCCGTCTTCCCCTTCAGCGAGTCGCTGTCGCTGGTCTGTTGTTGACCCTTCCCGCCGTAGAGGTCGAACTCGTGGTAGCCGTAGAAGGCCGCGGCGCCGACGACGAGGGTGAGGAGGGCCATGGCGACGACCAGCCCGGCGCCGGCGACGAACGACGAGAGGAGGAGCCCGCCGAGCCCCGCGCCGATGAGCGCGATGCCGACGACGATGAAGTTCGCTCCCGGGGCGAGCGCCTCCGCCATCGAGAGCAGCAGCCCCGCGGTCAAAAGCAGGAGGGGGAGGGTGTCCGGCGAGAGGAGCCCGGACTGTGCCAGCGCGTTCATGTTCGGTCCTACGGCCGCGGCGTGATAAGTGGTGCGCGGCCGCGGCGTCCCGCGAGTCGTCGCGCTCGTCGCTGGGCCTCTCCCGTGGCGTCCGGCTCAGAACCCGACCAGCAGCGTACCGACGGTGAGAGCGACCCCGAGGACGACGAAGGCCGCGTGTTCGATGGTGACGTCGCCCGGCTCTATCGGTTCCTCCTCCGGTGTGGCGGTGTCCTCGGTGATCCCGTCCGGCCCCACGTCGTCGACCCCGAAGCGCCACTCGCGCTCGCCGTCCGCGCTCTCGTCGCCGGCGTCGTTGGCCCGGCTCCGGTCGGCGAACTCCGCAGACTCCGGGGAGTCGGGCGAGTCCCCCTCGCGGGCGTCGTCGCCGGATTGGTCGCTCATGGCAATCCGTAGGCGACTCCGTAATAAATGGCTGGCGGGCGCGGTGTGGAGCGGAGCGGCGGTCGCGCCGGGCGCGGAGCGGCGGTCGCGCCGGGCGCGGAGCGGCCTACCGCTCGCGGGCCGCCCGGAGGACGTCGCCGTCGTAGACGACGCCGCGCTCGCCGTCGACGGTCACCGTGGTCCCGTCCGCGACGGACTCGGGCAGGCCGGCGCCGGAGACCATCGGCACGCCGAGTTCGCGCGCGACGACGGCGGGGTAGCCGGTCATCCCCTCGCGGGCGTCGATGATGCCGGCGATCCGGTCGAGGTCCCCGGAGAACTCCCCGTCGAAGTCGGCGTCGAGCGCGACGACGGAGCCGTCCGGGAGCGCGTCGAGGTCGCCGTCCTCGGTCCGGTGGACGGGGGCGGCGACGCGGCCGGCCACGGCCGCCTTGCCGGTCACGAGCGTCTCGGCGGCGACGTGGACCTTCAGGGTGTTCGTCGTGCTCGTCCCCTCGAACTCGGTGAGCATGCCGGAGAGGACCACGAGGGTGTCGCCGGACTTGGCGCCGCCGCGGTCGAGCGCGGCGTCGACCGCGTTGTCGAGGACGCCCTCCATGTCGTGTGCGTACTCGGTCAGGACGGGGCGGACGCCCCACGAGAGCGCGAGCTGGCGGCGGACGCGGTCGTTCGGCGTCGTCGCGACGACGGGGACGCCCGGCCGGAACATGGCGGTCTTGCGCGCGGTGAAGCCGGACTCGGAGACCGCGACCACCGTCGAGGCGCCGATGTCGCGCGCGAGGTAGCGCGCCGAGCGCGCCAGCGCCTCCGTCCGGGAGCCCTCGTTCGCGGTCGGGACGCGCTGCTCGCGCGTCTCGGCGTACTCGTCGCTGGCCTCGACCTGCCGGACGATCCGGTCCATCGTCTCGACGACGTTGACGGGGTCCTCGCCGACCGCGGTCTCTCCCGAGAGCATCACGGCGTCGGTGCCGTCGAGGACGGCGTTGGCCACGTCGGAGGCCTCCGCGCGGGTGGGCCGCCGCGAGGTGACCATCGAGTCGAGCATCTCCGTCGCGGTGATGACGGGGACGCCCTCGTTGACGCAGGTCCGGATGATCCGCTTCTGGATCACGGGCACGTCCTCCAGCGGGCACTCGACGCCAAGGTCGCCGCGGGCGACCATCACGCCGTCGGCGGCGTCGACGATCCCCTCCAGGTTCTCGACCGCGCCGGCCCGTTCGATCTTCGCGACGATCGGGATGTCGTCGCCGCCGCGGGCCTCAAGCTCGTCGGCGATCCGGTAGACGTCGTCGCCGTCGCGCACGAAGGAGGCGGCGACGAAGTCGGCGTCCGTGCGGGCCGCGAGGTCGAGTTCTGCCTCGTCCTCGGGCGTGATCAGGTCGACGTCGATGGCGACGCCCGGGAGGTTCACGCCCTTCCGGGAGCCGAGCTTCCCGCCGGAGACGACGGTCGCGACCACGCTCTCGCCGTCGACGTCCTCGACGCGGCACTCGATCCGGCCGTCGTCGAGGAGGATCGTGTCGCCCGGCCCGGCCGCGGCGATCGAGTGCGTGAGGCCGACGCGCTCGGGCGTCGCGTCGTCGCCCTCGGCGAACGTCACCGCGGACCCCTTCGCGAGCTGGATCGGCTCGTCGATCTCGGCGGTCCGGACTTCCGGGCCCTTCAGGTCGACCATCACCGCCAGCGGGTCGTCGATCTCCTCGTCGACCTCGCGGGCGCGCTCGATCACCGTCTCCCGGTGGTCGGTCGTTCCGTGGCTGGCGTTGAGGCGGACGACGGACATCCCCGCGTCGGCGAGGCCGCGGATCGTGTCCCGGTCGTCCGAGGCGGGACCGATCGTACAGACGATCTTGGCGTTTCGCATACCGCCGGCTTCGACGTACCGCCGGAAAAAGGCACTCGGTTGCGTCGCTCCCGAGCGAACGTTCGTGATGAACGCTCTCGTCGCGGCTTCAGGCTCTGGGGCGTAGCGACAGCTCATATACCAGCCCGCGGTCGGCGCGTGCCGCCGAGTGGGCGCCAGAGGCGGCCACGAGGAGCACGCGCGAGGTCGCCGGCGCTACGCGCCGGCTGCCAGAGGGACCTCCGGTCCCTCGCTGGACGCGGTGAGCGCTCGAAGAGCGCGAACCGCGAGGCTGGGGAGGCGTCCGGCTGCGGGTGGCGTGCTGTGCGGGGTGGGGCTTTGGAAGTGTTCGCCGCAGAGGAGCCCGACACGTAGTTTCGAGCGACTGGGGCTTTGGTGTTGCCCGCTGTCGCTCCGTCAGCGACGATTCGCAAATAAGCGGCTGGAGCGCCGGAGGGACGAGTTACCGAAACGTCAGCGGTGACCTATTTTCAGTCGTCTGCGGGGGCGGGCGCGCTACCGGTCGACAGCGACACCTCGGGCGCGTCGACTTCCAGCTCGTCGAGCGCGGACTGCGCGGCGCGCTTGCCGGAGACCAACATCGCGCCGAACGTCGGGCCCATCCGCGGGAGGCCGTGGGCGGTCGCGACCGCCATCCCGGAGGCGATCAGGCCGTCGTGGACGACGCCGGTGTGCTCGACGACCGCGTCCTCGCTCTCGCCGACCCACATCGAGTCGTGGCCGGGCGAGTCGTGACCGGGCGCGCCGTACTCGCCGTCACCCGTCTGGTCCATGCCGGTGTTGTGCTCTTTGGCGTGTTCGATGCCGGGCGCCGAGAGGACGCCGCGCTCGTCGAGCTTGCTGATCGCGACCGCGTCGTGGCCGGTCGCGTCGATGACGAGGTCGGACTCGACCGCGATGGGGTCGACGCAGGTGATCTCTCGCGGGAGCGCGTGGACCGGCGTCCAGTTCATCACGATGCCGCCGACCTCGTGGTCGTCGCGCACGACGAGGTCGGTGAACTCGGTCATGTTCTGGACGCGCGCGCCGGCGTCGCAGGCCGCCTTGATCAGCCCGGAACAGGCCTCCGGCCCCGCGGCGGTGTAGAGCCCGTCGACGTCCTCGACCGGCTCGTACTCTACGTCGAGGTCAGCGAGGATCTCTTGGGCGGGGTCCCTGACCGTCACCGTGTTCATCAGGAACCCGCCGAGCCAGAAGCCGCCGCCGAGGTAGTTGTTCTTCTCGACGATCATCACCTTCACGCCGCGCTCGGCCAGCTCTTTCGCCGCCATTAGCCCGGAGGGGCCGCCGCCAAGGATGATCACTTCCGAATCCGTGAAATCGAGGAAGCCGTCTGTCCACTCGGTCCCGATGGCCCTCGTTACGTCTGTCTCGCTCACGTCCGCGAAGCCGTTGAATCCGTCCATACAACTTGGTAGTATTACTTGGTTGTGAAATGTGTTGCGGTCGAGACTGGGTCGTATTTGTATCACCTGCTGGCAGATCGCCCGCAAACACTACCAAAGCCCCAGCCGCTCGGCGATACGTACTCGACGGTGGATCGACCGCGAACACCACCAAAGCCCCAGCCGGGAGGACTCGCGCGGCTTGTTGCGCTTCTCGTCACTCGCTACGCTCGTTCCTGCGGTGCTTACTGCGCCGTGCTTCGCCCTCCCGGCTGCCCCTTTGAGCCCCGCCCCCACAGCACCGCACCGCAGCCTCACGCCTCCCCAGCCTCGCGGCTCACGTTTCGCGGCTCCGCCGCTCGCGTTCGCCGCGTCCCTCGCGCGTGCCCCTCGCGGCCGCCGCTTCGCTCCGGCCGCTCGCAGGCACGCGCCACCGCGGTCTCCGGTTGTCTTCTATCGCCGCGCGGCGTTCCGACCGCCGCAACTCGCAGCCTTTTTACCTGCGCTGGCGGTAGGAGTGGCTACTATGGCTGAGGACAAGGCTCGAAGCACCGGCAGCGCGGGCCGATTCGGCGCTCGCTACGGCCGGGTCTCCCGCAAGCGGGTCCAAGACATCGAAGCGGAGATGCGCAACGCGACCGTCGACGGCGACGACGTCACGCGCAAAGGCACCGGCATCTGGGTAAACGAGGAGACCGGCGAGACGTTCACGGGCGGCGCGTACCGCCCCGAGACGCCCGGCGGTCGCACCGTCCGCCGCTCCATCCGCGCCGCGCTCGCCGACGAGGAATAGGACGATGAGCTACAAGTGCTCCCGCTGTAAGCGCGACGTCACCCTCGACGAGTACGGCGGCGTGCGCTGCCCGTACTGCGGCCACCGCGTCCTCCTGAAGGAGCGCGGCGGCGGCATGAAGGAAGTCAACGTCGAGTAACCCGACGCTTTCGCCTCTCCTTCCGGACCGTGACGCGCGCACACGAGACGGTCCTCTCGTTCACCTACCCCACCGAGCGACGCGCCCGGGTCGTGGCCGACGCGCTCGGCCCCGAAGTCGGCGAGATCGACGACGCGCGCTCCGGCGCGACCGTCGACCGAGAGGGCGACGCGGTCCGCGTCCGCGTGTTCGCCGACGACCTCGTGGCGCTGCGCGCCGGCGTCAACAGCTGGTCGCGGCTGGTCGCCGTCGCCGAACGCGTCGGCGCGGGACGCGATTAAGGATCTCCGGAAACGTCGATACGGTGGCCGTTCAGGCCGCTGCGACACGAATCGTCCCTCGTCGGAGAAGTAAGGGGTTTTTCTGTCCGGGCCGCCTCGGTCCGCCCATGCAAGGGAACATGCCGCCCGAGGCACAGGAGAAGATCGAGGAGCTGCAGGAGCTTCAGGAGACCGCACAGCAGGTCGCCGAGCAGAAGGAGCAGGCCCAGTCCGCGCTCAACGAGTCGAAGACCGCCCTCGACGCCCTCGAAGACGTCGACGAGGACGCGGGGATGTACCGCGAGATCGGCGAGGTTCTCGTCGAGACGGACTACGAGTCCGCCTACGACGACCTCGAAGACAAGGTCGACTCGCTCGAAGTCCGCGTCGAGCAGCTCACGAAACAGGAGGAGCGCGTCGAGGAGCAGTTCGACGACCTCCAGAGCGAGCTCCAGCAGATGCTCCAGGGCGGCGCGGGCGGCGGCGGCCCGATGGGACCGGGCGGTCCGGGCGCCGGCGGCGCGTAAGGCCGTGACCGACGACGGACACGACGGTCCCGCGGCCGACGACCCCGCGGAGCCGAGCGACGACGAAGTCGTTCGTACCGCCGCCGAGGCGGCCGAGGGGATCGTGTTCAAACACTACGACCAGTCGACGGTGACGGACCTCGATATCACCGTCACCTTCGAGGAGGGCGTCCTCGACGTCGACGTCTACCTCAACGCGCCCGAGGACGCCGAGCCCGACCGAGAGGCGGTCGCGCAGGAGGCGGTCGAGACCGCGGGCGAGGCGGTCGACGAGCTGTTCGCGGCGTAGCCGCTCGCCGTTTCCGATCTCCTTCGATTCGCTCACCGAGCCGCGAGCGCCGGGTATCGCGGTTCCGCTCGCAGTCGGTCGGTCGCGGACCGCGCGGCCACTGACGCCTTACGCCGACTCGCAGATCGCGACGAAGTTCTCGAAGACCTCCTCGCCGCGCTCCGTGTGCGCGACCTCGGGGTGCCACTGGACGCCGTACAGCCCCGCGTCCGGGTCGGCCATCGCCTCGATGCCGCAGACGTCGGA
Source organism: Halorubrum californiense DSM 19288 (assembly GCF_000336875.1). GTDB lineage: Archaea > Halobacteriota > Halobacteria > Halobacteriales > Haloferacaceae > Halorubrum > Halorubrum californiense. Next base: position 14,518 of record NZ_AOJK01000010.1, on the reverse strand, counting down.
GGTGGCGGTGCGGCCGAACCCGTCGGGGAGTTCCGTCACCTCGTCGGCGTGGGAGGCCCAGACGCGCGTCTCCGGCGCGAGCGAGCCGACGAGCGGGTCCTCGTCGTCGACGATCTCGACGTCGACGTCGGCGTAGCCGCCGTAGTCGCCCGCGCCGACCGCGCCGTCCAGTTCGCTGGCGATCAGCTGCATCCCGAGGCAGATTCCGAGGACGGGGACGTCTCGTTCGAGGTAGTCCGGGGCGTTGCCGACGCGGTCCATGTCCGGGCCGCCCGAGAGGACGATCCCGTCCGCGTCGACCTCGTCGGCCGGCGCGTCCGCGGAGACGATCTCGGTGTCGACGCCGAGGTCGCGGAGCGCCCGCCGTTCGAGGTGGGTGAACTGGCCGTGGAGGTCGATGACGACGATCCGGGTCATGCCCTCGATTGCGGGCTGGCGCACAAAAACGGCTCGGAACGGGCCACAGTAATGTGGTGGTTTCGGCCGCTTAACTCGCTCAGTAGTACACGAACGCGGATCGATCAGAGGTCGAGCGGGCCGCACTTCGTGAACTCGCGGAGCAGCACGGTCGCGTACGAACCGCTCGGCAGCGCGAACGCGAACCGCGGGTCGCCGCCCGCGACCGAGACGTCGAGGTCGGTGCGGAGGAGGATCGCCCGCCGCGTCCCGCGGGAGTCGAACTCGCCGGGGAGCGCGAAGTCGCCCGGCTCGATCCCGGCGTCGGCGAGGACCCCTCGCTCGATCTCGCCCGGCTCACCGTCGCCGAGTTCGGTCTCGGTGCCGACGAGCGGCGCGGTGACGAACGCCCGCCCGCGCTCGCAGTGCCGCGAGACCACGTCGATCCGGTCGGCGTCGACGTGCTGGAGCCGGTCCGTATCGGGCGCGTACAGTTCCTCTGGCGCGTCGCCGTCCGCGAAGCACACCACGTCGCCGGCGACGGGGCGGTCGAACGGGAGCCCGCGGCGCAGCCGCTCGCTCACGATCCGGTTGAACAGGGACGACTGCGCGGCGTTGACGAACAGCCGCTGGAGGTTCGACGGCACCGCCTCCAGCGCGTGCCACCAGTCCTCGTCGTCCGGCGGCGCGTCGGGGGCGACGCCGCGGTCGGCGAGACGATGGACCATCGAGCGCTCGAACCGGAGCTTCCCGGGGATCGCGTCGAGGCAGGCGACCCAGTCGCCGTCGCCGGTACCGTCCGCCCCGAGGTCATCGGTGTCGTCCGCCGCGGAGTCGTCGCCGGACTCCTCGCTCCCGCCGAGGCCGAAGGCGGCGTCCACGCGGTCGCGCGCGGCCCGGGTGTCGTCGGGCTCCGTCTCCGCCGGGTTGCCCGCGTACAGCCGGACCGCCTCGCGCGGGTCGTCCCGGACTATCGCGAGCCCGACGAAGTGGGTGACGGGCCGCCGGCTGCCGAAGCGCTGCTGGCCGAAGTAGTTCGGGACGCCGACGGGGGCGTCGACGATCTCCGCTTCCTCGCCGTCCGGGGAACCCTCCCCGTCGCCAGCGAACACCCGCAGGTCCCGCACCGTCTCGGCGACGCGCTCGGGCGCCTCGTCGACCGCGTCGGCGACCCGGATATCGAAGGCGTTGCCGGCGAGGTCGCCGAACGAGAGGCTCCGCCCCGCCCGGCCGAGCGCCTCGATTTCGGCGCCGCGGATCTCGGGGAGGTCGTCGGCGTCGACCTCGCGGACCGTGAACAGCTGCGTCGTGACGGCGCGCTTGTCCTTCGTCCCCGCCCACGAGACGCGCTCGCGGCTGACGCCGAGCGCGTCCGAGAGGCGGCGCGCGAAGTCGTTCGTGTCCCAGTCGCGGAGCGTCGCCCGGAGGACGAGTTCGGGGTAACTCCCCCGGTCGGCGTCGAGCGGCTCCGCGTCGAACGCCTCCAGCTCGCGGACCCGGAAGTCCTCGGGCGACTCGCGGAGCCGGCCGCCGATCCCGTCGGCGTCGCTGACGTAGTACTCGATGCCGACGGCGCGCTCGGTCGGATGCGCCTCGCGGCGGGTGCGTTCGGGGGCCATTCAGTAGAGGGAGAGGTCGCCAGTGACGCGGTCGACGCTGTCGTCGCGGGCGGGGCCGACCGCGAGCGCGGTGACGGTGCCCGGCTCCAGCTGGGTGTGCCCGGCGTCGCGGACGATGGCGTACGGCAGCCCCTCTTTGTCCGCCTTGTCGGCCAGCGCGAACAGCCGGCTTTCGGAGTCGCCCTTGAGGACGACCTTCTTCTGGCCCTCCCCCTGCCACTTCTTCCGCGCCCGCTCGCTCGCGTCCTGATACGCCGACAGCGACGCGTGCGCGACCTGCGCGGCGAGTTTCCCCTCGCCCATCCCGATGTCCGTCCGCGCGACGATCGCCTGCTTCATACGGTCTCCACCCCCGCCGCGGGTTTAGCGCTTGTCTCTCGGCCGCCGCGGCCGCGGCTGGCGGGCGCCGAGCGATGCGAAAGAAAACCGCCGGAGGAGGACCGCGCCGTCAGTCGTCGGCCGGTGCGGCGCCGCCGCGGGCGGCCGACCCGAGGCCGGACGCCATGTCGGCGACCGTGCGCTCGTTCTCGACGACCCAGCGGAGCAGGAGGAACGCGAAGAGGTACTTCGCGATGATGTCCATCCCGCTGTAGGCCCACGAGGTGATCGCGACGTCGAGGACCGCGAGCCCCTCGGCCCCGAGGGCCCAGAAGATCGGGTAGCCCAGCCAGAGGACCACGGTGAGCACCTTCAGCGTGTTGAAGATGTCCGCCGTTCCGGCGACCTCGGCGTCCTGCGCCCACTCGGCGAGCAGGATGTAGAGGACGACGACGAAGAACGCGCAGCTGATGCCGTACCAGACCCACCGAAGCAGGAGGGAGGACGTGGTCAGCGCGGCCGCGAGCCCGGTGATACACATGCCGACGTCGGCCACCACGGCGGTGAACAGCTTACTCAGGTTCGACCCGGCGAGCAGGCCGAGCGCGACGAGGATCATCGGCGTCGAGAACGCCCACGTGAGATACCGCCCCCACGGGGTGAACACGCCCCCTTCAGGTCCGGCTCCCATGCCCGCGAGCGCGTGTCCCGCCGGCATTTCGAGGAAGGTGACGGTGAGTCCGGAGACGAGCCCGGTGTAACTGGAGATGGACACCAGCGGTACCATGAGCGTGGCGACGAAGATGAGCTGTGCGCGCGGGTCCTCCACGTTCCGCCCCATATACACGAAGAGGAGGATCGAGAGGCCCGCCAGGGCGATGTTCACCCAGAGCGACGCGCTCAACAGCGTGTCGTTCTGAATGAACTGGAATATCTCGGTCTGCGTCATTTCGAGCGGGACTGTGCCGCTTGCCAGTAGGTCAGCCGCTGCTGTTTCGATCATACGACGTCCGAAATCACGGTGCGAGTTTATTAAATGTACTAACCTTACTGGTAAGGTTTTTCTAACGAATTCCGAAACGGTTTCGTATTACTCGAATATTTTTTCTTTTCCCCTCCGAGATCGGACGTTCGTTTCACCTGCGGCTCACCGGCCGACCAGCGGAAGCCGGTCGAAAGCCCCTCCGACGACGTCCCTCTCGACCGCCGCCGCGCAGTGTTCGCCCCCGAGCAGACACATCGGCACACCGATCCCGGGATTGCTGCTCCCGCCGACGTAGTAGAGCCGGTCGGTTCCCCGGACGCGCGGCCCGGGACGCAGCGGGCCGGTCTGTCGCAGCGTGTGCGCCAGCCCGAGCGCGCTCCCGCCCGGCCGGTCGAACCGGTCCGCGAACTCGGAGACGCAGGCCGACTCCTCGGCGACGATCCGGTCGCTGAGGTCGACGCCGGTCCGCGACGCCACCGCGTCGAGGACGCGCTCCCTGAGCGCCGCCCGCCGCTCCGGCGTGTCGTCGAGCCCGGGCGCGAGCGGTACCAGCGTGACGACCGCCTCGTGGCCGTCGGGCGCGACCGACGGGTCGGTGCGGGACGGGACGTTCACGTACACGACGGGCTCGATCCCCTCGGTCGGCCACGCGGGGTCGTCGAAGATCGCCGCGAAGTGGGGGTCCCAGTCCGTCGGGAGCGCGAGCGTGTGGTGTTCCAGCTCCGGCAGGTCCCCCTCGATCCCGAGGTACAGCAGGTGCGCCGAGGGGCCGTACGTCCGCCGGTCCCAGTAGCCGCCGAGCCGCGGCACCGTCCCCTCGGGGAGCAGTTCGCGCTCGACGTGCGCGGGCGGCGCGTTACAGACCACCCGGTCGTGGACGTATCGGTCGCCGCCGAGTACCACCTCGACGCCGCCCTCGATCGGTTCGAGCCCCGTCACCTCGACGCCCGTGTGGACGTCCGCGCCGGCGTCGCGGGCGACCGTCTCGACGGCCTCGATCACCTCGTACATCCCGCCCATCGGGTAGTAGACGCCGAGCCCGTAGTCGACGTGGCTCAGCAGCTGGTACAGCGCCGGCGTGTTGTGCGGCGACCCGCCGAGGAAGACGAGGGTGTACTCGAGCAGCTGCCTGAGCTTGGGGTGGTCGACGTACGACCGCACCCGCTCGTCGAGGCTGGAGAACAGGTCGAGCTTCCGTCCCCCGGCGAGGACGTCGAGCGAGAGGTAGTCGCGGAACCGCGACCGCCCGGGGAGGACGAATCGGTCCATCCCGGCGTCGTACGCCCGCTCGGCGTCGTCGAGGTACTCGCGGAACGCCGCCCCCGCGCCCGGCTCGTACGACTCGAACAGGTCGGCGGCGGCCGCGGGGTCAGCGGGCACGTCGGCGCGGTCGCCGTCGTCCCAGAACACGCGGTAGTGCGGGTCGAGCCGGGTCAGCTCGTAGAACTCGTCGGGCGACCGACCGAAGTCCTCGAAGAACCGCTCGAACAGCCCCGGGAGCAGGTACCACGACGGGCCGGTGTCGAACTGAAACTCCCCGAGTTCGAGCCGGCCGGCGACGCCGCCGACGCGCTCGGCGCGCTCGTACACCGTCACCTCCGCGCCGGCGGCCGCGAGGTAGGCCGCAGCTGAGAGCCCGCCGACGCCCGCCCCCACCACGCCCACCGACTGCCCGCGGAGCGACTCGTCGCTCATGGGTACGGTAGGGACTCGCCCCTGGTGAGTCGTCGCCAACTCTCGACGGGATTTTATACGCGGTCGGCGGCGCCGCCGCGACGCGTACTCGTTCGGCTCGCTTTTTTTCCGGCTTCGACCACGGGATCGACACATGGGACGGCGGTCGCGGTCGTCCGACTCCAGCCGCGCCGAACGGCCAGAGTCGGGACCGGTCGGCCCCTCGGACTCCGACGGCGGTGGTCCAGCAGACCCCGACGGCGGTGGCCCCCCGAATGCGACCCGGAACGGCTCGGACGCGCCGTCGGACGCCGGCGGATCCCGCGACGCCGACCGCCCCGGCGACGCCGGCGTCCGCGTCGAGGTGGTCGTCCGCGAGCCGACGCCCGCTCCGGTGGCGGCGGCGCTGCCGCCCGGCGCGGTCGCGGAGGACGTCGACCGCGTCCGCGTCGACGACGCGGTCGTCTCGCAGTTCCGCGCCCACCGGGCCGTCGACGCCGAACTCGTCTTCGACGGGGGCGACGAGTTCGTCTACCGCTGCCGGAGCCCGGCGGCGGACGATTTCCCGTCCGACGCCGTCGAGTCGCTGGGGTATCCCGTCTCGTCGGTCACGGTCCGGACGGCGCCCGCCCGCGTCCGGCTCGGGCTCTCCCTGCCCGCGGCCGACCCGCTCGGCGACGTCATCGACGTGCTGGAGGCGACGGGCGGATCGGTCCGACTCGAACGGCTCACGAGCTCCGGCGGGGCCGACACTCGCTCGGACCCGGTCGTCGTCGACCGCGGGCGGCTCACGGAGCGGCAGCGCGAGGTCGTCCGGACCGCCCAGCGGCTCGGTTACTTCGAACACCCCCGCGGAGCGAGCGCGACGGAGGTGGCCGACGCCATCGGCATCGCCCGCGCCACCTTCTCGGAACACCTCGCGGCGGCGCAGCGCCGCGTCTTCGAGGACCTCGTCGGCGGCTGACCCCCTCGCGGCGGCGGACTCGTTCCCATCCGGCGGGGTCGACCGCGGTATTGAAACCGCTCAGGCCCCCAGAGCGAGTATGTATCGCAGACGGTTCCTCCGAGAGGCCGGCGCCGTCGGGGGCGCGGCGGCGACCGTCGGGCTCGCCGGGTGTGCGGGCGTCGGCGGCGAACCCGGCTTCGACGTCGGGATGCTCGCGTCCGCGTACGAGCCGCGGCAGATCACGGTCTCGGTCGGCGACACGGTCGTCTGGGAGAACACCAGCGCGCGGGCGCACACCGTCACCGCGACCGAGGGCGGGATCCCGGACGAGGCCGAGTTCTTCGCGTCGGGCGGCTTCGACGACTACGAGACCGCCCTGTCGATGTGGCAGTCCGACTTCGGCGGCCGCTTGGAGAACGGTGACCGCTTCGAACACACGTTCTCCGTCCCCGGCGCCTACGAGTACGTCTGTATCCCCCACCGCGAGGGCGGCATGTTCGGCACCGTCGTCGTCGAGGAGTGATCGGCGTGGCCCGTCCCGACGCCGTCGACGGAACCGCGGCCCGCTCCGCCGATTCCGACCGACGAAACCCGTTTCCGCTCGCGCTCCGAAGGGACGGTGATTGACTCACATGGACCTCTCCCCGCTCCTCGGCGCCGACGTGCTGCTGTTCGCGGCCATCGGGCTGCTCGGCGGCGCCCACTGCATCGGTATGTGCGGCCCGCTCGTCACGGTGTACGCGAGCCGGATGGACGCCGACGCGGGGCGCACCGACGGCGGCGAGGCGGGCGCCGCGCGCGCCTCGAACGCGTCGACCGGTCGCGAGGGCCACCTCACCACCTACGAGGTCCGCCAGCACGCGCTGTTCAACCTCGGGCGCGCGACGAGCTACGCGACGATCGGAACCCTCCTCGGCGCGCTCGGCGGCGCGGTGTTCGTCACGACCGCGACCCTGACCGGCGCCGCCGAGACCGTCCGCGGCGGGGTCGGCCTCCTCGTCGGCGCGGCCGTCATCGTCGTCGGCGTCCGGTACCTCCTCGGCGGCGCGACCGGCGGGGTCCACCTCCCCGGGCTCGAACGCGTCACGGGGTGGCTCACGGGGCACGTCGACCGGCTCGCGAACGGGCCCGGGATCGTCGCGCTCGGCGCGGTCCACGGCCTGCTCCCCTGTCCGATCCTCTACCCGGCGTACCTGTACGCGTTCGCCAGCGGCTCGGCGGTCGCGGGCGGGGTCGCGCTCGGCGCGCTCGGGCTGGGGACGATCCCCGCGGTCTTCGCGTACGGGACGCTGATCGAGAGCGTGGACCCCGTCCACCGCCGCCGGGTCCACCGGCTGCTGGGCGTCGCGTTCGTCGCGCTCGGCTACGTCCTGTTCGCACACGGGCTGATGTCCGTCGGGATCCACGTGCCGCACCCGCGGCTCCCGTTCTGGAACCCGCTCGACGTCGCCGGCGCGGGCATGGGGGGGATGTGAGATGAGTGAGACTGCCCGGTCGCCGGACGCGGGCGACGACCCCTCGGCGTGTACCCTCTGTGAGCTCCCGACCGAGGGCGTCGACGTCACCGACGACGACGGCAACCGGTTCTGTTGTACCGGCTGCCGCGACGTGTACGGCGCGCTCGGCGACGTCGACGTCGATGCCGACGCGGTCCGGGAGCGCCGGCAGGAACGCGACGACGGCGCGGGCGATCCGGCCGGCGACGCCGAGGACGGGTCCGGCGACCGCGACGTGCCCGAAGGCCACGAGGCGACGTTCTTGGAGGTCGACGGGATGCACTGCGCGACCTGCGAGGCGTTCATCGAGACGGTGGCGACCGACGCGGACGGCGTCAGCGGCGCGAGCGCGAGCTACGTCACCGACACCGTGCGGATCGACCACGACCCGGATTCGGTCACCATCGACGACCTCACCGAGACCGTGAGCGGGCTGGGATACAGCGCGTACGACCGCGACGACGCCTTCTCACGCCGACAGGCGCGGAACATGGCGACGGCGCGGCTGGCCGCGGGCGTCCTCGTCGGGATGGCCGTCATGCTCCAGTACATCGTCCTCATCTACCCGACCTACTTCGCGTTCCCCTTCTACGACGAGCGCACGCTGACGTATCTCAACGAGGCGATGGCCTCCACGTCGGGCACGTACTTCTTCATCGTCATCGCCGTCCTGACCTCCATCGTCCTCTTCTTTACCGGGAAGCCGATCCTCCGCGGGGCGTACGTCAGCGCGAGGACGCGCTCGCCGAACATGGACCTGCTCGTCGCCATCGCGGCCGTGAGCGCCTACCTCTACAGCACGCTCGCGGTGATATTCGTCGAGTCGCCCTCGATCTACTACGACGTGACCGTCGCGATCATCGTCATCGTCACGGTGGGGAACCACTACGAGGACTCGGTGAAAGACCGCGCGACGGCGCTGCTCTCCGAGGTCACCGCGGTCCAGGTCGACGACGCGCGGCGGCTGACCGGCGACGGGGAGACGGAGTCCGTCGCGGTCGACGCGCTCCGACCGGACGACCGGCTCCTCGTGCGCGCCGGCGAGCGGATCCCGGTCGACGGCGAGGCGGTCGACGGCGACGCCGCTGTCGACGAGTCCGTCGTCACCGGCGAGTCGTTACCGGTCCGGAAGGTCGCCGGCGACGCGGTCGTCGGCGGCTCCGTCGTGACGGACGGCTCGCTCACGGTCGCCGTCGGCCCGGACGCGACCTCCAGCCTCGATCGGGTCGCGGAGCTGGTGTACGACCTCCAGAGCGGGAATCACGGCGTCCAGAAGCTCGCGGACCGGCTCGCCACGGTGTTCGTCCCGGCGGTCCTCGTCATCGCCGCCGTCGCCGCCGGTGCGTCGCTCGCGCTCGGCGGCGCCCCGACCGACGCGATGCTCGTCGGGCTGACGGTGCTGATCGTCTCGTGTCCGTGCGCGCTCGGGCTGGCGACGCCGCTCGCGGTCGCCGCCGGGATCCGCGACGCCTTGGAGCGGAACATCGTCGTGTTCGACGACACCGTCTTCGAACGGATCCGCGACGCGGACACGGTCGTCTTCGACAAGACCGGGACGCTGACGACCGGCGAGATGCGGCTGATCGACCGCGCGGTCGACGACGACCTGCTCCGGCTCGCGGCCGCCCTCGAATCGCGGTCCGCCCACCCGGTCGGCCAGGCGGTCGCGGCGGCGCGGGGCGCCCTCGACGGCGCGGACGCCGGTCCCGGAGAGGCGACGGACGACGGCGCGTCCCCGGCGGTCGCCGACGGCGGCGCAGAGGCGGCCGAGGTGCCCGCGGACGACGGCGACGCCCCCGCGGTCGAGTCGTTCGAGAGCCACGCCCGCGGCGTCTCCGGCGTCGTCGACGGCGTCGAGGTCGTCGTCGGGCACCCCGACCTGTTCGACGAGCGCGGCTGGACCGTCCCCGACGCGATCCGCGAGGCGGTCGCCGACGCGCGCGACGTGGGGCGCGTCCCGGTCGCGGTCGGCCGCGACGGCGCGGCGGAGGGGTTCCTCGTGGTCGGCGACGAACTGCGCGACGGCTGGGAGGCGACGGTGACGGCGCTCGACGAGTCGGGCGTTGAGGTAATCGTCCTCACCGGCGACGACGAGCGCGCGGCCACGGTGTTCGCCGACCACGACGCGGTCTCGTCGGTGTTCGCCGGCGTGCCGCCGGAGGGGAAGGCCGAGGCGGTCGGGCGGCTGAAGGAGCGCGGCGTCACGGTGATGGTCGGCGACGGGACCAACGACGCGCCGGCGCTGGCCGCGGCCGACCTCGGCGTCGCGCTCGGCGGCGGCACGGCGATGGCGGCCGACGCCGCCGACGTGGCGATCGTCGACGACGACCTCGGCTCCGTGGCGACCGTCTTCGAGCTCGCGCGGGCGGCCGGCCGGCGCGTGAAGGGGAACATCGGCTGGGCGTTCTGTTACAACGCGGTCGCCATCCCGCTCGCGGCGACCGGCCTGCTCAACCCCCTCTTCGCCGCGGTCGCGATGGGGGCGTCGAGCCTGCTCGTGGTGACGAACTCCTCGCGGGCGCTGCTGTCGGACGACTGAGCGCCGCCCGCTCGCGACGCGGCCGCGCCCGCCCCTACCGCAAGCGACTTTCGGCTCACGCGAGTAGACGGAGGCGATGACCGATCAGCAGCAGCAGCCCGCGGTACCGACTCGCAACGGGATGCCCGTCCTCGGGCTCGGCACGTGGGAGAACGACGACCCCGCCCAGTGTACCGAGTCGGTCGCGAACGCGCTCGACGCCGGCTACCGCCACGTCGACACCGCCCAGATCTACGGCAACGAGGCGGCGGTCGGCGAGGGGATCGCGAAAAGCGACGTCGACCGCGACGACATCTTCCTCGCGACGAAGGTGTGGATCGACGAGCTCTCACCCGCGGACGTGGCCTCGTCGACTCGCGAGAGCCTCGACAAGCTCGCCGTCGACGCGGTCGACCTCCTCTACGTCCACTGGCCGGCCGGGGAGTACGAGCCCGAGGAGACGCTGCCGGCGTTCGCGGAGCTCCGCGACGACGGCCTGATCGATCGGATCGGCGTCTCCAACTTCGAGCCGCACCACCTCGACGCCGCGACGGACGCGCTCGGCGAGGCGCCGTTCGCGAACCAGGTCGAGATGCACCCGCTGCTCCGCCAGGAAGAGCTGCGCGAGTACGCCGACGCCAACGATATCGAGCTCGTCGCCTACTCGCCGCTCGCCCGCGGCGAGATCCTCGACGACCCGGCGATCGTCGACATCGCGGAGAAACACGGCGTCAGCGCGGCGCGGGTGAGCCTCGCGTGGCTGCGCGAGACGGGCGTCACCGCCATCCCGAAGGCGACCGGGATCGACCACATCCGCGACAACCTCGCGAGCGTCGACCTCGACCTCGACGACGAGGACGTCGAAGCGATCGACTCGCTCGGCCGGACCGACCGCCAGCTCAACCCCGACTTCGGGCCGGACTGGTAGATCGCTTTCGGACCCCGCTCACTCCGCCGCCTGCGGGAGCGACACCGTGATCCGGTTGCCGCGCCCGTCGCCCTCCGTGCCCGCGTCGACCGCGACGCTCCCGTTCGACAGCTCCACGCTCCAGTAGACGAGCCAGAAGCCGAGGCCGCTGCTGTGGTAGACGTGCGTCATGTCGTGGTCGCCGGTGAGTACGTTGGCCTCGACCGCGGGTATCGCTCTGAGGTCGTCTTCGACCACGAGTTCGGCGCCGTCGTCGGTCCGACTGAGCCGCACCGTCACCGTCGGCGTCCCGTCGTCGCTATGTTGGAACGTGTTCTCTAAGAGTTCGATCACCGCCGACCGGAGCTCGCAGTGCCCGTCGACGGTGACAGCGTCGAGGCCGTCCACCGCGATCGATCCCTCGGGATGTCGATCCCGGATGGTCTCGACGCACTCCGCGACCACGCTCCGGAGGTCGATCCGATCGGTCTCCCGCTGGTCGGTGATGAGCTCGATGACCTCCCGCTCCTTCTGTGCGGTGTCGAGGAGGCGCTCTCCGACCCGTCGGATCACCGCGGTGTGTTCCGCCGCCTCAGGCACGTCGGCCTCGAGCTCTTCGACCCTCCCGAGGACGATGTTGAGGTCGTTCCGGAGATTGTGTCGCAGGAGGTTGTCCATCACGACCAGCTGCCGCTCGCGCCGTCGCCGGTCGGTGATGTCCTTCGCGAACCCCGTGATCCGGACCACTTCGCCGTCCTCCGTTATCGGTTCCCCCTGAACCCAGACCCACCGGTTGTAGTTCTCCCCGGGGTTCACCCGGTACTCCATGTCGGTCGACTTGCCCGCGGCGAGCAGTTCCATCGCCTCCTCGACGGCGGCCCGGTCCTCGGGGTGGACCGCGTCGAGGAACAGGTCCGGATCACCGCGGAGTTCGTCGACGGACGCGCCGTATATGTCCTCGTACGCGGGGTTCACGAACAGCACCTCCGACCAGTCGGCGTCGAACATCCAGAGGACGTCGTTGGAGACCGCGGCGATCTCTCGGAGGTGGGAGGCGGCCTCCGCGCGCCCGCGCTCAGCCTCGACCCGGTCCGTGACGTTCCGCGAACTCACGACGAACCCGTCGAGTTCACCGTCGGTGAGGTTCGACATACGGCTCTCCAGCCAGACCCACGAGCCGTCGCGGGTCCGGTGCCGGTACTCCGTCGTCGCCTCGGTGAACTCCGGGGTACGGATGGCCCCCTCGAAGGTGCGCCGCACGGCCCGCCGCTCCTGCGGGTGGATGTACTCGAAGGCGTTCGTCCCGACCAGCTCGTCGCGATCGAACCCGAGAATCCGCTCCGCGGCCGCGTTGACGTACGTGTACGTCCCCGTCTCGTCCAACAGGGCCACCTTGTCTTGGGCCTTATCGAGCAGCACCCCGTACGAGTCGGACCGACTCATCGCCTTACTCTCTCTCGCGTGTGTGTATAACCGTCACGGCCGGCGCAGCGGCGACCGCGACGGCGGCACTGCCGCGCCGTCGCGTGTCATCACGCCGCCACCACCCCGGATATCAGACGTATTCGGCGAGGAAGTCGACGATCTCGCGGTACGCCTCGATCCGGTTGTCGAGCTTCGCGAACCCGTGCCCCTCGTCGTCGAAGATCAGCTTCCGGACGGGGACGCCCTGCTCGCGGGCCTCCTCGACGATCTGTTCGGCCTCGCCGACGGGCACCCGCGGGTCGTTCTCACCGTGGAGGACGAAGAGGGGCGCCTCGATCCGCTCGATGTTGTTGATCGGCGAGACGGACTGGAGGAACTCGCGGTCGTCTTCGAGCGAGCCGTACTCGGCCTCCCGCAGCGAGCGGCGCCAGTCGCCGGTGTTCTCCAGGAACGTCACGAAGTTCGCGATGCCGACGATGTCGACGCCGGCGGCCCACAGCTCCGGGTACTCCGTCAGCGACGCGAGCACCATGAAGCCGCCGTAGGAGCCGCCCATCGCGACGACGCGGTCCGGGTCGACCTCGGGGTGGTCGTGGAGCCAGCCGACGCCCTCGCGGATGTCCTTCACCGAGTCCATCCGGTTCTCCACGTCGTCGAGCCCGGAGTACGCCTTCCCGTACCCCGAGGACCCGCGGACGTTCGGCTCGAACACGGCGTACCCGTTGTTCAACAGGTACTGCGTGACGGACGCGAAGGAGGGGCGCCGCTGCGACTCCGGCCCGCCGTGGATGTCGACGACGACCGGGTACCCCGACTCCGGCGGCTCCGTCTCCGGCACGGAGAAGAACGCGGGAATCTCGCGCACAGCGCGAGACGAGGTCTCGCTGGCCGACGAACGCCGTTCGTCGACGTCGAAGGTGGGGTAGTGGACCAGCTCGCGCTCGACGAACGTGTCCGCGGGAATTCCTGCGGTGGAGGCGCGCGTCCACCGCTCCGCCTCGCCGGTGGTCGCGTCGACGACGTAGACGTTCGCGTTGTGTGTGCTCCCCGTCGTCGTCACGGCGAACCGGTCGCCGTCGGGGCCGAAGCTCACGCCGCCGGCGACGCCGCGGGGGAGGTCCGGGTCCGGGAACTCGTCGATCCGGGCGGGGCCGACGAGTTCGCCGGCGGTGAGTTCGGTGTAGCCGTCGACGTTCCGGGAGTAGACGATCCGCCGCGAGTCCTCGTCTATCGCGACGCCGTCGACGTTCCACTCGCCGCCATCGGCGACGACGGCGAACTCGCCGGTCGCGAGGTCGAGCCGCTCCAAGCGGAGGGTGTCCGTGTCGCGGTCGGTGACGAGGTAGATCCCCTCGCCGTCGGGCCCCCACTCCGGGCCGGCGTACCGCACGTCCCCCTCGTGGGGGGTGTGGTGGGTCAGCTCGCCGCTCGACAGGTCGAGGGTGTACACGTCGTGGTCGAACGAGGAGTGCGCCTCGTGGACGATCAGCCGGTCGTCGCTCGGCGACCAGCCGGCGACCGAGAGCCAACCGTCGCCCTCGTACACGAGGTCAGCGTCGTCGCCCGTCTCGTCGCGCCCCTGAACGTACACGTCGAAGACGGCCTCGTCGCGGCGGTTCGACGCGAACGCGAACCGGTCGCCGGTCGAGTCCCAGCCGCCCCACCGGTGTTTCGCCTCCGGCTTGGCCGTCAGGTCGGTGATCGCGCCCGACTCGTAGTCGAGCCGGTACAGCTGCGCGCGCTCGTTGCCCCCCTCGTCCATGCCGAAGACGGCCTCGGAGCGCTCCGGTGAGGAGTCGACGAAGGAGACGGACTCCTCGAAGAACGTGTGCTGTTCGGGCCACGACCCCGGCTCCCGGACCGACCACACCTGCCCCGTGCCGGTCGTGTCGAGGAGGAACGAGAGCCGGCCGTCGGGGCCCAGGTCGGCGCCGCCCGCGTTCCGCACGTTGAGGTAGCGTTCGATGTCGTACTGTCGCATGCCAACCGGTTCCGGGCGTGCCGTGAAACCGTTTCGGGTACTGGAACCGCGGGGACCGGAACCTCGGGGACCGAACCCCCGCTTCGGTCCCGCGCCTCCGCGGGGGTCGCGTTAAGTTTGGCGTGAATTGTGGTAGACGGCGAAGCTTTCGAGCCAGTCTTGAGCTGTCTCGAGCGCGACATTGCTGAAACTATTTGCGAACGATGATGTTCGTCTTTCTATCTCCCAAAATACACGTTCGATAGCATTCCGA
>NZ_AOJK01000009.1 GCF_000336875.1 Halorubrum californiense DSM 19288 | reverse complement strand
GATCCACGCAGTACGTTCGCTGAGGCGGTCGAATTCTGTCATAGACACTCAGAAATCGTCCGCCTCATCCTCTAACTTTACGCGACCTCCGCGGGATGCCGTGTCTTTTTACCGGCGCCCCCCGTCCGGTCGGCGTATGCGCGTCGCGTTCGTCTCGCTTTTCGCCCCCGGACACGGGGAGACCGCAGCGCGAACGCGAACCCTGCGGACCGCCCGCGCGCTCGCCGACCGCGGGCACGACGTGACCTGGCTCTGCGCGCGCTGGTGGGGCGGGGACCACGACGCCTTCAAGCAGGGCGGGATCGAGTACCGGTCGGTCACCGTCGAGCCCGCGCCCGTCGCCTTCGCCGCGAAGCTCCCGGCCGCGCTCCGTCGCGTCGGGCCCGACGTCGTCCACGCGGTCAACAGCCCGCCGACGCCCGCGCTCGCCGCCACGGTGGCGGGCTCGCTCTCGCGGGCGCCGGTCGTCGTCGACTGGTGGCGCGACCACCCCGCCGACGCCCGGCGGTGGTACCGGCCGCTCGCGCGCCGCGCCGACGCGGTGGCGACCCCCTCCCGGACCACGAAGACCCGGGTCCGCGAACACGGCGCCGACGGTGAGGACGTCCGCGTCCTCCCCGAGAGCATCGACTTCGACGCCGTCGAGGCCGCGAGCGTCGACGACCGGTTCGACGCGGTGTACTCGCGGCGGCTCGACCGCCACGCCAACGTCGAGACGTTCCTCCTCGGGCTCGCCGAGCTGCGCGGCCGCGACTGGACCGCGGCGGTGATCGGCGACGGCCCCGAGCGCGGCCAGATCGAGGCGACCGCGAGCGACCTCCGGATCGACGATCGTGTCGAGTTCCTCGGCGACCTCCCGACCGAGGAGCGGATTCCGATATTCAAGGGCACGCACGTCGCGGTCGCCACGGCGACGTGGGAGACGTTCGCGACCGACCTGTTGTGGGCGGTCGCGTGCGGCTGCGTCGCCCTCGTCGAGTATCAGGCGGACTCCAGCGCTCACGAGCTCGTCGAGGGGCGCGAGCGCGGGCGGCTCGTGACGAGCCCGGCGGAGCTGGCCGACGAGTTCGTCGCGGTCGGCGACCTCGAACGACGCGCAGTCGACCGCGAGTTCGCCTCGTTCGACCACGAGGCGGTCGTCGACCGCTACGTCGCGCTGTACGAGGAGCTCGTCGACGGGGAGTGACCAGCCGCTGCGGGCGAGGGAGAACCCGAGGAGAGAGCGACCGCGCGGCGTCCGCTACGCCTGTTCCTGTCCGGTGATCGTGCCGCCGTACTTCATGAAGACGAACGCCAGCCCCAGCGTGCTCACCATCGCGATGAACGTCGCGATGCCGAGCGCGCGGGCGGCGTCCGGGACGAACACCGCGTCCGATCCGCCGCCGCCGACCTCGACGGTGGCGATGTCTCCGCCGACGGCGAGTCCGGCGTGCATGCCCACCGCGGTGTGGGGGACGCAGTGGTAGTGGGTGATGCCGGCGTCCTCGCCGGACGTCTCGTACTCGTAGGTGGCTCCCTCCTCGCCGACGGGGTTGCCGCTGTCGAGGCTGGCCGGGCCGCCGCCGTCGACCGTCTGGACGTTGTGGTTGCCGCCGTTACCGGTCCACTCCCAAGTGATCGTCGTCCCCTCGTCGACCCACACCAGCGTCGGGTCGAACGCGAGCCCTTGGTCGCCGGCGCCGACCGAGATGGTCACCGAGTCTTGGCCGCGGGCGTCGGTGTACGACCCGACGTTCCCAACGGCGGCGCTCGGCCAGTCGGGTTCCACTTCCTGTGCAGCCGCCGTCCCCGCCGTCGCCGTCGCCGCGCCGGCGGCGGCCGCCGCACCGCCGGCCGTCCGCATGAACGCGCGCCGAGAGACGTCGTCCGAACTCATACAGGGCGGTTCGTGGTGACCCGTAGTGAATATGTTGATCCGAACGCGACGCCGAGGTCGATTCGAAGCCGACCGCTCGGCGATACGGAGTGACGTACGGATCGACGGACAACACCACCAAAGCCCCAGCCGCGAGGGCGACGTACGCTCGCTGCGCTCCGCAGTCGCTCACTCCGTTCGCTCCCTGCGGTGCTTGCGTCGCCTACGTCGCCCTCGCGGCTGCCCCTTTGAGTCCTACCCCGACCGCACAGCACCGCTGCCTCACGCCTCCCCAGCCTCGTCGCTGGCACCCTCCGCTTCGCTCCGGGGCCAGCGACTCCCTCGCGCGTGCAGTTCGCGCCGCGATGCGGCGCTCACCGGCACGCGCCACCGCCTGACCTATTTATAAGGAAGCGTCGCCACCCGGTCGCGTGTTCGACTGCGACCTACCGCCGGATCCGGTCGAGGTCGTCGAGGAACGCCCGCAGCGCCGAACGCGTCACGTGCGGCATACACACCACGCGCAGCTCGCCGGTTCCGGTCCGCGACACCTTCCACCCGGCGTCGCGGAGCGCGGCGAACGTCGGCTCGGGCACGTCGGCCGCGACGAGCGGGAGTTCGGGGTCGACGACGTCGTACCCGCGGTCGGCGAGTTGGTCGGCGAGCCAGTCCGCGTCGTCGGCCGCGCGCGCCGCGGCCTCGCGGTAGCCGTCGGGCCACAGCGCGTCCATCGCCGCGGCGGCGCCGGCGACCCCGGCCCCGCTCCGGGTCCCGGTCAGCGTCGCCTGCGACCGCGTCTCAAGGTACGGAGTGTCGATCGCGAGCGCGTCGAGCGCGGCGTCCTCGCGGGCCAACAGCCCGCCCGCCGGGACCGGCGCCTGCCCGAACTTGTGGGGGTCGATCGTCAGCGTGTCGACCGGCGCGTCGGCGAACGACCACGCGTGGTCGGTGAACGGGAGGACGAACCCGCCCCATGCGGCGTCGACGTGGAACCGCGCTCCCGCTTCCTCCGCGATCGCTGCCAGCTCGGGGATCGGGTCGACCCGGCCGTACTCGGTGCTGCCGGCGACGCCGACGACGAGCGCGGTCGCGTCGTCGACGGCGGCCGCGACGGCGTTGGGATCCGCCCGGTAGTCGTCGTCGAGGGGGACCGTCCGGAGCTCGACGCCGAGCACCTCGGCCGCCTTAGTGAACGAGAAATGCGCGCTCTCGGGCGCGACGACGTTGATCTCGGGCCCGCCGCGCGTGCCGCCGCTCTCGCGGTGTCGGTTCCGCGCCGACCGGACCGCTTGGATGTTCGCCTCGGTGCCGCCGGAGGTGACGTACCCTGCGGCGTTCTCCGGGTCCGGGTGATCCGCGAGCGTCGCGAGCCCCTCGACCGCGCGCGCCTCCAAGTCCGCCACCGCATCGTAGGTTGCGGGGTCGCCGGGGTTCGTCGCGAGGAACCGCTCGGCGGCCGCGCGGGCGTCCGAGTGCGGCTCGGTGCACATCGAGGAGAGTACCCGGTCGAACGACTGCGGCTCCGGTTCCGGCTGTCGCATCTGCCCGTCCGTTGTCGGGGGCGGCTCTTACCCGTTCCGCTCTGGGCCCTGGTGGGAAAACGCCGCTGCGGCCGGCCTCAGCGGACCGAGTCGAGCAGCAGGCGCTGTTCGGTCCGCTTGACCTCGTGTTGGACGTCGCGGACCGCGTCGATGTTCGCGGAGATGGAGGCGACTCCCTTCTCGACGAGGAACTCGACCATCTCGGGCTTCGAGCCCGCCTGCCCGCAGATGCTGGTGTCGACGCCAAGCTCGCGGCACGTTTCGATGGTGTCGCCGATGAGCCGCAACACGGCGGGGTGGAGCTCGTCGAACCGGTCGGCGACGTGTTCGTTGTTGCGGTCGACCGCGAGCGTGTACTGCGTGAGGTCGTTGGTACCGAAGGAGGCGAAGTCGATGCCGGCGTTCGCCAGCTCCTCGATCTGGAGCGCGCTCGCGGGCGTCTCGATCATCACGCCCCAGCGGTGGGTCTCGGGGTCGATCCCGGCCTCGCGCATGTGGCCCGTGATCCCCTCGATGTCTTTCGCGTCGTTGACGAGCGGGAACATCACCTCCAGGTTATCGTACCCCATGTCGTAGAGCCGCGCGAACGCGGCCAGCTCCTGCCGGAACGGCTCGGGCTTGTCGAGGCTCCGGCGGATCCCGCGCCAGCCGAGCATCGGGTTGTGCTCGTTCGGCTCGCCCCCGCCGCCCTCCAACTCTCGGAACTCGTCGGTGGGCGCGTCGATGGTCCGCACCCGGACCGGCCGCGGGTAGAACTCGTCGGCGACGCGGCGCACGCCCTCGATGAGCTCGTCCTGATACGCGCGGGCGCCGTGGTCGGCGATGTACTTCTCGGGAGTCTTCCCGAGCGAGAGGACCATGTGTTCGATCCGGAGCAGGCCGACGCCGTCGGCGCCCGTCGCCGCGGCGCGCTCGCCGGCTTCCGGGATCGAGACGTTCACCTTCACCTCCGTCGCCGTCATCGGCTTGACGGGGGTTTCGGGCCGCGCGGCCTCCACCGGCTCGAACTCCTCGCCGGACTCGGCCGACGCCGACTCGCCCGCCCGGATCGTCCCCTTGTCGCCGTCGAGGGTGACCTGCTGGCCGTCTTCGAGGACCCGTGTCCCGTTGCCGGCGCCGACGACCGCCGGCACGCCGAGTTCGCGAGAGATGATCGCCGCGTGGCTCGTCATCCCGCCCTCATCCGTGACGATGCCGGCAGCGCGCTTCATCGCCGGCACCATGTCCGGCATCGTCATCTCCGTCACCATCACGTCGCCCTCTTGGACCTGATCGAGGTGATCGAGCTTGTGGACGATCCGGACGGCGCCGGAGACGATCCCCGGGCTCGCGCCGAGCCCGTCGACGAGGACGTCCGCGTCGTCGTCGCCGTTCGCGGCCGTCCCGTGGTTGGAGCCGCTCCCCGTCGGTCCGCCGTCGCCGTCGGCGGTCGCCGCGCCGGCGCCCTCCCCGGCCGCGGAGTCCCCGCTCGCGCCCGCCTCGTCGCCGGCGTCCTCGCGGATCGTGGTGATCGGCCGCGACTGGAGCATGTATATCTCGCCGTCGTAGATCGCCCACTCGACGTCTTGGGGAGCGCCGTAGTGGTCTTCGACCCGCTCGCCGAGCGCGACGAGGTCGCCGATCTCCGCGTCGGAGAGGACTCGCTCGGTCCGGCGCTCCTCGTCGACGTCGAGCTGGACCGTCTCGCCGGTCTCCGCGTCCTTCACCATCTCCACCTTCTTGTCCGCGACGGTGACCGCGTCGACCTCGGCCCGCTCGCGGTCGTACACGTAGTTGTCGGGGGAGACGGTGCCGGAGACGACCGCCTCGCCGAGCCCCCACGCGGCCTCGATGGTGACCTGCGGCTCGCCCGTCGAGGGGTGGCTGGTGAACATCACGCCGGACTTATCGGCGTCGACCATCCGCTGGACGACGACCGCGATGTCGACGTCCTCGTGCGGGAACCCCCGCTGCTGTCGGTAGTAGATCGCGCGCTGGGTGAAAAGCGAGGCCCAGCACTCCTTCACGCGCCGGAGGAGGTCGTCCTCGCGGACGTTGAGGAACGTTTCCTGCTGGCCGGCGAACGAGGAGTCGGGCAGGTCCTCGGCGGTCGCGGACGAGCGCACCGCGACGAACGCCTCCTCGCCGTCCTCGGCCATCGACCGGTACTGTTCGAGAATTTCCTCGCGGACTTCCTCGGGGAACGGCGTCTCGAGGATGAGTTCCTCCGCGCGCGCCTCGGCCTCGCGGAGCGCCGCGGAGTCCTCGGGGTCGACGTCGACCGCGTCGAACAGCTCGTCGTCGATCCCAGCCTCCTCGATGAAGGCCCGATACGTGCCCGCGGTGACGGCGAATCCCGGCGGCACCGGGAGCCCCGCACCGATGAGTTCGCCGAGCGACGCGGCCTTTCCGCCGACGGTCCCGACGTCGTCGGCGTCGACGTCCTCCAGCAAGAGTACTGCCATTCGTGTACTCGGAGGATCCGCGAGCCGACGTATGAAGCTTCCGGCAAGCGCAACGATGAATAAAAGATTACTCGGCGACGAGTTGTGACCGCCGCTTGGGGGTGCGAGAGCCAGACGCGTAACGGGTGGATCGCATCGTGAACGCGGACGAAACAGAAATCGCAACGGGAGCGCCGCGAGCGAAAACGAGGGCCGAAGCTCAGGGACAGCGAACCGAAACGCGGTTCGTACAACTCAGTAATGGAGCGGCCGGCCTATACTTACCTCTCGTTTCGCGATTAGGTCCTGTAACTTGTTACCGGGTCTGTAACACCTTTTCCGTCGGCTCGCACCGCGACTCGGTCGATCGCACCCAGATTCGGTCGACTGTCGCCCCGGATCAGTCGCCGCCGAGCCGCCGCCGCTCGTCCCGCAGCAGTCGCTCCCAGAGGCCGAACAGGGCGCTATCGAGGTCGTACGCCTCGTCGACCCGGCGGACCCAGCGGTCGTCGGCGAACAGGTGGCGCTGGAACCGTCTGACATCGGGCGAGAGACGGTCGCGCTCCCCGCCGTAGTAGGACAGCGACTCCTCGCGGGTTCGGGCGACGAGGCCGTCGGGCACCTCGATGCCGTCGGCGGCGGCGACGTGGGCGAACCACTCCAAGTGGAGCAGCGAGTCCGCGAGGAGGAACCGCTCGCGGAAGCCGGAGACCCGCGACAGCGCCGGCGCGCCGTCGATCCGCACGTCGGTGGGGCGCGAGAACCGCGGCGCGGTCGCGGTCACGGACGCGCGCTCGGCGACCCTCCCGGCGACGCGTCGCAGCCGCCAGTCGCAGTACCGGACCGGCGCGATCAGCGCGAGTTCGTACCAGGTCGGCAGCCACTCGCAGTACGGCTCCGAGAACGCGCCGTCCGCGAGCAGCGTCGCCGCGACCGAGCGCGCCTCGGCGGGCGTCAGTTCGTCGGGGGCCGTTCGCAGTCGACGCGCGATCCGGTCGGCGTCGAGTTCGTCGACGCCGGCGAAGCCCATCCCCTCGGCGACGCCGGTCGTGTACGCGCGGCCGGCGGTGTACCAGGCGGCGAAGTCGGCGGGCGTCGTCAGCCGCAGGAGTCGAAGGACCGTGATACCGATCTGAGGGCCCGAGGCGAGATAACCGTTCGGTCCGGGCCCGTCGCCCCGCGGCTCGAATCGGGATCGAGCCGGGCGGACGCAGGTGAGCCGCTCGCTCACTCGAACTCGTCCGGCCCGTCGAGGGCGTCGTCGATCCCCCACTCGGCGGCGCGGTCGCGGGCCTCCGACCGCGCCTGCTCGCGGATCGCGTCGATCCGCTCCTCGTCCGCGAGGAAGGCGGCGACGGCGTCGTCCTCGTCGTCGGCGTCCCGCAACCGCTCCTCGGGTGCGCTCTCGCGGGTCCGTTCGGCCAGGTCCGGGTCGTCGGCCAGTTCGGTCGCGGCCGCGTCGGGCGCGACGCGCAGCGCCCTCTCCTCGTGGGCCGCCGCCAGTCCGCTCGCGTCGACGGCGTACAGCTCGACGCGGTAGGGGCCGGGGACCGCCAGCTCCGCGAGCGCGTCCGGGCCGCCGCTGTCCGTCACCGTGTTGTACGCAAGCACGGGAACGCCGTCGTCGAACGTGATGACGCCGCGGGCCTCGCCGGACAGGAGCAGCGTCTCCTGCGGGACGAGCGTCGCGTAGCCGGTGAGTTCGCGGTCGAGCGCGCGCGACAGCGTCGTCCCCACGTCGGAGACCACCCGGGAGCGCAGGAGGGTCCCCCGCGGGATGGTGAGGGTCGGCGGCTCCTCGGCCCGGTCGCCCTTCGGACTCCCGCTCATGGCGTGTCGGGGACGACCGCGCTGCGGAAGCGGTCGGCGACCGCGTCGCCGTCGCCGTCGCGCACGTCGAGCCGGTCGGCGGCCCGGCGGTAGCGCGCGGCGGCCTCGCTCTCCGGAGCGTGCGCGAGCAGGGGCTCGCCGGCCCGGCGCGCCGCCCGGACGGCGTCGCTCTCGGGGACGTTCGCGAGGACTGGCCCGCCGAAGTGGCGCTCCGCCTGCGCGGCGACGTCGTCGGCCTCGTCTCGGACCTTGTTGAACAGCACGCCCGCCGTCTCGGTGCCGTACGAACGGGCGTACTCCTGAACCTTCAGGCCGTCCGAGAGCGCGGGGATGGTCGGCTCGACGACGACCACGACGCGGTCCGCGAGCACGACCGGCAGGACGGCCGACTTCGAGCCCAGCGCGGCGGGCGAGTCGAGCAGGAGCACGTCGGTGTCGCGCGCCAGCTCCGCCACCACGTCGCGGAGGCGCTCCGGTTCCGCGGCCTCGAAGCCCGCGAGCGAGGTGCCACAGGGGACGACCGAGAGCCCGAACCGCTCGTAAACCGCCTCGTCGACGTCCGTTGCGGTCTCCTCGACGAGCAGGTCGTGGAGGGTGACCGCCGCGTCGTCGAGCCCGGCGTGAAAGAGGAGGTTCGCCATCCCGGTGTCGGCGTCCACGACGGTCACGTCGTGGTCGGCCGCGAGCGCCATCCCGAGCGCGAGCGTGCTCGTCGTCTTCCCCGTGCCGCCCTTCCCGCTGGCGACCGCGAACGCCTCGACCATACGCCCGCTCGCCGGGCGGTCCGAATAAAACCTCTTCATCGCGCTCGCTCGCTTCGCTTCCCGCCCTCGCCGGCGACAGCGCTTTTGATCCCGCGGCACGATGGGAGTACCATGCCCAAGACGATATCCGCCGACGAGTTCCGCGACATGATCGACGCGCGTCGGCGCGGCGAGCGCTCCTTCGCCGTGGTCGACACGCGACCCGAGGAGAGCTTCGCGGGCTGGCGCGTGGCGGACGCGATCCACTACTTCTACAAGCCGTTCCACGAGTTCGACGTCGACGACTTCGAGCGAGAGACCGGCCTCTCTCCCGACGACAGCGTGGTCACGCTCTGCGCGAAGGGGAAGGCCTCGGGCGACTTCGCCGCCGAACTCGACGCGGCCGGGTACGAGGACGTGACCGTCGTCGGCGACGGGATGCGCGGCTGGTCAGCGGTGTACGACCGAACCCCCGTGCCGCTCCCCGACGCGCCCGGAAGCTCCGGCGCCGCCCCGCCGCTCGACATCGTTCAGGTCCAGCGCCGCGCGAAGGGGTGTCTCGGGTACCTCGTGGTCGGCGGACGCGAGGCGAGCGACGCGGATCACGAGCTTCCTGATTCTTCCAACTCCGACCGCGTCGCGGTCGCCATCGACGTCTCACGACACGCCGACGAGTGGGTCGAGGCCGCCGCCGAGCGTGACGCGTCGATCGCGGCCGTCCTCGACACGCACGTCCACGCCGACCACCTCTCGGGCGGCCGGGCGCTCGCGGACGACCTGGGCGTCCCGTACTTCCTCCCGGCCGCGGCCGCCGAGCGCGACGTGGCCTACAAGTTCGACCCGATCGAACGCAACGAGACGCTCGACGTCGGGGGCGTCGACCTGAAGTCGATCGCGACGCCGGGGCACACATCCGACATGGCGAGTTACTTGGTCGGTCGGTCGGCGGTCCTCACCGGGGACACGCTGTTCACCGACAGCGTCGGCCGCACGGAGCTGCAGTTCGGAGACGGCGACGGGGACGCGGGCGACACGTCGGACGCCGGCGGCGCGGAACGCGGCGCGACGCAGCTGTACGACTCGCTCCACGGGACGCTGCTCGCGGAGCCCGACGACGTGGTCGTCTGTCCCGGTCACTTCGCGGTCGCGAGCGACGGGACGACCGGCGACGTCGTGCCCGGCGAGCCGGTGACGACGACGGTGGGCGCGGCGCGCCGGGGGCTCGGCGTGCTCGGCCTCGACAGAGCGGCGTTCGTGGAGCGGATCACGGCGACGCTGCCGGAGAAACCGCCGAACTACGAGGCCGTCATCGCGGCGAACCGCGGCGTCGAGTCGCCACCGGACGAGACCGCGGCGATCGAGTTAGAGCTGGGTCCGAACCGGTGCGCCGCCGACCCCGGGGCGGAACCCGCCGCGGACGACTGAGGCGCCGCTCGTCTCGAACGACCGGCCGTCGGGGGCATCCGTCCCGAAGCTGAGACGCGCTCCTGTGCTGACGTCGGCGGTTACCCGCCGTCCGCCCGAGTCGCGATCCGGTTCGCGAGCTCCCGCGCAGCGGCGACGTGGTCGTCGGCCTCGGCGTCGCCGGTCCGGTCGACCTCCGCGAGCAGTGTTCGGATCTCGCCCGCCCGTCGGACGGCGACTTCCTCGTCGACCCCGCCGCCGGCGATCTCCGCGGCCAGCGCCTGCGCCTCGCCGAGCCGCCAGCCGGCCTCGCGCTCCACGGGGCGCTCTTCGGTGGCCGCGAGGTGCTCGTGGAGCGCCGCGAGCGGATCGAACTCGTCGGTCACTGTCCCGTCACCACGCTACTCGTCGTGGATGAAGACGAGCCGCTTCGACTCCGTGTTGACGAGACAGAGGTCGATCCCGTCGCGGGTCGCGCCGATCTGCTGCCAGCCGTGGTCGCTGACGAACAGCGTCTGGAAGACCCCGCGGTCGCAGTCGGGGTTCGGACAGCCGACGCCCGCGGCGTTCTTGTAGACGGTCGTCCCCCCGCCCGAACTCTGTCGCACCAGCCCGTCGGTCAGCGACCGGAACTCCTCGGCCGACATCGGACTCTCCGCGTCGTCGTCTCCCATGAGTTCGCGTTCGCGGTCGACCGTCTAAAAACCGACTACCGTGACAACTACTGTCACGGCTCTGGCGGCGGTTCAGTCGGCCGGTTCGTCCGGAGCGGCCCGGTCGCACCCCCCGTCCCGGTCTCACGCCGCGTCACCCTTCGCCCGCTCCGCGTGCGCGTCCGCGAGCCGCGTCGTCTCGGGGAGCTTGTAGCCCGCGCACAGCGCCGCGACGAGGTCGACGGCGGTCTCCGCGGACACGCGGTGCCCGGGACTCACGTACAGCGGGTTCACGCGCTTCCTGTTCGGGTACTGGCGCGACTGGAACGCGTGGCCGATGACGGTCCCCGGCTCGGCGGTGGTCACCGCGTCGTCGGCGCAGATCGGGGTCCGCCACCCTTCGGGCCGCTCGTCCGTCGACTCGTCCGGTTCGCCGCAGAGGAGGCGCTTCGCGACGCCGACGCTCGGCACGTCGCGGAGGACGCCGACGTGCGTCGCCAGCCCGGCCTCCCGGTAGTGGATCCGCCCGGAGCCGTCACAGACGAGCAGGTCGGGGTCGGCGTCGAGCGCGTCGAGCGCGGCCAGTATCGGGTCGCCCTCCCGGAACGCGAGCAGCCCCGGAATGTACGGGATCGACAGCGGCGTCGTCGCGCTCGCGTATTCGATCACGCTCCCGCCGCGGAGCGCGACCGCGGCGGAGACGGCGGCGTCGGGGCGACCGTCGTCGCGGTCGGTGAGGAACGCCTGATCGACGCCGACGACGGTGGGTGCCTCGGACTCGTCTCCCGCACCGCCGGTTCCGGGGAGGGTCTCGTTCGCGACCGCATCCGACCGCGCCGGCGGGAGCCCGTCGGCGAGCGAAGCGGCCTCGCCGACCGCGACGCTATCCGGGTCGAGCGCGTGGTCGTCGGCGAACGTCGCGGCCGCCGCGATCTCGCGCTGGAGGGATTCCATCTCCGCGCGCGACAGCGACGGGTCCGGTCGGAGGTCGGGCCGCGCGAGGTCCATCAGAGCCGCCCGCCGGGACCGCCCGGACCGCGCGGGCCGCGCGCGCCGCCCATCGAGACGCCGCCCGCGCCGCCCGCGGAGCGCGCGAGCCCCTCGTTGCGCTTGCCGAACGCGAGGCCGATGGCGAAGCCGATCAGGTGCGCGAGGTGCGCGATGCCGCCCGCGCTGCCCGCGCCGCCGGCCATGACGCTCTGGACGACGAGGACCGCCGAGACGAGCGCGATCCCCCACGTGAGGTACTTGATCTTCATCGGGATGACGAAGAAGAGGAGGACCTGCATGTTCGGCCGCCAGACCGTGAGGACGCCGAGGATCGCGAAGCCGGCGCCGCTGGCGCCGAGGACGCCGGTCGGCGGCGCCCCGGTCGCGATCGCGAACAGGACGTGGCCGAGGCCGGCGAGGATCCCCGAGAGGAGGAAGAACCCGACGAACCGCTTCGACCCCACCGCGCGCTCGACGAGGGGGCCGAAGAACAGGATGACGATGCTGTTGCCGATGATGTGGTACAGCACTCCCGGAGAGTGCGAGAACACCGACGTCACCCACGTCCACACGTTCGTGAGTTCGTTCGACTGGAGCACGAACAGCGTGTTGTGGAGGGGCTGCCCGCCGAAGTACAGCACCGCTAACTGCGCGACGAACGTGACCCACATCGCCAACAGCAGGGCGTACGTCGCGTTGTTGCGGAAGAAGCTCACGAACCCGCCAGTTCCCGTCTCGCGGTCGATCCGACGCTTGATCCGACCGACGATCCCCGCGGAGGCGCCGCCGGCGCGGTCACCGCCGCCGCCCGCCGCCCCGCTCTCGACGCTCTCGTCGAAGCCGCTGTCGAAGACGCCGCCGGGGTCGTCCCACTCGGCGAGGCCCGGGCAGTCGTGGTTCTCGGGCAGTCGGTGCTCGGCGCAGAACGTCTGGCCGCACCGCTTACACTGGTACGGGAGGTTCTCGTACTCCCCGCACACGTCGCACGTCGCCATTGCCGACACTTACGCGGGCGGTGGTAAAGCGGTTTGGCTCCGCGACGATCGGGTCGGACACGCGACGACGCGACGAGCCGAAGGCTGGCGACCGGTTGGGCGGGCCGAAGGCTGGCGACAGACTCGAACGGGTCGGCGACCCGAAGCGTTCAATCCAGCAGGCGTCCGGCGACGATCACGACCGCGACCCCGGCGACCGTGACCCCGATCAGAGTCGGGACGAGCCGGCCGGAGCCCCACTCCCACCCGAGGAAGCGGGTCCCGACGACCGCGACGAGGGCGATCAAGAGGCCGAACGCGGAGACTAGAGACGACTGATCCGATTCGATGAGGGCCATCTCACCGTCGCGATTCGACGGCGAACGGCAAAAAAGTCCGTTTCGATCGATCAGCTCCGACCGAATCGCCGACTCGCCGCCGCTACGCGTCGGATCTGTCGTCTTGTAGCCCGTCGACGAGCTCTCGGAGCGTCGCGAGCGGGTACTGCCCGGGCGCGGTCGCGTTCGCGGGATCGACGGGCGCGTAGCCGATCTTCGACCCATACACCGGGGTGACCGCGCGGGTGTGTCGCCCCGGCTCGCCCATACACATCGTCGCGACGCGGTGGCCCGCCGCGGTCGCCTCGTGGGTCGCCTCGATCATCGCGAGCGCGTCCGCCGGTGCGGTCGCGGTCGTCGCCAGCTTCCCGACGTCGCCCTCGCCCGCGGCGTCGGCGAGCAGCTCGACCAGCGCCGCGAGTTCCGGTGTCGACTCGAAGTCGTGGACGGACGCGATCACGTCGACGCCCGCCTCGCGGGCCGCATCGCGCAGCGCGGTCGCGTGCGACTCCTCCGCGGAGTCCGGGTGCGTCCCGCGCAGCGCGGCGAGTTCGACGTCGATCGCGGCGACCGCGTCGTCACCGATCGCCGTCGAGAGCGCGTCGTACCGACCGATCCCGTCGGCCTCGCCGCCCTCCCACGACGCCCGGTTCGTGACGATGAGCGGGAGGTCGCCGTCGTAGCTCGCCAGCTGGTCGAGCGGGTCGCGGGCGAGGTCCAGCCGGAACTCCACGGCGTCGGCGTGCTCGCGGGCGCGCGGCTCCTCCGAGAGGTCGGCCGTGCTCGCGGCGAGAACGAACTCCTCGAACATACGCGGGCGTTCCGCGGGCGAGAACTTAGGTGTGTGCGTCTGGGGGAGAGCGGGAAGAATCGGGTCGGGTGAGTCAGGCGCGAAGAAGCGAGTCGGGGGCGGAGAAGCGAGTCGGGTGAGTCAGGCGACGAGGCCGTCCTCGGCCTCCAGCAGCTCGTGGTACCGGTTCCGAATGGTGACCTCGGAGATGTCCGCGACCTCGCTGACGGCGGCCTGCGTCGTCTTCTCGTTGGTGAGCAGGGCGGCGGCGTAGACGGCGGCCGCGGCGAGGCCCACCGGCGACTTGCCGGAGTGGACGCCCTTCTCCTTGGCGTTGCGCAGGAGGCTCTTCGCGCGCATCTCGGACTCCTCTGAGAGCTCTAGGTCGGAGGCGAACCGGGGGACGTACTGCTCGGGGTCCGCCGGCTTCACTTCGAGCTTCAGTTCGCGGACGACGTAGCGGTACGTCCGGGCGATCTCGGCCTTCTCGACGCGGGAGACGTCGGCGATCTCGTCGAGGCTGCGCGGGACGCCGGCCATCCGGGCGGCGGCGTACACGCAGGATGTGGAGACGCCCTCGATGGAGCGGCCGGGGAGGAGGTCCTCGTCGAGCGCGCGGCGGTAGATGACGGAGGCGGTCTCGCGGACGTTGTCCGGGAGCCCCTGGGCCGACGCCATGCGGTCGATCTCGCCGAGCGCCTGCTTCAGGTTGCGCTCCTTGGAGTCGCGGGTGCGGAACCGCTCGTTCCACTTGCGGAGCCGCTGCATCTTCTGGCGCTGTCGCGCGCCGAGCGACCGGCCGTACGCGTCCTTGTCGCGCCAGTCGATGTTCGTCGAGAGCCCCTTGTCGTGCATCGTGTTCGTGGTCGGGGCGCCGACGCGGCTCTTCTCGTCCTTCTCGCGGGAGTCGAACGCGCGCCACTCCGGCCCGCGGTCGACCGAGTCGGCCTCGACGACGAGCCCGCAGTCGCTGCAGACCGTCTCGCCGTGTTCCTCGTCGTTGATGACGTGCCCGCCGCACTCCGGGCAGCTCAGCGTCTCGTCAGTACCCTCCGATTCCTCCTCGTTCGTCTCCGTTCGGGAGCGACTCTCCCGTGTGTGTATTCGTTCACTCATAGCTCGGTTGCCCCCGGAAACTGAAACTGCCCGAGAGCGATCTTGGTTTACCGTCGGCGGAACACAACTTAAAACGACCGGAACGTGTCGCTCGAATCTCGACAAAAGGACACGATCTATCACGTGTTTTTGGCGATCTCCGGATCGGCGGCGTCGCGCGGGCGACCCCGTCAGCGCTCAACCCGACTGCTCCGCCGCGCCGCCCGGACCGAAACCGTTGACACGGTCGCGCCCGGATCGAACGCCATGTCCGCGCCCCGCGTCGTCTCGCTCGCCCCGAGCGCGACCGCGACGATCGCCGCGCTCGACGCCGCAGACCGCCTCGTCGGCGTCACCGCCCACTGCGACCTCTCGGACGACGCCGACGCCGGATCGGCGCACGGCTTCGACTCCCTGCCCGCGGTCGGCGGCTGGCTGAACCCCGACCTCGACCGCGTCGCCGGCCTCAACCCCGACGTCGTCCTCACCAGCGACGGGCTCCAGAGCGACCTCGCCGACGCCTGCCGCGACCGCGGTCTCGCCGTCGCGCACCGCGAGCCCGCGACGCTCGACGACGCGGTTGCCGGGTTCGCGGCCCGCGGGAGCGACGTGGGGCGGCCCGAGGCGGGCGAGCGACTCGCCGCCGACGCCCGCGACCGACTCGACGCGATCGCCGACGCGGTCGCCGACCGCCCCCGACCGACCGTCTACTGCGAGGAGTGGTCCAACCCCCCGATGGCGGCCGGCAACTGGGTCCCCGACGCGGTCCGCGCCGCGGGCGGGCGCTACCCCTTCGTCGAGTCGGGCGAACGGTCCCGCGAGGTCGACTCCGCCGACGTCGAGCGGGCCGACCCCGATCACGTCGTCGTCCACGTCTGCGGCCACGGCGACCGGGTCGACCCCGCGACCGTCGCCGAGCGCGACTGGGTCGACGCCCCGGTCAGCGTGATCGACGACGACCTCCTGAACCAGCCGAGCCCCGCCCTGATCGACGGGGTCGAGCGGCTGGCGCGGTTGCTCCATCCCGAGGCGTTTTCGGCCGCGAGCGACGACGCCCGCCCATGACGACCCTCCGAGTCGGCGTCGGCAGCGGCAACCCGGTGAAGCGGCGCGCGGTCGAACTGGCGCTCGGCGCGGCGGCTGACGACGACCTCCCGGGCGACCCGACCGGCGTCGCGATCGAATCGGTCCCCGTCGACTCCGGCGTGAGCGAGCAGCCGACCGGCCACGCGGAGACGGTCGCGGGCGCCGAGAACCGCGCCGCGGCCGTCCTGAAGGCGGAGTCGGAGGCCGGGCCGACGTACGACCTCGGCGTCGGGATCGAGGGCGGCGTCGCGGGGTTCGACGGGACCGACGGACTCTACCTGATCATGTGGGCGGCGGTGACGGACGGCGACCGCGTCGGCCGCGCCGCCGGGCCGAGCCTCGCGCTCCCCGCGGACGTCGCCGCCCGGATCGCCGACGGGGAAGAGCTGGGCCCGGTGATGGACGACCGCCTCGGCACCGACGGTGTCGCGGAGCGCGGCGGCGCGGCGGGCGCGCTCACGAACGGCCGCGTCGACCGCGCCGAGGCGCTCGCGGCCGGCGTGAGCGGGGCGCTCGGTCCGTTCGTCACCGAACTGTACTGACCCCGACGCGGCGGGATCGGTGCGCCGGTGCCGCGGTTCGAAGGCCGTACCCAAACGGGGTCTTGGGGCGGTACTCACGGGCCCGATGACGCACAAAATCGCCCGACAGCGACGTGTTAATCCGACCTACCAACCGCCTTATGCGGGGTGACGACGTGGTACCCGTATGAGCACGGCCCACCCGGACGCGGTCGCCGCCGAATCGACCGGCCTCTCCGCGAAGCAGGCGCGGATCCTGCGGTACCTCCGCGAGAACGCGGCCGACCGAACGTACTTCAAGTCGCGGCTGATCGCCGACGACCTCGGTCTCTCGGCGAAGGAGGTCGGCGCGAACATGAGCGCCGTCGCCGACGCCGCCACCGAGGTCGACGTCGAGAAATGGGGGTACTCCTCGGGGACGACGTGGATGGTCACGGCCTGACGGCCGCCGTCGCGCTCGGACTCAGGGGTCGTACGCGACCAGCGACGCCGCCTCGTCGGCGAACGCGACGGCCTCGGCGTCGAAGGAGTCCGCGTAGCGAACGACGAGCGTGAGCAGCCGCTCCGGCTCGGTCAGCGCGTAGCCGTCGGTCCGGTCGAGGAGGCCGGCACGCTCCAAATCGGCGGCGGCGGCGCTTATCGTCGGCCGCGAGACGCCGAGGGCGCTCGCGAGGTCGGCGCCGGTCGCGTCGGGGTCGCGCAACAGCGTGAGGATCATCCCGCGCGGCGTCTCCCGACGGAGGTAGCCGAGCGCCCGCTTGTCCGTCTCGTCGAACCGGCCGGCGGGGAAGAAGCGCCGGTAGTCGGCGTCCTTCACCGACTCGATGGCGCCCGCCGCCTCCAGCTTCCGGAGGTGGTACTGGGCCTCGCCGGTGCCGAGGCGGAGGTCGTCGCGGAGCTTCGAGAAGTGCGCGCCGGGGGTCGTCGGCACGTAGCCGCGGATCGCCTCCCGCGTCTCGTTCTCGTCGTCGGCGTCGTCGGCGCTCGCGGTTCCCACGAACGGCGCGGCCGCTCCGACGGCGGCGAACCGGCGGAGCGTCTCGCGTTTCTGTCCGTCGAACCCCTCTGTCACGGCCGTACTAGTTTACGCCCCGACAAAAACACTTCGCTCGGAATATCCGTCCACGACAAAAAACCGCGGTCTCGACGGCGCTTCGCGCCGATCTACTCCTCTTTCTCGACTTCCGCGGGCGCCTCCTCGTCGTCCATCTCCTGGATGACCTCGTCCGCGGACCGGATGCTCGCGCCGGCGTCGCCCGCTTTCACGGCCTCGGCCTCCTTCTCGAGCTCCTCGACGTTCATCTCCGCGGACTCCTCGATCTGCCCGAGGATCTCGTCGATGTCGTCGAGGCCGAGCATCTTCCGCGTGTCGGCGTCGAACTCCTTGCCGTCGAGCCCCTCCATCTCCTGAACGTCGGAGCCGGAGAGGGCCTTGCCGTAGCGGCCGACGAGGCTGGTGAGCTCCTGCGGGAGGACGAACGTGGTCGACTCGCCCTTCCCGATCTCTTCGAGCGTCTCCATGCCGCGCTCGATGATGGCGCGCTCGCCCATCGACTCTGCGGAGCGTGCGCGGAGGACCGTCGAGATGGCGTCCCCCTGCGCTTCGAGGATCTGGGACTGCTTTTCACCCTGCGCGCGGATGATGTTGGACTGCTTGTCACCCTCGGCCTGCTCGACCGCGGAGCGGCGTTCCCCCTGCGCTTCGAGGATCATCGCGCGGCGGCGGCGCTCGGCGGAGGTTTGCTGCTCCATCGCCTGCTGGACGTCCTTCGAGGGGTTGACCTCGCGGACCTCGACGCTCTCGACGCGGATCCCCCACTCGTCGGTCGGCTCGTCCAGCTCTTTTCGGATCTTCGCGTTGATCTCCTGCCGCTTGTTCAGCGTGTCGTCGAGTTCCATGTCGCCGAGGACCGCCCGGAGGGTGGTCTGCGCGAGGTTCGAGACGGCCTTCTTGTAGTCGTCGACCTCCAGGAACGCCTTCTTCGCGTCCATCACCTTGATGTAGACGACGGCGTCGGCGGTCACCGGTGAGTTGTCCCGCGTGATCGCCTCCTGGCGGGGGACGTCGAGCGTCTGGGTCCGCATGTCGAACGGGTACGTGCGGGAGACGAACGGCGGGATGAGGTTGATGCCCGGTTCGAGCAGCTTGCGGTACTCGCCGAAGACGGTGAGCGTCTTCTTCTCGTAGGCGTCGACGATCTCGAACGACTGCCAGAGCGTGACGATCACGAGCAGGAGCGCGAGCAGGCCGACGCCCACGAGCCCGAGACCGAGCCCGGATTGGAGGGTGATTGGATCCATACCTCTCGTTTGGGTCATCGCACGCTTAATAGTTCGCCCGCCGCCCCCGAATCGCTGTGCCGTCTCCCGTCGACTCGCCGCCGTCCGGTCTCGAGGCGGCCGACGAGAACGTCGCGACGAGCCGACGAGAACTCGCTACGAGTCCGCGTCGAACTCCGCCGCGACGTTCTCCAGCGCCGCCCGGAGCTGCCGCTCGTTGAACCGGCGGATCGCGGGCGCGCCGGCCCTCGTGAGCGCGTTCTCCGGCAGGTCGTACGTCGCGGCGTACGTCAGCTCCGTTCCCCCGTCGACGGGCGCGATCCGGAGGTCGATGGTGCCGGTGAGGCGGCCGCGGAGCTCGAAGGCGTGGCGCTCGGGCGGCTCGTGGACGGTCTGGACGATCTCGCCGTCGATCCCGACCCCTGCCATCCGGTAGGTGTACGAGAGCCGCTTCCCACCGTTCTCCAGCGGTTCGACGTCTCTCACGTCCGTGATCCCGGGCGTGATCGCCGCGTGGTTCGCCGGGTCGTCGAGGAACGCGAACAGGGCCTCCGGATCGGCCGCGACGACCATCGTGTCGCTCGCGGCGAACGGGTCCGCCATCGCCTCCGCGTCCGACTCCTCGTCGGTCATTGGCCGCCCCGTTCGAGGGTCGCGGCGCGCTCCCGACTCATTCGCTCGGCCGCGGGTCGACGTACGCCTCGACCAGCTTCCGCTCGGCCGCGCGGAGGTGCTGGTGGAACGTCTGTCGGGTGATCCCCATCTGCGCCGCGATCTCCGAGCCGTCGACCGGCCGCGGCCACTCGAAGTACCCGTTCAGCTCGGCGGTCTTCAGGGCGGCGCGCTGCCGCTCGGTGAGCCGCTCGTCGACCGCGGCGGCGAACTCCGCGACGGTGCGGTCCCGGCTCTCGCGCTCGACGCGCGACCGGAGCTCGACGCCCTCGTACTCCGCGCGGAACACGTCGAGGATCGACCGGACGTCGTGTTCCGGCGGCGCCTCGATCGTCAGGGTCGCCCCGTCCGCCGTGGCGGTCGCCTCGGCGACGACGACGCCGTGGTCGGCCAGCTGCGTGAACGGCGGCGACTCGGTGATCGTGACGGCGAAGCTGACGCCGTCGTTCGTCTCCGAGACTGTCCGCATCGACTCGACCAAGGAGCGCGCCGCGAGCTCGTCGAGGCTCACGCCCTCGCCGTCGACCCGGAAGTACAGCTCGCAGGCGTCGTCGTCGAGCCGCGTCGTCCCGAGGTGTTCGACCGGCTCCCCGACCGCGTCGGCGATCCGCGCGAGCGACGCGGTCGGATCGCGGATCTCGACGACGAGCTCCACGACGCGGTCGGTCGTGAGTATCTTCGTCGTCTCGAGCGAGTGGAGCCCGTTCGCGATCATCTTTCCGACGGACTCGCACACTCGCCGCTCGCGGCGGTCGAGGACATCTGCCCCGCTGCCGTAGATCCCGAGGAGGCCGTACCGCCGCTCCCCGTAGGTGAGCGGGACGACGAGCAGCCGCCGACCGCCGACCGCCGACGGTTCGAGCGGCCCGTCCGCCGCGTTCTCTATCGAGCCGCCGCGGAGCTCCTCGGTCTCGATCGCCTCTCGGACCTCGGTCGGCGTCTCGTCGACGTCGAACGACGCGCCGGCGTCGACCGACACGCCGCTCGCGGCGCGGATCTCGAGGCGCCCGGTCGCCGACGAGACCTCCCCGATCCAGCCGCCGGCGTACCCCGGCTCGCCGGCGACGACCTCGCACACGCGCTCCGGGATGACGCTCGGGTCCCGGTTCTCGACGAGGATGCGACTGATCTCGCTCAAGAGTCCGTTCACCCGACCGAGTACCCGATCGAGCGAGCGCCGCTCGGTCGCGAGCTTCTCGGCGCGCTCCTCGGCCAGCCGCTCCGCCTCCTTCCGGTCGCTGATGTCGTTCTGGAAGCCGACGTAGTGAGCCAGATCGCCCGCCTCGTCGTATATCGGCGCGACCGTCAGCTCGTTCCAGAAGGGCGTCCCGTCGCGCCGGTAGTTCCGGATCTCGACGGTCACCTCCTCCTCGTTCGCGATCGCCTCTCCGACTTCTTCGACGGTCTCCGGGGCCGTCTCCGGGCCTTGGAGGAATCTGGGGTTCCGGCCGAGCGCCTCCTCGACCGGGTAGCCGGTGTGTTCCCCCCACGCGTCGTTGACGTACACGAGGGGGTAATCCGAGAGGTCCGGGTCGCTGATGCTGATCCCGATCGGAGCGTCCTCAACCGCGCGCCGCACCTCCGGCGCGGACGGCTCGTGGTCGGACACGTCCTGTCGCGGCTCCGAGGTCGGCACTCCCGAAGAGACCGTCGAGACGTCGGAGACGAGCCGCTCGATCGACGCCGACCCGTTCTTCTGGAGGAACCTGTCGACGCCGTTCTCGAAGGCGGCCTCCGGGACGCCCTCCTCGTCCGTCTCGGTGAACATCACGACGGGGACGCCCGCGTCGGACTCCTCGATCGCGGTCGCGAGGGCCACCCCGTCGTCGCCGGCCAGGGCGTACTCGCTGACGACGCAGTCGTACTCGCCGGTCATCGCCTTCGCGACAGCGGACGACGCCGTGTCCGTGCGCGTCACCTCGAACCCGGCGGCGTCGAGCGCCGTCTCTATCCGTTCGCTCCCTTCCTCCGGGTGAACGAGGAGCGCCCGAGCATTCGCCATGATAGCCCGTTCGCACCGATAGGGGTTAATGGTTGCCTGCGTTCCGAGCAGCCGATTCGTCGGTGTTCGACCGGCCGACAGGGGAGGGGGACGCCAGACTCCGGGAATCCCCGGACCGTGGGAACCCCCAGACCGTGGGAGCCGCCGGACCGTGGCTGTCCAGTTAGGCCCGGTTACTTTGCGCTCGCCCGGCGTGGAACGGACGTATGGTGTCGACCGTCGCCGCCGAGGAGTCGCCCAGCGAGCGGGCCCGCGGAACATGAGCGTGCGCATCCCCGTCCGGGAGCCTCCCACGTCGGTCCCCGGGGACCGCGTCGGCCTCCCCGAAGCCGTTCTCGACGACCTCGGGATCGGCCTCGGCGACTCGGTGACCGTCGAGGGGGCACGGCGCGTCGCCGCCCCGGTCGTCGCGGTCGACGACGGGGCGCGGGCCGTCTTCCTGCCCGAGCGGCTTCGCCGGACCGCCGGACTCGACCCGAGCGAGACCGCCACCGTGGCGCCGTCGGCCCTCCCGGTCGCGTCGTCGGTCACGCTGCGGCTCCGCCAGTCGGTCGACTTGGAGCGGAGCGAGGACGCGATCCGCCGCCGGCTCGACAGGCGGGTCGTCGCCGTCGGCGACGCGGTCGAGGTCACGCGCCTCGGGGGGGCGCTCACCCTCCGGTTCGACGTGCGGGACGTGGCCCCCTCGTCGCCGGCGGTCGTCGGCGACGAGACCGAGATCACCGTCGCCGACGCGGGCGACCCGGACGTCGTCGCAGAGCGCCCAGACGGCGTCGGGACCGGCGACGGCTTCGTCCCGACGGCGACGTTCGATCGCCTCCGCGACGCGGTCGCGACTCGCTTCGACGCGGCCGAGACCTTCGAGTCCGCGGGGTCCCCGACGCTCGGGCTGCTCCTCCACGGGCCGCGCGGATCGGGGAAGACGACGCTCGTCGAGGCCGTCGCGGCCGCGACCGACGCGACGCTCGTCCGCGCCTCCGCGGCCCGGCTCCGGGGCGAGCGGGCGAGCGACCGGTCGGACCGGCTCGACCAAGTCGTCGAGGCCGTCCCGACGGGGGAGCCCACCGTGGTTCTCCTTGACGACTTCGAGGCGCTCGGGGCCGACGACGGCGGCTCCGCGCTGGCGGACCGCTTCCGGTCGACGGTCGACGAACTCCGCGCGGGCGACCGGACGGTCGTGATCGGTGTGACGACCGACCCGAGCGGGGTGCCGTCGGCGCTGCGCCGCGGCGGTCGGTTCGACCGCGAGGTCGAGGTCGAGCCCCTGACGGCGGCGGAGCGTGCGACTGCGCTCGAAGCGCTCTGCGCGGGCGCGCCGCTCGCGATGGACGTCGACCTTGAGGCGATCGCCGCGCGGCTCAACGGCTACGTGTTCGCCGATCTGGGCGTCCTCACGGACGCCGCGCTGGAGCGGGCGGTCGGCCGCGACGGCCGGGCCGCGATCCGGATGGCGGACTTCGAGGCCGCGCTCGACGACGTCGAGCCCAGCGGGCTCCGCGAGGTCACCGTCGAGTTCCCCGCCGTCGGCTGGGACGAGGTCGGCGGGCTCGACGACGCCAAGCGCGAACTGGTGCGCGCGGTGTACTGGCCGCTGGAGTACGCGGACCGCTTCGCGGCGCTGGGGATCGAACCGCCCTCCGGCGTGCTGCTGTACGGGCCGCCGGGGACCGGGAAGACGCTGCTCGCGCGCGCCGCGGCGAGCCTCAGCGACGCGAACTTCATCCCGGTGAACGGGCCCGAACTGCTCGACAAGTACGTCGGCGAGTCGGAGAAGGCGGTCCGGGACCTGTTCGCCACGGCGCGCGAGAACGCGCCGGCGGTGGTCTTCTTCGACGAGGTCGACGCCATCTCGCCGAAGCGCCGGGGCGACGACACGGGCGCCGGCGAGCGCGTGGTGTCCCAACTGCTGACCGAACTCGACGGGCTGGAGCCGCTCACCGACGTCGCCGTCATCGCGGCGACGAACCGCCCGGAGAGCATCGACGAGGCGCTCCTCCGTCCGGGCCGGATCGAGAAGGCAGTCGAGACGCCGCTCCCGGACCGCGAGGCGCGCCGCGAGATCCTGCGGATCCACGCCCGGGAGATGCCGGTGGCGTCCGGCGTCGACCTCGACTCCGTCGCCGACCGGGCCGCCGGGTACAGCGGCGGCGACATCGCGGCGCTGGTCCGGGAGGCCGGGCTGCTCGCGATCGAGGACGCGATCGTCGACGACGGTCCGCCCGCAGAGGCTGTCGTCGGGCGCGATCACTTCGAGCGCGCGCTGGCCGAGACGTCGCCCTCGACCCGCGACGGGAAGGGCGACGCCGAACCGTCCTAGCTCGGCTCCTCGTGGAGGTTGAGGACGAAGTAGACGACGCCGCCCATGGCGAGCAGCTCCAGCGCCGCCATCGTCCAGAACCGCACGTTGAGTCCGCCGCTCGGCCCCTGTAGCGTCGGGATCAGGAATATTCCGACGAGCGCGACCGCGGCGCACGCTCCCAGCCCGACGACGGACCGCGTGTTCAACGCTGGCGGCTGTTCGGTGGTTGTGTCGGTCATGGTGAAAATGAAGGGTGGAGACGGTTGAACCGTGCTGTTCGATTGCGTCGAGCGGATCCGCCGATCAGTCGGCGGCGGAGGCCTCGGCGCCCGCGGAGGGCTCCGGAGCCTCGGTGTCGCCGAGGATGGCGCGGCTGCGGAGCAGGATGAAGCCGAAGCCGACCTTGGCCGTCACGTCGAGAACCATGAACAGCAGGGTCTCGACGCCGAGGCCGACGACGCCGGCGCCCTCAGTGCCGATGATCCACAGGATCGGGTAGGCCGTCCAGAGGATCAACACCAACGCCGTGAGGGTGTTAAAGGTGCTCGCGACCTCGGGGCCGCGCTCTTTCGCCGCGCTGCGGAGGCTCGTGGCGAGGAAGTACAGCACGACGATCATACAGATCGTGCTGAACAGCCACCACGTGTACCGCGCGACCGGCTGCTGCGAGAGCGCGCCGATGAGACCGGTGACGATCATCAGCGCGTCGACGCCGATGAGCGTCCCGATGCTCACGCGGTCGACCTTCGCCAGCAGCGCGAGGTCGAGCAGCAGCAGCGGCGTGGTGAACAGCCAGTCCGCGTACCGCGCGTAGTAGATGCGGAGCGTCTCCTCTCCGACTACGACGTCCGATGCGCCGATACCGAAGAACATCGACAGGTACGCTGCCGATGCGATCCCCGGCACGAGGATCGTGATTGCGTAATACTCACGGGCCTCCTTGTCAGTGACCCCCCATCCTTTGACGATGAAGTAGAAGGTCCCGATGAGCATTAGTAACGTTCCGATACCCAACCAAAGTGTCTCGGGGCGGTCGCCCCCGAGCAGGTCGTATCCGACGCCTGCCGTTAGCGCTATCGGGTCCATACCCACTTCTTGATACAGTATATATTCTATTCAGATCGATGCCAACCCAGTCAGGTATCGGCGTTCGCGGACGGTCGATCTCGGGGCCGGATCGAGGCCGATCGTCGTCGCCGAACCGAGTCTCGGGGAGACGTTGTCGGCCCGAAAGTAATGGGTCTCTGGCTCTAGGTGTGTCACATGGCCGACGACGACACCGAAGCGGAGGCGGAATCGACCACCGAGACCACCGAGGAGAGAGAGGCCGAAGCGGCGGCGACCGACGACGTCACCATCGACGTCGAGGCGATAGACGAGTACGAACGGCGCATCGAGGACCTGTCCGAGGCGGTCGAGGAGCGCGACGAGACAATCGAGGAGCTCCGGTCGGTCGTCGAGGAGCAGTCCGAGCAGATCGAGACGCTCGAGGGACAGTTCCTCGACCTGTCCGCGCGCGTGGCGGACGGCCGGAACCTCGGCGTCTGCCCCGAGTGTAACGGCCCCACCGAGAAGAAAGAGCGGCTGTTCCGCTCGGACACGATCGAGTGTACGCGCTGCGGCGAAGTGATCCACACGTACTGAGTCGGCTCCGAACTCCTCACTCTCCTCTCAGCGCGTCGCCAAACGGAAACTCGGGTCGGTGAACCCCTCCGTTCTGAACCGGTTGTGGTCAGTACAGCTGAGGTAGTTGTCGAGACTCTGTTCGTCAAAAGAGCCTTATGAACGATGTCGGTAATCGATTACAAATGAATCGGCGCGAGATAATCGGTCTCGGCGGACTCGGCGCACTCGGCGGCGGTGGTGCGATCGTCGGTACGACTCTGTATGGCTCATCTAAGCTTGACCTCGAACGAGACGGCGACAGTACCGTTGTCCGCAAGGATGGTGAGCAGATTGATTCCCTCGAACATGTTGTTACCACGGTCGAGTACGATGGCGCGATTCTCGGAATCTCAACCCCCCACCGATCGAATGTTCAAAAGACGGAAGTAGCGGTCGTCTGGGCGATACGACGGGACGGACTTTGGGCAGACGTCACCGTCGAACTCGTGACATCCGGTGACGTGAGGACATCACTGAGTCGTGGGACGGCGACAGTCTACGGTTCGACGTGGAGGTCGCCTTGGGAAACCGAGGGGTCAAGTCGTTCGAAGCGCCGATACGCGTATCGGACAGGAACGACCGCTGGACGGCTCGGGTTGCTACACACGGTTTTCGAGACGACTGAGTCTGAGAATGAGGTGATCGAACTCGAAGCTCGGCTGTCGGCACGCTCGCTTACCGGCTCTCGGGTCGAACTCACTACACAGACTGAACTGATTTCCACCCTCAATTAACATGTACTCTTGACCGACCGGCTGTTTCAGCTACAATATGTATAGAAATAACGCCCTCGCAGAGCCGAGAATATAAAAGCCCGAATTATGGCAACGAGGTCCTAACCCCGTAACGCCCCTATTAATGCCCATGTCGACGTCGACGGCGAGTCCGGTGCGGCAGCTCCTCGGTGAACCGGAACGGACGGTAATCGGCGCGTCGCGCGCGGCGTTGCTCCTGCTCGCGGTCGGGTCCGGCGCGCTGTCCGCGGCCGGCACCGACCTGTCGCTCCGGACCCAGATGATCGCGTACCTCGTCGGGATGGTCGCGCTGAACCTCCCGCACGGGGGATACGAACACTTCTCGAACCTCCGCAGGCGGGGGCTCCCGTTCGGCGCGCGCTACGTGGCGCTGTACCTCGGCTTCGTCGCCTCGTTCGTGGCGCTGTTCGTCGTCGCCCCGCTGCCAGCGCTCGCGCTCTCCTTCGGCACGGCGGTCGCGAAGGGGGGGCACGGCGACCTCCGCGTAATGGACGCGCTGGTCGGGACGGACCACCTCGCGACCAGACCGCAACGCGCGCTGGCCGCGCTGGTCCGCGGCGGGGCCGTGATGGTCGTCCCCGCCGTCTTCTGGACGGACACCTTCTACGGCTTCACCGGCATCATGCTGGGCGTCTTCGACGGCCAGTTGGCCGGGCCGGCCGCCTCGAACCCCGAGGGGTTCACCACCGTGCTGGGCGGCGCGTTCGGACTGGCGGTGCTCGCGCACCTCGGCGGCGGCCTCGCGACCAGCCTGCGCTCGACCGGCGGCGTGAGTCGGTCGTGGCTCCTCGACGCCGCGGAGACGTTGCTGCTCGTCGCGTACTTCGCGCTGGTGCCTGTCGTGGTCGCAATCGGGCTCTACTTCCCGCTGTGGTACTCGCTCCGGCAGTCGGCGCGGAGCATGGTCGTCGAGCGGGAACAGCCGGACCGGACCGAGGGCGTCTCGCTCGTCGTCGCGTGGGGGGTCCTCGTCGTCGGCGCGCTGGTCACGGCGAGCGTCGCGGCCGCCCTGTGGACCGTCGCGCCGAACCCGCTGGCCGGCGGCACGCTCCTGTCCGGGGCCGTCGCCTTCTACACCATCTTCGTCTGCGTCATCGCGATGCCGCACGTCGTCGTCGGCGAGTGGCTCGACTTCGGGCGCGGCATCTGGTACGTACCCTGACCCCCGGCGCGAACCCGCACTTCGAGGCCGGCGGTTCGCCCGCGGTCGACGAGATAACAAGCCCTAAAACCCGGCTCGTCGACCGATACGGTATGCCTCTGCGGTTCGCTCGGCGGCTCGGGCTCGCGGACGCGGTGACCGTGGCCAACGCCGCCGTCGGCTTCCTCGCCGTCGTCGCCGCGACGGTCGACGTCGCGCTCGCGGCCCGACTCGTCCTCCTCGCCGCGGTCGCGGACGGGCTCGACGGCGTCGTCGCCCGCCACCGCGGGTCGACGCCAGCCGGGCCGTACCTCGACTCGCTGG
The DNA here is from genome assembly GCF_000336875.1 of Halorubrum californiense DSM 19288. Classification (GTDB taxonomy): domain Archaea; phylum Halobacteriota; class Halobacteria; order Halobacteriales; family Haloferacaceae; genus Halorubrum; species Halorubrum californiense. Next base: position 103,569 of record NZ_AOJK01000009.1, on the reverse strand, counting down.
CCGATGTCGCGTCCTTCGGCGTCGCGCCCGCCGCGCTCGTGGCGGCGGTCGTCCGCGACGGCCGCTCGTTCGCGACGGATCCCGTCCTCGTCGGCGCCGGCGTCGGCGCGGGCGCGCTGTTCGTCGCCGCCGCGGTCGCCCGGCTCGGCCTCTACACGGTCGACGAGGACGGCGCCCGCGAGACGGTCGGCGTCCCGACCACGCTGGCGGCGACGGTGCTCGCGGCCGCCGTCATCGCCGGCTACACCGCCCCGCTCCTCCTCGTCGCGGCGACGACGGCGTTCGCGCTGCTCATGGGGTCGACCGTCACGTACCCCGACCTCCACGCGCAGGACGCGCTCGTGATGGGCGTCGTACAGGCGGCGGTGATCCTCACACCCGCCGGCCACATGGCGACGAGCGCGCTCCCCGCGTGGATCGGCGAGGGGTTCGCGTTCGCGCTGCTGTTCCTCTCTTCCGGCTACCTCCTCCTCGGCCCGCGGTTCTACTGGGGCGACGGGATTCAGGCGCCGCCGGGGCTGCGTCGGTGAGATAGATCGGCGGACGAACCGGTCGGTGGAGGGACGAACCAGCCGGTATGAAGTCGAGTCGTCGCGAGAAAACGCCGTCGCGGGGGGAGCGTCGGAACGCGTCTACAGCAGGTCGTCGAAGTCCTTGTACCGGGTGATGTCGACGCCGTCGTCGGTGACGACCGCGACGTTGATTCCGTTGCCGGAGGCGAGGTCGCGCTCGACCGCGGACTGGATCGCCTTCGCGGCGATGTTCTTCGCCTCGTCGATGGTGACGTCGTCGTCGTACTCCTGTTCTAAGACACCGAGCGCGTACTGCGACCCGGAGCCGGTGACGGTGTACTCCTCCTCGGTCGTGCCGCCGAGGGCGTCGATGGAGTAGATGTGCGCGCCCTCGTCGTCGACGCCGCCCAGGATCGGCTGGACGATGTAGAACGCCCCGGAGCGGAGGAGGTTCCCCGTCAGGGTCGACAGCGCCTCCATCGACATGTCCTTGCCGCGACGGGCCTCGTAGAGGCTCGTCTCGGCGCGGAGCGTCGAGATGAGGTTCTGTGCCGCCGAGACGGAGCCCGCGATGGTCAGGGCGCCCCGGGGGTGGATCTCCTCGACCTTCTGGACGTCCTTCGAGGAGACCATGCCGCCGAGGGAGGCGCGCATGTCGGTCGCCATCACGACGCCGTCGTCGGCCTTGATACCGACGGTGGTGGTTCCGGTCTTCATCTCGCCGTCGCCCTCCGCCTTCGCGGCGCGGCGCTCGCTGTGTTCGAACTCGCCGAGTTCCGGTCCGAAGACAGGCTGGTCGCGGCCCAGGTCGGCGGCCGGCCCGTCGGAGAGGTCGCCAGTCGGTGTTCGCATTAAGCGTTCGTTGGCTCGGCGCGCTGATAAAGGCAACCCTTCGGGGGCCGCCGACCGGTTCCGACGGGCCTATCCGTCGCCGAACCGCGACCGGCCGACTGAGGCGGGGGACGCCGGATCACGGTGGGCCTCGAAGCGAGCGCTGCGGGGGCACGACAGGTGCGAGGAGAGCGGTGCGGGATCGCGGATTTCGGAGAACGGTCTCGCGGCCGCTCGGCGTCGGGTCGGCCACGGAGAACGAGCTACTGCTGGCGCGCGATCACTCCTCGTCGACGGCCTCGGTGGTGGTCTCGACGAGCCGGCCGACGGGGACGTTGATACCGAGGCGCTGACGCGCGAAGACGGCCATCGGGAACAGCGAGATACCGACGGCGACGGTCGCTTGGTGCAGCCCGAAGAGGGCCGCGGTACGGATGCGGTCGAACATTGAACTTCTGTCACACCCCAACGGAGGGGAATATAAATATCTTCCGTGCCCGGCGCCCCGCTCGATCCGCCGCTGTCTTGCGGTTTCCGGTCATTAATTAACGATACTGAAACTACCGCCGCTCCGGGCCGATCGACGCGTATCCCAAGCCGGTCGGACGGCGTTTATTCCCATAACTTACGAGAATCTATGGGGACTCGTGCGCCTCGCATCAGTGTCTCTGGGGCGGCGCGGTGGGACCCGTCTGGCGGGTGCGGAGCGACCTGTCCGGCGGGCCCGGCGCGACACGTCGAACCGGATGCGGACCGGGTCGTCCCGGACCGAACGGGATTTAACCGAATGCGCACCTACCGTGTCGCGTGAAGAACGTCACGGACCGGATCCGGAACCCCTTCGGGATGCGTCCCGACTGCCCGTCGTTCGTCCCCGGCTACGGCGACGCCAACGCCGACTTCCACGTCGTCGGCGATTACCCCGGCGTCCACGGCGGGACCGCGGCGGGCGTTCCCTTTACCGGAGAGGCGTGGTCGCCCGCGTTCCTGTCGGCGCTCTCGGAGGCCGGACTGATCGCGGGGCTCGCCGACGGCGTCGCCCCCGACGGCGTCGCGAGCGACGGCGACCCGACGGCGGTCGATCCAGTCCGGACCGACCGGACGTTCCTCTCGTACCTCCACATGTGCGAGAGCGAGGGGTCGCCGGACGACGCCGCCTACGACGACATGGAGCGGTTCTTCGACGCCGAGCTCCGCGCCATCGCGGCCCACGTGCTGCTCCCGGTGGGGGCGCGGGCGACCGAACACGTCCTGGAGAACTACACCGCACGGGCTTGGAAGACCGAGGTCGACATGGACGGGCTCCACGGCGAGGAGCTGCTCGGCGCGGGTTGGCTCGTCGTCCCGATCAAGGACCCGGCCGACTGGACCGACGGCGACGCCGACCGGCTCGTCGACTCGCTCGGGGAGCTGCGCTCGACCGACTTCCGACGCGAGAGCGACCTCGGACGGTTCGTCGCCGGTAGCGACCCGTATCTGGTCCGCTGACGCGCGCGCGGACGGCTCCGCAGGCCCGAAATCGGCGCTTTTCCGCCGGAAGTACGTGAACTTTCCCCGGCAAAGCGTGTTCTCGACGCGGCGATCCGACAATAATCAACCCAATCTGCGGACGATCGTTTTCTATCTCGCCCGTGAGGGTGTCATATTTGTCGCTACTGTCCGTATTTTATACCTGTCCCGCCGATCTCTGAACAGACGCCCGACCGATCGGGCGTCGGCCGCAGGACTGGTACTCCACGCGGCGACTTGGTCAGATCCGGCCCTCACCGGCCGGTTTTTCCTCGGCGCACAGCGCCTCGACGTACTGTCCGACGTGGTCGTCCATGCGCCGCTTGTAGCCCGCCTGCCGGGCGAGCCGATCGAGTTCGCGCGAGACGTACGTGCCGTACTGGACCGCCTTCTTGTCCGCGGCGTGGACCGATTCTGGCACGCGCTCGGTCGCGACCCGACGGAGCGCGACCTTCCGCTCGTCGCCGGCGACGAGGAGGTCGTCGGGGAGCGCCAGCGCGGCGGCGACGACCCGGTCGTCGAGCAGCGGCGTCACCGGTTCGACGCCGGTGGTCCGGAGCGCGAGGACGTCCCGCTCCAGTTGGTCCGGCAGCGTGCGGACGGTCTCGGTGCGTGCCCCGCGGACGGTGTCGGCCTCGACGCGGGGGTCCTCCGCCGGGTCGACGACCTTGCTGTAGCCGCCGAACAGCTCGTCGGCGCCCTGCCCGACCGCGAGCCGGTCGAACCCGTCCGCGGCGGCCGCCTCGGCCGTCAGGAACAGCGGCACCGCGATGGCGACGTCCATCGGATTCCGGCGACCGGTCGCGGCCGCGACCGCGCGGACGGCGCGTCTGAGGTCGTCGTGCGTGATTTCGACGACCCGCAGGTCGCGCTCCATCGCGTTCGCGGCGTTGCGCGCGGCGGCGACGTCGTGGCTCCCCTCGAAGCCGGCGACGTAACAGGGGGCCTCCGGGACGGCGGCCGCGACGAGCCCGGAGTCGACGCCGCCGGAGAAGGCGACCGCGAGGTCGTCCGCTTCAGCCTCTGCGGAGAGGTCGGCGAGCGCTCCGCTCACCGCGCCGTCGACCGTCGACAGCGCGGCCTCCCGGTCCGCGGTCGGGCCGAGATCAGGGAGCCGCCAGACGCGCTCGGTTCCGGCCGCCGACACGACGCTTCCGGCCGGGACCGACGCCGGATCGGCGAGTGCGCCGCGGTCGAAGGCCCACGCGTCGGGGTCCGTCGGCCGCCGGTCGGTCTCGGGGTCGAGCGCCTCGCGCTCGACGAACAGCGGCTGCCGGCCGAGGGCGTCGCGGACGAGGACCGGCTCGTCGCGGTCCGACCCGTCACGGTTTCGTGGGTCCGGACTCGGCGAGTCTGGACTCGGCGGATCGGCCAACAGACCGGCGAAGCCGCGCCCGCCGGGAAGGGGGGCGGCGTCGCGGAGCGCGGCGCGGACGCGGTCCGCGGCGGCGCCGCGCAGATCGGACGGATCGGGACCACTCATCGCGGTCACCGGAGGGCGTCGAGCGCGCGGAGCGCGCGGCGCTTGGCGCCCCCGCCGAACTGCTTGAGCGAGATCCGCCACGGGGTGCGCTTGCCGACGACGCTGGTCCGGCCGTCCTTGATGCCGTCGAGGATCGCGGCCGCGGAGCGCTCGTCGGCGCCGACCTCCGTCACCGCCTGCCCGACCATCTCGGAAATGTGGGCGTCGCTGCCGGCGGTCATCGGGAGGCCGTTGCGGACGGCGAACTTCTCGGCCTGTCGGTTCGAGCGCCCGGTGAACAGCCGGGAGTTGTACACTTCGAGGGCGTCGGCGCTCGCCAACTGCTCGTCGCTGATGTGCGCGGCGACGCCGTGGCGGGACTTCTGGAAGGGGTGGGGGACGACCGCGATCCCCCCCTGATCGCGGATCCGGTCGAGCGTCTCGTCGAAGGGGAGGCCGCTCTCGACGCGCTCCTCGATGCCGAACCCGAGGACGTGTCCGACCGCCGAGGTCACCTCCATGCCGACGATGCCGACGAGGCCGTAGTCGGGGGCCTTCTCGGCCGCCTCGATGCTGGCGTCGATCTCGTCGTGGTCGGTGACGGCGAGCGCGTCGAGCCCGACCCCGGCCGCCTGCTCCAAGAGGAGGTCGACCGGGTCGCGCCCGTCGTACGACAGCGCGGAGTGCGCGTGTAGCTCGACCGATAGCACGTCCGTCGATTTGAGCGTGGTCATAAAAAGCGCCCCGGTCCGCGCCGGTTCCCGTCGATCCGCGGCGGTTGAACCACGATACGGCGATGTGACACTTAAACGGTCACTCGCGGTGGCGCGTGCCTGCGAGCGGGCCGCAGGCCCGCGAGTCAGCACGCGCGAGGGACGCGGTGAGCGCTCGAAGAGCGCGAACCGCGAGGTTGGGGAGGTCTGAGGTGCGGTCGCGGTGCTGTGCGGGGCGGGACTCAAAGGGGCAGCCGCGAGGACGACGGCGCGCGACGCAAGCACCGCAGTGAGTGAGCGGAGCGAACGAATGAGGAGCGCAGCGAGCGCACCGAGTCCTCGCGGCTGGGGCTTTGGCGGTGTTCGCAGTCCTGTTGTCGATTACCCATCACCGAACAGCGGGAGCAAAAAAACAAAAATCCGAATCTCTCGACGCTATTTAAAATGCGCTCTCGCCCACCGTCTTCCGGTAGGTCGCCCTCCCGGTGTGGGTCGCGTCGTCCCACGACTCCACGTCGACGATGATCCGAGTGTTGAGCGCGTCTTCCGGTGCGCCCTCGATCCGGAGCGTCGAGTCGCCGATGCGGGCCACGACCTCGCCGCTTCGGTCTCCCTCCCCGGTCACCATCACCTCGATCACGTCGCCGGCCGCGTAGTCCGGCTTCGATCCCCGGAACGACCAGCCGGCGAGGAACTTCTCGAAGGCGCTCATGCGCGCGACACCTCCTCGGAGACGCGGTCGGGAATGTACTCTCGCCCGAAGCCGGTGATCGCGGCGAGTATGAAAATCGCCACGAGGAACCAGCCGTGGAACACGTACGGGACGACCTCGATCGGATTGACGATCATCTCGGGGCCGTACTCGGCGCCGAGGCCGTCGGGGCCGACCATCACCTGGTAGCCGACCAGCACGCCGCCCGCCCACGGGAAGATGTAGCCAAGCGCGGAGGTGTTGGCGTCGAGGATGTTCGCGCGACGGTAGCCGTTGATGTTGAACTTCTCGCCGATGCGGGCGACGTACGGGGCGATCGCGATCTCGGCCGCCGTGTTGATCGTGATCATCCCGTTGATCGCCGCGGTGCCGAGGACCATCGTCAGCTCGGCCCGGCGGACCGTCGTCGCGACGCGGTCGAGGAGGAACGTCTGGATCGCCTCGAAGCCGCCGCCGCGGATCATGATCTGCGCCATCGCGACGATGAGCAGCGTGAGGACGATGAGCGGGAAGAAGCCGACCGCGCCGGCGTAGAGGCTCCCGCCGACCCCGGCGGTCTCGCCGACCACGACGACCGGCAGGCCGGAGAGCGCCCCGGCCTCCGTGACGGTGAACGCGACGATGTCGCTCGCGCTCGATAACCCGAACAGGAGGTTGAAGCCGATCGCCACGAGCAGGCCCCACGAGATCGCCTCGACGATGTGGCGGCCGGCCACCGCGGTGAGGATGACGATCCCCATCGAGAGCAGGTGGACGAGCCCGAGCGCGTTCGCGGACTCGCGGAGCGCGACGGCGCCCTCCAGCTCCACGCCGGACATGACGGAGCCGGCGATCAGGTACGCGGCGAACGCCGGGATCGCCGCCGAGATCGCGTACTTGAACCGCGAGGCGACGACGCCGCCGATGTCCGCGTCTTGGGTCACCGCGCTCACGATCGTCGTGTCGCTGACGGGCGCGAGGTTGTCGCCGAAGACGGCGCCCGACAGGATCGCGGCGAACAGCAGGACGGGGTTCGCGCCGATCAGGACGCCGGCCGGGAAGAACAGGGTGACGAACGCGACGGTCGCGCCGTACCCCGTCCCGATGCCGGTCGCGAGGAGGCCACAGAGGATGAACGCGGCCGCGGGGAACGTCGTCGCGCCGACGTTGAGCGCGTCGGCCGCGAAGATCAGCCCGCCGACGAAGCCGCCGACTTGGAGCGTCTCGGCGAACATCCCGGCCCACAGCCACGCGACGATGGCCGTCGCGGCCACGCGCTGGGTCATCCCCTCGAAGATAGTGTCCGCGTACGCCTTCCAGTCGCCGCGGACGAGGAACATCCCGAGGGTCGTCCCGATCAGGGCGCCGACGACGAGGCCGTTGGTGTCGCCGATGCCGAGGACGCCGCTCTGGAAGATCGCCCACGCGATGAAAAAGACGAGCGGGACCGTACTCGCCCACTTCCCCCCGCGGAACTCGATCCGCGGGCCGTCGCTGTCTTGATCACCGACGCCGAACTCGCTTCCGTCGGGCGGTTCCCCGCCGTCGGTCGCCGGCGGAGCCGCGTCTCTCGTTTCGGTCATTTGTCGGTCACATCCCTCCGCAGACCGACGGCCCACCTAAATCCCCGTGTCCGCTCCGTCAGACAGATCGGCCGGGCTCCCCCGACGGAGCCGCCTCGCCGCGGGACAAGAACACGCTTAAGAACCCCGACGGCGACCCCTCACACGGGAACAGCACAGCTGCAGATCCGACTCGCCGGGGCTCTTTCGCCCGCGGCTTGGGAATGTAGCAGTGCGCCGACGCCTCCGGCGTCGCGGTCGGGCGGTCCGCTCGCGCGGATCGGCCGGTCGGATCGCTCGTCCCGCGAGCGATCCGTAGCCGCGCCGCGCGGAGTCGCGGTCACGTTGCGGTTGTGCCGTTCCAACTCACAGACAATGGCACGAATGCACACGCGCCGTCGCGGTTCGTCCGGTTCGGACAAACCGGCGACGGACGAGACCCCGGAGTGGAGCGACGTCGACGCCGAGGACATCGAGTCCCGCGTCGTCGAACTGGCGGAGCAGGGCCACGACCCAAGCGTCATCGGCCTCAAACTGCGCGACGAGGGCGTCAAGGGCGTCCCGGTCCCCGACGTGAAGCTGGCGACCGGCAAGAAGGTCACCGAGATCCTCGAAGACCACGACGCCGGCGCCGACATCCCGGAAGACCTCCGCAACCTCATGTCGCAGGCGATCCGCCTGCGCGAGCACATGGAGGAGAACGGGCAGGACCACCAGAACAAGCGCGCGCTCCAGAACACGGAGTCGAAGATCCGCCGCCTCGCGAACTACTACCGCGGCGACGAGATCGACGAGGAGTTCACGTACACCTACGAGAACGCCGTCGAGTACCTCGAGGAGTAAGCGGCTCCCGCGGCGACAGTTGCCCACGAGACCCAACCCATGACCGAAGCGACGTCCGCCACGCCCGCCCCCGACGCGCTCGCCGGCGTCCTCGCAGACGCGCCGTTCGTCCGGCTCGTCGCGACCGACGACGGCGACGCGCTGGCAGCCGCCGGGCTGCTCGCGCGAGCGCTCCGAGCGACGGGCACGCCGTTCCAGGCGCGCGTCGATCCCGACCCGGTCCCCGACGACGTCGACGACGGCGTCGCGGTGGCCGTCGGCGTCGACCGCGGCCCGCACGCGATCCACGCCGAGGGACGGCCGGTCAGCACGGCGGCCTACGCGGTCGCCCGCGCGCTCGGCGTCGAGCCCGACCCCGTGGTCGCGCTCGCCGGCGTCGTCGCGGCCGGGTCGATCCCCGGCGCCGACGGCTCGGGCGACGCGCTCGACGCCGCGGAACGCGCCGGCCGCGTCGAGCGGCGACCCGGCGTCGCGCTTCCCGTTTCGGGCGGCGACGACGGCGCCGAGGCCGCGCCCTCGCGGCCCGAGGCCCTCGCGGCCTCGACGCTCGCTCGGACGCCGTACTCGGGCGACCCTGAGGGCGCGCGAGACGCGCTCGCCCCGCTGGGACTGCCGGCCGACCCCGACTCGGACGACCGGCGGCGCTTCGCGTCGCTGGTCGCGGTCGACGCGGTCGACGGCGACGACGCGAGCGAGCGCTCGGCCGCGGCGGTCGAGCGCGCGCTCCGCCCGTACGCGACTGACGGCCCGTTCGAGACGGTCGGCGGCTACGCCGACGTGCTCGACGCGCTCGCTCGGGAGGCGCCCGGGACGGGCGTCGCGCTCGCGCTCGCGAGCGACCCCGACCCGTCGCTCCGGACGGCCGCGCTCGACGCCTGGCACCGCCACGGACTGGCGGCGCACCGCGCGCTCGACGACGCGACGGTCGGCCGGTACGACGGCTGCGTCGTCGCCCGCGTCGACGCGTCCGCGACGGTCCTGCCGACGGTCGCCCGGATTGTCCGGGACTTCCGGTCGCCGGAGCCCGTCGCGGTCGCGCTCGACGAGGGCGCGGGCCGGCTCGCGGCCGCGGCCGTCGATGGCGGCCGCGCAGCCGGCGACGCGGCCGCCGACCCCGTCCGCCTCGGCGACGCCTGCCGGACCGCCGCCGGCGAGGTCGGCGGCGACGGCTGGGGGACCCCCGCCCGCGGCGGGATCGCCGTCGAGCCCGACGGCCCCGGTGAATCCGACATCACGGCGGCGCTCGCCGCGCTCCGGGAGGCGATCTGAGATGGTCGACGCTCCCGAGCCGGCCGGCGACGACGCCGACCGGACCGCGACGGTCCGCACCGAACACGCCGACCCCGCGACCGTCGCGGCCGCGCTCGGGCCGGACGAGACCGACTCGATGCGCACGCGCGTCGACGGCGACATCGTCGCCTGTACCGTCGCGCGACCGACGACCGGCGGGCTCCAGTCGACGCTGGACGACCACCTCGTGAACCTGCGCGTCGCCGATCGCGTCATCGAGCGCGCACGCGACCACGCCGCCGACTCCGTGGACGCCGCTGCCGCCGCGAACGCCGACTCCACGCTCGACTCCGAAGACGAACCGCAGACGACCGACACCGACACACACACCGACACATGAGCGAACGATCCGTATCCAAGAGCAGAGAACAGAAGCGCTGGTACACCGTGCTGGCGCCCGAACAGTTCGACCGACAGGAGCTCGGCGAGACGCTCGCCGAGGAACCCCAGCAGGTCGTCGGCCGCACGATCACGACGACGCTCGACGAGCTGACGGGCGACTCCAACGCGAACAACACGAAGCTGACGTTCAAGATCACCGACGTCGGCAGCGACTCGGCGTACACCGAGTTCATCAAGTACGAGCTGACGCGCGATTACCTGCGCTCGCTCGTCCGCCGCGGCGCCTCGAAGGTCGAGGCGTCGATCACGGTGCTGACGACGGACGACTACCGCATCCGCGTCCAGCCCGTCGCGCTGACGACGAAGAAGGCGGACCGCTCGCAGGAGAAGGCGATCCGCCGCGTCATGATCGACAAGGTCCACGCGGCCGCCGAGGAGCGCACCTTCGAGGCGTTCGTCGACGCCATCGTCGACGGGAACCTCTCGTCGGCCATCTACGGCGACGCCAAGGAGATCTACCCGCTGCGCCGCGTCGAGGTCCAGAAGCTGACCCTCGAAGCGCGTCCGCGCGAGGTCGCCGCCGAGGAGGAGGCGTCCGTCGACGTCGACGCCGACGAAGTCGCGGTCGACGCCGACGAGTAACGGCTCGTCCGACCGACGCGACCCGTTTTGCGTTTATCGACCGCGTAGCGGTCGCGCCGGCGGCCCGTCCCACACGCCCCCCGGCGTCACACCCCCGAGACGGTCGCAATCAGCTGTCGACGGTACGTCTCGAAGCCGCGCTTCTCGTAGAAGGCCACCGCGCGCTCGTTGTCGACGTCGACGTCAAGTCGGAGTTCGCCGCAGTCCTGCTCGCGCGCGTCGACGACCGCCCGTTCGATCAGCCGATCCGCGAGTCCGGTGCCGCGGTACGATTCGCCCACGTAGATGTCGCCGACGACGAGCCGGTCCGGGCGGTCGAACACCTCGGGGCACGCGTCGACGCTTGTCGAGACGAACGCCGCGAGGTCGCGGTCCGGGTCGGGAGCGCCGACGGGCGCGTGGTCGGCGGGGTCGAGGGTCGCGGGGTCGGTCTCGTCCGGACCGGCCTCCGGATCGACCGCGACGACCCACAGGCGCCGGTCCGGATTCTCGCGGAGCAGGTCGAGCCGGAACTCGGTCTCCGCGTCGATCAGCTCCTCGTCCGGTCGGTCGGCGAGCGCGTGACTCTCCGCCGCGGCCGCGAGGTCGCGGTGGTAGGGGAGCCACAGCTCCGTCGTGTAGCGGCGGAGGGCGCCCTCGTCGGGCGGGAGGCGTCGGATCTCCATACGGCGGCCACCGGAGCGGGCGGCATACGCTTTCGGGTCGCGTGCGACCCGTCCGCATCCGGCGAGATCCGGGAGACGAAAGCTTGAAACGCCGCTCGCCCGACCTCTCGGGTATGGAACTGCGGGTCATCGAGAAGACCGACACGGAACTCCACATCGAGATCGCGGGCGAGGACCACACGTTCATGAACGTGCTGAAGGGCGCCCTGCTGGAGTCGGACGATGTCGCGGCCGCGACCTACGACATGAACCCCGAGCAGTCCGGGGGCCAGACCGAGCCCGTCCTCACCGTCAAGGCCGAGGAGGGCGACCCGCTCGACGTGCTCGGGGATGCCGCCGAGTCGATCACCGACCGCACCGACGCGCTGCGCGACGCGGTCCGCGCGGCCTGACGCGGTCCGACTCCCTTCTCCGCTCTCCGATCCTCTCCGCCCCCTCCCGCCTCGCTCCGCCGCGCGCCACGAGGGGCATACCTAAGTGCCGACTCCCGAAACGGTGGTGTATGCCGCCGAGCGTACTCATGCTGGGGTGGGGGTTCCCGCCGAACATCACCGGCGGGCTCGACGTCCACGTGGGAGAACTGTTCACCGGGTTGCGCGACGAACTCGGCGTCGACGCCACGCTGGTGTTGCCGGCGGAGTTCGCGCCCGACGACGAGCCGGGGCTCGAACCCGTCGAGACCGGCGAGGGCGACGTCGCGGCGCGCGTCGGACAGCTCTCCGACCGCTTCGCCGAGCTCGCGCCCGACTACGACGTGATCCACACGCACGACTGGTTCGGCTACGGGCCCGGCCGCGCCGCCGCCCGCGAGTCCGACGCCACGTGGGTCTCCTCGTTCCACTCGCTGGCGAGCGACCGCAACATCGACCCGCCGAGCCGCGAGGTCGAGACCGAGCGCCGGCTCGCGAACGCCGCCGACACGAACATCGCGGTCAGCGAAATCGTCCGCGAGGACATCCGAGAGCTGTACGACGCGGACTCGCGGGTCGTGTACAACGGGTTCTCGACGCCGAAGTTCTCGGGCAAGGACGTGCGCGCGGATCTGGACATCGACGGCGAGATGCTGTTCTTCGTCGGCCGCCACACCGACCAGAAGGGGATCTCGCACCTCCTGTACGCGACCAAGAAGCTGCGCGGCCGCGACGTGACGCTCGTCGTCGGCGGGTCGGGCCACCAGACCGAGCAGCTGAAGCGGTTCGCCGAGCTGCTCGGCATCGACGACCGCGTCGAGTTCGTCGGGTACGTCCCCGAGGCCGAACTGGGCGACTACTACGCCGCCTCGGACGCGTTCGTCTCGCCCTCCTACGCGGAGCCGTTCGGGATCACGATCACCGAGGCGCTGGAGGCGGGCACGCAGGTCGTCGCGACCCCGGCGGGCGTCGCGGAGGTACTCCCTGACGGCTGTCTCTTGGAGGTCACTGTCGACTCCGAATCGATCGTCGACGGGCTCATCGAGGCGCTCGACCGCGAGGAGCCGCCGGAGTACGAGCGCCGCGAGTGGCTGGACGTCGCCGAGGACACGCTCGCCGTGTACGAAGACGTCGCGTAACGCGTCCGAACCCCTTCTTCCCGAGGCCTTCCTTCAGTCCCCGGCGCCTCGGAACACGTCGAACTCGCTCACCGGCTCCGGGTGCGTGACCCGGAAGCCGTCCGCGGTCTCCATCACGCCGCGCGTGCTGCCGGTCGTCCCGCCGTACGGGCTCTCCTCGCCGCCCGCGCCGGCGCCCTGATACGGCGAGGTGTACGGCGACCCCCCGACCGGGTCGTCGAACCCCTCGGGCGGGAGGTAGATCCGCTCGCCGCCCTCGGACCGCACGACGACCGCGACGTCCCGCGTGCCCGTCACGTCGATGACCGTGCGGTCCTCGGCGATCCGCGCGTCGACATTGATCTCGGTGTCGTCCATGTGGCCTCATGCGACCGGGGGCCGTTTAGCCCTACCGGCGGCGCGCCGCGTCCGGTCTCCGAAACGGTGGTGAATCCTTTTGTGCGGCGGCGCCGAACCTCGCTCCGATGGACGTCAACAGCCATGCCGAGGAGCTCGCCTCCGACCTCGGCGTCGACAAAGAGGAGGTCAAAGCCGACCTGGAGAACTTGCTGGAGTACAGCGTCCCCATCGACGAGGCGAAACAGAGCGTCCGCCGGAAGCACGGCGGCGGTGGCGGCGGGTCGTCGCCCACGCCCGACGCCGTCGACGTGGGCGAGATCACGACCGACCACGACGGCGTGACGGTCACCGTCCGCGTGCTGACGCAGGGGACGCGCACGATCCGCTACCAGGGCGACGACCTCACGATCCGGGAGGGAGAGATCGCCGACGAGACCGGCGTCATCTCCTACACCGCGTGGCAGGACTTCGGCTTCGAGCCGGGCGACTCGCTGACGATCGGCAACGCCGGCGTCCGCGAGTGGGAGGGGGAGCCGGAGCTGAACCTCAACGACTCCACGACGGTCGCCATCGCCGACGAGGCGGTCGAGGTCGACCGCGAAGTCGGCGGCGACCGCAGCCTCGTCGACATCGCCGCGGGCGACCGCGGCCGCAACGTGGAGGTCCGCGTGCTGGAGGTCGACGAGAAGACCATCTCCGGGCGCGACGGCGAGACGGAGATCTTAGAGGGCGTCGTCGGCGACGAGACGGCGAAGCTGCCGTTCACCGACTGGCAGCCGCGCTCCGAGATCGAGGCCGGCGCCGACCTCCGGATCGAGGACGTGTACGTCCGGGAGTTCCGCGGCGTCCCCTCGATCAACCTCACCGAGTTCTCGACGGTGACGCCGCTCCCCGACCCCGTCGAGGTCGCGGAGGACGCTCCGCGGCTCTCGGTCGCCGACGCGGTCGGCTCCGGCGGGATGTTCGACGTCGAGGTCGTCGGCAACGTGTTGGAGGTCCGTGACGGCTCCGGGCTCATCGAGCGCTGTCCGGAGTGTGGCCGCGTCGTCCAGAACGGCCAGTGTCGGAGCCACGGGGACGTGGACGGCGAGGACGACCTGCGGGTGAAGGCCATCCTCGACGACGGCACCGACACGGTCACGGTCGTCCTCGACGACGAACTCACCGCCGAGGTGTACGGCGGCGGGCTCGACGACGCGCTCGCGGCGGCGAAGGACGCGATGGACAAGGCGGTCGTCGCCGACGACATCGCCGACTCGCTCGTCGGGCGCGCCTACCGCGTCCGCGGGAACCTCTCGGTCGACGACTACGGTGCCACCCTCGACGCGGTCGAGTTCGAACTCGCCGACGACGACCCGGCCGACCACGCCCGCGCCGCGCTCGCGGAGGTGGGCGAATGAGCGACGACGGGCCGGGCGCGCGGGAGGTCGCCTACCGCGTGTTCGCGGCCGAGTTCGACGACGCTTCCCTCTCCTACTCCGAGAGCGATGAGGAGCGCGCCCCGAACTACGTCGTCACCCCGACCGGCGCGCGGGTGAACCGCCTGTTCACCGCCGGCGTGCTCACCGAGGTCGAGCGCGTGAACGACGAGACGCGCCGCGGCCGGGTCGTCGACCCCTCCGGGGCGTTCGTCACCTACGCGGGGCAGTACCAGCCGGAGGCGCAGACGTTCCTCGAACGCGCCGAGCCGCCGGCGTTCGTCGCGCTCACCGGGAAGGCGCGCACCTTCGAGCCCGAGGACTCCGACCGCGTGTTCACCTCGGTCCGCCCGGAGAGCCTCAACGAGGTCGACGCCGACACCCGCGACCGCTGGGTGGTCTCCGCCGCCGAGGCGACGCTCGACCGCCTCGCGGTGTTCGAGCAGGCGCTCGACGCCGACCTCCGCGGCGACGACCTCCGTGCGGCGCTGGAGGCCGGCGGCGCGCCGGCCCCGCTCGCGGCCGGGATCCCGAAGGCGCTCGACCACTACGGCACCACCGCGGCCTACGCCGAGGCGGTCCGCCGGCTCGCGGTCGACGCGCTGGAGATGATCGCGGGCGACCGCGACGAGGTCCGGTCGCTCGACCTCGCGCCGGACGAGGGAGATGCGACCGCGATCGGCCCGCTCCCCGAAACCGACGTGACGATTGCGGAGCCGGCGGCGACGGTGGAGGGTGACGGAGACGCGGACGAGGACGCCGGCGCCGAACCGGAATCGTCTGCCGGTGAGGACGACGCCGAACCGACCGCGGAGGCGGGGTCGGTCGCCGATTCGGGAGCGACCACTGGTGCCGATTCGTCGTTCGACGACGCGGCCGAGACGGAGGTCGCCGGATCCGACGACTCCACCGAGGGTGAGGCGGCGGAATCGGAGCCGACCGCGACCGCCGACGCCGAATCGCTCGCCGATGCGGACGACTCCACCGAGCCGACCGACGACGCCGCGACCGACGACGCCGCGACCGACGACGCCGCGGCCGACGACAGCGACACGTCCGACGACGGCGGTCTCGGTGACTTCGACGCCGGCGGGGGCGAGGACGACGCGATCGACGACCTCGACGCCGAGGGCGACGCGACCGCGGACCTCGACCCGGACGCCGACGACATGTACCAGCTCGACGACGAGGAGCGCGAGGAGATCGAGTCCGAGTTCGGCACCGACTTCGCGACCGGGACCGAGGTCGACGAGCCGGGCGAGGCCGACATCGACGTGCCCGATCCGGAGGAGATCGCCGAGGAGCCGGTCGACGAGCCCGGAGCGGCTGCGGACGACGCGGCCGCGTCCGAGAGCGAGGAGACCGACGACATTGAATCCGCGACCGACGACGATGGCGACGAGGAGACTGCGGCCGACGCCGACGGAGACGCCGACGACGTCGACCTCGAAGCCGCGGCGGTCGCGGCGATGGGGGACCTCGACGACGGCGACGGCGCGCCCCGCGAGGCGGTCGTCGAGCGCGTCGCCGACGACCACGGCGCCGAGCCGGGCGCGGTCGAGGACGCCATCCAGGACGCGCTGATGAGCGGGCAGTGCTACGAGCCCGGCGACGGGCTGCTCAAGCCGATCTGATGGCGCGTGTCGAGCCGGTCGCCGGCGAGCCGGCGGCCGTGGCCGACCTCGGCGGCGAGCGCGCGCTGCTCGTCGCCGACGTCCACGCCGGCATCGAGGTCGGCCTGCGCTACGAGCGCGGCGTCGAAGTTGACTCCCGGGCCGACGAGCGCCGCGAGCGCCTCTGCGGCCTTATCGCCGAGACCGACGCCGACCGGCTCGTCGTCCTCGGCGACCTCGCGCACCGGATCGGCGCGCCGGACGGCGACGAGCGCGCGGAGCTGGAGACGTTGATCCGCGCCGTCACCGACCGCGTCCCGATGACGCTCGTCGAGGGGAACCACGACGCGGGCGTCGCCGAGGCGTTCGCCGACGACCTCGACGTGATCGGGCCGGCGGGCGGGAGGCTTGGCGAGGGCTCGGCGTCCGCCGTCGCGGTCTGTCACGGCCACACTTGGCCCGACCCCGCGCTCGTTGAGGCCGACGTGATCTGTACCGGCCACGAACACCCGCAGGTGCGGCTGGAGGACGCGGTCGGCGGCTCGCGCGTCGAGCGCGCGTGGCTCCGGGGGGAACTCGACCCCGCGGCGTTCACCGAGACCGGCGAGACTCCCACCCGGGCGGGCGATCCCCCCGAACTGATCGTCTTCCCCGCGTTCAACGAGCGCTCGGGGGGCACGTGGGTGAACGTCGACGGCCAGTCGTTCCTCGCGCCGTACCTCCCCGCCGCGCTGCCCGCCGCGGACGCCTACCTGCTCGACGGCACGCGACTCGGGGACTACCGACGGGTCTAATGGCCGTGGACGGCGCCCCGCCGCGCTCTTACCGACTCTGCCGCTCCGCCCGTCGAGACCGTTTTGTCCCGCGACGCGGAACCGTAACCATGGTCACCGACCGCTCGCCCACCGCCATCGACGAACCGGAGCGGCGCTGGCTCCGGGTCAAGCACATGACCGGGTTCCCGCGACAGGCCCGCGACGGCTACTTCCGGGAACACGGCGTGACGCGGCCGGCCGCGACGGCCGAGGCCGACCGCCCGGCGGTCGACGCGGAGGCGGCCGAGTCGCTCCCGGCCGACCCCGAGACCGTCCGCGACGTCGACCGGCTCGCGCTGGAGACCACCTACCTGAGCGGGAAGTGGCTCGTCGAGCGCCCGCCGGAGAGGGTGGACGACCTCTGGGAGGCGGTGGTCGAGGACGTTGCGGCCGAGCGGCTCTGGGACGCGAAGGTCACGACCGCCGCCGGCCGCGAGGCGTTCGGCGAGACCGACTACGCCGTGCTGGTGTTCACGCCCAACTACTTCGACCGGGAGGACGTCGACCGCGTCCGGCGTCGGCTGCGGGACGTTCACGGCGTGACCGAGGAGATCCGCTACCGCCCAGACGTGTACACGCTTGACGGGATCCACGAGGAGCGGCTCGGCCCGCTCACCGACTCCGGCGCGTCGCGGTTCAGGGCCTGATCGGGCGAAAACGAGACTGGCGCAGTGGGCGGACTACTTGACCGGCCGGAACCGGAAACCGTCCCAGTCCTGACTCTCGGGCTCGCGGATGCCGGCGCCCGGCTCGCGGAGTTCGTCCGCGTACACCGGCTCGACGCGGTCGCCGATGTCGACGTCGAACTGCTCGCCGCCGTCGGCGTCCGCGGCGCCCCCGGAGCCCCCCGGCTCGCCGCGCTCGGCGATCTGGCCGAGCGCGCGTACCGGCGGCCCGTCGTAGTCGTCGCCCATCTCGAACTCGACGATCGCGAGGGTGTTCGGCTCGCGGACGCCCGGCGGCGTCGCGGTCGAGGTCGTCCACGTGACGACCCGGCCCTCGCGCTCCCGGAGGTCGACCGTCCCGACGCGCTCGGCGCCGTTCGGGCTCACGGTGTGGGGCGGGTGCGTGACGGTGCCGTCCGCGTACTCCGCCGCCTCGAAGGTCGGTTCGTCGCCGTTGCCGCCCTCCTGCTCGTCGCTTCCGGTCGCGTCGTCGCTCTCGTGGTCGCTCATTGGCTTCCCTCCAGGATGGTGGTGGTCACGCAGTTCCCGAACCCGCCGACGTTACAGGCGAGGCCCGTGTCGGCCTCGACCTGCCGCGGCCCGGCGTCGCCCGTGACCTGCTTGAATATCTCGTACACCTGCGCGACGCCGCTGGCCCCGAGCGGGTGCCCCTTCGACTTGAGGCCGCCGGAGGTGTTGATCGGGAGGTCGCCGTCGCGGTCGGTGACGCCCTCCTCGACGGCCTTCCACCCCTCGCCCTTCTCGAAGAAGCCGAGGTCCTCGCTCTGGAGGAACTCTAGGATGGTGAACATGTCGTGGAGTTCGGCCACGTCGACGTCGTCCGGGCCGATACCGGCCATCTCGTAGGCGATGTCAGAGGAGTCGACGACGCCGCCCATCGTCGTCGGGTCCGCGCGCTCGTGGACGACGTGGGTGTCGGTCGCGCCGCCGATCCCCGAGATAACGGCGTAGTTCCCGTCGGGCGCGTACTCCTCGGCGACCGACTCCGGACAGAACACGAGCGCCGCCGAGCCGTCCGTGATCGGGCAGAAGTCGTACAGTCGGAGCGGGTCGGCGACGATCGGCGAGTCGAGGACCGTGTCGAGGTCGACCTCCTTCCGGAACTGCGCGTGGGGGTTGTCCACGCCGTTCTCGTGATTCTTCACCGCGACCTTCCCGAGGCTCTCGCGGGGCGCGTCGTACTCGTCGAGGTACAGGCGCGCGGTGAGCCCCGCGAACGAGGGGAGCGTGACGCCCTGCTTGTACTCGACCGGGTGGGTGAGCGAGGCGATCACGTCGGTCGCCTCCGACGTGGTCCGGTGAGTCATCTTCTCGCCGCCGACGAGCATCGTGAGGTCGCTCGCGCCGGAGGCGACCGACTGCCACGCCGCGTACACGCCCGCGCCGCCCGACGAGGAGGTCTGGTCGATCCGGGCCGTGTAGGCGGGCTGGGCCGCCAGGTCGTGGGCGAGCGCGTTCGGGACGCCGGTCTGGCCCTCGAACTCGCCGCTGGCCATGTTCGAGACGTACAGGTGGTCGAGGTCGTCGCCGTCGACGCCGGCGTCGTCGAGCGCGGCCGCGCCCGCCTCCGCCAGCAGCTCCCGCACCCAGGCGTCGCGCTGCCCGAACCGGGTCATCGACGCGCCGACGATCGCTACGCGTTCCATGGACGCGGGTCGACCGCGGTCGCCTAAAACGTACCTCTCTGCGGTCGACGGAGGGAGGCTTTCGCCGCGGACTCACTCCGCCCGCCGGCCCCCGTGTCCGGGGTAGTCGCGCTCGAACCGCGACCCGATCTCGTCGCGGTCGAGCCGGATCACGACCGGGCGGCCGTGCGGACAGGCGTAGGGGTTCTCGCAGGCGTCGAGGCGGTCGAGGAGGTCGACGACCCGCCCCTCGGTCAGCGACGTGTTCCCCGTGACTGAGGGGTAGCAGGCGAGGTCGGCGAGCAGCTCGTCGACGACGTCCGCGACCGGCTCGTCGCCCGCGGCGGCGTCGTCGACCAGCGCGGAGAGCACGTCGCGGAGGAGGTCCGGATCGAGCGCGGCGTCGAAGACGGCCGGGACCGCCGTCACCGCGACCTCGCGGTCGCCCGCGCGCTCGGCCCGGAACCCGATTTCGGCCAGGTCGTCGACGAACTCCTCGAACAGCGCCGCCTCGCGGGCGGTCAGCTCGATGCGGACCGGCTCCGCAAGCGCCTGCGCGTCCGCGCCGTCCGCGAAGACCGCCTTCAGCCGCTCGTAGTTCACGCGCTCGTCGGCCGCGTGTTGGTCGATCAGCACGAGCCCGTCGGGCGCCTCGGCGACGACGTACGTCTCGTGGAGCTGTCCGAGCAGCCGCAGCGAGGGCAGCGAGTCGAACTCGCGCTCGCTCTCCGTCCCGTCGCCGTCGAGGGTTCGTTGGCGCGTCGCGGGGCGCACTCGGGAACTCCGCCGCGCCGTGTCGTCGTTGTCGTCGGACTCCGTTTCGCTCGGGGCCGGCGCGTCCACGTCGGTCGACGCGTCCCCATCGACCGACACCTCGCCCCGAGTCGGTCCGTCCTCGGCCGAGGGTGCGCTCGTCGGGATGTCGGCGTCCGAGGTGTCGGCGTCGCGGTCGACCGCGTCCGCCAGCGTCTCCGCGGCGTCGTCGACTCCGCTCAGGTCGTCGTCGGCCCCCGTCGGGGGATCGCCGTCCCGTTCCCCGGAGCCGTCCTGCCAGTTCCGCGGCGAGGGGCGGGCGTCGCCGTCCGCGTCGCCGAGTCCCCGTCCCGTCCGGTCGTCGGCCGATCCGCCCCCGGCCGCGTCCCCGCCGTCCAGACCGTCGACCGCCCACGCCGCGTCGTCCGAGGGGTCCAGTTCGGTCGGTGTCCCGGAGTCGTCGGCATCGTCGGTCTGCGCCGCGCCGGCGTCGCCCCCGGCGTCCGACGAGTTTCCGGAGGCTGCGCGGCCGCGTCCCTCTCGCGCGGCGCGCTCGTGGTCCGCGTTCGCGCCGCCGACGGCCTCGGTGTCGGGCGTCTCGGGGTCGACCGGGGTCTGGTCGGGGGCCGACTGGCCGCGGGGCGCCGTCGAGCGGATCAGGCCGTGGTCGAGCAAGGCCTCCTCGACGGCGGTCTCGACCGCCTCCCGGACCGCCGGCTCCTCGTCGAAGCGCACCTCCAGCTTGCGCGGGTGGACGTTCACGTCGACGTCGCCGGCCGGGACCTCGACGAAGAGGACCGCGAAGGGGTAGCGGTCGGGGGCCAACTGGCCGCCGTAGGCGTCGAGGGTCGCCTCGCGGAGCGCGCTCGCGGTGACGTACCGGCCGTTGACGTACGTCGAGAGGTAGTCGCGGGTCGAGCGCGCCGTCTCCGGGTGCGAGACCAGCCCCGTGACCCGCTTGACGGGGGCGTCGTCGTCGGCCGATCCGTCCGCGTCTTCCTTTCTTTCGGGCGTCCAGTCGACGTCGATCATCGACTCGGCCACCTCGCGGCCGTAGACCGCGAGGACGGCCGAGCGGAGGTCGCCGTTCCCCTCGGTCGCGAACGTCTCGCGGCCGTCGTGTTCCAGCGAGACGGCGACGTCGGGGTTCGCCAGCGCGTAGCCGGTCAAGACCGTGTTCACGTGGTCGAACTCCGTGGCGGTCCGCTTGAGGAACTTCTCGCGGGCGGGCGTGTTGTAGAAGAGGTCGTCGACCTCGACGGTCGTGCCCGCCGGGCAGCCCGCGGGGCGGACCTCGCCCACGTCGCCGCCCGCGACGGTGATCTCCGCGCCGGCCTCGGCGTCCGGGGGGCGCGAGCGGACGGTGAGCCGGGAGACGGCGCCGACGGTGTACAGCGCCTCGCCGCGGAACCCGAGCGTGGCGACGCCGCGGTCGAGGTCCTCGATGTCGCCGATCTTCGAGGTGGCGTGCTCCGCGACGGCCGCCTCCAGCTGGTCCGCGGGGATGCCCACGCCGTCGTCGCGGACGCGGATCCCCTCGGTGCCGCCGGACTCGACCGACACCGCCACGCGGCTCGCGCCCGCGTCGAGGCTGTTCTCGACCAACTCCTTCACGACGCTCGCGGGGCGCTCGACGACCTCGCCGGCCGCGATCCGCTGGACGGTCCGCTCGTCCAACCGCTCGATGTCTGGCGGCTCCATTCGTACGCTCCGTCTGACGAGCGCGCACTTCAAGCCGTTGTCGGCGGTGGCAGCAGGGCGGGGGCTCTCAGAGGCCGCTACTTCTGACCGAACTGCGGCGGCGCGTGCCGACGAGCGCCCGCAGGGCGCGATGTCGCACGCGCGAGGGACGCGGTGAGCGCTCGGAGAGCGCGAACCGCGAGGTTGGGGAGGCGTGAGGCTGCGGTTGCGGTGCGGGGCGGGACTCAAAGGGGCAGCCGCGGTCGGCGAACCCCAGCGACGCAAGCACCGCAAGGAGTGAGCGGAGCGAACGACTGAGGAGCGCAGCGAGCTGTGGGAGTCGAGCGCGGCTGGGGCTTTGGCGGTGTTCTCTGCGGTAGCAGTGGCTTCCGGTCGAACAGAACGGCGCCGCGAATCCGCCTCCGATTCAGAGAGAAAGTACGAACGATCGGTTCACACGTCTGTGCCGTCTCCGAAAATCGACTCTCGTTAAGCGACCGCGGCCGCGATCTCCTCGTCGGTGAGGAACACGTCCTCGCCGGTCTCGGCGTCGAACAGGTGGAGGTCCGGCTCCTCGAAGACGACGCCGACCTGATCGCCGGCCTCGGGCTGAACGTCGGCGGGCGCCCGCGCCAGGAAGTCGTCGTTCACGTCGAGGTGGACGTAGTTGTCGGAGCCGATCGGCTCGACGACCTCGACGGTCGCGGTGAGCGTCTCCTCGCCGGTCGGGTCCTCGACGATCCCGATGTTCTCGGGGCGGATCCCGAGCGTGTACGGGCCGCTTTCGAGGTCGTGGCCGGCGACGTAGTCGCGGCTGAGCGAGAACGCGAGCCCCGACGACTCGTCGCGGATCGTCGCCGTCGTCCCGTCGGTCTCTGCGTCGACGTCGAGGAAGTTCATCGACGGCGAGCCGATGAAGCCGGCGACGAACTCGTTCACCGGGTTCTGGTACACCTCGGTGGGTTCGCCGACCTGCTGGAGCTCCCCGTCGTTCAGGATGGCGAGGCGGTCGCCCATCGTCATCGCCTCCTCCTGATCGTGGGTGACGTACATCGCGGTGACGCCGAACTCCTTCTGGAGCTTCTGGATCTCCGCGCGCATCTCGGTTCGGAGCTTCGCGTCGAGGTTCGAGAGCGGCTCGTCGAAGAGGAACACCTCGGGCTCGCGGGCGATGGCGCGGCCGAGCGCGACCCGCTGCTTCTGCCCGCCGGAGAGCTCGTCGGGCTTGTCGTCGAGGAGGTCCTCGATGCCCATCATCTCCGCCATCTCGCGGACGCGCTCGTGGCGCTCCTCCGTCGTCATGTCGGTGCTCATCTTGAGCCCGAACGCCATGTTCTCGCGGACCGTCTTGTGCGGGTACAGCGCGTAGTTCTGGAACACCATCGCGACCGGGCGCTCCTTCGCGTGGATGTCGGTGACGTCCTCGTCGTCGAAGCTGACGGTGCCCGACGTGGGCTCTTCGAGCCCCGCGACCATCCGGAGCGTGGTGGTCTTCCCGCAGCCCGACGGCCCGACCACGGTCACGAACTCCCCGTCGTCGATCTCTAGGTCCAAGTCGTCGACGGCGACGATGGTCCCTCTGTCGAACTCCTTCCGGAGCGTGTCGAGCGCGACGCGTGCCATTTCCCTGAAGACCGGTCCGCTGGCTTATGAGTTCTTTGCTGTTTTTCTGATATATGGTGAAGAATCTCTTCTCAAATATTGGCAACACTCCGCCGGCTGAGTCGATCGTCGATCTTCACAGTCGACGCATATCGATCCGGATCGATCGGGACGTACCCCAAACACTAAACGTATGAAAATATAATTCATCATTTGTTCTGGACACATGACCGAGAAACGTAGAACGCTGCTCAAGGCGATGGGGGGAACGACTGCGCTCGCGGGACTCGCGGGCTGTATCAGCACCGGCGGCGACGGCGGCGACGGCGGCGATGGCGGTGACGGCAGCGACGGGAGCGACGGGAGCGACGGCGGTGACGGTGGCAACAGCGGCGGAACCGCGACGGTGTGGACGGACCTCTCCGACGGCGAGGACGAGGCCCTGTCCTCGTACATCGACCAGTACGAGTCCGAGAGCCCCAACACGATCGAGAAGAACGAGCCGGGCGGCGAACTCGACCAGCAGCTCGAGACCGCCATCCCGTCGGGAGAGGGTCCCGACTCGTGGATCTGGGCGCACGACTGGATCGGCCGGTTCGCGGTCCGCGAAGAGCCGCCGTTCCTCTACGACGCGAGCGACGACGTCGACACCTCGCTCGACGTGTTCACCGAGACCGCCCAGGAGGCGGTCCAGTTCGACGGCGCGCTCCACGGGCTTCCGTTCGCCTCGGAGACGGTCACGCTGTTCTACAACGAGGACATGGTCGACGAGCCGCCCGAGACGTTCGAGGAGCTGCTCTCGGTGATGGACGAGTACCACAACCCCGAGAACGGCGAGTACGGTCTCTCGTACCCCGTGACGGACCCCTACTTCGTCAGCGGGTTCATTCAGGCGTACGGCGGCGACATCTTCGACACCGAGAGCCTCGAGACCGCCCTCGACAGCGACGAGTGTAAGCAGGGGATGGACGCGCTCGAACAGCTGTTCGACTACGTGCCGGCCGACCCCGGCTACGAGTCGCAGATCGTCGCGTTCGCCGACGGCGCCGCGCCGTTCGCGATCAACGGCCCGTGGGAGATTGCAAACCTCCAGAGCGAGATCGAGAACCTCGGCGTCACGACGCTGCCGACCGTCGACGGCAACAACCCCCGGACGTACTCGGGGATCCAGACGTTCTACTTCAGCGCGATGCTGTCCGACGCCGACCAGTCGACGGTCGACGCCGCGACGGGGCTGGCCGAGTGGTACACCACGAACGAGGACGTCATCGCGACCAACGCCGAGGAGCAGGGGTACATCCCCGTCCTCTCGTCGGTCGTGGAGGACGGCGACCTCTCCGAAGACGTTCAGGCGTTCGCCCAGCAGGTCGACCACGGCGTCCCCATCCCGACCCACCCGAACATGAACGCCGTCTGGACGCCGCTGACCGAGGCGCTGACCCGCGTCTTCAACGGCAACCAGGAGAGCGGTCCGGCCCTCGATCAGGCCGCATCGGAAATCCGGGAGAACCAGTAGGCAGCCTCTCCACCAGCCATCATGGCCTCTTCACAACTCGACGTCGGCAGAGACGGGCTCTCGAAGCTCCGGTCAGCGCTGCCGTTCACCGGTCGCGACTGGGGGCTGCTGCTCGTCATCCCCGGCGTGGTCCTCTTTTCGAGTTTCATGCTGTACCCGATCGTCTATCTGTTCTACATCTCGCTGACCGACGCGACGTTCGCCGGCTCGGTGATCGGCGGCGGCGCCGAACTGATCGGGCTCGCGAACTACGTCCAGCTCTTGGGCGACCCGCAGTTCTGGACGTCGATGTCGACGACGTGGCTGTTCGTCGCCGTCTCGCTCGTGGTCAAGGTGTTCGTCGCCGTCGGCATCGCGCTCCTGTTGAACCACGCGCGGGTCGTCGGGAAACGCTACATGCGCGCCGCGGTGATCGTCCCGCTGGGGTTCCCCGGCATCTTCACGATCACCGTCTGGCGCGGGATGTTCAGCGACGCCCGGTTCGGCGTGTTCAACACGCTGCTCGGCCGCTACAACGAGTTCATGTCGGCGCTGTCGGCGCCGCAAGCGCTGCTGTTCGACGTGCCGATCGGCTTCCTCAGCGGCCGCTGGGAGGCGTTCTTCGCGTACGTCACCACGGAGGTGTGGCTCGCGTACCCGTTCATGGTGATCATCATCGTGAGCGCCCTACAGGACGTTCCCAAGTCGCTCCACGAGGCCGCGATGGTCGACGGCGCCGGGTGGCTCCAGCGGTTCCGGACGGTCACCCTTCCGGCGATCAAGGGGCCGGTGCTGTTCGCCTCGATCCTCACGGCCGCGACGTCGTTCCAGCAGTTCCTGATCCCGTGGGTGTTCAACCAGGGCGGGCCGGCCAGACAGAACGAGCTGATAATCGTGTACGGCTACCGCGAAGCGATCAGCTTCAACGAGTTCGGGCTCTCCGCGGCGATCCTCATCGTCGCCATCGCCTTCGTCGGGCTGTTCATGCTCGTCGCCGTGCGCTACGGCGGCCTCGCGGAGGGGGTGGGTGAGGAATGAGCGTGATCCGCTCGTTCGCGGCGCTCGTCGCCGCCAAGTTGGTCGCGTTCGCGACCGCTCCGAAGCGGTTCGTCCTCACCGTCCGGCGGGCGATCTACGACCTCCGGACGGGCAAACGCACCCCGTGGGACGTGGCGAAGAGCGTCCTGATGACGCTGTTCGGACTCGCGATGGTGTTGGTGCTGCTGTTCCCGCTGTTCTGGATCTTCGCCGCCTCGCTGGCGGAGGGGACGCGGCTGTTCACCACCAGCGGCATCTTCCCGGACCCGTCGACGTACAACCTCGGCGCGTACCGGTGGGTGGTGTTCGAGTCCGACTTCTTCTTCGTCGAGGGCGACTGGGGGTATCCCCAGCTCGTCCTCGGCGGGAGCGGCGGGCTGGTGAGCTTCCGCTGGGCCGGCACCGAGACCGGTCCCGGCGCGGTGTTCAACAGCCTCTACATCGTCAGCGTGACGCTCGCGGCCGGGTTCGGGATGATCGTCCCGGCGGCGTACGCGTTCTCGCGCCGGCGGTTCGTGGGCCGCAAGCGCATCCTTTACGGCTACGTCCTCTTCACCCAGATCGGCGCCGGGCTGTCGATCGCGACGCTCGTGGCGCTGTACTCGCTGTTCAGCAGCTACGGACTCACGAACAACCTGTTCGTCCTCGGGCTGTTCTACGCCGCGGGGGCGATCCCGTTCAACACGTGGCTGCTGAAGACGTACATGGACAACATCCCCGTCTCCTACGAGGAGGCGGCGATGGTCGACGGCGCGAGCTTCTTGGAGACGATCCGGGAGGTGATCCTCCCGCTGACGAAGCCGGGGCTCGCCGTCGTGCTCATCTTCGTCTGGCTCGCCGGGTGGAACGAGTTCATCATCGCGCAGACGCTGCTGCGCCCCGAGAACTACCCGCTCTCGGTTGAGCTGTACAACATCGCGACCGAGGGCCGGTTCTCGACGCCGTGGACGCGCTTCGCGGCGTTCGCGAACCTGTTCGCGCTGCCGGTCGCGATCGTCTACTTCGCGGCGCAGCGCTCCGTCGAGGACGGCCTCTCGTTCGGCGGGATGGAAGGGTAGACGGGCCGAGCGCGGTCCGTTGCCGTCCGTCTGCGTTTCAGCGTTCTCCGTTTCTCCGTTTCGTCGTCGCGATTCGCGCTCAGTCGAGCGGTCGGGCCGGCGATCGATCGCCGACACTGCGCCGCACGGCACCTCGTTCCTCCCCAGCCTCGCGGTTCGCGCCCGCCGGGCGCTCACCGCTCCCTCGCGGACACCTCGCGGCCGCCGGTGGCGGCCGCTCGGCGGCGCGCCACCGCGAAGTCACTTCGAAAAGAGCCGCAGTCGGGCGAAGCCGCTCCCGCTCAGTCGGCTGCGTGGGGCGTCGGCGCCTCGCCGCCGAGGCGGTCGCGGTCGTGGGTGGCCTCGAAGTCGAGGTCGGGGCCGCGCGCGATGATCCCCGAGGGGGTCACGTCGGGGTGCGTGGTGTAGTAGTGCTCCTTGATGTGTTCCATGTTCACCGTCTCTGTGACCCCCTCGGTCTGGTAGAGGTCGCGCAGGTACGGCCAGAGGTTGTCGTACTGGTGGATGAACTTCCGGTTGCACATGAAGTGGGTGTGGTACACCTGATCGAAGCGGATCAGGGTGGTGAACATACAGATGTCCGCCTCCGTCAGGGAGTCGCCGACGAGGTAGCGCTGATCGGCGAGCCGGTCGTCGTAACCGTCGAGCGCGTCGAACAGGTCGTCGATCGCGTCGTCGTAGGCGCTCTGTGAGGTGGCGAAGCCGGCGCGGTAGACGCCGTTGTTGATCGGCTCGTAGATGTCCGTGATCACCGCGTCGACGGCCGCGACGGTCGCGTCGTCGTCCGCGTCGGGGAGCAGCGAGACGCCGTTGCCGAGGTCGGAGAAGGCGGTCGAGAGCATCCGGAGGATCTCCCGCGATTCGTTGTTGACGACGGTCTCCTCTTCGGTGTCCCACAGCACGGGCACGGTCACCCGGCAGGTGGCGTCGGGGTCGTCCTCGACGTACAGCTCCCGGAGATAGTCGCTGTCGTGGAGGTGATCGCGGGTACAGCCGTCCTTCTCCGGGGTGAACTGCCAGCCGTCTTCGCCGCGGTACGGGTCGACGACCGAGACGCCGATGGCGTCTTCGAGGCCGAGCAGCGACCGCGCGAGCAGCGTGCGGTGCGCCCACGGGCAGGCGTACGAGACGTACAGGTGGTACCGGCCGGCCTCCGGCTGGAAGCGCTCGTCCGGCTCCGCGTCGACGTGGTCCGGCACGTCGCTGCCCGCGATCCAGTTCCGGAACGTCGTCTCGCCGCGTTGGAAGGCTCCCTCCTCATCGGTGGCCTCGTAGGTGTCCGTGCGCCACTCGCCGTTCACGAGTTGATTCATACGCGCTATTTGGGCTTCGACCCCTATAACGTGGGCGGGGACACGCGTGTCACCCGTCGAACGCGGGGCCGACCACCGGAGTTCGGTCTCCGTAGTTGACGCGAGGGCCATCCGACGGCTTTAGCCGTGGGGTGAATCCGACAACTGCGGTAACATGGGCGAACTACACTGTTACTGGATATTCAACTCTCCAATTCATCCAATCCTGCCTCTAGCACTTCGGTGTATGCCTCTGAGAGTCCCAGATCGTTCGCTTCCGCGTAGTCTTTGATCCGACCACCGAGCGTGTGTGAAATATCTATGTTTGGACGCATGACAAAAAGACTTTAAGACTAAAAGTATAATAATCTATCGTCGTGAAGCGTACCAACACATTCGCAGTACGTCCGCTTTCCGAGGACGGAGAGCGGCTGCTACGGGACCTGTTGGACGCTTCCGCCGCACTCTGGAACGAGGTCAATTATCAGCGCCTCATGCGGTACAACGACGAAGATGGGTTCGAAGGCGACGTGTGGGGCGTAGATACGGGCCACCTCGAAGGCACGTACAAGGGCGTTCTCGGCGCGTCCACTGCTCAACAGGTAATCCGCAAAAACAGCGAGGCGTGGCGCGGGTTCTTCCGATTGAAAGAGCAGTACCACGACGCCTCGAACACGTCGGTCACTGACCACCCCGAACCGCCGGGATTCCGTGGCAACGAGAATGACGGTCGTCAGCTCAAGACCGTCATTCGCAACACGTCGTACACCGTCGAATGGGGCGACCGCTCTCGACTCGAAATACTGGTCGGGAGNGACGGTCGTCAGCTCAAGACCGTCATTCGCAACACGTCGTACACCGTCGAATGGGGCGACCGCTCTCGACTCGAAATACTGGTCGGGAGCGAGCTGAAAGACAGATACGACCACACTGGACGTCTCCGGCTCGAAGTCGCCGGCGAGCCGAACTGGCCCGACTACGAGAAACAGGGTCGATTGGACCTGTGGTACGACGAGACCGATGACACCTTCCGAGCTTCGCAGCCCGTGACTGTTTCCGACGAGGCGCGGGCGACTCCACTGGCTGATGAAACGGCCGCTCTGGATATCGGTGCGAACAATCTCGTNGAAGCGTGGACGAGTCAGGAGTGCCCGCAGTGCGGGTCGACGGAGCGAACCACGCGGCATCAGGAGACGCTGACGTGTCCGTGCGGGTTTGAAGGACACGCGGATCTCACAGCTTCGAAGACGTTCCTTGAACAGCAAACAGAGCAAGAAGTCAGGCCGATGGCACGGCCCGTGCGATTCGAGTGGGACGACCACGACTGGTCGGGGAAATCACACCCTCACGACAGTCCCAAAGAAGTGCGCACAGACCGGAGTACCATCGAAACTGATGGGAAGGTTGCTTCCGGGGAGACGNGGAAATCACACCCTCACGACAGTCCCAAAGAAGTGCGCACAGAC
Organism: Halorubrum californiense DSM 19288; assembly: GCF_000336875.1. Taxonomy (GTDB): domain Archaea; phylum Halobacteriota; class Halobacteria; order Halobacteriales; family Haloferacaceae; genus Halorubrum; species Halorubrum californiense. Next base: position 74,078 of record NZ_AOJK01000009.1, on the reverse strand, counting down.
CGGAGTACCATCGAAACTGATGGGAAGGTTGCTTCCGGGGAGACGGCATAGCTAATATCCCGCGAGAGGAATCCCACGGCTTCAGCCGTGGGAGGATGTCAATCGTAGACGCTTACGTCGTCGAACCGGCCCTCGTAGGCGACGTTCGACGGGAGGGTCGGCTCGTTGCCGGAGAGGAACATCCGGTCGAGCTTCGCCCACGTGTTCTCGTAGCCGAGGTGCGCGAACTCCACGAGCCCGCGGAGCTGGTGGCCGGCGCCGCCGCGGTGGATGACGGTTCGGGGGCGGCGCTCTCGGAAGGCGTCGACGACCGCCTCCTCGTCTGCGAGGTCGCCCTCGAAGGCGGTCCACGCTTCGCCGACCGTACCGGAGAGGTGGGCGTACGACGAGCCGAACCCGGCGCAGCCGGTCTCCGCCGCGGTCCGGCGCGCTCGCGCGTTCTGGTGGGGGAGCAGTTTCGTGTTGTACGTCTCGATCGCGTCGAGCCGCGCGGCGTGCGCGTCGACCTCGGGCCGCGTGAGCGAGATGGTCGCGAAGCCGGGGTGGGGGACGAGGACGGCGGCGTTTTGGCGCTCGAACTCGGCCATCGCGCCCTCGAAGGNTCGCGTTCTGGTGGGGGAGCAGTTTCGTGTTGTACGTCTCGATCGCGTCGAGCCGCGCGGCATGCGCGTCGACCTCGGGCCGCGTGAGCGAGATGGTCGCGAAGCCGGGGTGGGGGACGAGGACGGCGGCGTTTTGGCGCTCGAACTCGGCCATCGCGCCCTCGAAGGTGATGTAGTCGGGGACCGGTTCGGAGAGCCCGAGGACGAGGAGGTGCCGCCGGTTCCCCCAGTCGCCGGTGAACACCTCGCGGGCGGGGACGACGGTCAGCTCGTCGTCGGTGTACCGCGCCGCGCGCTCGCGGACCGTCGGGAGGCGCGTGAAGTGCGGCGCGTACACGAGCGCGTCGATTCCGCGCTCCTTGGCGCGGGCGACGACCTCGTCGTCGAGCACCTTCACGTGGGCGTCGACGCGCGTTTGCGGTCGGGTCACGGTCGCACGGTCGTCGCGGCCGCGCAAAGACGTATCGTTCGACGACGACGGTGCCGCGACCGCGGAGCGGACCGCGCGGCGCTCGCTCTCGCCGCCGTCGCAGTACGTCCCCGTCGCCGCCGCGACGCACTCCGCCGAGGTGGGAAACCGTTAATCCCCCTCGGGCGAGAGTTCGGGGTATGGCCCCTCGCTGGACGTGCGGCATCGGCGACTGCGACGCCGCCTTCGACGACGTGGAGGCGGCGATCGTCCACCAGACGAACGACCACCAGCGCCACGAGTGCAAAGTCTGCGGCACCATCGTTCCGGACGGCTACTTCGCGATCCGCCACGCGTTCGACGAACACACCCGCGCCGAGTTCGTCCGCGCGTACGACGCCGACTCGGCGTCCGTCCGGCGCCGCGAGGAGATCAAAGGCGAGATCGAGTCCGCGGCCGACCTCCAGCGGGTCGTCGAGGAGCTCGACCGGGGCGTCTGACCGGACCCCGACCTCGATTTATAACACGCGCTTGCCGAACGCGCTCGCCGCCAGCTCTGTCGCCAGCTCGGCCGTCTCGTTGTGCTGGTCCAGCGTCGGGTTCACCTCGACGATCTCCATCGAGCGGAGCGCGTCGGTCTCGTCGACGATCTCCATCGCGCTGTGCGCCTCGCGGTAGGTGGCCCCGCCGCGGACGGGCGTCCCGACGCCGGGCGCGGCGTTGGGGTCGAGCCAGTCCAGATCGAGGCTGACGTGGATCCCGTCGACGCCGTCCCCCGCGACCGAAAGCGCCTCTTCCGTCACCTCGGTGATCCCCCGCTCGTCGATGTCGGACATCGTGTACGCGGCGAAGTCGCGCTCTTCGATCAGCTCCGCCTCCGCCCCGTCGACCGAGCGGAGCCCGACCAGGGCGACGTTCTCCGGTGAGAGCCCCGCCGCGTTCGCCCACTCGGTGTCCGCGAACTCGTCGATCCCGAGCGCGGCCGCCAGCGGCATCCCGTGGACGTTGCCCGAGGGCGTCGTCGCGGGGGTGTTGAGGTCGGCGTGCGCGTCGAACCAGACGGCGCCGATATCCGCGTCGCGCGCGGACCCGGAGAGGCTCCCGATCGCGATGGAGTGGTCGCCGCCGAGCGCGAGCGGCACCTCGCCGTCCGCGAGCGTCGCGGCGACCTCGTCGCCGAGCCGCCGGCAGACGTCGGCCGTCTCGCGCAGGAACTTCGCCTTCCCCTCGCTGGGCGCGTCCGCGTCGGGGTCGCGCTCCTCCGCCCGGGGGACGAGGAGGTCGCCCGCGTCGGCGGTCTCCACGCCGGCGCCGGCGAGCTGGTCGGCGAGCCCGCCGTACCGAATCGCCGAAGGCCCCATGTCGACCCCGCGTCGGTTCGCCCCGTAGTCGGTCGGCGCGCCGATGATCCTGACCGTGGTCATACCGGCTACGCGGCGCGCCGGCGCTTCAATGGTGGGGATCCACGCTCCCTGACCCGTGTCTCTCTGTCCGTCTCCCCGTTTTCTCCTCACCGGCAGTCTCCCCGTTCTCGCCTCGCCGGATCGGACACCGTTTTGCGGCCGGCCCGCTACGTGGCGAGTATGGGTAGCTCGGACCCCTACTCGGTCGACCCCGGCGACATCGAGCCGATCGGTGCGACCATCGCGGTCGCGTTCACCGGCGCAGCGATCGGGCTCGTCGGCGCCGCGGTCTCGTTCGTCGCGGTCGATTTCGGGGTCGCGCTGATCGGTGTCGGCGTCGTCGTCGCGCTGTCGAGCCCGCTCGCGTACGTGCGGATGAAGCGGCTACGCGGGGAGTGAGCCGGAGTGCGAAGCGCCGGCGGAGTGCGCTCACCGAGCGAATCTCACACGATCGTTTATAAGTGAATTCCATCGCATTTAAGCGGGGGCGCTCTGTATTTGGCACCATGTCATCGATCGAGCTCACGTCGAGCCAGAAAAGCATCCTCACGGCCCTCATCAACCTGTACGGGGAACGCGAGGACGCCGTGAAGGGCGAGGCGATCGCCGAGGAGGTCGACCGCAACCCGGGAACGATCCGCAACCAGATGCAGAGCCTCAAGGCCCTCCAGTTGGTCGAGGGGGTACCCGGTCCGAAGGGCGGCTACAAGCCCACCTCGAACGCCTACGAGGCGCTCGACATCCAGCGCATGGACGAGCCGGCCGACGTGCCGATCTACCACGAGGGCGAGCAGGTCGAGGGGATCAACGTCGACGGGATCGACCTCTCCAGCGTCCACCACCCCGAGCTGTGCCGCGCCGAGATCCACGTTCAGGGTTCGGTCCGCGACTTCCACGAGGGCGACAGCGTCACCGTCGGCCCGACGCCGCTCTCGAAGCTCGTCGTCGACGGCACGGTCGACGGCAAAGACGACACCGCGAACATTCTCATCCTGCGGATCGACGACATGCGGGCGCCCGACGAGCCGGCCGAACACTGACTGCGAGAGCGGTTCTTCGACCGATACGAGGCCTATCCTACCGGAAATCGCGGAGTGGTTCGCCGCTGAAAAGAGCCGAAACCGAGATCGACGGAAGCGTCGCCGTCGCGAACCCCCCGCGCTTACATGTCGCCGAAGGCGCCGACGGCGCGGCTCGCGGAGGAGACCTTGTTGATCCATCGCGTGGCGATGGCCTTCTTCAGCAGCTTCGCGGGCGTGCCGCCGAACGTCTTGATCGGCATGCCCATCACGTCGTGGGCGACTGCCTCCTCGCCGACGGAGACGACGGTCCCCTTGTCTTCGTGGGTCCACGAGCGGAGCGGCGCGCCGCGGGCGGCGCGAGCGAGGTTGGCGCCCGCGACCTCGGCGGCCTGCCAGGCGGCCTGTGCGGTCGGCGGGGCGACGTCGTCGTCGCCCTGCTCGACGAGAGCGGTGTCGCCGATGGCGAACACGCGGTCGTCGCTGGTGGCGAAGTCGGAGCCGGCGTGGACGCGGTTCGAGCGCTCGTCCTTCTCGACGTCGACGCCCTCGATCTCGGGCTGGCCCGTGATGCCGCCGGTCCAGATCAGCACGTCGTACGCGAGCTCCTCGGGCTCCTCGTCCTCGCCGCCGCCGAGGTAGACGGTCTCCTCGTCGGCCTCCGAGATGAAGTCGCCGGTGAGGATCTCGACGTCGGCGTCCTCCAGCCGCTGGCGGAGCGCCCCCTGGATCTGGGGGTCGTTACCGGGGAACACCTCGTCGAGCCCCTCGACCAACTTGATGTCGAGCGGCGCGCGGTGTTTGTCGCGGTACTCGGCTATCTCGCCGGCCGTCTGGATACCGGAGAGGCCGGCGCCGCCGACGATGACCTGCGCGGGGTCCGAGCGGGTCGCGTCCGCTGCCGCCTCGCGGACGTCCTCGTGGATCGCCTTCGCGTCGTCGAGCCCCTTCAGCTGGTGGGCGTTCTCCTTCAGCCCCTCGATGCCGAAGAAGGCGGTCGTGGAGCCGATCCCGAGGAGGAGGTAGTCGTAGTCGACCGTCGTCCCGTCGTCGGTCTCGACGACCCGATCCTCGGTGTCGACGTCGACGACCCGGCCCTGGACGAAGTCGGACTCGGGCGACTTGATCTCGTCGACGGGGATCGTGATCTTGTCCTCGACGGCGGGGTTGCGGATCGCGCGGTGGACCTCGTGTAAGACGAGGTGGTAGTCGTGTTCCGAGATCCACGTGAGGTCGGCCTCGCCCTCCCCGACCTCGTCTTCGAACGCCTTCACCGCCCCTGCGCCGGCGTACCCGGAGCCGACGACGACGACCTGTGTACTCATGCGTGTAGGTCCGCGGTGCGCAGATAAAGTCGCTTTGGAACGCTCGCAGGCAAATATCGCCACCGCGGCGGCGTCGGGGGGTCGTTACAGCGAGAGCCCGGCGTGCCAGCGGTCCGCGCCCGCCTCGCGTTTGACCTCGTCCATGCGCGCGAGGAGCTGCACCGCGAGGCTCGCGGTCTCGGCCGCGCGCGACTCGCCCTCCGTCCGGAACTCGCCGGTCACGCGGTTGGCGTAGACGGAGCAGACCGCGCCGGCGCGGAGCCCGTACACGCTCGCGACCGTGAGGATCGCCGACGCCTCCATCTCGATGTTCTTCACGTTCGCGTCCCGCAGCTCCGCGACCAGTTCGTCCGAGCCGGCGGCCTCGAACCCGTCGAATCCGGGGCGCCCCTGCCCGGCGTAGAAGGAGTCGGCGCTCATCGTGACGCCGGTGTGGTAGTCGTGGCCCAGCCGCTCGGCGGCGGCGATGAGGGCGGAGACGACCTCGCCGTCGGCGCCCGCGGGGTAGTCCTCGCGGACGTACTCGTCGCTCGTCCCCTCCTGCCGGACGCCGCCGGTGGTGATCACCAGGTCGCCCACGTCCATCTCCGGCTGGATCGCACCGCAGGAACCGACGCGGATGAACGTGTCGACGCCGACCCGCGCGAGCTCCTCGACGGCGATGGCCGCCGACGGCGAGCCGATCCCGGTGGAGGTGACCGAGATTGGCGCGCCGTCGTAGCTGCCGGTGGCGGTGCGGTACTCGCGGTGGCGCGCGATCTCCTCGTGGTCGTCCCACAGCGCCGTGATCTTGTCGACGCGCTCGGGGTTGCCGGGGAGGAGAACGGCGTCCGCGACGTCTTCGGGCGCGACCTCAACGTGGTAGCCGGCCTCGTCGTTCGGGTCCTCGCTCTCGGCGTCCGCGGCGGGCGCGTCGTGGGCGCCGTCTTCGGGGTCGTCGGTCATGTCCCCCTGTTTCTCCGAGTGATTCAAAAGGGCTTCCGGCTCGGGCCGGCGGTCGAGGCGTTGCGGGCAGGGCGGGTCACCGCCGGGGCGAGCCGCGCTCCGATCAGTCGCCGCCGGCGTCCCGAGCGTCGCCCGTCTCACGCGCGTCGTCGAGCGTCCCCTCTGAGATGGTGTTCGGGAGGAGCCCGCCGAGCGTGTACTCCGTCACCGCGTCGCCGCCCTCGTCGCAGGCGACGACGAGGTCGTCGGCCGCGAACTCCGCGAGGCTCTGTCGGCACATCCCGCAGGGGGTGACGCCGTCGCGGACGCCGGAGGAGACCGCGATGCGGTCGAACTCGCGGTGGCCGTTCTTCACCGCCTCCGCGAGCGCGACCTCCTCGGCGTGGAGGCTGTTGGAGTAGTTTGCGTTCTCGATGTTACAGCCGGTGTAGACGGTGCCGTCGGCGGTCCGGAGCGCGGCGCCGACGCGGTACTCGGAGTACGGGACGTGGGCGGCCTCTAAGGCGTCGCGCGCCGCGGAAATCAGCTCGTCCATACGGGCGGGTACGGCGGCGGGCCGATAACTGTACTGTGTCGCGGTCGCGAGGTGCGGTCGTCCGTCGGAGAGTCAGTCGTCCGTCCACGCCGAGAACCCGCCGTCGATGAGCGTGTCGGCCTGCTGGCGGATGTACTCGCGCTGGGTGTCGACCACGGCCGTCTCGAAGTCGTCGCCGTCGTCGAGGCGGGCGCGGACGCGGTCCCGCTTCCAGCTCGCCGGCGTCGTGCGGTTCGCGACGCGCCAGCGGAGCGGGGCCACCCACTCGGCCGCCTCGTCGTCGGCGCAGCCGGCGGTCCGGAGCCCCGCCTCCGCGTGGTCGAGGAGGTCGGCGTACAGCTCGTCCGTGTCGGTCGTGCGTTCGCCGTCGCGGCCGATCCACTCCATGTCGGCGTCGAGGCCGTCCGCGACGGCGGCGTAGAAGTTGTCGCGGGCGGTCTCCCAGTCGAGGCCGATGACGGGGTGATCGCGCTGGGCGAGCGCCTGCATCAGCCCCGCGAACGCCCCCTGGAACGCGATGGAGTCGCGGACCGTGGGCTGGCCGGGGATCGGCCGGAACTCGATCCGGGCGTTGGCCGCCGAGCGGCTCGCCCCCTCGAACACCGGGCGGACCCACCGCCAGTAGCTGCCGTGTTTCGTCCGGAACGTCGCGAAGTCGTCGTCGAAGCGGTCGCTGCCGCCGGGGTCGGGCATCGGGATCAGCGTCTCGTCGCCCGCGATGCGGTCGACCGCGGTCTCGACGTCGCGGAAGTCGCGCGGGAACCGGACCTTGTCGGCGTCGGTCCGGGCGTTGAGGACGGACTCGAACACGTGGACGCGGTTCTCGGTCGCCCCCTCGGCGAGGATCCGCTCGCCGTCCCAGTCGTCGTCGTACAGCTCCGGCGGGAAGAACGGGGAGTTGACGCCGAGCGCGAGGAGCGGCGCGGCGATCCGGAGCGCGTACCGGAAGTGCCGGGGCAGCGTCTCGGCGTGTGCCACTTGGTAGTGCGGCTGGATCGACGTGATGAGGCTCTCGGGCATCACCGTGTCCGCCGCCAGCGACACGCCCGGCGCCGAGAGGTCGACCTCCGCGCCCGCCGCCCCCTCTCGGCCCGCGTCCGCCGGCTCCGTGTTGGCCATCGCGTGGTACCGGACCGCGTCGCTCATGTTGACCGCGACGACGACGCCGTCGACCTCGACGCTGTCGGTGAGGTAGTCGCGGGCGGTCTCGCCCGCCGGCGGGATGGTCCAGAGCCCGTCGGAGACGAGCCGCATCCCCTCGACGCCCGCGGTGTTCTCCGCGGCCTCCAGCCGCGCGCGGACCTCGGCGAGTTGCGCCCGGAGCCCGTGGTCGGAGAGGGGCTGCGGGCTCGTACACATCTCGGCGTTGTGGAGCCCCAGCTCCTTCTCGAACCCCATCAGCTCCAGCATCCGGCGGGGCACGCGCATCAGCGCGTACTCGCCAGCCCGCGACTCCTCGCTCCACCGCCCGTCGCCGACCGCGTAGAACTCGTACTCGAAGCCGACGATCGACTGGTGATTGTCGAAGGAACCGTCGTGTAGCTCCTGTTTAACGCTCTCGGCCTCCTCGGCCGCGCGCTCGGCGAACGCCTCGGCGTCGACCGAAAGCGCCTCCCTGACCCCGTCGGCGAGCGCGGACTCGGTGGTCATGCGACAGGGGAAGGACGCGGCGGAGTGAAAAGCCCACCGGCCGCGGGAGTCCCGCGCCGTCGCCCCCGACTACTGATTCGCCGAGCGTGCGTCGAGCGCGACGGGGATCGACCGACTCGCCACGTCGCCGGCGAACGCCTCGCCGTCCGCCTCCAGCAGGTCGAACGTGTCGTAGTGGATGGGAACGACGAGGTCCGGGTCCATCGCCTCGGCCAACTCCGCCGCCTCGTGCCGGTCGGCGACGATACCGCCCCCGCCGATGTTCGCGAGGAAGACGGAGACGTCGAGCTCGGCGAACCCGTCGAGCGCGTCCGAGTCCCCGGGCCAGAAGACGGTGCGCCCGCCGAGCGACAGCAGGAAGCCGCAGCCGAAGCCGGGCGGGTGCGCGACCGAGCCGTCGGCGCCCGCGTTCGGCCCCCCCGGGTCGTTGTGGGCCGGGACCGACCACACTCGGACCTCGCCGGCGGGCGTCTCGACGTCGACGCGCTCCTCCTCGCCGACGCGGACCACGTCGTACTCTTCGGCGAGCGTGTCGACCGGTTCCACGTCGCGGTCGATGCCGGCGGGGTCGACCGCCTCGTAGATCACGAGCGTCGCATCCTCGCTCGCGACCGACCGGATCCCGTCGCTGTCGTAGTGGTGGTCGTGGGTAACGACGACGAGGTCGCCGTCGCGCGCCCAGTAGTCGTCGAGGACGCCGTACCGACCGGGGTCGGTGTAGGCGACCGGTCCCCCGTCCGTCTCCAGCCGCGCCGTCGCGTAGCCGAGCCACTCCACCGAGAACTCCTCGTAGCGGACCGTCATGGCCCACGGTCCGGACGCGGGCATCTTGAGGGTGGCTATCGCTCTTCCTCGACGATCACGGACAGGTCCCACGCCGCCGCGAGCGCGTCGTCGTCGACCGACCGCCCCAGCGCGTGTTCGGGAACGAGCGGCATCGGAATCGGGACGGATCCGGCCTCGCGCAGCGCCGCGAACCCGCCGACCGTCTCGACGACCGTCCCGTCGTCTCCCCGGCGGACGCGGAACCGCTTGTCGTCCGGGTCGCGGCGGTACGCGAACGGGAACGCCGCGTCCGGCGGTGTATGGAGGCTATCGACGCCCGCGAGGACGGCGACGGGCGCCCCGTCGACCTCGCAGACGAGCCGCGGGACGACGGGTCGCCCCTCGTCGTCGACCGCGGCCGCGTCGACGTCCGAGTGAGCCGTCACCGGGCCGAGAGGCGTGTCAGTCTCGCGCCACGAGAACGTCGGATCGCCGAGGCCGTCAGACCGGACGCAGGCGTAGCCGCCGCCCGAGACGGGGATCCGGTCCGGACCGACGTGGAACGTCCGTCGACCGTCGGTCCGATCGGCGAGCAGCGGCGGGTCGGCGAGGAGGTCGCGCACGGCCGCCGCGGTGGCGTCGTCGCGGGCGACGAACAGGACCCGGCGGTCGCGGTCGAGGGCGTGCCCGAGCCGGGAGACGATCACCGTGGGCGTCGCGTCGTCGGCGGCGAGCGGCTCCACCGCCACCCGGTCGTCGCCGCGGGTCGCGATCGCCGGCGGCTCGGCGCCCGTCTCGGGCCGGTCGACCGCGAACCCCGCCGCCGCGAGCCGCTCGGCGGCCGCGTCGGTGAGGTCGCGCCGCGTCGCGTCGCCGAGCGGGCCTGGCATGTGCTACGCTACGAACCGGACCGTCAAGGAGTTTCGCGTGTCGGAACGTCGCCGGCTGCCCACCGGATTCGGCTCAGTCGTCGCCGGCGAGCCGACGGACGCGGGCGAGCGAGTCGGCGTCGGCGACGCCCTTGTCCTCGCGGACGCCGACGAAGCGGGGGAACCGGAGCGCGTAGCCCGCCGAGTACGTCGGCGAGGTCTGGATCTCCTCGTAGCCGACCTCGACCACCAGTTCGGGGTCGAACGCGACCCTCGTCCCCGTCTCGTCGACGACGTGCGGCTCTAGCCGCTCCGTGAGGTCCGCGAGCGCCTCGTCGGTGATCCCCGTCGCCACCTTGCCGACCGTGGCGTAGCCCGCGGGGGCGAGGTCGTCGGCGTCGTGGTCGGCGGCGCTGCGATCGCCGGCGTCGTTCCCGTCGTCCTGCGCCGCGGACGCGTCCCCCTCGCGAACCGCGAGCAGGAACGTGCCGAACAGCTCCGCGCGGCGCCCCTCGCCCCACTCGGCGCCGACGACGACGGCGTCGAGCGTCTCCACGTCCGGCTTTCGCTTCAGCCAGTCGCGCCCGCGGTCGCCGGGCGTGTACGCCGCGTCCGGGTTCTTCAGCATGACGCCCTCGTGGCCCGCGTCGAGGGACGCCCGCTCCTCGGCCGCGATCGCGTCCGCGTCGTCGGCGAGCGCAAGGTCCGCGGCCGCGTCGGGGAGGACCTCTCGAAGCCTGTCGTGGCGATCGCGGAGGGGCTCGTCGAGCAGGTCGTCGCCGTCGGCGTGGAGGCAGTCGAAGGCGTGGAGCCGCAGCGAGACGGCCTCGCGCATGCGCTCGACGTCGTGTTTCCGCCGGAACCGCCGCAGCACCTCCTGGAACGGGAGCGGGTCGCCGTCGTCGTCGACCGCGACGACCTCGCCGTCGAGGATGACGGGCACGTCGACGCGCTCGGCGACGTACTCGACGATCTCCGGAAGCGCTTCGGTCACGTCGTCCATGTTCCGCGAGTAGAGCCGCGGACCGAGTTCCGCGCCGGCTTCCCCCTCGGTGTCGCCGGGCGCGTCCCCGGCCCGCGCGCCCCGGTCCGGCGCGTCTCCGGCCGGCGCGTCTCCGGCCGGCGCGTAGTGGATCTGAACGCGGGCGCCGTCGAACTTCGTCTCGACGGCGACTTCGCCGAACGCGTCGACCGCGTCGGTCGCGGTGCCCGCCTGCGCGAGCATCGCCTGAACCGGGCGGCCGACGCGCAGCGACTCCTCGCGGAGCCCCGCGATCCCCTCGTCGCGGGCGCGGACCGCGACCCGCCCGTAGTCGTTGGTCACCTGAAGCGCGCGCTCGACGGCCGCGACGGCGTCTCCGGGCGCGGCGAGTTCAAGATCCTCCACGTCGGCATCGTCCGCCGCATCGTCTGCGACCCCCGGGCCGTCCGCATCACCGGACGGTGTCTTGGGCGCGAGGAACGCCTCCGCGACCGCGTCGCGGACCGTTCCCTCGCCCACGCCGAGCCGCATCTCACCGAGGACGAGTCGGGCGAGGAACGCGGCCTCGATCGGCGAACACCGCGTGAACAGCCCGAACAGCGCGTCCCGTTTGCGCGACTCGCTGCCGTCGCCGCTCTGGGCCGCGAGGTCCCGCAGCTCCGCGTCGAGGTCGGCCACCGTGAGCGCGTCGCGGCCGCTCCCGAACGCGGCGAGCCCCCGCTGGCCGCCGAAGTCGTACGCGGCCGCGACGGCGCCGATCTCGCCGCGCTCCGCGAGGCGGTCCTCGACATCGTCAGCGGAGACGTTCGGACCCGCGGCGCGGGCGACGGCCTCGCGGCAGAGCGCGGGGCCCACGTCGAGCGTGCGGGTGTCGTGGGCGGGGAAGACGCGACCGAGGAGGAACCGAACGACGACGGGGAGGTCGTCGGTGGCGGTCCCGTCGGGACCGTCACCCTCGGCACCGGCGGCGGGGCCGGCGTCCGCGAGCAGGTCGGCGACCGCGAGGGTCGTCTCGATGTCGCCGTCGTTCGCGGCCACCCGTTCCGCCCGTTCCGCCAGCGCGCCGAAATCCATGCGCTCCGGTCGGCGGTCGGCGGGCAAAAGCGACGCGATGACGGCGGGCGACCGGGTCGGGGAACCGTTTTTCACCTCCGGTCTCGTACGGTCTTCTATGTACGTCCGCGACGCAAAAAACCGTGACGAGGCGTGGTTGTTGGACGCTATCGAGCAGCTCGGGCTCGACGACGTCGCCTTCCGGTCGCGGGACTACGTGATCGCGGTCGACGAGGAGTCGGGCGACCGGGCGGGGTTCGGACGGCTCCGCCTCCACCGCGGCGACGAGGACGAGGCGAACCGGATCGAGCTCACCGGCATCGGCGTCCTCCCCGAGTGGCGGCACCGCGGGGTCGGGGCGCACGTCGTCGAGCGCCTCGTCGACACCGCGGCCGCGGATCGATTCGAGACGGTGTACGTGCTCACCGACCAGCCGGAGTACCTCTCGCAGTTCGGCTTCGAGCGCGTCGACACCGACGACCTCCCGCCCGCGCTCTCGGACCGCCTCACCGAGAAGCGGGAGTTCCTCGGCGGCGGGGTCGTCGGCCTCGAACTGGCCGTCGACGCGTTCGAGATGCCGAGCAGCCTTCGAAGGGCGTTCAAGCACGCCGAGCCGACCGGCGACGACGAGCCGGAGGAGTCCGCCGAGGACTTCGGGATCGACCCGGACTCGGCGACGTACAAGTACGACACCGGTCGCTGAGCAGCGACATCATCTGTTCTCCGCGGTTGCGGTGGCGCGTGCCTGCGAGGTCGCATCGCGGCCGAGCAGCACGCGCGAGGCTGGGGAGGCGTGAGGCTGTGGTGCTGTGCCGGGTGGGACTCGAAGGGGCAGCCGCGAGGCCGTCGTAGGCGACGCAAGCACCGCAGGGAGCGAGTGAAACGAGCGACCGAGGAGCGCAGCGAGCGTACGGCGGCCTCGTGGCTGGGGCTTCGGAGGGGTTCGGGGCAGTAATGTCGATCGCGTATACGATTTTGACTGTCACACCACCGACCACAATACGATGGCGCTTCCGCTCACGAGACGAGAATCGGTATGAATGGCGGACAGGCGGGGTAGCCCGACGTTCCGGCACGGGGTATCCCGATTGCCTCCTCCACCCCGCGACCCGACGAGCGACGGGCGTCCGGCGGTGGGCTGCTCGCTTCCGCGCCTGACCCAGTGTCGCCGACGAACCGCGACGGATCGCTCCTGCGAGCGAGCGCCGCGGACCGCTGTCCCCGGCGGACGAGGCTTCCACGTTGGCTCTCGGGGCCCGTGCCGGTCTGACCGGACGTGCCCGCTGTTCGGTCCCCGCTGAAGACTGCCTCACGGGTGACGAGCGGGGCCTAACCGCCCGACCTAGTCCGCTCGACGATATTCGGGTGCGGCATAAGGGCCTTTCGTTCGGCGGCCGGTTCCTACGTCAACAGCGCCCGGGCGTACGCCGCGGCGGCGAGGGGCACGGGGACGGACAGCGCGACGACGGCGCGCGCGTGCCACACGAGCCAGAGGTGGTCGCGGAACACCGAGCTCGGCTCGACCGCCAGCGCCCACGTCGCCGCGCTCGCGGTCGTCGCGACCCCGAGGACGACCGCCGCGCCGGCGAGCGTCCCGGGGTCGACGTTCCCCCGCTCGACGGAGGCGATGACGACCGCGGACAGCAGCGCGAACAGCGCGATTCCGGTCCAGCCGACGACGCCGGACGCGTAGTAGGTCGCCAGTTGGCTCGCGTACTCCGGCCCGGTGATGACCGCGTACGGCGCGACGAGCGCGACGACGGTGACGACGGCGGCGGCGATCCCGACGCGACGCGAAACGGCGCGGAGGTCCATACCCGCCCTCGGAACGGAACCGCGGTAAAAGGACCGGATCGGAGCGGACGCGGCGGCCGAGCGCGCGGATCGGAGCGGACACGACGGCCGAGCGTGCGAGCCGACCCCCTCGCCGCGCTCCGTTCCCGTAGGGTTTTGCCCCGGCGGCGCCCATCTCCGGGCATGTCACTAGACGTCGACCCGCCGGAGCCCCCCGAACTCGCCGCCGTCGACCCGAACGAGTACGAGGACGCCGAGGTGGCGGGCGGGGAGTACCGCCGCGACGACCTCGAGGAGTTCCTCCGCGAGGGTGCGTGGGAGGAGGCGTTCGACGAGTGGGCCGCGGGCAGCGACATGGACGAGGACGACTGGCGGATCGCCGTCGACCTCGGCCTCGTCTCCCGGTTCGACTTCTTTTGGGACGACTTCGCCGACCGCGTCGGCTACCACGCCCCGGGGCTCCCCGAGGACTGGAAGGAGCGCGACCTCCACCCCGACCTCGACTCGTGGGGGACCGTCTCCGCGATCAACGCGGGGCTCACGGAGCTGGGACAGATCGTCTGCGAGACGCTCAAGGAGGAGTACATCGACTGGGAGGCCGACTTCGACGCGCCGGACGACCTCCCCGACTTCGAGACGTAGCGCGAGGCGCCCGCTCGATTTCTCCCGTCCCGCCCCTCAGTGTCCCCAGAGGTTCCCGTCCGGGTCGTAGCGCGCGTCCATGATTCGGTCCCACTGGGTGTCCGAGAGGTCGAGGTCGGCCGCCGCGACGTTCTCGTCGAGCTGGTCGACCGTCCGCGCGCCGACGATGGGGACGCAGGTGAACTCGTCCCACTCGGTGAGCCACGCCAGCGCGACCTGCGCGGGCGTCGCGTCGAGTTCGTCGGCGACCGCGCGAACTTCATCGAGCACCTTCCAGCCGCGCTCGGAGAGGTAGAAGCGCTCGAACCGGTCGTCGAAGCTCGCCCGGGAGCCGTCGGGCGCGATCACCTGATCCGGGTCGTCCGGGTCGGCGCGCTCGTACTTCCCGGTGAGGAACCCGCCCGCGAGCGGGGAGTACGGGCAGACGGCGAGGTCCTGATCGATACAGACGTCGAGGTACTCGCTCACGTCCTCGTAGTAGCCCGCGTGGTGGAGCGGCTGGACCACGTCGAAGCTCGCGTAGTCGTTGATGTCCGCGGTCCACTGCGCCTTCGTCAGCTTCCAGGCCGCCATCGTCGACGCGCCGAGGTGGTGGACCTTCCCCTCGGCGACCAGCTCGTCGAGCGCGCGCATCGTCTCCTCGATGGGCGTCTCCTCGTCCCAGCGGTGGATGTAGTACACGTCGAGGTAATCGGTGTCGAGCCGGTCGAGGGTGCCCTCGATCTGCGCGCGGATGTGCTTCCGTCCCAGCCCGGAGTCGTTGGGGCCGGGCTCGCCGCGCCCGTCGAACGGGAAGTACACCTTCGAGGCGATCACGTAGTCCTCGCGGTCGCGGTCCGCGAGCCACTCGCCGATGTACGTCTCGCTCTTCCCGTTCGGCGTCCCGTACACGTTGGCCGTGTCGATGAAGTTGATTCCGCGGTCCGCGGCCGCGTCGAGGAGCTCGTGCGACTCCTCGCGACCCGTCTCCACGACGCCGTTCGTCTCGCGCCCGAACCGCCACGTCCCGAAGCAGAGCTCCGAGACGCTGAGTCCCGTGTCCCCGAGTCGCCGGTAGTCCATACCCGCACCTGTCGGGGGAGTACGTAAAGCGTGGCGGCACCGGCGGACGAGGCCGCGACGAGGAGGGATTCGCCGACCGACCGCGACGGGGAAGGATTCGCCGAGCGCGCAGCGCCTTCGTCGCGGCCGTTCGGCGACCGCGGCTACCCGAAGTTCTCGACCTTCGCGGCGTCCGCGTCGCCGCCGGCCGCGTCGACGGCGGCCTCGGCGTCGGCGACGAGGTCGGCGAACCCGTAGACGAAGGTCGTCTCGCCGTCCGCGCCCGTCAGGGCCTCGCCGACGGCGTCGGTCAGGGGGTCGTCCGCGTCGAGCAGCTTGACCGCGGCGCCCCGCTCGCGGAGGGCGTCGATCCGGTCGGCGTGGGCGACATCGTCGTCGCGGTAGACCACCGCGGCCTCGGCGCCCTCGTCGAGCGCGCGCTCCGCGATGGCGACCGCGGGGCCGACCCCGGGACCGCCCGCGATCACGACCGCACGGGCCTCGCCGTCGTAGTGCTGGTCGCCGAACGGGCCCGAGAGCGTCATCTCGGTACCGGCCTCGGCGCCCGAGAGGAACGCCGAGAACTCGCCGCCGTCCTCGGGGTCGATGCCGACCGTGACCTCGAACGTCTCGCCGACGCGGGGCGACGAGAGCGTGTAGAAGCGCGCGACCGACTCGCCGTCGATCTCGGTGCCGAGCTTCACGAACTGTCCGGGTTCGGCCGCGAACCCCTCGGGCGCGCGGAAGCGAAGGGCGTACGTGTCGGGGCCGACCGACTCGACCGACTCGACCGTCGCTGTCGTGTCCATACGTCGGATCGGCGGGGGAGACACAAACCCCTTCCCGTCGGCGTCGGTCCTGCCCGTGTCGAAACCCAGTGACGCGTCGCGCCCCCACTCGACATGTCCGCCCTCGCCACACGCCCGCCCACGCCACACGCCCGCCCACGCCACACGCCCATCCTCGCCGACGCGTCCGGGAGGGGCCCAATAATTCGATGATCGTCGAAAACGGGTCCGACGCGAGGGGTCGATCGTGAGGAAACTGGTGGATGTTTGTTCAGTTATTTTCGTATAGAAGCCGGATATAGAGCATAGAGTTGACAATATTCGCGAGAAAAATCGTATTCGTCCAGAAACACCTCGGTGGCTCCTTCCAGAAGCCTTTTGATGAGTCCGCCGGAACCTTGCCCATAGCACATGGCCGCGGATTTCAACTGGGCTGTCGGCGGAGAGGCCGGCGACGGCATCGACTCGACGGGGAAGATCTTCGCACAGGCGCTTTCCCGCGCGGGTCGGCACGTGTTCACGTCGAAGGACTTCGCATCGCGGATCCGAGGCGGGTACACCGCCTACAAGGTGCGGACCTCCGTCGACAAGGTACAGAGCGTCGTTGACCGGCTCGACGTGCTGATCGCGTTGACCCCCCGGACGATCGAGGAGAACCTCGACGAGCTCCACGAGGGGTCGGTGATCATCTACGACGGCGAGCGGACCACGATGCAGGACGTCGAGATCCCCGAGGAGATGATCGGGCTCGACGTGCCGCTCAAGAGTCTGGCCGAAGAGGCCGGCGGGGCGATCATGCGGAACGTCGTCGCGCTCGGCGCCGCCTGCGAGGTCGCCGAGTTCCCCATCGAGAACCTCGACTCGGCGCTGGAGAAGCGGTTCAAGGACAAGGGACAGAAGCTCGTCGACAACAACAAGGAGGCCGCCCGCGCGGGCCGGTCGTACGTCGCCGACGAGTACGACCACGAGTTCGACTACGACCTGGAGACCACCGACGAGGACTACGTCCTCCTCAACGGCGACGAGGCCATCGGGATGGGCGCCATCGCGGCCGGCTGCCGCTTCTACGCCGGCTACCCGATCACGCCCGCGACCGACGTGATGACGTACCTCACCGGCCGCATCGAGCGGTACGGCGGTCACGTCGTCCAAGCGGAAGACGAGCTCTCCGCGATCAACATGGCGCTCGGCGCGGCCCGGGGCGGCGCCCGCGCGATGACGGCGACCTCCGGGCCGGGGATCGACCTGATGACCGAGACGTTCGGGCTCATCGCCACCTCGGAGACGCCGCTCGTCATCTGTAACGTGATGCGCTCGGGCCCCTCGACGGGGATGCCGACGAAACAGGAGCAGGGCGACCTGAACCAGATGCTGTACGGCGGCCACGGCGAGGTGCCGCGGTTCGTCCTCTCCCCCACGACCATCGACGAGTGCTTCTGGAAGACGGTCGAGGCGTTCAATCTCGCCGAAAAGTACCAGCTCCCCGTCTACCTCACCGCCGACCTCTCGATGGCGGTCACCGAGCAGACGTTCTCCCCGGAGACCTTCGACATGGACGAGGTCGAGGTCGACCGCGGCAACGTCGTCGACGAGACGACGATCGACGACCACATGAACGAGTCGGGCGGCTTCCAGCCTCACGAACTCACCGACGACGGCATCTCGCCGCGGGCGTTCCCCGGCACGGCCGACGGCGCGCACATGTCCACCGGCCTCGAACACGACGAGCAGGGCCGCCGGACGGAGGACACCGACATGCGCGTCGCGCAGGTCGACAAGCGCAACCGGAAGGTGGAGACGGCCCGCGAGCGCGAGGACTGGAGCCCGCGCGAGTTCGGCGACGCGGACGCCGACGACCTCGTGATCACGTGGGGGTCGAACGAGGGCGCGCTCGCCGAGGCGGTCGAGATCCTCGACGACGAGGGGCAGGACGTGCGGGTCCTCTCGGTCCCGTACATCTTCCCGCGGCCGGACCTCTCGGCGGACGTCGAAGCGGCCGAGACGACGGTCGTCGTCGAGTGTAACGAGCAGGGACAGTTCGCGGACCTCGTCGAGCACGACGTGCTCGAACGGGTCGACCGCGTGAACAAGTACAACGGCGTGCGGTTCAAGGCCGACGAACTCGCAGCGGAGATCAAGTCGACCCTCGCAGAGGGGGTGGAGGCGTAACCAATGAGCTCAGACATTCGATTCACCGACTTCAAGTCCGACAAGCAGCCGACGTGGTGCCCGGGGTGCGGCGACTTCGGCACGATGAACGGGATGATGAAGGCCCTCGCGGAGACGGGCAACGACCCCGACAACACCTTCGTCGTCGCCGGCATCGGCTGTTCCGGTAAGATCGGCACGTACATGCACAGCTACGCGCTCCACGGCGTTCACGGGCGCGCGCTCCCCGTCGGGACCGGCGTCAAGATGGCCCGGCCCGACATCGAAGTGATGGTCGCCGGCGGCGACGGCGACGGCTACTCCATCGGCGCGGGCCACTTCGTCCACGCCGTCCGGCGCAACGTCGACATGACGTACGTCGTGATGGACAACCGCATCTACGGGCTGACGAAGGGTCAGGCGTCGCCGACCTCCCGCGAGGACTTCGAGACGTCGACGAGCCCCGAGGGCCCGAAACAGCCCCCGGTGAACCCGCACGCGCTGGCGCTCGCCTCCGGCGCGACGTTCATCGCGCAGTCGTTCTCCTCGGACGCGCTCCGCCACCAGGAGATCATCCAGGAGGCCATCGAGCACGACGGGTTCGGCTTCGTCAACGTCTACTCGCCGTGCGTCACGTTCAACGACGTCGACACGTACGACTACTTCCGCGACTCGCTGGTCGACCTGAAGGAGGAGGACCACGACCCGACCTCCCGTGAGGACGCGAAGGACGTCATCCTTGACAACGAGAGGGAACACCAGGGCGTCATCTACAAGGACGAGTCGTCGGTGCCGTACCACGAGCAGCACGGCGTCGACGAGGACATGTCCGTCATCCCGGACGGGGCCCCCGAGAGCGCGACGGACCTCGTCCGCGAGTTCTACTGAGACCGCCCGAGGAGGCCGGGGCGATTCCGACCTCTCTCGACGGCCAAAACCGGCCGAACGAGCGGGTTCTCGCGGATTTTTCGGCAAGTTTCAGCAAGCCTAATTAGCTGGGTCCGCAACTGGCGTGTATGGTTGATCGCTACGACGTCGCTATCGCCGGGGCCGGTCCGGCGGGCGCGCAGTGCGCCCGCGACCTGGCCACGCGCGACTACGACGTCGTCGTCTTGGAGACGGAGTCGGAAGACGAGTTCCCGCGACAGAGCAACAAGTCGACGGCCGGCACGTTCCCGTCGATGATGTCCTCGTTCGGGATCCCCGACGATGTCGTGATGTCGTACACCGACGACGTCGTGTTGGAGTCGCCCAACGAGTACTACGAGAGCTACCAGCCGGGGGCGGTGTTGGAGTTCGCGGAGTTCAAGCGGTTCCTCGTCGCCGACGGCCGCGAGAACGGCGCCGAGTACCGCTTCGACGCGCGAGTCTCGCGGCCGATCCTCGACGACGACGGGGTCATCGAAGGGGTTCGGTACAACGGCGACGAGGAGGTGTACGCCGACGTGGTGATCGACGCCACCGGCCCGGCCGCGCCGCTCGCGAGCGCGCTCGACGTCGTCGACCTCGAACGCGAGAACCAGGCGATCGGTATCGAGTACGAGATGGAGGGCGTCGAGATGAACCACCCCGAGTACGCCGACCTCCGGCGCGCGATGATGCTCCGCCTGGACCACGACATCGCGCCCGGCGGCTACTCGTGGATCTTCGCGACCGGCGAGGACACCGCGAAGGTGGGGATCTGTTACATCCAGAACGACCGGCACCGCGAGTTCGCTGAGGCGGGGAAGACCGTCGACGGCTACCTCGACGACTGGGTGAGCCGCGACCCACGCTTCGCAGACGCCGAACAGATCGACGAGAAGGTTCACCGCGGCTCCGCACACATCCAGATGCCCGACCAGATGCACACCGACCGCTTCCTCGCGATCGGCGACACGGTCCCGTCGATCGATCCGCTGTGGGGCGAGGGGATCCACAAGGGGATGAAGTCGGCCCGCGCCGCGGCGGCGACCGTTGACCGGTGTCTCACCGACTCGAAGCGTCGCCTCGACGCGGAGAGCCTCGAGGTCTACGAGCGGCTCTGGCATCGAGACGTGGCCCCGCGGATGAAGGCGCGACTGATGCTCACGCGGCTGTTGTATCTCGCTCCCAACGACCGGTACGACCGGTTCATGCGCGACCTGCGTCAGACCGACGACAACGCCCTCGAAAAGGCGAATCAGGGCGACAAGAGCGCGATGGCGAAGCTCCTCCACCTCGACGACATCCCGCTGCTCGCGAAGTTCGCCCGCGAGCGGTTCGGGGTCTGAGCCGGTCGAGCGAGAGCGGCGGAGCGAGCGCGCGGTCGCGACGACGGCGAACCGCTTTTGTCGACGCGACGCCCACGAACGATCATGCTCGATTACGTGGGGCTGGAGGCCGACCTCGACGAGGAAGCGCGGCTGATCCGCGACACCGCCCGCCAGTTCGTCGACGAACAGGTCCGCCCCGACATCGGCGATCACTTTCAGGCGGGGACGTTCCCGACGGACCTGATCTCCGAGATGGGCGACCTCGGCTTCTACGGCTCGAACCTCGACGGCTACGGGCTGCCGAACGTCTCAGAGACCGCTTACGGCCTCCTGATGCAGGAGCTGGAGGCGTGCGACTCCGGGCTCCGGTCGATGGCCAGCGTTCAGGGGGCGCTCGTGATGTACCCCATCCACGCGTACGGCAGCGACGAACAGAAGGAGCGCTGGCTGCCGGACCTCGGTACCGGGGAGGCGGTGGGCTGTTTCGGACTGACGGAGCCCGACCACGGGTCGGACCCCTCGGCGATGGAGACGACCGCGGAGCGCGACGGCGACGGCTACGTCCTCAACGGCTCGAAGACGTGGATCACGAACGCCCCCATCGCGGACGTGGCGGTGGTCTGGGCGCGCGACGCCTCCGCCGAGGGGCGGCCGGTCCGCGGATTCCTCGTCGAGACCGACCGCGACGGCGTCACCACCAACGAGATCGACGATAAGCTCTCGCTGCGGGCGTCGATCACCGGCGAGATCGCCCTTCAGAACGTCTCGGTCCCCGAGGAGAACGTCCTCCCGGGAGTAAACGGCATGAAGGGACCGCTGTCGTGTCTCACGCAGGCGCGCTACGGGATCGCGTGGGGCGCGGTCGGCGCCGCGCGCGACTGCTTCGAGCAGGCCCGCGAGTACGCGCTCGACCGCGACCAGTTCGGCGGCCCGATCGCGCGGTTCCAGCTCCAACAGGAGAAGCTCGCGGAGATGGCCACTCAGATCACGACGAGCCAGCTGCTCGCCCACCGGCTCGCGGAGCTGAAAGAGCGCGGCGACCTCACGCCCAAGCACGTCTCGATGGCGAAGCGCAACAACGTCCGGATGGCGCGCGACCAGTCGCGGATCGCCCGCGAGATGCTCGGCGGCAACGGAATCACGACCGACTACTCGCCGATGCGCCACATGGCGAACTTCGAGACCGTCTACACCTACGAGGGGACCCACGACATCCACACGCTGGTACTCGGCGAGGACCTGACGGGGATCGCCGCGTTCGAGTGAGGAACGGGAACGAGGAGACGGGGAAACTCGGTACGCGTCGCGCGCGAACTCCGTTACCGCTCGTCGAGGGGGACGAACTCGGAGTCCTCGGGACCGGTGTACCGGGCGCGCGGGCGGATGAGGCGGTTGTCCTCCTGGTACTCGGCGACGTGGGCGATCCAGCCGCCGACGCGGCTCATCGCGAAGATGGGCGTGTACATGTCGACCGGGATGCCGAGCGAGTCGTAGACGGAGCCGGAGTAGAAGTCCACGTTCGGGGCGATCCCCTTCTCGACGAGCCCCTGGTCGGTGAGGTACTCTTCGATCGCGGTGGTGTAGTCGAGCCACTTCGTGTCGCCCGACGACTCCGAGAGGTCGCGAAGCTTCTCTTCGAGGATCTTCGCGCGGGGGTCTTTCACTTTGTAGACGCGGTGGCCGAACCCGGGGATGCGTCCGCCGTCGTCCCGCTTGTCTTTCACCCACTGGACCGGATCCTTCGAGGAGGCGTCGATCTCGTGAAGCACCTCCATCACGTCCTGATTCGCGCCGCCGTGGAGGGGACCGGAGAGCGCGCCGATACCGCCGGTGACGCCGGAGTAGACGTCGGCCATCGTCGAGCCGATCACCATCGCGGTGAACGTGGACGCGTTGAGCCCGTGGTCGGCGTGGAGCGTGAGCGCCATGTCGAACGTCTCCTCGCTCACCGCGTCCGGCTCGGTCCCGGTGAGCATGTAGAGGAAGTTCCCGGCGTGCGAGAGCTCCGGGTCCGGGGCGACGGGCGCTTCGCCCTGCCGGACGCGCTCGAACGCCGCGAGGACCGTCGGGATCTTCGCCGTGATCCGACGGCCCTGACGGAGGGTGGCCTCGCCGTCGTCGTCGCTCTCCTCGTCGGGGTCGTACGCGGACAGCATCGACGTCGCGGTCCGGAGCGCGGCCATCGGGCGCTCGCCGGCGTCCGCGAGCGCGCGAACCGTCTCGATGACGTCGTCGCCGACATCGCGCTCCGCCGCGAGGTCGACGGCGAACGAGTCGAGCTCCGCGGCGGTGGGCAGGGAGCCGTGCCACAGCAGGTACAGCACCTCCTCGTAGCTCGCGCCCCGCGCGAGGTCCTCGATGTCGTACCCGCGATACACGAGCTTTCCGACCTCGCCGTCGACGTAGCTCAGATCCGACTCCGCGACGAGGACGCCTTCGAGCCCGCGTTTTAACTCATCGGCCATACCACGTCGTTCCGACCAACAGCAAAAAAGCGTTATCTTTCAGGAGGAATACGATACGTCGATCGTGGTACGTCTCCGCGTCGCACGACGACGTGACAGGGTTCGGAAACGTCCGCGTCGGGTCGCGAGCGGCCCGGACGGCCGTCGTCTCGGCGCGCCGCCGGACGGCTCTCGTCTCAGCGCGCCGGGACGACCGTCACGGTCCGGTTCCGGTCGATCGCGTCCTCCAGTTCCTCGGCGATGGCGGAGCCGCGGGAGACCTGGACCTCGCCGCCGCGCCCGACCGTGGCGGTGAAGAGGTACTCGCCGTCGGCGCGCACCTCGACCGTCTCGCCGACGCCGTCGTCGACGTCGATGACGACGTGCCGGGAGGTTATCTCCGGCGCGACCACCGTCCCGCGCTCGGCGCCGACCTGCCCGTCGCCGCGGCCGTTCTCGGCGGCGCCGCCGGCGGGGCCGCCTCCCGATCCGCCCGGCTTCTCGTCGTGCGTGCGGACGTCGATGTCGATCCCAAGCCGGTTCTCGATGTCGGCGATGCGGCCGCCGCCCTTCCCGATCACCGTGCCGATGTCGCCCTCCGTGACGTAGACGACCGCCTCGTCGTCGCCGTTGAGCGTCACGTCGACGCGGCCGTGCGCGACCGACTTGATCTCGCGTTCGATCTCCTTTTTCGCGATGCGGCCGACGCCGGACTCGCTCTCGGCCTCGCCCCCCTCCTCGTCGAGCGGGACGGTGACGACCTGCCGGTTGAACGTGTATATCTCGTACTCCGGGGTCCCCGTCTCGAAGTTCGTCACCTGAATGACCGGACGGGCGAGGTCCTCGGCGGTGAGCCCTGCGGGCACCTTCACCTCCGTGGTCACGTCGTAGACGGTGTGGACCTCGCCGGCCTCGATGTAGACGACGGTGTCGA
This sequence comes from Halorubrum californiense DSM 19288, assembly GCF_000336875.1. Classification (GTDB taxonomy): domain Archaea; phylum Halobacteriota; class Halobacteria; order Halobacteriales; family Haloferacaceae; genus Halorubrum; species Halorubrum californiense. The sequence goes on along the minus strand of NZ_AOJK01000009.1, from coordinate 50,496 downwards.
CGATCTGGGGGATCATCCCGAGTTCGACGCGGCCGACGAGCCGCTGGAGCGCGTCGATGGCGCGGGAGGCGTGGACGACGCCGACCATCCCGACGCCGGCCATCCGCATGTCCGAGAACACCTCGAAGTCGTTCGTCTTCCGCACCTCGTCGTAGATGGTGTAGTCGGGCCGGACGAGGAGGAGGGAGTCGGCGGTGTTCTCCATCTCGCCGCCGAGCGCGCCGTACTGGGTGATCTCCGGGCCGACCTGGAGGTCCCGCGGCTTCTCCATCGTCTTCACCGCGTAGTCGCTGTCGTTGAGGAACTCGGCGACCGCCTGCGCGAACGTCGACTTGCCGGCGCCGGGCGACCCCGAGATGAGTACGCCGCGCTTCCGCTCCGTGAACCGGTCGCGCAACTCGTCGGCGAACTCGTAGTCGTCGAGGGTCGTCTTCGCGATGGGGCGGACCGCGGTGATCTCGATGCCGTCCGCGAAGGGGGGCCGCGCCACCGCGATCCGGTAGTCGCGGAACTGGACGATGTCCATCCCGTCGTCGGAGAGTTCGATGAACCCCTCGCTCGACTGGCGGGCCAGGTCGACGATCGAGTTGGCCCACTCGCGCATCTGCGCCTCGTCGGTCGGTCCCTCGTCGATCTCGACGTAGCGCATCTCGCCGAGCGTCCCGCGCTTCGCCTTCGGGACGGTGTCCGTCTTGAGGTGGACGGACATCGTCTCGTCGGTGAAGAACTCCTGAATCGGCAGGTCGTCCACGACGCCGCGGGCGACGGGTTCGACGTACTCGACGTCGAGCCCCTTCGCGCGGGCGACCTCTGCCTGGACCACGTCGCTGGAGAGCAGCGTCGCGTCGTGGTCGGCGGCCAGGTCGCGGATCAGCGCGTCCACGTCGCCCTCGTGGGCGTTCGAGCGGGCGTCGCCGCTGGCGCGCTCGCCGACGTACCGCAGCTCGATCCGCTCGTCGTCGGCGAAGTCGGCGAGCCGCTTGAGCTCGCTCAGCCCGTCCCAGCCGGATTCGAGCCCGTCGTTCGCCTGCGACTCCAGTTCGCCCACGACCGCCTCCGGGACGAACACGGTGACCGACTCGTAGGTCCCGTCCGCGACGCGTTCGGACACGCGGCCGTCGACGACCGCGCTCGTGTCCGGTACTACGTTCATATCGAGGATCGGTCCGGGAACGGTATAAGCGTGTTCGACCGGGGGCCGCGTACCGAGACCGCGGCGACGGCACCGATCAGTCGTCCGCGGCGACCGTTTCCGCCTCGCCGGCCGCCAGCCGCTCGGCGTAGGCGGTGAAGTTCTCGAACAGCTTCTTCGCCTCGCAGGCGGCGTCGTACGCCTCGGGCGTGATCGAGTCGAGGACGCCGTCCACGCGGGCGTCGCCGATCTGATCCCGCTTGCCGTCGGTCACGTCGCGGGCGGTCTCGACGTCGTACTCGGGGTGGAACTGGACGCCCCAGCAGTGGCCGTCGCGGAACGCGTGGACGCCGCGGTCGTTCTCGGCGAGCAGCGTCGCGGACGGCGGCAGTTCGACCACCGCGTCGCCGTGGGTCGTGAAGGCAGTGAACGACTCGTCGATCCCCTCGAACAGCGGGTCCCCACGGACTTGGCGGATCTCGTTGTAGCCGATCTCGAACCCGTCCATCCCGGCGACGCGGCCGCCGAGCGCCTCCGCGAGCACCTGGTGGCCGTAACAGACGCCGAGGACCGGGACGCCGGCCGCGGCGGCCTCGGCGACGTAGTCGACGAGCGGTGGGATCCACGCCTCGTCCCAGTAGACTGAGGAGCGCGACCCCGTCACCACGACGCCGTCGAACTCGGTGTGGTCGGGGAGGTCTCCCGCGACGGCGTCGAACTCGACGAGGTCGGCGTCGATCTCTCGCCGGAAGTTCCGACGGGTGTTCGCGCCGTCGTGGGCGGCGTTCAACAGAGCGAACCGAAGGTGAGTCATTGACCAAACGGAGACGGGAGAGTCACAAAACGATTGCGGCGCCGGACACGCCGGCCGACGACGCGGACGGGGCGCTCGCCCGCCGGAGTATGCCGCACGCCGGTCCTACTCGAACCGGTCGGTCGCGTGTTCGGCGAGCCAGCCGACGAGCAGGTCGTTGACCGCGGCCGACGCCTCGACGCCGACGAGGTGCCGGGCGCCCTCGACGGCGTGGAACTCCCCGCGGGGGAGCCCCTCCGCGAGCGTCTCGCCGGCGGTGACCGGACAGGCGGTGTCGCCGCTCCCGTGGACGACGAGCGCGGGCGTCGTGACCTCGAAGAGCGCGTCGGCGAGGTCGAATCCATCGACCGCGGCGCGGTGCGCCTCGTACGCCTCGCGGTCGGCGTCCTCCGCGACGCGCCACTCCGCGATCCGCGAGAGCGCGTCCGGGTGCGCCTCGCGGAAGTCGACCGAGAGCAGCCCGGAGAGCGACCCCTCGACCGCCGCCGGGTCGGCCGGGTCGGCCCAGACGCCGTCTGGGTTGTAGGCGTCGCCCGCAGGTGGCGTCCCCACGAGGGAGAGGCTTGCCGGCCGCGAGGTGGTCAGCGCGGCGGTGAGGGCGACCATCCCGCCGAGCCCGTAGCCGACGAGATGGGCGTTCCGGATCCTCTCGGCCGCGCAGACCGCGTCGAGGTCGGCCGCGAGGTCCTCGACTCGGTAAGGGCCGGGCGGCGCGTCCGACCGACCGACGCCGCGCGTCTCCGGCGTGATCACCGTGTGCGGCCCCGCGAGCGCGGCGTGTTGCCAGCCGAACTGCCACGCGCCGAGGCCGACGTCGCCGCAGAAGACGACCGCCTCGTCCGGATCGCCGGCGTCGGGCGCGTCCACCTCGTACCGGATTTCGGTGCCGGCGTTGGTCGCGTACGGCATGGAAATCGCGGGTACTCAGGCCTCTTGTAGGCTGCGGAGGACGTCCGGCGCCGCGTCGAGCGCGTCGTCGAGGGCGTCGGCGTCCGGGCCGCCGCCCTGCGCGAAGTCCGGCGGGCCGCCGCCGCCGCCGCCGACGCGCCCGGCGAGTTCGGAGACGACCTGCCCGGCGTTCACGTCGACGCCGTCGGGGACGCCGACGACGAAGCTCGCGGAGCCGTCGGCGCCGCTGCCGATCACCGCGACCTTCCCGTCGTCGACGTGGGCGTTGGCGGTGGCGCGCAGCTCGTCGGCGTCGCCGTCGAGCCGCTGGATCACCGCCGTCGTCCCGGCGACCTCGACCTCCTCGGCGTCGGCGCCGCCGGCGGCGCGCGCGGCCGCGAGCTCCTCTTTGAGCGACTCGATCTCCTTGCCTCGGGCCTTCCACTCCTCGAAGAAGCGCTCGGCCGTCTCGGGCACGTCGAGCGGGTCGACGTCCAACACGTCGGCCGCGTCGTACAGCGCGTCCTCGGTGCGCTGGGTCGCCTCGACGGCGGCGGCGCCGGCGGCGAACGCGATCCGCTCGACGCCGTCCTGAACCGGCTCCGTTTTCAGCACCTTCACGGCGCCGATCTCGCCGGTCCGGTCGACGTGGGTGCCCGCGCAGGCCTGTACGTCGGCGTCGCCGACGTGGATCAGCCGGACGTTCGTTCCCGGCGGGACGCCGCCCTGATACAGGTCGAAGCCGTGTTCCGCCTCCGCCTCGTTGCGGTCGGGCCACTCCTGCCTGACGGGGACATCGTCGCGGACGAGTTCGTTGGCGACGCGCTCGATCGCCTTCACGTCCTCGCGGGTGATGCGCTCGAAGTGGCGCACGTCGAGCCGCGCGGAGTCGGTCCCCTTCTGTGCGCCCGCCTGTCGGACGTGGTCGCCGAGGACCTCGCGGGCGGCGTGGCCGATCAGGTGGGTCGCGGTGTGGTGCGCGCAGAGCCGCTCGCGGCGGTCGCCGTCGACCTGCCCCCTGACGAACTCGCCTTTCCCGGGGTCCGCGTCCGTGCGGTGGAGGACGACCCCGTCGGCCTCTTGGACGTCGGTGACGTCGACGGTCGTCTCGCCGACCGTGAGCTGTCCCCTGTCGGCCGGCTGCCCGCCGCCCTCGGGATAGAACATCGTCTGGTCCAACACGACGTCGTACCCCTCCTCGGCGTCGACCACGTCCAGGACGACCGCCTCGAACTCCGTGCGCCCCTGGTCGTCGTAGAACAGCTTCTCCGTCTCGGGGAGGTCGGCGAGCCGCTCGTCGCGCTCGTCGGCCGCCGCCGCGGCGTCACCCTCCTCGTGGCGGTCGGCGACGAGCGCGTAGAAGTCGTCGGGGACGTCGACGGTCGCGCCGCGATCGTCTGCGATGTCGGCGACCATGTCGGGCTGGATCCCGTGGGAGTCGTACAGCTCCAAGAGTTCCCCGGTCGGAATCGGTTCTCCAGCCCCGGCGTACTCGTCGGCGAGCTGTTCGACCTTGCGCGCGCCGCGCTCCAGCGTGCGCTCGTACTTCCGCTCCTCGCTGCGGACGATCTCGCGGATCGTGTCGCGGTTCTCGTAGCCGATCCGCTCGGCCTGCATGTCGACCAGCTCGTCGAGGGGCGCGTCGACGCCCACCTCGTCCACGAGGCGTTTCATCCGGCGGAGTACCATCCGGGCGAGATAGCCCGTGCCGACGTTCGACGGGACGATCTCGTCGCCGAACATGTACGCGAGCGTCCGCGAATGGTCGGCGATCGCGTAGATCGATTCGAGCGGCTCCACCAGTTCGCGCAGGCGATCCACGTCGACGTCGAGACGGTCGGCGATCTCGCTGCGGGCGGCCTCCACGTCGTCGACGTCGTCGATGTCGAGCCGGCCGGAGAGCTTCGCGGCGCGGTGGACGATCGATTGCTCCGCCTCCGTGTGTTCGATCCCCGCGTTCTCCTTCAGGAAGTCGATGGCGTCGGGGTAGATCGCCTCGTACACCGTCGCGGTCCCCTGGCTCATCCACGTCCACCGTTCGAGCCCGTACCCGGTGTCGACGATGTACGTGTCCATGAACGAGTACGTGTTCCCGTCTTTCATCTCGTAGTCGCCGTCGGGGTCCTGCTCCATACACATGAAGACGAGCGTCGCCAGCTCGGCACCCTTATAAATGACCTCGATGGCCGGGCCGGCGTTGCCGCCGCCGACCCACGGGTCCTCGATGTAGGTGATCGCCTCCAGATCGGCGCCGAGGCTCTCGAACAGCTCGTCGCAGTACTGGACCGTCTCGTCTTTCCAGTACACCTCGCCGTGGTAGGCGTACTCGTCCTCCTCGACCTCCTCGCGCGTGTTGAACGCGTGGTGGGCCATCATCTCGAACGCCATCGTGTGCCGGCCGGTCTTCCCGACGTTGTCGATGTCCTGCATCCGGATGCACGGCTGCGAGATGGTGAGTGGGTTCGCCGGCGGCGGCGTCTGCCCCGAGGTGACGAGCGGCTGGAAGTCGTAGATCGACGCCTGCGTCAGGAGGACGTCGTCCCGCCACCGGTTCGCGGCGACCGGGTACGGGTCGATCCGCTCGTGATCGTTCGCTTCGAAGAAAGAGAGGAACGCCTCTCGCATCTCCGACAGCGAGTGCGCCTCCGGGAAGCCCGGGTCGTCGATGAAGCTGTAGTCCTCGCAGGGCGGCTCGCCGCACAGTTCCCGCTCCGCGTCGCGGGTCCAGAAGTGCGCGCCACAGGAGGGACACTCCTTGCGCTCGAACCCCTCCTCCTCGAAGTAGTCGAGACGGTACTCCGCTTCGAGATCGCTCATTACACGAACGTGGCCCGTGTTGCTCCAAAAGGGTTCCGGGGTCGCTCGCGGTGCGCAACGGCGGCGTTCGGCCCCCCGAGCCGGGCTCGACGGCGGATTTTCGGACGGAGCGACGACGACCGTTCTCGTGGGCGACCGCGGACGCCGCGATCGGTCGGAAGCGCCCGACAGCGCCGCGTTCAGGCGATCGGTACGAAGATTTATACCCTCTGCGCGGCCTAGTACGTTCAATTGTGACTTCCGCGTTGGGCGAGCGCGCGTCGGTCCTCGTGCTCGACGACGACCCCGAACTCGCCGGCGAACTCGGGACCCACCTCGACGCCGAGCGCCGCGACTCCGGCGACGGCGGGGCGGCCGAGGCGCACGCCGCCGCCCCGGACGGGGTCGACGAGGCGCGGCTCGTCGGGGCCGACGTGACGGTCGTGGTAAACGAACCGGGGCTCGAACGGGTCCGGTCGGCCGACGGCGTCGGCGCCGTGGTCGCGTACGTCGACGACCCGACGGACCGGGTCGCGACCGACCCGCTCGTGGACGCGGTCGCCGGGTCGCCGGAGGCGCTCTCGGAGACGGTGTCGTGGCTGCTCGAACGGGCTCGGCGGTCCGTCGTCCGGTCGCAGCCGACGCGGACTCCCTCCCGGATCGAGCAGCTCAACGCCGGGATGACCGAACTCGCCGCCGTCAGGTCGGTCGACGAGGCGTACCGGGCGGCCATCGCGGTCGCCGAGCAGGTGTTCCCCGAGTACCAGTGCGTGGTCGCGGTCCGCGACGGGGAGTGGGTCGAGCCCGTGGTCGCCTCCAGCGGGACGCCAGTCGAGGACTGTAACCGCGTCCGCGTCGGCGCCGGCGTGGCCGGCAAGGCGGTCCAGACCGGCGACGCCTCCATCGCCCCGAATCCGAACCCCGAGAGCCGGTTCGACACGGTGCTCACCGTCCCCGTGGGCGACGACGTCGTCCTCCAGCTCGCGGCGGCCGCCGCCGACGAGTTCGACGGTGCCGACCGGCGACTGGCGGAGCTGCTCGGCTCGCACTTGGAGGAGACGCTCGATCGGATCGCCGTCACGGAGACGCTCCGGGGGGAGCGCGACAGGCTCCTCGCGTTGTTCACGAACGTCCCGGACCCGGCCATCGCCTACGACTACGTCGACGGCGAACCGATCGTCCGACAGGTGAACGACGCGTTCGAGGCGACGTTCGGCTACGAGGTGGAGACGGTCCTCGGCGAGTCCATCGACGAGTACATCGTCCCCCCCGACGCCGAGTCCGAAGCCGGCGAACTCAACGACCAGCTACGGCGCGGGGCGAACGTCCGGCGAGAGGTGACGCGGACCACCGTCGACGGGCCGCGCCACTTCATCCTCCACGTCATTCCGATCCACCTCGACGCCGCCAACGCGGCCGGATACGCCATCTACACCGATGTCACCGACCGGCGCGAACGCGAGGAGACCCTCCGGCGGCAGAACGAGCGGCTCGACGAGTTCGCTTCGATAGTCTCCCACGACCTCCGGAACCCGCTGTCGGTCGCGGAGGGGTACGTCGACCTCGCCCGCGAGACGGACGACACGGCCTCCCTACAGAAGGCCGCGGACGCGCTCGACCGGATGGACGAACTCGTCGCGGACCTCCTGTCGCTGGCCAGACAGGGGCGCTCGGTGGGGGAGACCGACTCCGTCTCGCTGGCGGACGTCGCACGCGAGGCGTGGGAGAGCGTCGACACCGGGAGTGCGACCCTCGACGTCGAGACGGACGCGAGCCTGGAGGCGAGCCGGACGCGGCTGTGCGAACTGTTCGAGAACGTCTTCCGGAACAGCGTGGAACACGGTTCCACTGGCAGCCGGACGGGGTCCGGCGACAGCGTGGAACACGGTTCCACTGGCAGCCGGACGGGGTCCGGCGACAGNGGAACACGGTTCCACTGGCAGCCGGACGGGGTCCGGCGACAGCGTGGAACACGGTTCCACTGGCAGCCGGACGGGGTCCGGCGACAGCGTGGAACACGGCTCCACGAGGGGTCGGGCAGAGCCCGACAACAGCGTCGAGCACGGCAGCGACGCCCCCGACGACCCGCTCTCGGTCCGTGTCGGGGAATTGGCGCGAGACGAGAACGGCGACTCCGCGGGATTCTACGTCGAAGACGACGGGATCGGGCTCCCGGAAGACGCCGACCGGGTGTTCGAGAGCGGCTTCACGACCGAGGAGTCGGGCACGGGGCTCGGGCTCGCCATCAGCGAGCGCATCGCCGAGGCGCACGGCTGGACCGCCCACGCGCTCGCGAGCGAGGACGGCGGGGCCCGCTTCGAGTTCCGCACGCCCTGACTGGCGTCGCGCGCGCGCCGGTCCGAAACGACCTTACGCCGCGCGCGAGGGTATCCGATATGGTCGAGAACGTCGTCTACCCCGCCTACTTCGACGCCGAGCTGTCACGCTCGGAGGGCCGCCGCGTCCCGACGGACCTGGCGGTCGAAGCGCCGACCGTCGACGAGATCGCGAAGGCCGTCCAGCAGGTCGGCTACGACGCGGTCGTCGAGCGCGACGCGACGTACTCCCGGGAGTTCGAGCCCCGCGGCTCCGTCGTGGTCAAGGGCACCGAAGACACCGCGAAGAACGACCTCGTTCAGGCGATCGCCGCGTACCTCGGCGTGCTGCGGGAGTAACCGTGCGGCGCGTCGGCACCGTCGTTCGCACGGCCGGCGGACTCGCGATCGCCCGCGGCGACGCCGGCGCCGAGCCGCCCCGGATCGGCGCGAGCGTCGTCGACGAGTCGCTCTCGACGGTTGGCCGCGTCGTCGACGTGTTCGGCCCGGTCGAGCGGCCCTACGTGGCCGTCACGCCGGGCGACGGCGTCGGGCTCGCCGCCCTCGTCGGCGGCAAGCTGTACGCCCGGTAGCTACGCGTCGCCCGCCTCGGGGTCGGCCCCCTCCGCCGGCCCGTCCGCCGCTTCCTCGTCGACGGCCACGTCGAAGTCGGCGAGCGTCTTGTCCGTGCGAGCGAGGCGCTCGGCGACCAGCAGCTTCTCCCGCCGCTCCAGCCGCTCCCAGTCGAACTCCGACGGCGGCGACGCCTCGAGCGACTCGAACCGCTCGATCACCGCCTCGTTGGCGAACCGCTCGAACGACCCGCAGTTCGGGCACGTCATCGAGAGGTGCGAGGTGTCGAACGAGCGGGTGACGGCGTGATCGAGACAGTTCAGACACCGATAGCTGCGCGTGCGAGGCACACGTAACGGAACGGTCCGAAGGAACGAGAATCTGTGGCTTCCGGGCGGGACGTCGGGGATCGAAACGGCGGCCGAGAGTCGGCCGCGGCGGTCAGAACAGCGCGGACGCCGCCGCCTCGGCCGTCTCGATGACGGGGCCGAAGCCGGGCAGCAGCAGCACGGTCGCGACCGCCGCGAAGACGACCGCGGCGTACAGCGCCGTCGGCCGCACGTCGATTGCGTCGAGCGCGCTCGACGACTCGGGGTCGTCGAGCCACAGCGCCTTCACGACCCGGCTGTAATAGTACAGCGACACGACGCTGTTTATCGCGCCGAGGCCGGCGAGCCAGACGAAGCCGTTGTCGATGGCCGCCTGAAACAGGAAGTACTTCGAGAAGAACCCGGCGAACGGCGGGAGCCCGGCGAGCGAGAACATGAACACGGCCATCGCCGTCGAGGCGACGGGCGCGCGCCGCGCGAGCCCGGCGTAGTCCTCGAAGGTCCGACCGACGCCCCACCGCTCCGCCATCGCGACGAAGAGGAACGCGCCGGTGTTCATGAACCCGTAGACGAGCAGGTGCGCCATCGCGGCGCCCATGACGGTGCCGTTGGCGGGCCCGTCGACCGTGAGCGCGGCGACGCCGATGAGCGCGTACCCGGCGTGGCCGATAGAGGAGTACGCGAGCATGCGCTTGACCTCCTCTTGGACCGCGGCCGCGAAGTTACCGAGCGTCATCGTGACGGCCGCGAGGATCGCGAACGCGAGCATCCAGTTGACGTTCGCCGAGACCGCCATCTCCACCGGGAACGCCTCGGTGAACACGCGGAACGCGACGACGAACCCGGCGGCCTTCGAGGCCGACGAGAGGAACGCGCTCACCGGCGCGGGCGCGCCCTCGTACGCCTCCGGCGCCCAGAAGTGGAACGGGACGGAGGCGGTCTTGAACGCCACGCCGCCGATCATCATCACGACGCCGACGCCGAGGACACCGGTGACGCCCTCGACCGACGCCGACGCGATGTCGGCGAGGATGAGCGACCCCGTCGCGGCGTACACGAGCGAGATGCCGAACAGGAAGATGGCCGACGAGAGCGCGCCGACGAGGAAGTACTTCAGCCCCGCCTCGACGCTCCCGCGGTTCTGCTTGAGGTACGCGACGAGCACGTACGACGGCAGCGACACCATCTCCAAGGCGACGAACACGACCGCGAGCGAGTTCGCGACCGCGAGCAGCGCCATCCCGGTCGCGGCGAACGTCACCAGCGAGTAGAACGCCGCCGGGTTGGCGTGGTCGTGGAAGTAGTCGTGCGCGGCGACGAGCACCAGCGCCGTCACCGACGCGAAGATGGCGGTGAAGAACAGCGCCATGGTATCGACCTTGACCGCGTCGGCGAACAGCAGCACCGCGCCGCCGTCCGGGCTCACGCCGCCGCTCGCGGTGAGCCAGACGGCGGCCGCCAGCGCGGCGAGCGAGCCGAACGCGCCGACGACCGCCATCGACGTGTTCGACCGCGCGTCCGGACGGATCGTGTCGACCAGCAGCAGCGCGAGGCCGGTGGCGGCCAGCAGTAGCACCGGCAGCAGCGCCGTCACGGCGGGTAGTCCGTTAACCATTGATCGTCACCCCCTCGACGACCGGCAGGGCAGCGTCACGGATCATCTCGAAGAAGATGTCGGGTGCGACGCCCAGCACGATGATCGCCACGAGCAGCACCGCGAGCGGGGCGACGTCGTGGAACGCCGCGGGGCCGACCTCGTAGTCGGTCTCCAGTTCGAACGGCCCGAACAGCGTGCTCTGCATCGCCGACAGCAGGTAGCCGGCGACGATGACGATACCGAACATCGCGAGCGCCGTGAACACCGGCGCGTACGGGAGCGCCGGCGCGGACAGCGAGCCGACGAAGATGAAGAACTCGCCGGCGAAGCCGGCCATCAGCGGCAGCCCCATGTAGCCGAAGGCGCCGGCGATGAGGATACCGACGGTGACCGGCATCCGGTCGGCCATCCCGGCCATGTCGCCGACCATCCGGGTGTGGGTGGTGTTGTAGATGACGCCGACCGCCATGAACATCAGCCCAGAGATGAGTCCGTGCGCGACCATCTGGAACGTCGCGCCGCCGACTCCGTACTCGGTGAAGACGATGAGTCCGAGGATGACGTACCCCATCGACGAGACGGAGGAGTAGGCGACGATCCGCTTGAGGTCCTTCTGTGCCAGCGCCAACATCGCACCGTAGATGACGCTGATCACGGCTATCGCCGCGATCGGGACCGCGAGCATCGACGCCTGTTCGGGCAGCATCGTGAAGTTGAATCGGAGCAGCGCGTACGTCCCCATCTTCAGGAGGACGCCGGCCAGAAGCACCGACGCGGGCGTCGGCGCCTGAACGTGGGCGTCCGGGAGCCACGTGTGGAACGGAACGATCGGGACCTTCACCGCGAATCCGAGGAACATCGCGAGGAACGCGACCATCGCGATCCGGTCTGGCGCGATGCCGAACCACGCACTCAGATCGCCCGCCGCGATTGCCTGCGCGATCTCGGGCAGCGCGAACGATGACACCGAGTCGCCGAGCGCGAACACGAGGCTCATGAAGCCGATGAACATCAGCAGCGACGCCGCGTTCGTGTAGACGAAGAACTTGATCGCGGCGTACTTGCGGCGCGGCCCGCCCCAGATCCCGATGAGGAAGTACATCGGGACCAGCACGGCCTCCCAGAAGATGAACCAGAGGAAGAAGTCGAGCGCGGCGAACACGCCCAGCAGGTTCGCCTCCATGAACAGCATGAGGCCGTAGAACTGGCTCTGTCGGGTGTCGACGGGCGTCCACGCGCTGAGTATCGCCAGCGGCACGAGGAACGTCGTGAGCACGAACAGCGGGAGGCTGATCCCGTCGAGCCCGACGAACCACGAGACGCTGCGACCGCCCACTTCGAGCCACTCTATCTGCGTCGCGTACGCGATATCGCCGCCGAGCAGCGCGTTGCCGCCGGCCTCGAAGCCGGACCACAGGTAGAGGCTGCCGACGAACGGGATCAAGCTGATCGCGAACGCCAACCGCCCGGCCCACTCGTCGGGCGCGAGGAACACCGTCAGCGCGCCGGCGAAGGCGGCCGCCATGAGCGCTTCGAGTATCACAGGAACCACCCCCCGGTCGCGCCGAGCACGAGCAACAGCGCGACCAGCCCGAAGGTGAGCAGCGCGGCGTACTGCGAGACGACCCCCGACTGGAGCTTCCGGATCCGGCCGCCGCCGGTCAGGCTCACCGACGAGACGCCGTTCACGACGCCGTCGATGATCCCTTGGTCGAAGGTGTCCGCGCCGCCAGCGACGTCTTCCGTCCGATACGCGAGCCAGACCTGCAGTTCGTCGAGGTAGTAGTTGTTGTACAACACGTCTTTGACCCCGCCGAGTTTGGCGGTGTGTTCCGTCGGCGACGCCACGTTGTAGAGCCGCCAGGCGAGTCCGAGTCCGAGCAGCGCGAGGCCGAGCGAGACGACCGCGCCGACGAGGACGGTTCCGACCTCACCGCCGACGAGATACGCGCTGCTGTACGGGCCGATGTCGGCGTAGTGGTGCGAGGAGAGTCCCTCGATACCGCCCCAGTGGTTGTCGAGCCACAGGTGGAGCAGGTCGATCCCTTCGAGGCCGAGCACCTTCTGGACCGGCACCATGTTGATGAACCCGGTGACGACCGCGAGCGAGCCGAGGACCGTCAGCGGCCCCTTCACGTTCCAGCCGACGGATTTGGGGTCGCGTGCGGTGTCGCTGCGGGGCTCGCCGTGGAACGTCAGGAACACCATCCGGAAGGTGTAGAAGGCGGTGACCGGCACCGCGAGCAGCCCCATCACGTAGCCGCCGAGCAGCAGCGGGTCGTCGAGGCCGTGGACGAGCGCCTCGTAGAGGATTTCGTCTTTCGACCAGAAGCCGGCGAACGGGAAGATACCCGCGAGCGCTAGCGACCCGGCGAGGAAGGTGTAGTAGGTGACGGGCATCCTCGACTTCAGCCCGCCCATGTCCCACATGTCCTCGTTGTGGTGCATCGCGATGATGACCGACCCGGCGCCGAGGAACAGGAGCGCTTTGAAGAACGCGTGAGTGGTCAGGTGGAAGACCGCGGCCACGTACCCGCCCGCGCCGAGCGCGAGCATCATGTAGCCGTACTGCGAGATGGTGGAGTACGCGAGCACCTGCTTCAGTTCGTCTTTCACCACGCCCATCGTCGCCGCGAACAGGGCGGTGAAGCCGCCGACGAAGGCGATGACCGCCATCGTCGTCGGCGTCAGCACGTAGAACCCGTACATCCGCGCGACGAGGTAGACGCCGGCCGCGACCATCGTCGCGGCGTGGATCAGCGCGGAGACGGGCGTCGGACCCTCCATCGCGTCGGGGAGCCACGTGTGAAGCGGGAACTGCGCGGACTTCCCGACGACGCCGCCCAAGACGAGCAGGCCGACGACGGTCAGCCACGTCCCGAGTTCGACGCCGCCGGGCGTCCACGCGACCGAGCCGGAGCCGTTGAGCGCCGCGTCGGCGAGCGCCGGGAACGACTCCGGCCCGGCGAACTGCGCCGTGCCGAAGGTGGCGAACACCGCGACGACGCCGACGAGAAAGAAGTAATCGCCGAAGCGAGTGACGAGGAACGCCTTCTTCGCGGCCGACGGCGGGCCCGGCTCCCGGAAGTTGAAGCCGATGAGCAGGTACGAGCAGAGCCCGACCAGCTCGAAGAACATGAACGCCATCAGCAGGTTGTCGGCGACGACGAACCCGAGCATCGACGCCGTGAAGAGGCCGAGACCGGCGTAGTAGCGCGGCAGCCCCGTCTCGTCCTCGTCGTTCATGTAGCCGAGCGAGAACACGTGGACGAGAAGCGCCACGAGCGTCACGATGACGAGCATGAGCGCTGACAGCGGGTCGATCAGGACGCCGAAGGAGAGTTCGATATCCGTCGGGCCGATGCCCGCGCCGCCCTCGCTCGCCCAGTAGTACAGCGTCTCGTTGTACGCCTGTCCGCCCGCGACGGTCGCGGCGACCCAGATCGACAGCAGGAACGAGCCGGCCGTCGCCGCGACGCCGCCGAAGGCGCCCCCCTTCGGGAGGTACCTACCCGCGCCGAGCGCGACTAGGAACGAGAAGAACGGGAGGAGCACGATCGCCGGAACGTATGCGAATGCGTCCACCATCTTACCACCTCATCTCCGCGGGAACAGTCACGTCTGTCGTGCCGAAGTTGCGGTATAACACGAGTATGATGCCGATGCCGATGGCGACCTCGGCGGCGGCGAGCGCGATGACGAACAGCGCGAACACCTGCCCCGTGAGGTCGCCGTAGTACAGCGCGAACGCGACGAAGTTGATGTTGGCCGCGTTCATCATGAGCTCGACGCTCATGAGGAAGTACAGCGCGCTCCGCCGCGTCAACACGCCGAACAGCCCGATACAGAACACGGCCGACGCCAAGAGGAGGTACCACGACGGCGGGATCGAGGCGGCGACGGCGCTCACTGGCGGTCACCTCCGTCGCGTCCGCCGTCGGTCATCGCCTGCCCGAGCGCGGAGACGATGGAGTCGTCCCCCTCGCGTTTCGCCAAGTAGACGGCGCCGTCGACCGCGACGTCGAGCGCGACCGCGGCGATCAGGAACGCCGCGAGGAACCCTTCGGACGGCACCGTGCCGAGTTCGTACTCGGCGAGGTTGAAGAGGGCGTACCCGATGTTGTGGACGACCGAGGCGTCCGCCGGGAAGCCCACCTCCCCGAAGCCGAACGTCGCTCCGCTGACCGTCGCGGCCAACACCGCGAACAGCCCGCCCACGGCGATCGCGGGCGCGATCCGAGATCCGCGGCTCTCGTCGTTGCTCACGCGCTACTCACCTCCGTTTCTGTATCCGATCGCGTGAGCATCACGGCGAACGTGACCAGGATGAGGACCCCGCCAACGTAGACGAGGATCTGCATGGCGGCAATGAACTCCGCCCGCAGCATCACGTAGTGCACCGCGACGCTCGTGAGGGCTCCGCCCAGAAGCAGAGCGGCGTGGAACACGTCGCGCGCCAGGACGACCCCGAGGGCGAACGCCAGCGTGACCGCGGCGAACAGCCCGAACGCGATGGTAGCATAAACCATTGTGTTTGTCTCCTATGAGAACCCCTTTGAAGATTTCGAGACGCGCCCGCTACTGGTAGTCGACCTCGCCGTCGCCCTCCCCGATCCACGCGCCGCGATCGGGGTTGCGGGACTCCAGCGGGTCGATCCCTTTGTACCACGGGACGTTCTTGAGCTGTTCTTTGTTGAACACGAAGTCGTCCTTCGTGTCGGCGGTGAACTCGAAGTTCTGCGTCAGCAGGATGGCGTCGACGGGGCAGACCTCCTCGCAGAGCCGGCAGTAGATGCACTGCCCGATGTGGAGGTTGTACTGCTCCCCGTTGCGCTGGTCGTCCTGAACGATCTGGATCGTGTCGTTCGGACAGACGTTCTCGCACTGCCGACACCAGATACACCGCTCTTGGCTGAACTTGTGGACTCCGCGGAACCGCGGGCTCACCTCGGGCGCGTCCTCCGGGTATTCCACCGTGAACGTCGTCCCGTCCAGCGCGTGTTTCATCGTCGTCGCCATGGATTTCATGAGTCCGATCATATCAGGCAATCACCCCCACGATTACGGCCGTGAGCACCAGGTTCGCGAACGACAGCACCAGCATTCCCTTCCAGCCGATCTCGATCAGCTGGTCGATCCGGACGCGCGGCAGCGCCGCGCGGGCCCACTGCGTGAACAGGAAGAAGCCCCAGATCTTCACCACGAACCAGATGAAGCTGATACTCTCCGGGCCGGGACCGGAGGCCCCGCCGAGGAACGTCACGGCGAGGATCGCCCCGCCGAGGAAGATGTGGACGAACTCGCCGAGGTAGAAGAGGACGAAGTACGCCGAGGAGTACTCCGTCTGGTACCCCGCGACGATCTCCGTCGGCGCCTCTGGGATGTCGAACGGGTTCCGTCCGATCTCCGCCATGTTCGCCGTGAGGAACAGCACGAACGCGAACGGGTTCACGAGCGCGTACCACGACGGGATCGAGACCCCGGCGATCGTCACGAGCGTCTCCGTCTGCGCGCCGACGACGCCGCTCATCTGGAGCGTGCCGGAGAAGATGACGACCGACATCGCCGTGACGATGAGCGGAATCTCGTATGCGAGGTTCTGCGCGACCGCGCGGAGCCCGCCGAGCAGCGAGTACTTGTTGTTCGACGCGTAGCCGGCCATCACCAGCGAGACGGACGCGATCGACGCGAACGCGAACACCAGCGCGAACCCGACCTCCGGGTCCGCGAGGTGGAGGCTGATCGGACCGAGCTGCCCCATCGGGATGACGGAGAAGCCGAGCAGCGCCGACGCCGGCAGGAGGATCGGCGCGATGTCCCACGAGGGACGGTCGACGCCCTCGGGGATGATGAGCTCCTTCGCGAGGAGCTGGACCGCGGCCGCCGGGATGATGAGCAGTCCGTAGGGACCGATCCGGTCGACCGCGATCCGGTCGGTGAACGCGGCCGTGATCTTCCGTTTCGCCCACGGGCCCGCGACGCCCGTGAACGCGAGGATGATGTTCCCGACGACGAACGCGGCGACGAGCGAGGCCGCGACCTCGCCGATCACGCTGTCGAGTCCGAGCGTGTCGACGATGAACTCGGGGAACAGCTGCGCGGGCGCCGTGCCCATCAGCGGTCCACCTCCCCGAGGACGACGTCGAGGCTACCGAGCGCGGCGATGACGTCGGGGATGTACTCCCCGTTCGCCATCTCCGGCAGCGTCTGGAGGTTCGAGAAGCACGGCGACCGGATCTTGAACCGGGCGGGCTTGTCCGTCCCGTCCGCGCGGATGTAGATGCCGAGTTCGCCCTTGGCGCCCTCGACGGCGCGGTAGATCTCCGTGTCGTCGTCCGGGCGCAGCGTGCGCGGCACGTTCGCCTGGATGTTCCGCTCGTCTTCGGGCCAGTCCTCGAGCAGGTCGACGCACTGCTCGATGATCTTCGCGGACTCCTCGACCTCGCGCATCCGAACGAGCAGGCGACTGAAGTTGTCGCAGCCGTCCTCGGTGACGACGTCCCAGTCGAGTTCGTCGTAGTACCCGTACGGGTCGTCGCGGCGCAGGTCGTAGTCGACGCCTGAGCCGCGGGCGACGGGGCCGGTCGCGCCGTAGTTCTTCGCGACCTCCGGCGGCAGGATGCCGGTGTCGATGGTCCGCATCTGGAACACCTCGTTCGAGGTGATCAGGTTGTGGTACTCCTCGACGGACTCCGGGAGCTGGTCGAGGAAGTCCCGGGTCTTCGAGAAGAACTCCTCCCGGGGTTCGGGGAGGTCCCAGACGACCCCACCGAGCCGGAAGTAGTTGAACATCAGCCGCTGGCCCGTCAGGTCCTCCAAGAGGTTCTGGACGCGCTCGCGGTCGTTGATGGCGTACATGAACGTCGCCGTGAAGTCGCCGTTGATGTCGAGCGCGAACGTCGCGAGCGCGAGCATGTGCGCGGCGATCCGGCACATCTCCGCGCCCATCGTCCGGATGACCTGCGCGTACTCCGGGACCTCGATGTCGGCGAGGTCCTCGGCCGCGCGGGCGTACGCCCACTCGTTGAGCAGGCCCGCCGAGATGTAGTCCCAGCGGTCGGGGTACGGCATGATCTGGTGGCGGTACGTCCCGGACTGCGCCATCTGCTCCTCGCTGCGGTGGAGGTAGCCGATGTCGGGCTCGACGTCGGCGACCTGCTCGCCGTCGAGGACCGTCTTCAGGTGGAGCACGCCGTGGGTCGCCGGGTGGTGCGGCCCGATGTTGAGGAACATCGTGTCGGACTCGGCGTCCTTGTGGTGGTCCTCCAGCGGGTTCGCGTGCTCCGGCAGCGTGGCGATCTGCGGCCGGTCCTTGTCGTAGTCCATCGACAGGGGGTGGCCCTGCCAAGTCTCCGGCAGCAGGATCCGACGCATGTCCGGGTGGTCGTCGTACTCGATCCCGATCAGGTCGTACGCCTCCCGCTCGTGCCAGTCGGCCGTGCGGAAGACGGGCTCGGCCGACTCCGAGACGGGGTTGTCCTTATCGGCGGGCACGACGATGCTGACCTCTTGAGTCGGATCGTCGTACTTCTTCAGGTGGTAGATCGACTCGTAGCGGTTCTCGTACTCCTGTGCGGAGACGACGGAGAGGTGGTCGTACCCCGCCTGCTCCTTCAGGGTCCGGAGCGTCTCCTGAACGGTGTCCGGGCGGATGACGAACGCGGGCGCGTTCAGGTGGTCGTCGCGGTCGACGACGAGGTCGCCGAGCAGCGCCTCCAGCTCGTCGGGGGTGCGCTCGACGCCGCCGTCGTCGACGGTGTCTGGTCGTTCGAGGCTCATGGCGAATCAGCGAAGTTGTACCGCATGACGAGCTCGTCGTCGTCGATCTGGTCGGTCAGCTTGTCGACGAGTTCGTCGCGTTCGAGGTCGGAGAACTCCTCCAGCTCGTACGGCTTGACGGTGACGGGCGCGGCCTCGCCGTTGGCGACGCGCTCCTGAAGCTTCACGACGCCGTACACGAGCGCCTCGGGCCGGGGCGGACAGCCGGGGACGTGGATGTCGATCGGGATCACCTCCTCGGCGCCCTTGATCACGTTGTATCCCTCCTGGAACGGGCCGCCGGAGATGGTGCACGAGCCCATGCCGACGACGAACTTCGGCTCGGGCATCTGGTCGTAGACGCGCTTCATCCGCGGGGCGAACTTCGAGACGATCGTCCCGGGGACGATCATCACGTCGGCCTGTCGCGGCGAGGCGCGGGGGACGCCAGACCCGAAGCGGTCGAGGTCGTGTTTCACCGCGTAGGTGTGCATCATCTCGATGCTACAGCAGGCGATGCCGAACTGCAGCATGAACATCGAGGACCCCCGACACCAGTTCAGGAACTTGTCGAACTTGGTGAGGATGAACGGCGAGGAGCCGAACGCCTCCCGGAGCCGGGAGTTGAACCGGTCCCCCTGCCCGGTTATCCGGGCGTCTCTGGTCTCGGTTACGACCTGCGATTCGTCGGTGATAAACGGTTGATCGCTGCTCATTAGTTGAATTCCTCCGTCGTTTTTCTGCTGGTCGCGCGGGGGCTGCGGGCCCAGCTGATCGCCCCCGACCGCCACGCCCAGACGAGTCCGACCGCGAGGATCCCGACGAACGCCAACATCGGCCACAGCAGGTCGGCCATCGGCACGCCGGCCTGGACGGCCGGACGGTAGATGACCGCCCACGGGAACAGCAACACGGTCTCGATGTCGAACACGACGAACAACAGCGCGACCATGTAGTACTGGATGTTGAACCGGATCCGCGTCCCGCCCGTCGGGGTCTCGCCGGACTCGTAGGTGGTACTTTTACCGGTCTCAGGCACGCTCGGACGGAGCAGCGCCGACACTGTCATCATCGCTATCGGGATGAGCAGGCCGACGACCGCCAAGGCGCCAATCGCTATCCAATCGCTCATATAGGTCTCCGTAACGTGCTGGCGTTTGGACCGCCCCCTCATAAGCGTTGAGTCTTGTGCGTCCGCGTGCGTGCGGGCCGGTCTCGGCCGTTCGCGGTCGAATCACCCGTGAACCTACCGAGAGCTGTCGAACGAGTTCGTCACGGAATGGAAAGTGAGGGACCACCGGACCGCGAAAGGCCGTCGTGTCGAGGTCGCGATCGCCCGGATCGAGGTCCCGCTACCGATCGCGGAACCCGTCGATTCCGAGGTCGTGGAGGTCGACGGAGACGTCCGCCACGCCCGCCTTCTGCTCGTCGTGGAGGTCGACCAGCCGCTCGGCGATCTTGTCGTGTTCGCGCGCGATCACCTGTCCGGCCGACAGCGCCGCGTTGTACGACTTCCCGGCGTCGACGGCGACGATCGGCGCGCCGGTGGGCATCCCGATGACGGAGTCGACCGACTTCTCCTGAACCGGCACGCCGATCACCGGGACCGGATACGCGATAGAGGCGGTCATGTTCGGGAGGTCGGCGGACTTCCCGCCGGCGCCCGCGACGATCACGTCGAGCCCGCGCTCCGTCGCCGTCTCCCCGTACGCGTACATCAGCTCCGGCGTCCGGTGCGCTGAGACGACGTAGCTCTCGTACGTGAACCGCGCGTCCGGCGAGTCGCCGAAGTCGGTCTGCTCCGCGAAGCCGAGGTCGTCGAGCGCCTCGTAGGCGTCCTCCATGACGGGGAGGTCCGAGTCGGACCCCATGATGATCCCCACGTCCGGGGTGGTCGCCGGGTCGGCGTCCGCCGCCGCCTCCGCTTCGATCCGCTCGATCAGGTCGTCGACCGTGGTCATGGACGAGCGTTCGGCGGAGGTCGGTAAGGAAGTGCCGGATGCGGCGACCGATTTCGCTGAACTCGTATTCGTCGCTCCCTGTCCAACCCTTATCAACCGAATCGCCCGAATCCTACGGTAATGGCGAGCTCCACGGACGACGGAGGAGACCACGACGGCGAGATCCGCCTCTGGCGAGACGAGGGGCGGTGGATCGCCCGAGACGTGGGAACTGGCGTCACGACGCAGGGCCAGTCTCGCTCCGACGCGCTAGAGAACCTCGACGAGGCCGTCGCGCTCCACCGTGGAGAGATCGGTCGCGAGCCGACCGAGGAAGAGCTTCGGGAACTCGGGATCGATCCCGAAGAGAACGAAACTGGAGACACGGAGCCGCCGGACGTCCTCAAATATCGTGGCGAGGCGCACCTTCTCCGGACGGGAGGTCGTGAAGGTCCTCGTCAACCGCGGCGGGTTCGAGTGGCGACGGACCGCCGGCGACCACGCGCAGCTCTACTACGAACGCCCGACGGACGAGACGGACAAAAGACACGTCACGGTTCCGCTCCACGACGAACTTCGGGCGGGAACGCTCAGGGGTATCGCGGACGCCGCCGGTGCACACGATTTCGACGACTTCTGCGCTTGGATAGACCGCAACTCCTGAGAGCCGTTCGGGACTACTCTTCCCGGAACGTCAGTCCGTTCCGGAGTTCTCGCGCCTGAGAGACCAGCGCGTCGCGGTCTGCCTCGCCGTCGTTCGGCGAATCCACGCCTCGTTCCGTCACCGTCAGGTGCCCCATCTTCCGGAGCGGGTACACGTCGTCTTTCCCGTACCAGTGGAGGTCGGCGTCGGGGGCGTCGAGGATCGTCTCGACGTTCCGGAGCGTGGCCGGCCGTGTCTCCTCGACATCCCCGAGCAGATTAGCCGTGACCGCGGGCGCGACGAGGTCGGTCGGGCCGAGCGGCCACCCGAGGACGGCGCGGACGTGGTTCTCGAACTGCGAGGTGCGCGCGCCCTCGATCGTCCAGTGGCCGGAGTTGTGCGGGCGCGGCGCGATCTCGTTGACCAGCACCCCCCCGTCGCGGGTCTCGAACAGTTCGATCCCGAAGACGCCGCGGCCGTCGAGGACCTCCAGCACGTCGTGGGCGATCGACTCTGCCTCGGCGACGACCGCGTCGTCGGCGCGGGCGGGACTCACGCTCTCGCGGAGGATCTCCTCGCGGTGGACCGTCTCCGTGACGGGGTAGGTCCGCGTTTCGCCGTCCGCACCCTTCAGCCCCATCACGGCGATCTCGCGCTCGAAGTCGAGGAACTCCTCGGCCATCGCGGCCCCGCCGACCGCGTCGAGGGCGTCGACGGCCTCGTCGGGCGTCTCGACCGGGACGTTCCCGCGGCCGTCGTACCCGCCCTCGCGGGCCTTCAGCATGACGCCGCCGAACTCCTCGACGACGCGTTCGAGCCCCTCGGCGGTCGCGACCGCGACGAACTCCGGGATCGGGATCCCGGCGTCCGCGAGCGCCTCCTTCTGGACCAGCTTGTCCTGGATCGTCTCCAGCGTGGCCGGGTCGGGGTGGACCGGCACGCCGTGTTCCTCGCTCGCGGCCGCGAGGACGTCCGGGTCCGCGAGTTCGATCTCGAAGGTCAGCGCGTCGACGCGGGCCGCGAGTTCGTCTATCGCGTCCGCGTCGTCGAAGTCGCCGACGATCTGGTCGGCCGCGACGGGCGCCGCCGGGCAGTCAGGCGTCGGGTCCAACACGACGAGGTCGACGCCGAGCGGCGCGGCGGCCTCGGCGAGCATCCGGCCCAGCTGTCCGCCGCCGACGACGCCGAGCGTCGGCCCCGGAAGAGTGATCGACATGTGCGAGTCGGTACTGGACAGCGATGAATAAGTATTGCCAAAATGAGACTCAGATACGCACAGATACGGATCTCTCGGTCGGAGACCGCCGGCTCAGACGGCGATCCGTTCGAGATCGCTTTCGAGTTCGTCGACGAACTCGTTGTACGCCTCGACGAACCCGCGGAATCGGTCGGCGTACTCCCGGACGTCGGCCGCGGAAGGGGCGCCGTACTGCGAGAGGAGGTAGAGCCCGCCCGACCCGCCGATCCGGAGGTACGAGACCGCCCCCTCGTCGTACTTCAGCTCCCAGCGGTCGCCCTCGACGCGCGTGGTGAACGTCCCGTAGTCGTCCCCCTCGTACCGGTGGATCTCGCCGGCGATCACCGCGCAGGTGTCGCGGATTTCATCGAGGACGCGGTCGCGCTCGGCCACCACGCCCTCGGTGGTCGCAGGCTCGGGGAACTCCGCGCTCACGCCGTCGAGGACGCCGGACAGCGAGTCGACGTGGTCGTTCCACGCCGCCACGAACGCCGCGTAGTCGTCGAGCGCGGTCGCCAGCGCCGCCGGCTCCGGCGGCTGCTTCGTCGAGACGACGTACGTGTCCGACCCCGATTTCGGCGAGAACAGCAGGAACTCCAGTTCGCCGGCCTCGTGTTTCACCGTCCACTCGCCGCCCGGCGTCGACAGCGTCTCCCGGCCGTAGTCGCCGCCTTGGAGCCGCGCGAGCTGGTAGGCGATCTGCCCGGCGTGGTCCCGCACCGCGGCGACCAGTTCGTCGCGTCGCTCCGCGACGGCCGCGGCGTCGCGCACGTCGAGGTCGATCCCGAGGTCTGCCTGCGTCGTCACGGTCTCAGTGAGCGCGCCACCCGGTTAACCGGTTCGGGTCGGCTGGTGGCGTCCGACCCTCTGCTGCCGGCGGCGCGGTCACTCGATCGTCTCGCGGATCTCGCGGAGCCGGTCCGGCTCGTCGATGCCGGAGCGGACCACGACCGCGGAGACCGCGTCGCCGTCGAGGACCGGGGCGTCGCCGCTCAGGATGGCGTCCGAGCCGGTCTCCTCGGCGAGCCAGCGCCGCCCGTCCGCGATCGCCTCCCGGTTGAGCCACGCGGGCGGGCCGCCGATCACGAGCAGGGTCCGGTCGGCGTGCCCCTCGGAGACCTCGACCGTGTTCTTCCCGCGGGTCGCCTTCCGGATGACCGTCTCGATGGCCGACACCGCGGCGCTCGTGTCGACCTCGGCCGGCTCCGAGGAGCCGAACAGCCCGAGTCCGAACCGCGATCCCGAGTCGGGCGCGTCCACCGCCTGCGTCGCGTGCCCGATCGCCGCGATCTGGCCGTCGCTCCCGACCGCGCGGGCGATGTCGCTCGCGTCGAGCACCTGTTGGGGCGTCGCCGTCCCCTCGGGCGTCTCGCCGGCGCCGAACAGCGCCGCGATTCGCTCGACGGCGACCCGGTTGAGCCGCTCGCGGGCCCCGGCGAGCGTCTCGCTCGGCCGGATCCACGCCCCGTTGTCGAACGGGAAGACCGCCGCGCACTCGTCAGAGAGCGCGTCGAGGGTCCGCGCGGCGTTCCGCTCGGCCAGCGGGCGGTGGGTCGTGGGCGGCGCCGGCTCGTCACCGGGGGACCCCGCGCCGCCCGCGGCCGCGCTCGCCGCGCTCGGCGGCCCGTCATCGTCCGGTTCCACCGTCTCGTCGTGGGCAGGGAGGAACCCGAAGGCGTAGACCGGGGCGTCGTAGAGCCGCGAGAGCTCCGCGGCGAGCGCCGGGGCCGCGCCCGCACCGGCCGCGCCGCCGAGCCCGACGACGATCAGGAACGCCTCCGCGAGGGAGGGCTGCTGGTCGTCCATGGCCCGGCCGAGTTCGCTCGCGTGCGCGTCCCCGAGGCGGCGCCCGGCGTGGAGGTCGCCGCCGAGCCCGTCCCCGCCCGCGGCGTCACTGAACCGGTACCGGCGCTCCTCGCCGAGCGCGTTCAGCGCCCCGAGCGCGTCCATGTCCGTGTCGAAGGCGTGTGCGCCCGCGAGGAACGGGGCGTCGCCGTGTTCGCCGGCGAGGCGGTCGGCGATCCGCCCCCCGGCCCCGCCGAGGCCGATGACGTGTAGTCGCATACGTGGAGCGGTCGTCGACCGGGGATATATGACTTCGGCTCGGCGCCAACGGCGACCGAGCCCCCGGGCCTCGCGACGGCTCAGAACTCGTCGAGGCGGTGCTGCCGCTCCGGGATCTCCGGCTCCGGCTCCGGCTCGACGCCGAGCAGGCGCAACAGCGCGGTGTCCGCGAACGTCAGCGCCACCACGAGGATGATCGGCGCGAGGAACAGCCCGTGGAAGCCGAACACGACCGGCCCGAAGATGTACGCCAGCATGAGCAGCCCGACGTGGGTGGTCTCGCCGCTGAAGTACGGCCGGAGGACGATGTCGGGGATGGTGTCGACGACCACGATCGCGACGGCGAGGAACCCGGCGACGTAGGCGAACAGCGAGAGGTCGCCGTCGAGCGCGATCGGTATCGACATCGCGGCCGCGATCGGGATGTAGACGATCTTCATCCCGATCACGGGGATCAGGCTGGCGACGCCGGTGAGCGCGCCCGCGAGCGTCGGGTACGGGATCTCGACCGCCGCCGGAGCGACCGCGTTGTACCCGAGGTAGGTGACGACGGCGATGATCGAGATGGCGATGACGTTGAGCAGGTTCCCGTACAGCACGGCCTCCAGCTCGTCGTCCGCCGTTTCGAGGTACTCGCGGACGATCGCGTCGTCGTCGAACCGGAGCAGCCAGTCGTGGAACTTCGACCCGTCGATGAGCAGGTAGTACGTGACGATCACGGTGATGAGCAGGTTCAGGGCGAGCCCCGACAGCGTGCTCGCCAACAGCGACGCCTGCTCGGAGACGAGTTCGATGAGAGGGTCGAACTGCCCGGACCGGTACGCCGCGAGCAGCTCGTCCATCGTCGGGTTCGACAGCGCCGCGAGGTCGCCGATCACCGAGTTCTCCGCGCCGATGGTGTCGGCCACCGGATACGTCTCGATGAACCGCCGCGCCTCCAAGACGAGCAGCACCAGCGTGTAGCTCACCAGGCCGATGAGCGGGAGGCCGATGACCGACAGCGACACAACCGCGCGAACCCGGGCCGGCAGCCGGAAGCGTTCGAGCCGGTGGTAGAACCGCCGCGTCGAGTAGTAGAGGAAGACGGCGACGGTGAGCGGGGCGACGAACCGATAGGCCACGTAGCCGGCGATGACCGCGACCGCGAGGCCGAAGAGGGCGACGACGAACCGCTTTTCGTCCATGGGCCACGGTCGCCACCGCCGGACATAAACCATGGTGGTCGTCGCGACCCCGCCGACCCCCGAAATCGCGGCCGCGCGGATCCCAAAGCCCCTAACGGCGGACGGTGAAGGGGGACGCATGAGCGAGATTCACCCGGACCAGCGCGTCGCCGTGCTGGCGGACTCGCAGAACCTGTATCACTCCGCGCAGAGCGTCTACTCGCGGAACATCGACTACTCCGGCCTGCTCGACGAGGCCGTCGCGGACCGGTCGCTCGTCCGCGCCATCGCGTACGTGATCCGCGCCGACTCGCCCGAGGAGGAGAGCTTCTTCGAGGCGCTCCGCGACATCGGCTTCGAGACGAAGATCAAGGAGATCAAGACGTTCGCCGACGGCTCGAAGAAGGCCGACTGGGACCTCGGAATGAGCCTCGACGCCGTCTCCCTCGCGAGCCACGTCGACACCGTCGTCCTCTGTACCGGCGACGGCGACTTCGCCCGGCTCTGCTCGCACCTCCGTCACGAGGGCGTGCGCGTGGAGGCGATGGGGTTCGGTAACTCCGCCGCCGACGAACTGATCGAGGCCGCCGACGACTTCGTCGACCTCGCCGAGCAGAAGGAGACGTTCCTGCTTTAAACTGCGTCGTCGGTCCCCGTCGTTTCCGCTCCGCCGACCAGCGCCGACACCGCGTCTCTGACCGCCGCCGCGGCAGCCTCGACCTCTCGGACGCGGACGTACTCCCGTTCGGCGTGCGCGACGGCGCCCGACTCGTCGGCGAGGTCCCCCGGCCCGAACACGACCGTCGGCGCCGGCGCGAAGTAGGAGGCCTCCGTCGCGGCGCCGAACGGTCGCGCGGACCCGCCGCGCTCGCTCGGAAGGCCGGCCGCGTCGGCCGCCTCGCGCGCCGCCCCCGCGACGATTCGGACGAGTTCGTGGTCCGGGTCGGTCGCGAACGCCTCGAGGAACGGTGACTCGCGGTCGGTGAGCCCGACCGCGGCGTCGACGTCGCCGTGGTCGCCGCCCGCGCCGTCGGCGAGCGACTCCCGCACCGCGGCCGCGAGCGACGACCGGAACTCCTCGGCGGTCTCGGGCGGCACGCTCCGCCGGTCGACGGTGATCGAACAGTCCGCCGGCACTTGGTTCGTCGCCGCGCCCCCCCCGATGACGGTCGGGGTGAGCTTCGGCGGGCCGAGTTGCGGGTGCTCGTCGGCGTCCGCGTCGAAGGTCCGGACCGCGCCGAGCGCGTCCTCCGCGGCCGCGACCGCGTTCGCGCCCGCGAACTCCGCGGCGTGCGCGGCCGTCCCGGAGAGCTCGACGGTCGCCTGAAAGCGTCCCTTCGCGGCGGTACACGCGTCGAGGCCGGTCGGCTCCCCGACGAGGAACAGGTCGCCGTCGAGCCGGTCGTCCGTCCCCGGAAGCCGCCCCGTCAGCGCCGCCGCGCCGAGCGAGAGTTCCTCCTCGTCGGGCGTGAGCGCGAGCGTGATCTGCCCGCGGTCGGGGTCGGCGGCGAGAAAGCCGGCGAGCAGCGCCGCGAGCGGTCCCTTCGCGTCGCAGGCGCCGCGTCCGCGGATCACCTCGCTCGCTCCGTCGGGTCCGTCGGGGGCCTCCGCCGAACCGCCACGCTCGTCCGCCGCCTCGCCCCGCTCGAACGGGACGTGCGGCGTCACCGTGTCGAAGTGCGTGTTCAACACGAGGTGCGGGCCGTCTTCGGGGGCCGGCGAGCGCTTCTCCGCGAGGACGCAGCCGTCCGCGGCGACCGCGGGGTCGGCGCTCCGGTCGTCCAGCAGGTCAACGACGAACTCGCGCATCTCGTCGACCGACTCGTGGGAGGGAATCTGGACCGCGTCTTCGAGGAACGAGACCGGGTCGAAGTCGTCGGGGCGCCCCGGGGCGGCGTCGCTCCCGTCGCTCATCGCGGGTCGGCGGGGAGCGCCCCTGAAAACTCGTGGGCGACGGGACCGGTCAGGGTGGCGTGCCCCGCGTCGGGGACGGTGATATCCAGTTCGCCGCCCGGCGGTCGGCTCACGGCGTCGTCGCCGGAGATTAGGCCGAGCCGGCGCGCGGCCGCGACGACCGCGACCGCGCCGGTGCCGCAGGAGCGCGTCTCGCCCTCGACGCCGCGCTCGAAGGTGCGTTGGTCGAGGACCGCGGGGCCGTCGCCGGACCCGTCGTCGACGACCGCCGCGAGGTTCACGTTCGCGCCCTCGGGGAAGACGTCGGCGTGCCGGACCGGCGGCGCGACCGCGTTGAGGTCGACCGCGTCGATGCCGTCCGGGTCGTCGCGGCCGCCGTCGACGAACGCGACCGCGTGCGGGACGCCGGTGTTGACGGCGGTGACGGGTAGCACCTCGACCGGTTCGTCGATCAGCGGTTCGTCCGCGAGCGCGCCGTCGCTGGCGACCGGGACGCGGCGGGGGTCGAACGTCGGCGCGCCCATCTCGATGGTGGCCGCGGTCCCGTCCGCGGTCACGGTGGCGCGCCGGGTGCCGGCCTGCGTGTCGATCATGAACTCGCGGTCCCCCGTCCGGTCGTGAGCCCACCGTGCGACGACGCGGGCGCCGTTTCCGCACATCGTCGCGGTGGAGCCGTCCGGCTGGACCAGCGTCATCACGACGCGCGTCGGGTCGAACCGCTCCTCGTCGCTGAGGAAGAGGACGCCGTCCGCGCCGCGGCGGTCCGCGGGCGCGCCGCTGTCGTCGGCGTCGGCGCCGAAGTCCCGGCCGTCCACGCCCGTCTCGCGGTCGCAGTGGGCGCGGGCGAACGCCGCGCGGTCGCCGACTATCTCGGCGTCGGCGTCGACGACGAGGAAGTCGTTGCCCGTGCCGTGGTACTTCTCGACCGGGACGGCGTGGGTGCTCATCGGCCACCCTCCGGTCGCTCTTCTCCTCTGCGACCCGCGTCCCGTTCGACCGTCGTCAGGTCCGAGAGGGACTCTCGGCGTCGGACGACCGTCGCGGTTCCGTCGTCGAGCGCGACCTCCGCGGGCCGCGGTCGTGAGTTGTATTGGCTCGCCATCTCGTATCCGTACGCGCCCGCGACGCCGACCGCGAGGAGGTCCCCGCGGTTCGGGTCGGCGAGCGCTCGGTTCCTACCCAGCGTATCGCCGGTCTCACAGATAGGTCCGGCGACCGTGACAGGGGTTGCCGACCGGTCCCCGGGGGCGGGAGCGTCGCTCCCGTCCGCTCCGCGCCCGCCGCCGAGGTTCCGGATCGGGTGGTATGCGTCGTACATCGCGGGACGGAGCAGGTCCGTCATCCCCGCGTCGACGCCGACGACTGTCTCGTCCGGCGTCGGCTTCACGGTGTTCACGCGCGTCAGGAGGACGCCCGCGTCGGCGACGACGTACCGCCCGGGCTCTATCGCGAGGTCGACGCCGTCGGGGAGCGGCGCGACAGCCTCGCGGGTCGCGTCGGCGACGGCCGGCAGGTCCAAGGCCGGGGCGTCCTCCTCGTAGGGGACGCCGAACCCGCCGCCGACGTCGACGTATTCGAGGTCGACCGGAGCGGGCGCGTCGTCCTCGGACGCGCCGTCGCTCGGCGCGGCCAACTCCCGCGCCAGTTCGCCCATCCGCGCGACCAACTCGCGGTGGCTGTCGAGCTGGTCCGGGTCGATGCCGGAGCCGGCGTGGGCGTGGATCCCCACTACGTCGACGCGCTCGGCCGCGTCCCGCGCCGCGGAAGCGGCGCGGTCGTAGGGGATCCCGAACTTCGCGGCGCCGCCGG
Source organism: Halorubrum californiense DSM 19288 (assembly GCF_000336875.1). Taxonomy (GTDB): domain Archaea; phylum Halobacteriota; class Halobacteria; order Halobacteriales; family Haloferacaceae; genus Halorubrum; species Halorubrum californiense. Next base: position 21,524 of record NZ_AOJK01000009.1, on the reverse strand, counting down.
TGGTGACCTTCTCGTGGTGGCCCGCGCCGACGCCGGGGTTCACGCGGACGCAGACCCGGCCGTCGTAGCCCCGCTCGGTCAGTCGGTCGAGGGTGTCGACCGCGCCGACGGTGACGGTGAGGTCGGGCTCCGCCTCGGCGACGCCGACGACGTAGTCGAGGTCGCGGGCCGGCGGGTTGACGGCGGTGTAGTGGAGCCGCGAGCCGTCGAAGCCGGCCGCGAGCGCGCGGTCCACCTCGCCCGCGGAGGCGCACTCGGCGTCGAGACCGGCGTCGCGGATTGCCTCCAAGACGGCCCGGCCGGTGTGCGCCTTGACGGCGTACCGCACGTCAGCGTCGGGCAACGCGGCGAGCAGGCGCTCGCAGTTCTCGCGGACGCGGTCGAGGTCCTGTACGTAGAGCGGGGTCTCGTGGCCGTCGGCGAGGTCGGTGAGCCGGTCGGCGTCCCAGTCGCTCACGCGGCGGACCGGCGGGTTGTCGTCGGGTTCGGCGGTCGGTTCCGCGGCCGCGTCGCGGTCGCTCATTCGCGGAGCGCGTCCTCCCGCTGCGTCGCTTCGAGGGTGTCCTCCTCCACGTGGGTCGCCACGACGGCGGGCTTGTACGCGCCGCCCTCGAAGAGGTCGTGGTCGCCGACCGACGACTCCACCATCCGCGTGAACGCGCGGCGCTCTGCCGGGAGGTGACCGTAAATGATCTCTTCCTCGACGAGGTCGTAAACGGGGATACGGGGGGTCAAAAGCGTGTTCTCCCCGACGATGCTGTTCTCGCCGACGCGGAACCCGGAGGTGACCCGACACCCGGCGCCGAGCGAGACGCCGTCCTCGACGATGACCGGCGCGTCCTCGACGGGTTCGAGGACGCCGCCGATCAGCGTGTTGGCGCCGAGCTTGACGTTCTCGCCGAGCTGGGCGCAGGAGCCGACGGTGTCACAGGAGTCGACGAGGGTGCCGTCGCCGACGTACGCGCCCATGTTGACGAACGAGGGGCTCATCATGATACAGTCGCTCCCGAGGTACGCGCCGCGGCGGATCGCGGTCCCGTCGGGCGTGTTCCGGGTGCCGCGCTCCGCGAGGTCGTCGGTGTCGCGCAGCGGGAGCACGTCGTGGTAGGTGACGCCGCCGTACTCGCGGGGCTCCGTCTCACGCAGGCCGAAGTTGAGCAGGATCCCTCGCTTTACCCACTCGTTGGCCTCCCACGAGGTCACGTCGTCGCCGGTCTTCTCGGCGGCGCGGACCTCGCCGGACTCCAGCGCGGCGAGGAACTCGTCGACCACGGCGGCGTCCGCGTTACTCGCGTCCGCGGCGCTCAGTCCGTCCTGATAGCGGTTCCAGAGGTCGGCTACGTCGGCTTCGAGGCTCATTGGATAGTGTATGGATGAGTGGCGGTATTTACTCGTCGATATTTCTATTCTTCTCGGTTATTCCTCGCCCGCGTCCAACACGTCGCCGAACCCGTACCAGCCGGGGTCGCTGGCGGCGAGCCACGCGGCGGCGTCGAGCGCGCCCTCGGCGAACACCCCGCGGTCGCCGGCGCGGTGCGTGAGTTCGAGCGTCTCGCGGTTCCCCGCAAGCAGGACCTCGTGTTCGCCCGTCACGTCTCCCGCCCGGCGGGCGTGGACGCCGATCTCGGTCGACTCGCGCGGCGCGTCGCCCTCGCGGCCGTGGACGCGCTCGTCGAGGTCGCCGCGGACCTCCTCCACGTCGTCGAGGATCGACTTCGCGGTGCCGGACGGGGCGTCGCGCTTCGCGTTGTGATGCGTCTCCGTCAGCTCCACGTCGTACCCCGGGAGCGCCGCGGCCGCCTCGCGGACGGCCCGGCGGAGCGCGGCCACGCCGCGCGCGAAGTTCGACGCCTTGAGAACTGGCACGGACTCGCTCGCGGCCCGGAGGTCGTCGACCTGCGACTCGGTGAAGCCGGTCGTCCCCGTCACGAGGGGGACGCCCGCGTCGGCGCAGGTCTCCGCGTACGCGACCGCCGAGTCTGGGCCGGTGAAGTCGACGAGGACGTCCGGCTCCTCGCTCGCGAGCAGGTTGTCGAGGTCGGCGGCGTCCTCGACCGCGACGCCCGCCACGGGGTCGGTCGCGGTGCGGTTGACGGCGACCGCGACCGTGACGTCCTCGCGGTCGGCGGCGGCCTCGATCACCTCGCGACCCATGCGGCCGCCAGCGCCCGTGACGGCGATTCGGAGGTCGGCGGCAGTCGGGTCGCCCGAGTCGCTCATTCCGCGTCCTCCGCCGCCGCGGGGTCGGCGGCCGTCGGGTCGAGCGCCCCCGGTGCGTGCTCCTCGTACGCGGCCAGCAGGTCCTGGAGCGACTCACGGCGGTCCTCGGAGAGCCGCGAGAGCGGCGAGCGAACGCGGGGACCGCCGCGCCCGCGGACGTACATCGCCTCCTTCACGGGGATTGGGTTCGTCTCGGCGAACAGCTCACGGACGAGCGGCGACAGCTCGTGGTGGAGCGCCCGCGCCCGGTCGTAGTCGCCCGAGAGCGCGGCGCCGACCATCGCGCAGGTCCGCTCGGGCTCGACGTTGGCGACCACGCTGATCGTGCCCGACCCGCCGATCGAGAGGACCGGGAGCGTGAGGCCGTCGTCGCCCGACAGCACCGCGAACGACTCGTCGCGGGTGCGCTCGATCACCTCGCTTATCAGATTCAGGTCGCCGGAGGCCGCCTTGTACCCCCGGATGTTCGGGTGTTCGGCGAGCTCGACCGTCACGTCGACCGGGATCGACTGCCCCGTGCGGCTCGGGACGTTGTAGACGATCTGGGGGAGGTCGACCTCGTCGGCGATGGTCCGGTAGTGGTCGAGGAACCCCTGCGGCTCGGGCTTGTTGTAGTACGGCGAGATGAGCAGCAGGCCGTCGGCGCCCGCGTCGGCCGCGCGCTGCGATAAGGAGAGCGCCTCCGCGGTGTTGTTCGAACCGGTGCCGGCGATCACGGGGATGTCGTCGAGCGCGTCGCGCACCGTCTCGATCACCGCGACGTGTTCGTCGTGGCTCATCGTCGCCGACTCGCCGGTCGAGCCGACGGGGACCACTCCGTCGACGCCGGCGCGTTCGAGGTAGCGCGCGTTTGCGGTGAGCTGCTCGTGGTCGACCGCCTCGTCGTCGGTGAAGGGGGTCGTCATCGCCGGATAGACGCCCTCGAAGGGGGCGCCCGCCGCGTCTCTGTCCGTCGATTCGGTCGTCGCGTAGGGTGTCGTGGTGGTCGTGTCTGTCATGGGTGCTGCGGTGAGTCCGGGTCGGTCAGTGGACCGGTGCGCGCGGGTCGGGGGTCGTCCGGGACGGGGTCGCCACTCCCGCCGGCGGACGGCTCACGCGCGTTTTTTCGAGAAGAGCCGCGTCGCTGGCGTCGACCGCTGGCCGCGTGCGGACGCGGGTCGAATCACACCGACATATGGAACGGACGCGCGCTTATACGTTGTGCCTCGGGTCGAAACTGCCGCGGCGGCCGGTTGCCGGTCGCGTCCGCGTGATCTCCGCCTCCGCGTCCCGGTCAGGCCCCGAGCAGGTCGGCCAGTTCGTGAAGCGTCTCGACGGTCGCGTCCGGGTCGCCGCCGAACGGCTCCCACGGCGTGCCCTTTCGGTCGACCCACGCCGCCTGCATCCCGGCGTGGCGCGCGCCCAGCACGTCGAACCAGCCGGCCGTCGCATGGACCACCTCGTCGATCGAGGTCCCGGTCCGGGCCGCGCCGTGCCGGTAGAGCTCGGCGGCCGGCTTGAACGTCTCCACCTCGTCGGCGCTGATCGCGTCCTCTATCAGGTCCCCGATGTCGGCGTGGTCGACCATCGACGCGAGCATCTCGAGGTCGCCGTTCGAGAGGACGTAGCAGTCGTAGCCGGCGTCGCGGAGCCGCTCGATGGCGTCGCGCACGTCGCCGAACACCTCCAGCTCGTGGTACACCGCGAGGATCTCGTCGCGCTCCGCGTCCGGCAGGTCGACGCCGTGCGCGGCGAGCGCGTACGTCAGCGCGTCGCGGTTCATCTCGTAGAACGGCTGGTAGGCGTCGACCGCGTTCGCGACGAACGTGTACGCCAGTGACCGCGACCGCCACAGCCGGGACACCGGCTCGGGGTCGGCGACGCGGTCCGCGAGCGCCGCCTCGGCGGCGTCGACGTCCACGAGCGTGCTGTACGAGTCGAACGTCACCGTCGAGACGCGGTCGGGATCGAACCCCATACGCGACGCCACAGCGGGTGACCGGATAACCGGCCGGGGCGCCGGCAGGACTCCACGAGCGGACGGCGGTGCGACCGCGGCGGTGCGATCGCGGCGATCCGCGCGCCGCGCCCGCGCGGCTCGCACATTTATGCCGGGCGGGCGACTCTGGTCGACGCATGACCGACCCTGCCGACGACGCCCCCGAGCCGACGGACGACGTCTCCGACCCGACCGACGAAGCGGCCGGTTCGACCAGCGGCGGGCGCGACGAAATCGCCGACGACACCGACGCCGGCCGCCACGAGTACGACCCGGACGCCGACCACGCCTTCCCGGACGAGCGGCTCAACGAGGTCCTCGCCCGGCTCGAATCCGACGAGGAGATAGTCACCTACCTCGAGGCGCAGAACGTCAACCCGGTCGCGCGGAAGGGGTACAACGACCACGGCTCCAAACACGTCGAGATCGTCCGCGACCGCGCGCTCCGCCTGTACGACCTGCTCAAGTCCGGCGGCGTCGAGTTCAACGGCGCCCGCCAGCAGGGGCTCGACGAGGCGGACGAGCCCGTGATCGTCGCGCTGGCCGCGACGCTCCACGACATCGGCCACGTCGTCCACCGCCACGACCACCCGTACTACTCGATCCCGCTGGCGGCGGACCTCCTGAACGACCTGCTCCCCTCGTTCTACGACGTTGCCGATCAGGTGCGCGTGAAGGCCGAGGTGCTCCACGCGATCTTGTGTCACCACACGGAGGAACAGCCGCTCACGCTGGAGGCGGGCGTCGTCCGGATCGCCGACGGTCTCGACATGGAACGCGGGCGCTCGCGGGTCCCCTACGAGGAGGGCGGCCGCGGGATCAACACCGTCTCCTCGCAGGCGATCGAGCGCGTCTCGCTCCGCGAGGGCGACGAGACTCCCGTCCAAGTCGTGATCCGCATGAACAACGCCGCCGGCGTCTATCAGGTCGACTCGCTGCTGAAGGCGAAGATGGAGGGGTCGCTGCTGGAGGACCGGGTCCAGACGATCGCGATCAACACCCACAGCGACGGGCAGGACGGGAACGGCTCGATCGTCGACCGGATCGAACTCTGATCGGCCGCGCCCGGAGCGGAACGCTCCGGGTTAGGGTCCGCGAAGCGTGTCGCCCGCCCCGTTCCGATGAGACGCCTCGTCCGCGACGGTCGTCGCGGCGACGGTGGTCGTCTGCGCGAAGTAGTCCGGAGTGAGCCCCCCGCACAGTTGGCTCCCCTCAGCGGTCCCGCCGCCCAACACGGGCGCCGCCTCGAAGCCGTTCGAGCGCGCCCCCGTCGCCGCGATCCCCGGCTGATTGACCACGAGGCGACCGGGAGCGAGCCGCTCCGCGACCCGCCGAGCGCGGCGCTGTTGGGTGGTGTGGACCGCCGCGGCGTGGGGGGAACCGATCTCGGCGGCGAGCGCTGTCGCGGCGTCGAACCCGCTCCGTCCGTGGACCGCGACCGCGGGGATCCCCGGCAGCGTCGCGAGCCGATCGTCCGCGCCGTTTGGCTCGGCGACGAGGAACGACGCCTCGCGGGCCGCGCTCGGGAGGTCGAGCGCGGCCGCCAGCCAGCGCGGCGAGTTCCCGCGGGGATCGGCCTCGTCGTCTCCGTCGTCTCCGCCGTCTCCGTCATCGCCGAGGAGCGCGCGGAGTCGGTCGCGCTCGGCGGCGTCGAGGACGTACCCGCCCTCGGCTTCGAGCGCGGCACACAGCGCGTCGACCGTCGGAGACACCGTGACGACCGCGGCGTCGCCCGCGGGGTGGGCGCCGAAGTCGTAGGTCGCCCCGACCGCGACCCGCGTCGCCACGGCCCGATCCGGGACCGAGCCGTCCGCGACGGCGACGACGCCGTCGGCGCCCGTCGCCGCGTTCGGCATCCCGCAGCGCTGCCCCGCGGCGACCGTCGACTCGGAGCCGGCCGCCACGACGAAGTCGGCCCGCTCGAACAGCGCGTCGGTCTCGGGCTTCGCCGCCGGTGCGGGCAGCATCGACACCGCGCCGGTCGGCGCACCCGCGTCGGCGAGCGCGCGGCGGGCCGTCTCGACGACGACGTCGCACGTCTCCACGGTCGACGGCGAGGGGGCGAAGACGACCGCGTTCCGGGCGGCGAGCCCGTACAGCGAGAGGACCGCGGGGATCACGACCGGGTGCGTCGCGGGGACCGCCGCGCCGACGACCCCCGTCGGCCCGGCGACGGTCACCGTGCCCGCCGCGCCGTCGCGGTCGATCACGCCGGCCGTCGGCGCGTCCCGCAGCGTCCGCCGGGCGGCGTCGAGCGCGGTCGCGACCTTCTCGCCCTTCGTTCCGGGGTGGCCCCGCCCCGTCTCGTTGGCCGCCGACCGCGCGAGGCGACTGACCGTCTCCCTGTCGGCCAGCCGCTCGCCGACGGACCGAACGAGGGCGTCGACGTCGTCGGGGTCCCACGCCGCCAGTTCGTCCGCCGCCGACCGCGCGGTCGCGACGGCCCGCGACGCGCGGCTCGGCGGGGCCGATGCGGCGGTCTCGTCCGCCGTCGACGGGTTGTCCGGTTCGGTCGCCGCTGCGCCGCTTCGTCCGGTCAATTCCGTTTCGTCGAGCCCGGCCGACTCCGTTTCGTCGAGCCCGGCCCCCGCGCCGGAATCGTCGCCCTCGCCCGTGCGGTCCCTGTCCATGGGGCCGACTGCGGCGTCATCCGGCTTATTCTCACCCCGTGAAACACTGTGTCACCGCGTGCGAGGAGTCGTCACTGAAGAAACAGTTATGTAGGTCGGTATGGTGCGTGCGGACGTATGACGGAGCCGTCCGAGCTCGTGGGCGTCGCCGAGCGCCGCCTCGACTTCCTCGAACGGCTCGCCGCGGAGCCGCTGCGCAAACACGAGCTCGTCGACGCGCTCGGCCACTCCCGGTCGACGGTGAACCGCGCGATAGACGAGCTGGAGGCGGCCGGGCTCGTCGCCGGCGAGACCGACGGGTATCGGACGACGCTCTCCGGCCGCCTGCTCGCGGCCGCGTACCGGGAGTTCCTAACGGTCGCGGACGACCTCGCGGCCGCGGGCGACGTGCTCGACCCGCTCGGCGCGGACGTCGACGTCGATCCGGCTGTCCTCCGCGGTGCGGAGACGTACCGGGCCGCGGCCCCCGATCCCTACCGACCGCTGGAGGTCCTCGACGAGGCGCTCGCCAACGCGGACTCGGTCGCCGCCGCGCTGCCCGCGTTCCCGTACCCCCGGATCGCGGAGCGACTCCGGCGCGCGGCCGCCGGCGGCGGGACCGTCGACCTGACGCTGGCGGACCGGGCGTACCGACACGCGGCCGAGCGCTTCGCGGACGACCTCGGCGCCGTCGCGCGCCGGGACGACTGCCGGGTCGCCGCGGTCGACGCCGTCGACGCCGGGGTCGTCGCGGCCGACGGGACCGCGCTGCTCCTCACCTTCGACGACGCCGGCACGCTCCACGGCGCGGCGGCGTCGACCGAGCCGGAGGCGGTCGCGTGGGCTGAGACCAAGGTGCGCGAGCTGGTCGACCGCGGGCGTGACGTCGGTGAGGCGCTCGCGGCGATGGATCGCTCTGCGGCGGGGCGGGGCGCTGGCGACCGGGTTGAGGGCGCGAGCGACCGAGCCGAGACCGAGGAGTCCGACGACTCAGTCGATGAGGGCGGCGGTGAGGCGTCCGACCGAGCGGACCGAGATGCGGGGGCGGACGGTCGGAGAGCGAGCGCCGCCGGCGGGCTCTTCGGGCGGATCGGTTCGGGCGACGACGGCCGGCGGGCGCTCTCGGCGCAGGGGTTCCACGCGGTCGACGCGGACCGGCTCTCCGGCGACCCGGACCCGTACGGACCGCTCCGCGCCACGGCGTCGTTCCCGGAGGTCGACGCGGGATACGTCCTCGACAGGACGACGGTGCGCGACGGCGACCGACGTTCGATCGCCGGGCTGCTCGTCGACGGCCTCGCCGAGGCGAGGGACCACGCGCTGGTCGGCCCGCCGGGCAGCGGGAAGAGTACCGTCTGCCGGTGCGTCGCGGTCGAGTGGTTCCGTTCGGGGTGCGGCCCTGTGACCTATCGCCCGAGCGACGGCGGCGACCCGTTCTCCGCGACGGAGCGACTGCGCGAGCGCGTCACCGAGGGCGACGGTCACCACCTCGTCGTCGTCGAAGACGCCGTCTATCCGGACGCCGCCGAGGCCGTCGGGGTCGCCCGCGAACTGGCCGACCGAGACGACGTGTCCTTCCTCTTCGACGCTCGCGAGGAGCCGTACGACGACCCGAACGGGCTCCCGCTGTCGCCCGCCGACCTCCGCTACCGCCGGGAGATGGCGACCGTGCGGATGCCGCGGCTCGACGAGCGCGAGGTAGAGCGGTTCGTCGACCACGTCGCCGACCGTACGGGGTCCGCGCCCGCGGCCGACCCGGCCGCGCTGCTCGCCGACGTGCGGCGCGCCGACGACGAGCGCGTCGGCGAACTGCTCGCGCTCGTCCACCGGCTCGTCCGCGCGACCGGCGACGGCGCGAGCGTCGTCAGGGTGGGGGAAGGGAGCGCCGGCGGCGCCTCGGAGCCGGGAACCGACGCGAACGACGCGACGGCCGGCCGCGACGGCGCGGGCCCCGAGTCCGGACTGGAGGCGGCGGTCGCGGAGGCGGTCCGGGAGGCGAGGAATCGGCCGCCACCGACCGCGGACGTCGCGGTGCTGGTGAACCTCCTCAACGTCGCCGGCGTGGCTGATTCCCGGACCCTGGCGTACGCGCTCGTCGACGGGCCGAACGGGAGCGGCGGACCTGAGACCGGGACGGGGACCGACGGCGACGAGTCGCCGACCGTCGACGAGGTTCGCCGTGCGCTCGACCGCCTCGTCGGGTCGGCCCTCGTCCGGTCGGGCGACGGGGAGTACCGCGCGGTCCACGACGAGTGGTCGGTGCTGTTCTTGGAGCGACTCGTCGAGCGGGAGCCGGGGCCGGTCGTCGCCAGACGCGTGGGACGGGCCGTCTCGCGGGTTCTCGCGCTCGCGGACGACCCCGCTCGTCGCGCCCGCGTCCGGCGCGCCGTCGGCGGGGACGAACCGACGGTGAACCGAATCGAGCGCGACCCGAGCGCGTGGGCGGCCGAGACGGTCCGCGCGGTGTACGGCGTCGGTCGGCGCTACCCGCGGCTCGCGCCGCTGTACGGACGCGTGCGCTGCGCGTGGATCGAGCTCCCGGACGCGTGCCCGGACGACCTGCGGAATCGGCCGCCGGAGTGGGTGGCGCGGATGTACGTCGAGGCCGGCGACCTCGACGGCGCGAGGGCGGCGCTGGACGCGTGGCGGCCGGCGGACGAGGCGGGCGCGGCCGAGCGCCAGCGCGGGTACGGCGACGTCGCGCGGCGGCGCGGCGAGTACGACGCGGCGCGCGAACGATACGAGCGGGCCGAGGAACTGTTCGCGGCAGCGGGCGACCGGGGCGGTCTCGCGGCGGCGATCCGGGGACGGGCGCAGGCGGCCCACTTCGACGGCGACTACGAGGTGGCTTACGAGGCGGCCTCGCGGGCGTACGCCATCGCCGCCGAGGTCGGCGACCCCATCGCGAGGGCGAAGGCGCTGATGGACGCCGGCAACGCGCTCGACTCCCTCGACGGGACCGACGCGGTCCTCGACCACTACCGGGTCGCCGGCGACCTGTTCCGCGCATACGACGACACCCACGGAGAGGCGAACGTCCGGGCGAACCTCGCGGTCGCGCTGCGGCGGCGCGGCGACCTCGACGCGGCCGAGCGGACGGCGAGACGCGCGCTCGACGGCTACCGGACCGTCGGCGACGAACACCGCGAGGCCATCTCGCTTTTGAACCTCGCGGCGGTCGCCGAGCAGCGCGGCGCCGTCGGCGAGGCGGTCGCCCACGCGTCCGAGGCGCGGGCCACCGCCGAGCGGATCGGCTCGGACATGTACGAGGCGTTCGCGCTGAGCCACCTCGGCAGCGCGGCACACCTCGCGGGCGACCTCGACCGGGCGGAGCGGTTCCTGACGGCCGCGCTCGACGGCCTCGACCGCCTCGGCGCCGACACGCGGTGCGCGATGGTGACCGCGATCCTCGTCGAGGTGGCGATCGACGACGGCGACCTGCCCGAGGCGGCGCGGCGGATCGAGCGGACCGCGTCGCTGCTGGAGGACCACGTGGGGCGGAAGCGTCTCGCCGAACTGGACCGGATCCGGGGGCGGCTGGCGCTCGCTCGCGGGGACGGCGACGCCGCGGCGGCGGCGCTGACGGACGCGGTCGCCGCCGCGAGGACGGGCGGGTTCACGCAGGTCGAGGCGCAGGCGCTCGCGGCGCTGGGCGCCGCGGAGGCGGAGCGCGGCGACACCGCCGCGGCCGCCGAGCGGCTGATCGCGGCCCTCGATCTGGCCCACCGGATCGGGAGCGCCCGGGCGATCGTCTCGGCGGCCGACCGGCTCGCCGATCTGCTCTCAGTGAGCGTGGCCGACTCGGGCCCGATAGACCGCGAGGCGCTGACCGCGGTCCTCCGGGAAGCGCCGCCGGAACCGATCCCGGCGGAGTCTGCGGCGGACCCGGCGGCGTACCGAGCGGTCGCCGACCGCTGGCGCGTCGACGGCGACGGGGTCGCCGTGGCGTACCCCGCGCTCGGCTGAGAGGTCGGGGCGACGACTCGGGGCGCTGTCGCAATCGCTTTCAGCGCGCGCGGAGAACCGCGGCCATGACCGACGCAGACACGCTCGCGGACCTGCGGACCGCCGCCGACTACCAGTTCGGGGCCGGCGCGGGCGACGCCCTGTTCCCGCCGGACGCCCCGCTCACCGTGCGCCGGTCGAGCGGCGGCCGGCCGCGGCAGGTGATCGACGGCGACGTCGACGACACCCCGGGCAGCAGCGAGGGGAACCGGCTCGTCTCGTACGGCACCGACGGTCGGTTCACGCTCGGGCTCGCGGGCGGGAAGCGGATCGCCGAGACGTTCTCCGCACCGCGACACCGGATGGTCGTCGGCGAGGAGAGCGAGCCGTTCGTGCGCGAGGGGCGCAACGCGTTCGCGAAGTTCGTCACCGCGGCCGACGCCGGGATCCGGCCGGGCGACGAGGTACTCGTCGTCGACGACGACGGAGAGATCTTCGGGGTCGGCCGGGCCGAACTCTCCGGCGCGGAGGCCGAGCAGCTCGGCTCCGGCGTCGCGGTGAAGACGCGTGACGGGAACCCCGCGGACGACGACTAACGCATTTTCTACGGTGGCGCGTGCCTGCGAGCGGCCGGAGCGAAGCGGCGGCCGCGAGGAGCACGCGCGAGGGACGCCGCGAACGCCCGGAGGGCGTGAGCGGCGAGGCTGGGGAGGTGTGAGGTGCGGGGCGGTCGCGGTCGGGCGGGACTCGAAGGGGCAGTCGCGAGGCGGGCGCAGGCGACGAAAGCACCGCAGGAGCGAACGGAGTGAGCGACGAGGAGCGCAGCGAGCGTGCGCCCGCCTCGCGGCTGGGGCTTCGGTGGTAGTCGGGTCGGTCAGCAAGTCATCATAAATAACGTCGCACGGCCGCGGAGTCGAGATTTCGGCAGCTTCGGTGAAGCCGACTTAGAAGAACGTCGCGAGCCCCAGCGCTTCGAGAAGCGGGACGCCGGCGACGAGCGACCCGACGAGGTAGCCGCCGATCGCGCCGCCGTTCAACAGGGGAAGCCCCGCGTGCGGCCGGCCCTTTATCACCCATCGCATGAGCACGAGCAGTCCCCCGAGCGTTCCGACTATCGCGAGCAGCGCGGGGAGGTTGACGCCGAGCAGCGGGACGCCGAGGTCCTTCGCCGGCGAGAACGTCGCCGCGCTCGCGATCAGCACCGTCGGGATGACGGCGTCGCCGAGGCCGATGAAGAAGGCGTCGCGGTCACCGGGATCGGCGGGGGCTTCGTTGCCCTCGTCCCCGTCCGCAGCGGCGCCTTCGTCGGCGTCGCCGGAGACTGACTCCCCGTCGTCGATAGACGCGGACTCCGCGTCCGACTCCTCCTCATCACCGACCCCCGCGGCCTCGTCGCTGGCCGACTCGCCGTCGAGCAGCGAGTACGACAGCGACAGGGGGATCACCAACACGACGGGGATGTTCAGGTCCATGATCCCCTCCGCGAGCGACAGCATGTGTTCGGTGCCGTACACCGAGACCGCGTCGTAGACGGCGAGGACGGTAAGCAGGATGAGCGCGGGCAGCAGGCCGAAGGAGATGCCGAACAGTCCCGCGGCGCCCGCGCCCATCAACACCCCGGCGGCGTCGATCACGTACCACTCGGGGTGGACGAGCAGGCCGACGGCGACGGCGACCGCGGGGACGGCGGCCGCGAGCGGCGAGACGAGCGCGGAGAACACGTACCACGAGAGATACGCCGAGACGCCGACGATCAGCAGGCGGATCGCCCGGTCGAGGTCGTACCGGAACGCCGCCAGCATCAGCCCGGTCATCGCGACGATGGCGACGACGTACAGCACGCTGTTCGCGGGGTTATCGGGGTTCTCGACCGCCTGATAGCCGCTCTCGGCGAACTCGGGGACCAGCGCCAGCGCGCCCACCTGAACGACGAGGAACAGCGCGACGACGAAGGCGACGCCGCGGTACTCGCGGGGGAACATTCTACCGCCGGTTCGTCGGCTGAGGGTTTCGGCCTTGCGCTTCGGCCCCGGACACCGGGCACCGCCGCTGTCAGGTGGAAGCGAACGCAAAACGGGTTCGGGCTCGGTGTGGGAGCGGGTGGACCCGAACCCAAGCCGACGGACGACGGACGGTGGAAGCGAGCGGCCGGACGGCCCGCCCGAACGGGATGGGGCCGACCGGATTCGTCCGCGGCGTCTACTTCCTCCTGCGAGCGACGTAAGTACCTACCGGCCGAGTTATCAGTACAGATACTCTCCTCCGAACGAAGCGACTCCCGCCGCGGCGTCCCCCGAATCGCTCCGGCGTTCGGTACTGCGACACGGAATCAGCGACGTCGAGCGCGCCGAAAGCGGACGAGACCGGGCGTCGGTGGAAGTGAGAAGTGAAGCTGTGGCAGAGGGAAGGGGAGACGGGCGAAAGGGGTGGAAGCGGAAGGGGAGACGGGCGAAAGGCGAAGCGGCGGTGGGAGGCGGACGGGCGGCGGCCGGACAGCGGACCCCCGGGCTGTCGTCGGCGACGCCGCCCAGTGGTCGGGACGGGCGCGCGGATCGATTAACGCCGAATTCCAACGAGAAAAGCGTCGGTCTTCGGCAAGAGACGATATGTTCCTCACGCGTATAAATGTGTGAGATCCGGATGCGCAAGATCCGGCCGTGTGGAATCCGGCTGTATGAGATCCGTGCGTACGGGATCCGAAGTCGTGAGGATCGGCCTCGATCGAGCCCGCGGACGCGCTCACCGCCGGTCGCGGAGCGCGGGGAACTCCTCGCGGACCGCCGCGACCCGCTCGGGGTCGACTTCGGCGGTGACGACGCCCGGTTCGTCGCCGACCGACGCGAGCGCGGTTCCCCACGGGTCGTACACCGCGCTCCGGCCGCAGAGCGCGTCGTCGCCGAACCGGCCGCTCCCGTTGACCGCGGCGACGTACGCGAGGTTCTCGATGGCCCGCGCGCGGCCGAGGGTCCGCCAGTGTTCGATCCGGGGGTACGGCCACGCGCTCGGCACCAGCACGCACTCGACGCCCGCGTCGACCATCTCGCGGAACTGCTCCGGGAACCGGAGGTCGTAACAGGTCGTCACCCCGACCGTGACGCCCGCGAGGTCGACGACCGGCGACCGCTCGCCGGGCACCATGCGGTCCGTCTCCTCGGAGCCGTACCCGAACAGGTGCCGCTTCCGGTAGACGAGGCGCCGCTCGCCGTCGGCGTCGAACAGCACCGCGGCGTTGGCGAGCCCGGACTCGGCCGGTACGTCGAGGCCGTCCGCGGCCGACGCCGACAGGTCTTCGACGACCGTCCCGGCCAGCACCGCCACGTCGTTCGCGTCGGCAGCGGCCGCGAACCGGGCGAGGCGGTCGCCGGCGAGGCTCTCCGCGGCGCGACCGTACGAGTCGAACGCGAAGTAGCCGACGTCGAACAGCTCAGGGAGGACGACGAGGTCAACGCCTTCCCCGGCGGCCGCCCGGACGCGGTCGAGCGCCCGCTCGACGTTCTCCTCGACGGCGCCGCCCTCGACCCCCAGTTGGACGCCGGCGAGCTTCATGCCGGCGAGGCGAGCGAGGCGCGGAGCGCGTCTTCGAGGTTGTCCAGCTCGGCGTCGAAGTTGCGCTTGAAGAAGGACTCGACGCCGGGGAGGTTCCCGTCGACGACGAACTCGTTGGCGAGCCGGCAGCCGCCGTCCTCGGTCTCGGTGATCACGTGTTCGCCGGTCACGCGGAACGCCCGCGACTTCCCGACGAACTTCACTCGGTTCGGCGCGTCGCGCTCGACTTCCTCCGTCTCGACGTCGATCGTCGAGCGGATCATCGGTATCGGGAGCGCGACGTGCCAGGTCGCGGTCCGGTCGTCGTGGATCTCGAAGGAGTCGACCACGCTGATGGCGCCCGCGCGCTGCTCCGCGTCCGAGATGAACGCCCACACGTCGGCCGGCGGCGCGTCGAACTCGAACGTCCGGGAGACTCGAACGGTCATACGATCCTCCTTAGGGGCGACGGGGGTTAAAAATGCGCGCCGACGGTGTCGGATGCGGGGAACGCGGCGAGCGCGTCGAGGCCCGCTCGGGCCCTCAACCCTCCGGCGTCACGCGCCACGTGGTCGACTTAGCGCGGCCCCACTTCTCGATGTCGACGTCGTCCGACTTCTCGGCGAGCCGGGGGAGCCGCGAGCCCACCTGCTTCGCGGTGAGACCGATCGCGTCGGCGATGGTCTTCGAGCGAACGTACCGCTCGCCACGGGTGACGCTGTCCGTGAGGTACGCGAGGATCCGCTGTTCCTCCTCGGTGTACTCGCTCATTACCGGATATACGCGTCTGACGTCCTTAACGGTTTCTCGTCGTTCGCGGCCGATCGGCCGGCTCGTGGCGCGGCTCCGTCAGTCGAAGAGCTGTACCGCGCCGACGGCGAGCGTCGCGAAGACGAACGCGCCCGCGAATCCCCACGCTTTCCCGAGCTGCCCCGGGTACGCTATCATCACCACGGCGCCGACGACCGCGATGGCGCCGAGCGCGAGCGCGACGCCGACCTCCTTGTCCGATTCGATGGAACCCTCACTCATACGAACCGCTTCGCGGGGGACCACTTAGTTCATGCGAACCGCGCGACGCGGCCGGCGGCAACCTGCGACGGCCACCGGCCGCGGGCGAGCCCGGGCGAGGCGTCGCGATCGGAACGGGCGGGCCGGGGCGACGCGCCGCGATCAGATGATCTCGACGTGTTCCGACGCCTCGTTGAGCGCGAGGTTCGCCGCGATCTCCGCGTTCCGCATGGCGTACTCCGCGGTGTGCTGGAGGCTGACGAGCACCTCTCGGGTCATCAGCAGCGTCTCGTTGTCCAGGTCGTCCGGCAGTTCGTCGAGGATCTCCTGTTCGCGGTCCTCCAGCCGCGAGAACAGGTCGCGGCACTCGACGGTGAGGTCGTAGTCGCGCTCGACGACCGCCCGCACCGCGAGCGCGGTCAGCTCGTCCACTTGGTCGGTGAACTCGCGGATCTGCCGCATCGTCGCGCTGTCGACGTCAAGGGTGTGGCCGTCGGCCTCCATCACGATCTCGGCGATGTCCTCCGCGTTGTCCGCGGTGAGTTCGAGGTTCTTCGCGACGGAGCGGTAGCCGATCAGCGGGAATCCCTCTTCGAGACCGACCGCGCGGGCGAGGTTCGGATTCTGGTAGGCGGTGAAGATGAGCCGGAGCAGGAGGACGAATATCTTGTTCGCCTGCCGCTCGCGGTTGAGCGCGCGCTGCGCGAGGTCGGGGTTGCCGTGCGCGAGCGCCTTCACGCCCTCGCCGCGCATCGTCGAGCCCGTGTTCTCCAACCGTTCGAGCAGGTTGTCGAGGGTGAAGTCCTCGGGGTCGACGGAGCAGCGGATCGAGATGTCCTCCGGGGTCTCCTCGATGACGCCGAGCCCCATCAGCTGGGTCTCGGCCTTGTACACCGCGTTGATGTGCTCGCTGTCGAGCGTCCCCTCGCTGCGGACGTGGATCACGCGCCGCCCCAACACGTACTGCGCGACGATCGCTCGTTCGAGCGAGCGCGCGTCGAGGCCGTCGGCGTTGATCACCGCCTCCGACTCCTCGGAGCTCACCGATTCGGGGAGCACCGTGAGCGTCCCCTTACCGCCCATCCGCAGCGACACCTCGTCGCCCTTGTTCACGCCGTGTTCCTGTGCCCCCTCCGCCGGGAGCGTCATCGCCAGCGTCGACGGCCCTAACCGCTGGACCTTCCGCGTTTCCATACGCGGAGTTATCGTGGGATAGACCTTAACGTTGTTCCCGGGTTCATTATATGCTTCATCGAATATACAAGGGATCGCGGCCGCGCGGGCGTCGCGCTCCCGACGCCGCAGTCGACTCGCGCCGGTGCGCGTTGTCGTCCACCGCGTCGACGCGCGTGTCGTGACCTGTTCGTGCCGAGCGATCTCATATCGTGCCGAGCGATCCGCGCGCTTATGTCGGTCAGGCGGGGAGAACGGGTATGACCGAGCGGGTACTCGTCGTCGACGACTCCTCCTTCCAGCGGACCGTCGTCCGGGACGCGCTGGCGGACCGATTCGAGGTCGTCGACGAGGCGGAAAACGGCGCAGAGGCGGTCAAAATCTTCGAGGCGTACGAGCCCGACGCGGTGTCGATGGACGTCGTGATGCCGGAGATGACCGGGATCGAAGCGACCGCGGCGATCAAAGACCGGTGGCCCGACGCGGTGATCGTGATGTGTACGAGCGTCGACCAGCAGGAGAAGATGATGGAGGCGGTGAAGGCGGGCGCCGACGGGTACGTGACCAAGCCGGTCGACGCCGACGAGCTTGTCGGCGAGTTCGAGAGCCACCTCGGCTGAAGCGCCGGATCAGGCCGCGTCGACGGCGGAGCGTCAGGCGGGATCAAACAGGCGGAGACGTCAAGCGGGGTCGAACGATCGGAGGATCGACGCGAGCGCGCTCGCCAGCTCCTCGAACCGGTCCATCTCCATCGAGTCGGTCGTCACCCAGACGCCGTGGTCGTTGGCGATGACGCGCGTGAGGTATCCGTTCTCGAACACCCGGACGGTGAACCGGTAGTCGCCGAGCTGGGTGTCCGCGTACATCGACTGCGCGTGGAACCCCTGCCGCTCGTTCTCGGCGAACCCGACCAAGTCGGCGGTCCGGCTCAGGTCGCTGCGGAGGTACAGCTGCTCGACGTCGTCCGCCGTGAAGTACGTGAGGCTCCGCAGCTCGTCCCCCGTCGCCGTGCGGGCCGCGCTCAGTAGTTCGTCGGCGTGTTCGTCCGGTGGTTGGGACATACGACCACGATCATCGCTCTCATACATGAGCGTGTGGGTGGCCGCATGGTCGCCCGGCGACCGGGAGGGACAGAGTTTACCGACTCCCCCGTGACCGCTCGCTTGATGAGCGACCACGACGACGTCTGCGTCCTGTTGCCGACGATGAACGAGGCCGAGACGGTCGCACGCGTCGTCACGGACTTCCGCGACGCCGGGTTCGAGACGCTCCTCGTGATCGACGGCGGCTCGACCGACGAGACGCAATCGATCGCCCGCGAGGCAGGCGCGCGCGTCGTCGAGCAGACGGGGCGCGGGAAGGGACAGGCGGTCAGGGAAGCCGTCCGGGACCACGTCGAGTCGCCGTACGTGTTGATGGCGGACGCCGACGCCACCTACGACGCCGACGACGCTGCGGCGATGCTCGAACCCCTCTTCGAGGGCGAGGCCGACCACGTCATCGGGAACCGGTTCGCGGATATGCGTCCGGGCGCGATGAGCCGGCTCAATCGGATCGGCAACCGCCTGATCAACCTCGCGTTCCGGACGATCCACCGCGAGGGCTACCGCGACATCCTCTCGGGGTACCGCGCGTTCACCCGCGAGTCGTTCCGGCGACTTCACCTCACTGCGGACGGGTTCGGGATCGAGACGGAGATGGCCGTCGAGTGCGTGAAGAACCGCGTCCCCGTCGCCGTGGTCCCGATCACGTATCGGGAGCGTCCCGGTGGGTCCGCGACGAACCTCCATCCGATCCGGGACGGCGGAGTGATCTTCTTGGAGCTGTACCGGAAGGCGAAGACGAACAACCCGCTGTTCTACTTCGGAAGCGTCGGTGCGGCGTCGACCGCGGCGGGGTTGGCGATCGGTGCGTTCGTGCTGTACCGGTACCTCGCGGTCGGCGTCAGCCACGAGATCCTCGCCGTCGGTGCGGTCGGCGCGACAATCCTCGGCATTCAGCTGCTCGTGTTCGGCGTCCTCGCGGACATGATCCACTCCCTCCATCGCGAACAGATCGCACGGTACGAACGAGCGCTCGGCGGTGAAACGGTCGAGGGAACGTCGGTCGCCGACGGCGACGGTCGATCGGTCGAAGCCGACGCGAGCGCCGAGGCGAGCCCCGCGACGCGGACTCCCAGTTCCGAACCCGACGACGCCGCCGGTCGAGACGGTCGCGGCGACTGAAGGCGCTCCCGCAACGGGCGGGGAACGGCTGGCACCGCACTGGTAATTTCGGACTCCATTCCGGTGAGTGTCGGCCATTCGAGCGCGGCACCGTTATATGGCAGAAGTATGATATTTATTTACTCTGTCAGCGCAGATTTTCTGATACGCGATGAAATATGCGGCTGTGAGCCTTTTTCCGTGTTGAATGGACCGATTATCAAAACGGATGTGCGATGATCATCCCCGACAACTGTCCCGATGTCTGAAGTTTTTTATACACCCACTCGTACTAATTGGTATGCCACGGCGAAACATTGAAAATAGTGATGATCCCCGGCATCTCGACCGGCGACAATGGCTCTCCGCGCTCGGTCTCGCCGGCGCAGTGACGCTCGCCGGCTGTTCCGGGAACGGCGGTGACGGCGGCGACGGCAACAGTTCCGACGGCGGATCCGGGTCGGACGAACTCTCCCAAGAAGAGGTGTTCGCGACGGCCGCAGCGTCCTCCTTCTCGACCCTCAACCCGATATACAACGACGAGAACGGTGCCGGAGACGCGATCGCTCGGGCACTCGATCTCGGCTACACGTTCGACGAGGAAAACGAGTACGTTCCGCTCCTCTACGACATGTCCACCGAGGACGGCGAAGTGTGGACGTTCGAGGTGCGCGAAGGACTCGAATTCAGTGACCCGTACGGCGAAGTGACCGCGAGCGACTTCGTCTACCTCATCCAAGAGATCCACCAGAGCAGCTGGGCGAGCTCGGCCGCGTCGGCGGATTGGGACGGAGTAACGGTCGAAGAGACCGGAGAGTACGAGTTCCGGGCGACGCTGAGCACGCCGCAGCTACTCTGGCCCGAGAGCTACGAGCCGCAACTGTACCCGATCCCGCAGGGGCTCCTCGAACCGTACGTGGAGGAGGAAGACACCGAAGGACTTCGACAGGACGAAGAGCTGCTCGAGCTCCAGTTCTCGGGGAACCTCGGTCCGTACGTCCTCGACGAGTGGCAGCGTGACGGCGGAACCCGATACAGTCGGAACGACGACTACTACCTTCAGGACGCGGACGATCTCCCGGACGCGTTCGGCGAGGCCCCGTACTTCGAGGAGGCCGAAATCCGCGTGATCAGCGAGCAGGCCTCGCGGCTCGGTGCGCTGGAGACCGGAGCGGTCGACTCGGCGGCGATCCCGCCGAACCAGGTCGAAGCGTACCAGAACAACGACGAGATATACGTCAACCGGATCCCGCAGCCGTACAACGAGAAGATCTCGCTCAACATGCGGGACAACGGCTGGACGACCGGGCCGGGGAACATGTTCCGGCACGTGCCGTTCCGCCAGGCGATGGCCTCCGCGATCGACAAGGAGGGACTGATCCAGGGCGTGTTCCGCGACTTCGCCGAGACCCACTTCACGTGGCAGCCGCGGTTCAGTAACTTCTACCCGCCGGAGGAGGACATCCCGATGTTCGGCGTCGGCGACAGGTACGGGAGCGAGGTGGCTCGCGGACTGGCCGAAGACGCGTTCGAGCAGTCCGAGTACGACTACCGGTTCGACGGGGACGCGATGGTCGATCCCGACGGAAACCAAGTCCAGCTCAGCCTCTACCACAGCGCCGGGCAGAACACCGAGCAGCTGATGGCGGACTTCATCGCACAGGAACTCGGTGAGAACCTCGGTATCGACGTCTCCGTCGAAGCCATCGACGGAACCCGATTCAACAACGAGTACTGGACGCAGACCGACTACCCGACTCCGGAGACGAACGAGGCGGGCGAGGTCACCAGCGTGCCGGACGAGCTCGTCGACACGGTGAACGGCGAGGAGGTTGAGTGGACCCAGCCCACCTCAACCAACCCCGGCCCGCGCAACGTCACGTCCAACGAGTCGTGGGACATGGAGGTCGTGTTCGGCCTGAACACGTACCCCCGGAACCCGCTTACAAACAGCGTCTTCTTCGAAGGCGCGAACCCGCTGTACAACCCCGTCGGTTACTACCCGGGGTTCAACGCGGAGGAGCTGTTCCAGAACGCGCGAGAGGCGACCTCGGAGGACGAGTTGGCGGACGCGCTCATCGAACTGTTCGTCAACCTCGCCGAGGAGCAACCGTACATCATGCTCACGTTCCCCGACGACACGGTCGGGTACCGTGAGGGACTCGAAGGCCCCATCGAGAACTTCTCCAACGGCTGGAACCTCCCGGCGTGGAGATACGGGGAATAGGTCGCTCCCTCGCTACCACCCGTTCTCTACGATATCAACATGGGATTTGGAAGGTACGTTACCGCTCGCGTTCTCTGGGCAGGAGTTGTATCGCTCATCATCACTACGATCACGTTTCTGCTGCTGTCGGCCGCTCCGAACCCCGACGTACAGCAGGCCGCCACGCAGGCGGCGCTCCAGGGAGGCGATCCGGCGGAGGCCACACAGCGGGCGAGAGAGCTCCGAGGGCTTGACGAACCGCTCTACGTCAGGTACTTCGACTTCATCCAAGGAGTGTACACCCTCGACTGGGGCTGGTCGAGCAGTCGGAGCCAGCCGGTCATCGAGGCGGTCGGCAACTCGCTGTACTACACCGCGCAGTACTCAATTCCGTGGACGATCCTCACGGTCATCCTCGGTCCGCTCGTGGGCGTGTACTCCGCTGCGAACATGTACAGTTGGCGGGACCACGCGGCGACCGGCTTCGCCTTCTTCGGCTACGCCATCCCGAACTTCTTTTTCGGCATCATCCTGCTCCTGATCTTCGGGGTCTGGTTGGAGGTGATACCGATCGTGTACAACACGGACGTCGCGGTCTTCAGCGTCGAGAACGCCGTTCAGCTGGCGATCCCGGTGCTGTCTCTTATACACAT
>NZ_AOJK01000008.1:73994-133692 GCF_000336875.1 Halorubrum californiense DSM 19288 | reverse complement strand
CTGCTCGTCGAGGTCGTGTTCGGAATACCCGGACTCGGTCGGCTCGTCTTCGAGGCGCTAACCGCACAGGACACGAACCTCGTACTGGGAACGACGCTGTTCTTCACGTTCGTCGCCGTCGTGGGGAACCTCATCGAGGACCTCGTGTTCACCGTCCTCGACCCGCGTATCAGCTACGATGACAGGTAATTCAACCGAAAACAATGGCAACTGAAGGCTCGGAACGATTCGATCAAGTCGACTGGAGCGACATCTCGCGGTCGGGACGGTTCGATCTGTCGATCAACTCGATCGGGATGCTGCTGACGACGCTCCCGGTCGCGCTGCTCGCCGTGTACGACTGGCAGTTCACCGGTCGGCGGACCGCGACCTTCGAGTTCATCGGGCTCGACCGAACGCTGGAGACGGTCGACTTCTTCTTCATCTTCACGCTGCTGTTGGCGTTCTGGTACCTCGTCTTGCCGCTGTACCAGCACCCGCGGATGACGCGGTACTACTGGAAGGAGTTCAAGCGGAACCGGCCGGCGGTCGTGAGCATGATCTGGCTCGGGATCGTGTTCGTCGGGGGTATCGTCGGTCCGCTCGTGATGAGCGCACCGCAACAGGAACTGCTCATCGCCTACCAGCCGCCGGTGTTCACGTCCGTCGTCGAGTCGACGCCGGCGACCTGCGTCGGTGACGTGATGAACGGGCGCTGTTACGGGACCTGGCAGCACCCGCTCGGAACGACTAATGCCGGCAAGGACGTGTTGACCATGATCGTCTACGGGATGACGATCAGCATGCAGATCGCCTTCATCACGACGACCATCGTCGCGACGATCGGCATCACGTTCGGCACGCTGAGCGCGTACTCCGGAGGCTGGGTCGACGAGATCATGATGCGGTTCGTCGACATCATCCTCTCGTTCCCGACGTTCCTGATGTTCCTGCTCATCCTGTACATCTACGGCGGCGGCTTGGGGATGTTCATCGTCGTGTTCTCCCTGTTCGCATGGGGAGGAACCGCCAGATACGTCCGCAGCAAGTCGCTGTCCATCTCCGAAGAGGAGTTCATCAAAGCGAGCCGCATCAGCGGCGCGAGCACGTATCAGGTGATCCGCGGCCACGTGGTTCCGAACGTGGCGAGCAGCATCATCACCCAACTCACGCTGCTCATCCCCGGCTTCCTGCTGTTCGAGGCGCAGTTGGCGTTCCTCGGCGTCGGCGACTCGTCGGTCCCCTCGTGGGGCCAGCTCATCTCGGCCGGCCGGAGTGACCTCTCGTACGCCCCGTGGATCGTGTTGGCGCCCGGTATCGTGCTGTTCCTGACCATCCTCGCGTTCAACTTCCTCGGTGACGCGCTGTTGGACGCGCTGAACCCCGAAGCGGAGGCGGAGACCGAATAATGTCCGACGATCAGTCACTACTCGAGGTCGAAACCCTCACGACGACGTTCAGTACCGACGACGGAACGCTCACCGCGGTCGACGGGATCGACTTCAGCGTCGACACCGGAGAGACAGTCTGTATCGTCGGCGAGTCGGGATCCGGCAAGACGGTCGCGACGGAGTCGGTCACCAAGATCATCAACACGCCGCCGGGGAAGATCGAGGGTACCGTCCGGTACAAGGGACGCGACCTGCTGTCTATCCCTGAGTCGGAGCTCCGGCAGGTCCGCGGCAGCGAGATCGCGCACATCTTCCAGAACCCGCAAGAGGCGATGAACCACTGCTACACCGTCGGGTGGCAGATCACCGAGGCGCTCCAGATCCATCGGGACGTCTCCGACGAGGAGGCGCGCACGAAGGCGGTCGACCTCATGGACCGCGTCGGGATCGCGAACGCGAGTTCGCGGTTCGACGATTACCCGCACGAGTTCTCCGGCGGGCAGAAGCAGCGGATAATGATCGCGATGGCGCTCGTGAGCGACCCCGACCTGCTCATCGCCGACGAGCCCACGACCGCGCTCGACGTGACGGTTCAAGCGCAGATCCTGGAACTGCTCGACGACCTACAGGACGAGTTCGAGATGGGGATCCTGTTCGTCACGCACGACCTCGGCGTCGTCGCACAGATTGCCGACCGGATCGTGGTGATGTACGCCGGGAAAGTCATGGAGCGCGGCAGCGTGCTCGACATCTTCGACAACCCGAAGCATCCGTACACCCGGCAGCTGTTGGAGTGTCTGCCGGAGTTCGGCGGGACGGGCGGCGGGATACCGGGAGCGCTCCCGGACCCGCACGACCCACCGGACGGCTGTCGGTTCGCGCCGCGCTGTGAGTACGCCGAGGAGGCGTGCCGGACCGGCGAGCAGCCGGAAGAAGTCGAGGTCGAAACCGGACAGCGGGCCTCCTGCGTCCACTACGGACCCGGCGGGGACCCCTCGGTCGTCGGCGGCGGGGAGTTCGGACCCGGCGGGGAGACCGGAGCGGTAGACGGCGACAGCGAGGTGGGTCCCGCCGATGACTGAGCCGCTGCTCTCGGTTCGCGACCTGAAGAAGCACTACCCCATCCGCAAGGGACTGTTCAACCGACAGGTCGGCGCCGCACGCGCGGTCGACGGGATCAGCTTCGACATCGCCCAAGGCGAGGCGCTGGGACTCGTCGGCGAGTCCGGCTGCGGAAAGTCCACCGCGGCGAGTTCGGTCATTCGACTGGAAGAGCCGACGTCCGGGGAGGTCATCTTCAACGGGGGCGGCCGCGAGAGCGCGACGCGCAACCCCGACGGAACCCATCCCAACGACGTGACGAAGTTCGACGACGAGGAACTGATGCAGTTCCGGCGGGGCGCTCAGATGATCTTCCAGGACCCGTCCTCGAGCTTCGACCCGCGGATGTCGGTCGGGAACGGGGTGGGCGAACTGCTCAAGGTTCACGGGATGAGCGACCGCCACCGGCGCCGCGCGATCGTCGAGGATCTGCTCGAACGCGTCGGGCTCTCGGCGAGCGACTTCGACCGCTACCCGCACGAGTTCTCCGGCGGCCAGAAACAGCGGATCGCGCTCGCCCGGGCGCTCGTGTTGAACCCGGACCTCATCATCGCCGACGAGCCGGTGAGCGCCCTCGACGTCTCCATCCAGGCGGAGATCCTCTCGCTCATCAACGACCTCCAAGATGAGTTCGGACTGTCGCTGCTTTTCATCAGCCACGACATGTCCGTGATCCGTCAGATCTGCGACCGCGTGGCCGTGATGTACCTCGGCGAGATCGTCGAGATCGGGCCGGTCGAGGAGATATTCACCAACCCGCAACACCCCTACACCGAGGCGCTGCTGTCGTCGATTCCGACCCCGGACCCGCGCGCGAGCATCGGCGGTATCGAGCTGAAGGGAACCGTGCCGAGCCCGACGAACCCGCCGAGCGGCTGTCGGTTCCACACCCGGTGTCACAAGGTGATTCAGCCCGACGGCGTCGACATCGATCAAGACGACTGGCGGGGGGTGTTGAACTTCCGCGAGAAGGTCATCACCGGCGAGATAGACATCGAACAGGTCCGTGAGAACGTCGCTGCCGGCGGATCCGGCCCGAGCGACTCGGAGATCCGAGCCGAGATCCGCCGCGAGTTCGACATCAGCGAGACTGTCGACGACGCCGACCTCGAAGAGACGCTCTCGGAGGCGATGAACCTTCTACTGGGGGACAACGCCGAAATGGCGGGAGAGTTCCTCTCGGACGAGATCACGACGCCGTGCGCCGAGACGGAGCCCGAGACGACGGTCCACACGCCGGACCACGAGTCCGCCTGTCTCCGGCACGAAGGGCAGGCCGCCGCGGAGCCGAACCCCGCGGACGACTGACCCGGACGCGACCTCGTTCGAGACGGGTCACTCGGCCGCCGACGCGATCGATGCCGGATCGATCCGCTGCGGCTCCGGAACGTCCGCGTCCGCCGGAGCTACTGCCACGTCGCCGCGCGGTTCGTCGTCCGACTCGCCGTCGTCGGCCGGCGCCGCGAGTACCGCGGTCCCGCCGACGGAAAGCGGAGCGATGAGACCGGCCGCGGCCGCTGGCGAATCGACGAACGGGCGACGGAGCACGACGCGCGTCTCCGCGTCCATCTCGGCCGCGTCGACGGCGGCCGCGGCGATCGAACACAGCTCGCTGTGGCTGAACTCCCCGTTCGGTCCGACGGTCGCGGTGTCGTCCGGGTCGACATCGCTCGGCGGAGTTCCGGGGTTCTCGCTCCACAGTTCCTGCTCCCAGTGCGTGGTCTCGGGACGCTCGGGCGGGCCGCCGAACGCGGCGAGGTTCGTGCCCGGCGCCGGATCGAGGGCGACAGCGGTCGCGACCGGCGCGAGTACGACGCGGTCGCCGGCCGCGATTCCCGCTTCCGGGTCGAACCGGACCGGGGCACCGACCGCGGCGGCCCCGAGGAACGCGAGCGTCGTGTGAAAGCCCGGCGTCGGGTCGACGGCGACGGTCGCGCCCGCGCGGACGCCGAGGTACCGGAGCACGTTCGCCGCCTTGTAGCCGTTCGTGATCAGGTCGTGATGGCTCCGCTCCCGGCCGTCCGCCGTGACGAGCGCTGTGTCGCGGGTGCGCCGGTCGCGCGCGAGCAGATCCCCGACGAGTTCCATACGTGGTTCTCGGGGCGCGCGAGCCTTAACGCTGCGGCGTCGGTCGAGAAAATCCGCGGACTGGTCGTCGAACGCTCCCGGCGTCAGGGGGCGCCGGCGATGGCGATCATCGAGCCGGCGTCAGGGGGCGCCGGCGATGATCATCTTCGAGCCGTCGGCCGAGAACGCGAGGTCGCGCGTGGACCCGGGGTCGACCCGGACCGCGTCGCCGGGGTCGAGGTCGACGGCGTCCCCGTCGACGGTGAGCGTCGCCTCGCCGTGGAGCAGCACGTACACTTCCTCGTGGTCGGCGTCGGCGTGGTCGTGTTCCATCTCCTCCCAGCCATCGTCGGCCTCGACGACGGTCACGCCGAGGTGCTCGCAGTCGAGCGCGTCACGGAGGAAGTACATCCCGGGGGCGCGCGGTTCGACGTCGTCGTAGGCCGTCGCGTCGTAGCCCATACGTGGACGAACGGTCCGGGGGCCGGAAAAGCTACGGGCCGCGGAAGGACGTCGGCTGCTCGGGCAGATCCCCGCGTGGGACCGCGACCCGCGCTCAGAAGGAGCTCTTCAGCTTCTCGAAGAAGCCGCCGCCGACGTCGATGTCCTCGCCGCCGGCCTCGGCGAACGCCTCCAGCGCCTCGCGCTGTTCGTCGTTGAGCGACTCGGGGACGACGACCCCGACCTGTACGTAGAGGTCGCCGCGGCCGCGACGGCGGAGTCGCGGCATCCCCTTCCCCTTGAGGCGGAACGTCTCGCCGCTCTGGGTGCCGGCGGGGACGTCCATCTCGACGCTCCCGTCGACCGTCTCCACCTCGACGGTGTCGCCGAAGACGGCCTGCGGGAAGGAGACGGCCTCGTTGACGCGGAGGTCGTCGCCGTCCCGTTCGAACCGGTCGCCGACGTCGACGTCGACCTCGATCAGCAGGTCGCCTTTCGGCCCGCCGTTCTCGCCCGGCGCGCCCTCGCGCTCCATCCGGAGGCTCTGTCCGGAGCGGATCCCGGCCGGAATCTCGACCGAGAGCGTGGCCTCCTCGCGGACGACGCCGTCGCCGCCGCAGTCGGCGCAGTCCTCGCTGTACAGTTCGCCCTCGCCCTCGCAGCGGGGGCACGTCGACGTCTGCTGGACGCGCCCGAGCGGCGTCTGCTGGACCTGCTGGACCTGCCCGCGGCCGTTACACTGCGGACACGTCTCGACGTCCGCGTCCGGGGGATGGCCGGCGCCGTCGCAGGTCGCGCAGGTCGTCGGTCGCGTGAGCGTGACCTCCTTTGTCGCGCCCTCGAACGCCGCTTCGAGGTCGATCGTCAGCCCCGTCTTGAGATCGCGTCCCTGTCGCGGTCGGTTGCCGCCGCCACCGCCGCCGCGGCCGCGACCGCCCCCGCCGCCGAAGAACTGGTTGAAGATGTCCTCGAACCCGCCGGCACCGCCGGCGCCGCCAGCGCCCCCGAAGGGACCGCCGGCGCCACCGGGGCCACCGCCACCGCCGGTCGCGCCGCGCTTGTCGGCCTCGGTGAACCGGTCGTGGCCCATCTGATCGTACTGCTGGCGCTTCTGCTCGTCGGTGAGCACCTCCTTGGCCTTCTGGATCTTCTTGAACCGCTCCTCGGCGTTCTCGTCGTCGCTGACGTCGGGGTGGTGTTCTGCGGCCTGCTTGCGGTACGCCTTTTTTATTTCCTCCTCGCTGGCGTCCCGCGACACGCCGAGGACGTCGTAGAAATCTTCGCTCATGCGTTGCGTTCGTTGAGTGGTGTTGATCGACGGGTCGATTTAAGCGGCGGGGTCGAGGCGTCGAGGGTCGGGTCCGCTGGGGTTACTCTTCGTCGTCGTCGTCCACGTCCTCGAAGTCGGCGTCGACGTACTCCTCGTCGTCGCCGTCGGGACCGGCGCCGCCGGGGCCCGCAGCGCCGCCCGGACCGCCGGCGCCGCCCATGCCGCCGGGACCGGCACCGCCCGCGCCGCCCGGACCGGCCTGCGCGGCCTGCCCCTCGTACATCTGCTTGCCGATCTCTTGGAGCTCTTCGGTGAGCGCCTCGGTGGCGGACTCGATCTCGTCGGTGTCGGCGTCCTCGTCTTCGAGGACGTCCTCGACGTCCTCGATGGCTGCCTCGATGTCGGCGACGATCTCGTCGTCGTCGAGCTCCTCCTCGTTCTCTTCGAGGAGGGTCTCGGCGCGCTGGATCGTCGCCTCGGCCTCGTTGCGGGCCTCGATCCGCTCCCGGCGGGCCTCGTCCTCCTCGGCGTGCTTCTCGGCCTCCTCTTGCATCTCCTCGATCTCGTCGTCGGAGAGGCCGACGCCCCCCTCGATGGTGATCGACTCGGCGTTGCCCGAGCCCTGATCCTCGGCCTCGACGTTGACGATGCCGTTCTCGTCGATGTTGAACGAGACCTCGATCTGGGGGGTGCCGGCGGGCGCCGGCGGGATGCCCGACAGCTGGAACGCGCCGAGCAGCTCGTTCTCCTCGGCGATCTCGCGTTCGCCTTGGAAGACGCGGACGTTGACGGAAGTCTGGTTGTCAGCGGCCGTGGTGAACACCTTCGACTCCTCGGTCGGGATGGTGGTGTTCTTCTCGATGAGCCGCTCGAAGAGCCCGCCCTTCACCTCGATACCGAGCGAGAGGGGCGTCACGTCGAGCAGCACGATGTCGTCGACGTCGCCGGAGAGCACGCCGCCCTGGACCGCCGCGCCGAGCGCGACCGCCTCGTCGGGGTTGACGTTCTTCTTCGGCTCCTGCCCGACGAGCTCCTCGACCTGTTCCTGGACCTGCGGCATCCGGGTGGAGCCGCCGACGAGGATGACCTCGTCGATGTCCGACTTCGAGTAGTCGGCGTCGGCGAGCGCCTGCTCGGTCGGCTCGACGGTGCGCTCGATGAGGTCCGACGTGAGGTTCTCGAACGTCGCGCGGGTGACGGACTGTTCGAGGTGGACCGGGCCGCTGTCGGTCGCGGTGACGAACGGGAGGTTGACCGTGGTCTCCTTCTTGTTCGACAGCTCGATCTTCGCCTCCTCGGCCGCGTCCTTCAGCCGCTGGAGCGCCTGCCGGTCGTCGCGGAGGTCGATCCCGTGGTTGTTCTGGAACTCGTCGGCGAGGTGGTCGATGAGCGCCTCGTCCCAGTCGTCGCCGCCGAGGTCGTTGTCGCCGTTCGTGGCGACGACCTCGTAGACGCCGCCGCCCAGGTCGAGGACTGACACGTCGAACGTGCCGCCCCCGAGGTCGTACACGAGGACGGTCTGGTCGGACTCGTCGTCGAGCCCGTACGCCATGGAGGCGGCCGTCGGCTCGTTGACGATGCGCTCGACGTCGAAGCCGGCGATCTCGCCGGCGTCCTTGGTCGCCTGCCGCTGCTTGTCGTTGAAGTACGCGGGGACGGTGATGACCGCCTTCTCGACGTCGTCGCCGAGGTACTCCTCGGCGTCGCGCTTGATCTTCTGGAGGATCATCGCCGAGACCTGCTCCGGAGTGTACTCCTCGTCGCCGATCTCGACGGTGTAGTCGTCCTCGCCCATGTGCCGCTTGATCGACTGGATCGTGCGGTCGGGGTTCTGGACGGCCTGGTTCTTCGCCGGCTTCCCGACGAGACGCTCGCCGTCGTCGGCGAACGCGACGATCGAGGGCGTCGTCCGGTCGCCCTCGGCGTTGGCGATGATCTCGGGCTCGTCGCCCTCCATCACCGCGAACGCGGAGTTGGTGGTACCGAGGTCGATACCGAGAATCTTGTTGCTCGCCATCTTGGACAAATGTAGCGGCTTGTTTCGGTTAAAGGTTACTAGATGATGCCATCCAACGCCGAGAAGCAGACCGCTGCCGTCGTGCGATTTCCCGATCGTGTGAGTCGATCACATCGGTGTCTTTATACAGATCCGCAAACGCAGCGGCGATTCGCGGCCGCACCCCGGCCCGCGTTGCGCTCTCGGTCCCGAACTCCGTCCTCAGACCCCGCTCACGAGGTCTTCGAGGACGGCCTCGGGGTCGTCGGCCTTCGCGACGCCGGAGGCGAGCAGGACCCCGGCGGCGCCGAGGTCGCCGGCGGTCGACACGTCCTCGCCGGTCGAGACGCCGGCGCCACAGAACACGTCGACCGCGGGGTCGACGGCCTCGGCGGCCGCGACCGCGTCCTCGACGATCCCCGGGTCAGCGGTGGCGACGGAGACGTCGCCGCCGATGAGTTCAGGCGGTTCGACGGCGACCGCGTCGGGGCCGAGCGCGGCCGCGGCGCCGACCTGCGCGGGGTTGTTCGCGCAGACGATCGTCTCCAGGTCGGCGCGCTCGGCGGCGCGCACGGAGCCGTCGATGTCGGCGAGCTTCAGCCGGTTCTCGGAGTGGTTGATCAGCGTGCCCTCGGCGCCGTTGTCGGCGACGGCCTCGGCGAGCGTCGACCCCGTGTGCGAGCCGTGCGCGTTCGGCGAGACGTGCTGCGCCCACGTCTCGACGCCGGTGTCCGCGACGCGGGCGACGTCGGCCGCCTGCGGCGAGACGGCGATCCGCGCGCCGGACGCCTCGGCGACGTCGCGGGCCGCGGTCGCTACCTCGATCGGATCGCACGGGTACGCCTTGAGGTTCACCAGGATGAACATACCCCTTCTCGGGCGGCGCGGCGCAAATAGTTTCATGCTTCGCGGCGCGCCGCTCGGTGGTCCCCGTTCCTGCGGCTCTCCCCGGTCGCATCGATCGCTCGCGGGACCCCTGCGAACCTGGTTCCGCGGGGCGGTCGCGGTTTCGGGAGCAGAAACGACCTTATACCCCGCTGTTGTGGGTCCGGGCAAGGGATGTCCCTCATCGAGCTAATCGCCGGCGTGGAGGCGCACGAGGCCACGCTGACCGTCTTCAACGCCGATCCGGCGGTGACGGACGAACTCCGGGAACACTTCGCCGACCGCAACGTCCGGATCGTCGACGACCAGACCGCCCCCGGGCCGCAGGGGTTCGCCGTGCTGGCGCGTGACGGTGAGTTCGTCACGGCCGTGACCGTCGACGACCTGCTGTCGCGGCCCGCCGGTGACGGGCCGGAGGGCGCGGGAGAAGGGAACGAGGACGGGGACGACGATCCGAGAGGCGCGGGCGCAAGCGGGGCCCGCGTCGGGCGACCGGTGTTGGACCACCTCGACGAGACGATGTTCACCTCCTACTCTCGCGAGGACATGGTCGCCGCGTCGCGGGAGATCGAGGACCGCGCCTGGCGGGTCGGCGACGGGGAACTCCACGCGGGGTTCCAGACGCTTGACGTGCTCACCGGCGAGGCGGACACCTACGACCTGCTCGGCGGGAAGGACCGGCTCGACGTCCACGCGTACGCCGCGAACGAGGGCGAGTCGCCCGATGTCGACCACTACACGGTCCACGTGGGCGAGACCGCTGAGATCCGTGAGACGTGGTTCGTCGCGTACGACGGGGGCGGCTACGACGACGCGAAGTGCGCGCTGCTCGCCGAGGAGCGCGCGCCCGGCGAGTTCTTCGGCTTCTGGAGCTACGACCCCGAGACGGTCGATTACATCATCGAGTACCTGACCGACCGCTACGGGGCCACGGCACAGGCGGGCGGCGACGAGCCGGCGTGACTCGCCCGCGACCGACCGTCTGTCGGCCGCCACCCTCGTCGCGACCGTCGCGACGGCGGGGAGCCTCTGGTTCAGCCTCGGACCCGGGCTCACGCCCTGCGATCTGTGTTGGTACCAGCGGATCGCCATGTACCCGCTCGTCGTGGTGCTGGCCGTCGCGGCGATCGAGGGACGCCCCGAGGTCGTCCGGACGGCGCTACCGCTCGCGGTTCTCGGGGGGAGTCTCGCCGCCTATCACTCGTACCTTCAGGCGACACTGACGACGTGTACTGTCGGCGGTCCGTGCGCGACCGTCCAGTGGCAGACCCCGGCCCTCGGGCTCACGATTCCGAACCGCTCGTTCGTCGCCTTCGGACTGATCGCAGTCCTGCTGGTCGGAATCCGGCGGCGCGTCTGAGAGAGTGCGTGGGCGATAAAAATGAGGTGGGGTCGGGCAGGGCGCCGAGCGGACGCGTCAGCATTTTCGAGGTAGAGCCTCCGACCTCGAGGAGCGAACGGAGTGAGCGAAGTAGGGTAGGGTAGTTTACTCCTTCCGCTTGACGACGTCGCCGAGCGTCATCGTGCCCGCGTCGCTCGTCTCCCAGTCGGCGTCGTCGGACGACTGTCCCTCGACCAGCGAGATGTCGAGCGCGCGTTCGAGCTTGCGCTGGACCTCGTCGGTCGGGAGCGTGTCGCCGCGTTCGAGCTTCCGGATGAGGCTCGCCTTCTCGTTGAGCTGGTCGGCCAGCTCCTCTTGGCTCAGCCCGCGCGACTCCCGCGCCTCCCGGATCCGCTCGTCGTAGTCGGTGGCGATCTCGTCCATGTCGTCGAACATGTCGCGGGGACGGGTCGAGCCGCCGGAGCTCCCGGAGCCGCTCGACGAGCCGGACGACCCGGACGACGAGGACGACTTCCCGGTGCTGGAACTGGTGGAGTACTTGCCGCCGCCGGAGCCCGTCGACTCGTCGCGGACCTCGGTGCCGAAGTCCGTACACGAGCTACAGAGCTCCAGTTCGGCGCCTTCGACCTTCGTCGTCGTCAGCGAGGCCTCCTCGGCGCCACACATCTCACACTGGGGCATAGGCGACGCTAACGCTCCCGATGGTATAAAGGGTGTGCCGCGGCGCCGCGTCGGGGACGGACGCGCGTCGACCGCCCGCCGGCCGCCCCCGGCCGCAATCGTGCCGCGGTCGGTACCGACTTGTCGCCGCGGCCGGCAGGAAGGAGTATGGACGTTCACGTCACGGGCTCAGACCTCCGGGGGACCGCCCGCGCGCCGCCGTCGAAGAGCTACACCCACCGCGCGCTGCTCGCCGCGGGGTACAGCGACGGCGCGACCGTCGAATCGCCGCTGATCTCCGCGGACACGCGAGCGACCGGCCGCGCCGTCGCGGCGTTCGGCGGGGCCGTCGCGCCCGCCGCCGAGGCGGGTGACAGCGCGGCGGCGAGTGCCGATGACGACCCCGCTGGCCCCGACCTCGCCGACGCCGATGCGCTCTCGGTCGAGGGGTTCGGCGGCCGTCCCGGAGTCCCGGACGACGTGATCGACTGCGCGAACTCGGGGACGACGATGCGGCTCGTCACCGCCGCGGCCGCGCTCGCCGACGGCACGACCGTTCTCACCGGGGACGACTCGCTTCGCTCGCGCCCGCAGGGACCGCTCCTCGACGCGCTCGGCGGCCTCGGCGCGCGCGCCGAATCCACGCGGTCGAACGGACAGGCGCCGCTCGTCGTGGCCGGCCCGCTCGCGGGCGGCGAGGTCGCCATCCCGGGCGACGTCTCCTCGCAGTACGTCACCGCGCTGTTGATGGCCGGCGCGGTCACCGACGAGGGGATTGAGGTCACCCTCACGACCGACCTCAAGTCGGCGCCGTACGTCGACATCACGCTCGAACTGCTCGCCGACTTCGGCGTCGAGACGACCCCGATCGACGACGCGGGCGACCCCCTCGACGGCGCCGCGGGCGCCGCGGGATTCTCCGTCCCGGGCGGACAGACGTACGCGCCGAGCGGCGGGACGTACGCGGTCCCGGGCGATTTCTCCTCCATCTCGTACCTGCTCGGCGCGGGCGCCGTCGCGGCCGCGCCCGGTGAGGCGGTCCGGATCGAGGGCGCCCGGCCGAGCGCGCAGGGCGACGCCGCGATCGTCGAGGTCGTCGAGGAGATGGGTGCGCCGGTCGACTGGGACCGCGAGGCGGGCGAGATAGCGGTCGAGCGCGCCGACCTCACCGGCGTCACGGTCGACGTGGGCGACACGCCTGACCTGCTCCCGACTATCGCCGCGCTCGGCGCGGTCGCCGACGGGGACACCCGGATCGAGAACTGCGAGCACGTCCGCTACAAGGAGACCGACCGCGTCTCCGCGATGGCCGAAGAACTCGAGAAACTCGGCGCCGAGGCCACCGAGGAGCAGGACGCGCTCACGATCCACGGTGACCAGAGCGATCTCAAGGGAGCCACCGTCGACGGCCGCGGCGACCACCGGATCGTGATGGCGCTGTCCGTCGCCGCGCTCGCCGCCGAGGGGACGACGACCGTCCGCGGCGCCGAACACGTCGACGTCTCGTTCCCCGGCTTCTTCGACGCGATGGCCGACCTCGGGATGGACGTCGAGCGCGACGGCGCGGACGAGTAACCTCTAATACCGAACGGCGGTGCGGTGGCGCGTGCCTGCGAGGCCGCCCTGCGGCCGAGCCGCGAGGGACCGAAGGTCCCTCTGGAAGCCGGCGCTTCGCGCCGGCGACAGCACGCGCGAGGGAGTCGGTCGCCGAGCGAAGCGACGGCGACCGACGAGGCTGGGGAGGTATGAGGCTGCGGTGCTGTGCGGTCGGGCGGGCTCAAAGGGGCAGCCGCGAGGGCGCGGTAGGCGACGGGAGCACCGCAAGGAGCGAGCAACGCGAGCGACTGAGGAGCGCAACGAGCGTACCGCGCCCTCGCGGCTGGGGCTTTGGCGGTGGTCACCGTCGATCCGTAATCGAACACGCATGGCTGACCGGCTGGAAACTCGAATCGCGTCACTACAGCGATCGCGTCCTATCGGGACCGACGGGTACACAAGCCCGCCGAGACGACACGCACCCATGGACGACATCGACGTCGAACCGGTCGACCGGGTCGACGAGAGCGACGAGGACACCACCGTCGAACCCGCGGAGACGGACGAGGCGCTGACCATCGACGACGACCTCGCCGACCTGCCCGCGGGCGTCGACGCGCCCGACTACGTGCTGTACGGCGGGAAGGGGGGCGTCGGGAAGACGACGATGGCGGCCGCGACGGGGCTCGCCTCGGCCGCGGGCGGCGTCCGGACGCTCGTCGTCTCGACCGACCCCGCCCACTCGCTGTCCGACACCTACGAGACCGAGATCCCCGCCGAACCGGCGCGTATCCGCGAGGACGTGCCCCTGTACGCCGCCGAGATCGACCCCGACGCCGCGGTCGACGAGGGGATGTTCGGGGCCGACGGCGACCCGCTCGGGGGGCTCGGCGAGATGGGCGACGCGATGGGCGGGATGGGCGGCGAGGGACCGATGGGCGGCGCCGAGGGCGAAGACGGAGAGGGGCTCGGCGGGCTGCTCGGCGGGACGATGCCCGGCGCCGACGAGGCGGCGGCGATGCGCCAGCTGCTGGAGTACCTCGACGACCCGCGGTTCGACCGCGTCGTCGTCGACACCGCGCCGACGGGCCACACCCTTCGGCTGCTCCAGCTGCCGGAGATCATGGACTCGATGCTCGGGCGCGTGATGAAGCTCCGCCAGCGCTTCTCCGGGATGATGGACGGGATCAAGGGGATGTTCGGCGGGGGCGACGACGACCCCGACCCCTCCGCCGACCTCGAAGAGCTCCGCGAGCGCATCGAGCGCCTGCGGGCCGTCCTGCGCGACCCCGCGAAGACCGACTTCCGGGTCGTGATGATCCCCGAGGAGATGAGCGTCGTCGAGTCCCAGCGGCTCGTCGCGCGCCTCGACGAGTTCGGCATTCCGGTGGACACGCTCGTCGTCAACCGCGTGATGGAGGGCGTCGGCGACGTGACCGGCGGTGACGGGCCCGAGATCGATCCCGACTGGGTGGTCGAGCCGAACCCCGACACCTGCGAGTTCTGCGCGCGCCGCTGGGAGGTCCAACAGAACGCGCTCCGGGAGGCCACCGACCTGTTCCGCGGCCGCGAGGTGAAGCGGGTGCCGCTGCTCGCGAACGAGGTGCGGGGTGAGGCCGCGCTCCGGGTCGTGGCGGCCTGCCTGAACTGAGCGACCTGCCTGAACTGAGCGACCTGCCGCCGCCGACCCGCGTCCGGGTCGCTACTCGGCCGCGCTCCCGAGCAGTCGGTCTCGGACCAGTTCCGCGACGCCCGTGAGGTGCGCCTGTCCGAAGAGGCCGACGAGGACCGCGCCCGCCGTGTTGTACATGAGATCGAGCACCGTGTCGTCGAGCCCGTGTTGCGCGAGCGGCATGTCGATTCCCGTCTCGGTGGCGATGATATCAAGGCCGAACTCGAACAGCTCCCAGAGCACGCCGAACGCGAGGACGATGAGGACGATGAAGACGAACGCGAACCGCGCCGGGATGCGGATCCCGTCGCTGTGGAGGTCGACCGCCCGCAGCGTGGTGTATCCGACCGCGGCGACCAGCGAGGCCGACAGCGCGTGCGTCATGTGGTCCCACCACTCGATTCGCTGATAGAACCCGGCCGACCCGACCGTGTGGAGGAACACTGCCATCGTGATCCACAGGGCGAGCCACGGGTCCAGCGGGAGGTCGTACCGGCGCTCCAGCGCCGCCGGGACCAGCGTGACGAGGAAGGCGATGATCCCGTTGCTTATCGCCTTCTGCTCGCCCGCGAGGAAGCCGTACGCGATGATCCCGACGAGCAGGACCTGCATCGCGCCCGTGAGCCGCCGCTGCGACGTGAGCGAGGGACGGGGGAGCAGCGTCATCGCCGCATCACCTGCCGGATGACTCGGCGGAGGCGCCGGCCGCGCCGCCGGAAGTAGCCGTCGAAGAGGAGTCCCGCCGCGAGTCCAGCCAGCGTGACGTACAGCCACTCGATCATCAGCGCGTCGTTCGTCGTCAGGTACTCGGTGCCGACGCGCTGGTCGAGGTTCCAGCGCAGCACCGTCCACACCGCCGCCGTCGCCAGCGTCGCCATCACGACGAAAACGACCGCGAACCAGTGCGTGAGCCGCAGCGTCGTGAACATGTGGAGGTCGGCGGCGACGACGAGCGCCAGCCCCGCGATGGCGACGTACGTCGCGAACGTGCCCAGTTCGCCGCCGAAGACCACGCGGACCAGTATCGGCAGGAGCGCGAGGCCGACCAGCTCCGCCGGGAGCATCGCCCGCCAGTCCCGGGCCGCGGCCGTGGGCGCGAGCACGACCGCACCGAGGCCGACGACGATCGCCGCCGACAGGAGGTCGTAGTCGAACACGCTCTCGACGAGGACGCCCGTCAGGACCGCGATCATCGCCCACGCGACGAGCGCGTTGAGCCGTCCGTCGCGGACCAGTTCCGTCAGTCGGTCCTCGACGGCGTCGAGCCTGTCGCTCAGATCCTCGGGCTCCGCGTCACCGACGTCCGCCTCGGAGCCGTCGTCGTCGCGGCGTCGGTCTCCGTCCATGCCCCGTACGGAGGTCGGAGCGGGTTATAACCTGTCGCTCCGGATCGCGGAGGCGATCGCGAATCGCGCTTCGGCGGAGCCGATCGGACGCCGAACGGACGCCCTTTTACCCGACACGGCCCTCTGACCGGTATGAACTGCCGGCGGTGTGGCACCCCGATAGAGAAGCCGGGGGACTACTGTCTGACCTGCAACACCGCCAACGCCGACGCGGTCGTCGCCGAGTTCGAGACGGACCGCGCGCACCTGACATTGCTCCGCGAGGAAGACGTGGTCGGCGAGACGACGGTCACCACGCGCCCGGAGGAGGGCGAGCGGCTGAGCGAGGTTCAACTGCGGAACTTCGCGGGCCGCGTCGCCGACGAGATCCGGCGGAAGCGCCCCGAGACCGTCTACGCCGCCGGCGAGCGCGAGCCGCTCCGCGAGACGCGCGCGCAGCTCCACCACGAGTTCTACCGCGTCCCCGACGGCGGCGCGAGCGGGAGCGGTCGAGGTGGCGACGCGGCAGCGGACGACTCTCGGGACGACGACCGCGAGACGGACGTGAGCCCGGTCGTCGAATGGGTGCTCGACCGCCGGGGGGACCGGTCGCTGGCGGTGGTCGAGACCCCGCCGCGCGAGAAGATCGGCGGGTCGCACTCCACGCTCATCGGCGACCGCAAGGGACGGAAGGCCGTCCAGACGGTCGCGGAACATCCGCACGTCAAGAAGATCGTTCCCGGCCCCATCGACGCCGGCGGGACGGGGTCACGGACGGGTCTCCGCGCGAAGGCGACGCGCGCGGGGACGAACGGGAACGTCCGGCTCCTGCTGCGCGACGGCTCCAGCGTTCAGGAGAACCGGATCGTCACCACGGCGATGGACCGCGAGACGGGCGAGCGCGTCCGCGAGGACCTCAACGAGGCGCTCCGCGACGCGGAACTCCAAGACGCGTAGCCGGGGCGTCGACTGGATCGAAACACGCCGTCCCGCCGCGCTCGCCGGTGTCCGGATCTGTCCGTCGATGCGTCGATCTCGGGGACACGTCCCGGAACCGAGCGCTACTGACCGCCCCTCTGTCGCGAGGTTTTTCACGAAACACGGCGTTGGGGGCGGTGTGAGTACCCTCGCTACGCTCGGTGCGGGCGTCGTCTTCGGCCTGGCGCTCGCGGCGCCGCCCGGTCCGATGAACGCGGTGATCGCCGAGGAGGCCGTCCTCCGCGGCCGCTTCGCCGGCTTCCGGGCCGGGCTCGGCGCCGCGACCGCCGACGCGATCTTCTTCCTCCTCGCGTACGTCGGCGTCGTCGCGGTCGTGGAGTCGTTCCCGCTGTTACAGGGCGCGATGGTCGCGGTCGGCGGCGTCCTGATGCTGTACTTCGCCGTCGGCGCGGCGCGGGGCGCGCGGGCGTCGTTCCGCCCGACCTCGGGTGAGAAGCCGATCGCCGCGGAGGGGAAGGGGTTCCGCAAGGCGCTGGTGCTCGCCTTAACGAACCCGTACCAAGTGCTGTTCTGGCTGACGATCGGCGTCGGCCTGCTCCAGCCGGGCGAACTCGACGTGCTGGCCCGGCTCCCGGTCGTCGGCGCGGACCTCGCCGGGACGCTCGTGGTCGCCACCGGCTCCCCGGCGCTCATCGGCGGGTTCTTCCTCGGCGTGTTGACCTGGGTTACGGGGTTCCCGACCGGTCTCGTCGCCGCCGAGCGCCGGATCGAGACGTTCGCGCCGCTCGTCGCCGTCGCCTCCGCGGTCGTGCTCGCTGGCTCCGGCGTCTACTTCCTCTACGACGCCGCGACGACGCTGGCGGCGCTCGTCGCGTAGCTGGCGCGCCCGAATCGGTCGCCCGCGTCCGCTGGCGCACACTGCCCGGGCGGAGCGCGACCCGCATGGACAACGGCTTTGACCCGTCGGCGCGACCGACCCGTATGTTCGAGAAGACGACGTGGATCAAGCTCCCGCGGAACGTCCTCGTGGGACACGACGTCATCGACGACCTCGGGGAGGCGGTCGGCGAACTCTACCTGACTGGGCGGCCGCTGATCGTGACGAGCCCGACGCCGAACGAGATCGCCGGCGACCGCGTCCGGGCGCAGTTCGACGACCCCGCGACCGCCGTGGTCGAGGACGCCTCCTTCGCCGCGGTCGAGGACTTGAAGGAGACCGCGGAGGCGGTCGACCCGGGCTACCTGATCGCCTTGGGCGGCGGGAAACCGATCGACATCGCGAAGATGGCCGCCGACCACCTCGACGTCGGCTTCGTCTCCGTCCCGACCGTCGCCTCCCACGACGGCATCGTCTCCGGGCGCTCGTCGATCCCCGAGGGCGACACGCGCCACTCGGTCGCCGCCGACCCGCCGCTCGCCGTCGTCGCGGACACGACGCTGCTCGCGGAGGCGCCGTGGCGGCTCACCACCGCGGGCTGTGCCGACATCATCTCCAACTACACCGCGGTGAAGGACTGGCGGCTCGCCCGCCGCCTGCGCAACGTCGAGTACAGCGAGTACGCGGGCGCGCTCTCGGAGATGACCGCGGAGCTGCTCGTCGAGAACGCCGACATGATCCGCCCGGGGCTCGAAGAGTCGGCGTGGGTCGTCGTGAAGGCGCTCGTCTCCTCCGGCGTGGCGATGTCCATCGCGGGCTCCTCGCGGCCCGCCTCCGGCGCCGAACACCTCATCTCCCACCAGCTCGACCGCATCGCCCCCGGAAAGGCGCTCCACGGCCATCAGGTCGGCGTCGCCTCGATCATGACTGAGTACCTCCACAGCGGCGAGAACGGGCGCTGGGGCGCGATCCGCGACGCGCTCGCCGAGCTCGACGCCCCGACGACGGCGGGCGAGCTGGGAATCGACGACGCGGAGCTGCTCGCCGCCCTGACGAGCGCCCACGAGATCCGCGACCGCTACACCATCCTCCAGGGCGGGATCAACGAGGAGGCCGCGATAGAGGTCGCGACCGCGACGGGCGTCATCGACGAGTGAGCGGCCGCGGAGTCGACGCCCGCTTCCGGCGACGGCGTCCGCCCTCGAAAGGCCAATAACGCTCCCGAGGCTACACCCGATATGTCCACCGCCAGCGTTCGCGAGCGGGCCAAAGAGCGGGCCACCGCGATAACCGTCCTCCTCACCCTCGTCGGCTACGGCGCCGTCGGCGGCGTGTTCCTCGTCCCCGAGTTTCAGGCGCTGTTCCCGACGCTCACGCAGGGGACGGTGAACCTGCTCGCGCACGCCATCGCCGCCGTCAACACGGTCACCGTGATCACCCTCTCGCTCGGCTGGTACTGGATCCGCAACGACGAGGTGCGGAAACACGCCGTCGCGATGACGACCTCGTTCGGCCTCATTCTCCTGTTCCTCGGGATGTACCTCCCGAAGGTCGCGGGCGGCGGCACCAAGGAGTTCGTGCTGGACTCGGCGTACGCGTGGGTCCCGCTGTGGGACTGGGTGTACCCCGCGTACCTGCTCATGCTCGCGATCCACATCGTCCTCTCCGTCGTCTCCGTGCCCGTCGTCCTCTACGCCATCGTCCTCGGGCTCACGCACACCACGCAGGAGCTCCGGACCCAGACGCCCCACCGGCGCGTCGGGCGGATCGCGGCGAGCGCGTGGATCCTCTCGCTCGTCCTCGGGGTCGTCACCTACCTTCTCCTCAACCATCTGTACGACTCGACGTTCGCGGCCGCCGAGGCCGCGACGGCCCTCCTGCCGCTCGTCCCGGTCTGATCGGCTTCTCCGCGTCACCAGGTTCTGTCCTCCCCCGCCGCCCGGTTCCGTTTTCTCCCGCCGCTCGCTTTCCGGCCGCCCCCGCCGCCACCGAAACGCTTGACCGGCGGCCGCGACACCCGTACCCATGACCGACTGGATCGGCGAGACGTTCA
Organism: Halorubrum californiense DSM 19288; assembly: GCF_000336875.1. GTDB lineage: Archaea > Halobacteriota > Halobacteria > Halobacteriales > Haloferacaceae > Halorubrum > Halorubrum californiense. The sequence continues at coordinate 114,158 of NZ_AOJK01000008.1, read as the reverse complement.
CGAGCGACGCGGGCTGGAACCACCTCCTCGACTTGGTCGACGTCGGCGACCGGATGGCCGGCTCACCGGGCGAGCACGAGGCGCTGGAGCTGACGCGCGACGCGTTCGCCGACGCCGGCGCGCGCAACGCGGCGATCGAGGAGTTCGAGATTCAGGGCTGGGAGCGCGGCGACAGCGCGGTCCGCGAGGCCGCGACGGACGAGCCGCTCGCGGTCGGGCCGAACGAGTGTATCGCGCTGCCGCGGAGCCCGAGCGGCGAGGCGACCGGCGAGTTCGTCGACCTCTCGTACGGCGTTCCCGAGGACTTCGAGGCCGACGTGGCGGGGAAGGTCGTGATGGTCTCGTCGGACACGCCCGACTCTGTCGACCGCTTCATCCACCGCCGGGAGAAGTACTACCGCGCGGTTGACGCCGGCGCCGCCGCCTTCGTCTTCGCGAACCACGTCGAGGGGACGCTCCCGCCGACCGGGAGCGTCGGGACCGCGGACGCGCCGATCGGTGCGATCCCGGCGGTCGGCGTCTCGAAGGAGACCGGCGCCCGGCTCGCGCGGCGCAACGAGGGCGACGAGGTGACCGTCGCGGTCGACTGCGAGACGCCGACGACGACGAGCGGGAACGCGGTCGCCGAGCTGGGGCCCGACACCGATGAACACCTGATCGTCTCCTCGCACGTCGACGCGCACGACCTCGCGGAGGGCGCGATGGACAACGGCGCGGGAACGGCGACCATCGTCGAGGTCGCGCGGGCGCTCGCGGCGCGCGAAGACGAACTCGACGTGCGGGTGCGGTTCGCCGCCTTCGGCGCCGAGGAGGTCGGGCTCGTCGGCTCGTCGGTGGCGGCCGAAGCGGCCGACCCCGAAGCCGTCCGCGCCGTCGTCAACGTCGACAGCAACGTGTTCGGCCGGACGCTCCGGCTCGACCACCACGACTTCGACGCGCTGGCGACGGCCGCCGAGCGCGTGAGCGACCGCTTCGACCACCCGATTTCGACCGGTGCGGAGTTGGTCCCTCACAGCGACCACTGGCCGTTTGTGAAGCGGGGGATCCCCGGATACATGATCTCCGGCGAGACCGAGGGGCGCGGCCGCGGCTGGGGCCACACCCACGCCGACACGCTCGACAAGTTGGAGTCGCGGAACCTCCGGGAGCAGGCGATCCTCCTCACGGAACTGGTCGTCGACCTCGCCGAGGCGGACGCGTCGATCCCGCGCCGGAACACCGACGAGATCGCGGCGGCGCTCGAAGCCGAGGGGAAGGCGACGGGGATGAAGCTCACCGGCGACTGGACGTTCTGAGCGGCGAGCGGAGAGAGAAACCGCGGTCGGGATCTGGGCCGTCAGGCGACGACGAACTGGTTCCAGATCCCTTCGATGACGAAGAACAGCGCGAAGTACGACGTCCACACAAGCACGACGAGCGAGGCGGCGATCGAGCTCTTCGGCGCCTCGATCTCCATGTCGTTGCGGGCCTCGACGTTGCGCGCCTCCAGCTCGAAGAAGTCGGCGATGAACATCGCCAGCACGAGTATCGACAGGATCGTCCCTCTCACGGGCGAGCCGAGGATGAACACGAACGACAGGAGGACGAGCCCGACGTTGGTGAACACGTGGGGCGTGTACGCATCCACGCTGTCGGCGTCCTGTCCCTGTTCGACGTGCCGTCTGTGCGCGAGGTGCCGCGTCGCGAGGTTCCCGACGGTCATCACGAATATCGCGTACGGCAGCGCCGGCCCGACGGCCGACAGCCAGCCGAGGGGAACGAGGAACTGCAGTGGGTCCATATCCACCACTTCCGTTCACGACGTATTAGAGTGTTTCCGATCGGCGCGCTCGCGACGGGGTCGCGGCCGCCGAGGTGCGTGGGGGTGTGGCCTCACTCCGCCGTCGCCGAGAGGAGGTCGACCGTCGTCGCGACCTCGACGCCGACCGTGCGGTGCGGCTCGACGGTCCCGCGGCGATCGCCGTCGACGACCAACGCGACCGGCTCCTCCTCGCGCTCGACCGTGACCCGGACGCCCCCGCTCGCCACCCACGTGTCGGGGCGAGTCGTGAACGGCGAGACGGGAACGACGGAGAGGCCGCCGCCGGGCGACACGACCGGCCCGCCGGCCGCCGCCGCGTAGCCGTCGCTGCCGAGCGGCGTCGCGATCACGGCGCCGTCAGCGCGCACCGAGACCGACTCCCCGTCGGTGAACGCGATCCCGTACTCGGAGATGCGGGCCGCTTCCGCCGTCACGAAGGCGACGTCCGCGGCCGCGAACCGCCTCCGACCGTCGCCGGCGCCGTCGACCGCCAACACCGGGTGTGCGACGCGAGAGAACCCGTCGACCGCGCTCGCCGATCCGCCCGCCCCGTCGGCGGCAGCGATGCGGTCGGCCGCGAGGTCCGGGGCGACCGCGTGACGGCCGTCTCCGACCGGGAGGATCGGAACCGAACGGCCGTCCTCGCCCGCGGCCGCGAGCATCGCCTCCCGGAGTGCGGCGTCCCCGACGGCGACGACCGCGTCCGCCTCGGCGCGGTCGACGAGACTGGCGGCCGCGCTGTCGACCGCCGACCGGATCGCCGCCGCCGGGTCGCCGCCGCCCAGAACCGCGAGGCGGCGCGTCGGCTCACTCATGCGCGAGGCTGGGGCGAGCGGCGGTGAAAAGCTCTCGGTTCGTCGGCGGGACCGCCGGCGTCGCTCTCGGCGGACGGAACGAACGGAAAAAGCGAGACGAGAGGGGTGCGTTCAGTTCGCGGCCGCGTCCTCGTCTCCGTTGAGGGCGTCGCGGAGCTGCCGGCTGCCGGGGATGAGCACCCAGAACGTCAGCGCGCCGAGGATCATCAGCCAGAAGAACATGTCGCCCGCGAACAGGCCGACCTCGCCGTACGCGGTGTTCACGCCTTCCGCCGGGTTCACGAGCTGTGACACCTGGTAGTACGACGGCGTCCGGTACCAGCCGCCGAAGGTGATCCACCCGAGACCGCCGATCGTGAACAGGGCGAAGCCCTTCATGAACTCGTCTGCCATTATCTCACGTTTCGCTGGAGTCGTCTTGAGACTTTCCCATCCCTTGTCCGCGGAACCGGGTCCCGAGGACGTACACGGCGGTCCCGAGGACGATGAAGCCGACGCCGGTGATCGCCAGCACCGCCACGAGCACGTCCTCCGGCGGCAAGATTCCGGCGCTGTCGAGCAGGTAGACGATCGTCGTCCGGACGAAGCTTATCTGAAGCGTCGCGGCGTCGATGAGCGTGAACCCGACGAAGTAGGTGACGACCGCGGCGAGCGTCGAGAAGACGGTGACCGCCTTGTACAGCCGGAAGGGGACGACGACCTCCCGGCCGCTCGGCCCGTCTCGCGGGCCCGTCGGCTCGTTTCGCGGGTCAGCGTCGTCGTCGGCCGCGATCGGATCGCCGGTCTCGTCGAACGCCTGCGAGGCGTCGCCGTCTGTTGAGGATGACATGGGTGATACGGGGCGTCGGAACGGTGGGCGGGGAATACGACCGCGCTCCGGTCGGGGGTGCGAGGGTCAGCCGCTTACTTCGGCGGCCGCAGCATGTAGTACCGGCGGTTGAGGTCGTACATGTACCCCTCGCGCATCGTCTTCAGCACCGCGTAGGTGATCACACCGCCCGCGACCGGGAGCATGAACACGAGCGAGAACAGCAGCTCGAGCGGGACCGGGAAGAAGTTCTGGATGGCGAGTACCGCCAGCGTGATCGCCAGGATGACGCCGGTCACGCCGAGCGCGGCCCACCCGGGCTCCTCGACGGGGCGCCGGGCGTTACCCTTGTTGAGGAAGGGGACGAGCGTGATGACGCCGAAGATGGCGCCGTGAGCGATGAGCCCGTACAGCTCGTTGGACACGATGATGTTACCGCCCAACACCGCGAGTTCGGGGTTGATCGGGCTGAGCTTCAGCAGGCCGAACGACCAGTAGAGGTACCAGTCGGGCAGGATGATCGCCGGCGTGGAACCGGGGTTCGCCGGGTCGCCGAAGTGCGACGGAAGGATCGAAGCCACGAGGAGGATCATCCCGAGGAAGAACGAGGTGATCGCGAGGTTGCGGATCGTCTCGTGGGGCCACGTCGGGAAGCCCAGCACGTCGCGCTCGACGTACGTCGACTCCGTGCGGAGGTCCTCGTCCTCGCGCCGGGAGCGCTCGAAGTACTGGTAGGTGAGCTGTGCGAGCCCCTGGCTGTGCTCCTTCCGCTCGGACCAGGTCGGCGTCTCGTCGTCCGGCGGGACCGTCGCCGGCGGACCGCCGTCGGTCCGCGCCTCGTCGTCGGTGCCTCCGTCGGTCATGGGTGTGGTGTCGTCGGTCATTGGATTAGTGCGGCTCCGCGATGCCCTGCACCCAGACGATGCCGACGTGGATCGCGATGAGCGCGGTGACCACGAACGGCAGCACGAACACGTGCAGGATGTACATTCTCACGAGCGTCGCCTGTCCGAGGGTGAAGCCGCCGAACAGCAGCTGTGCCGCCCACTCGCCGATGATCGGCGTCGCGAGCGCCAGTTCGACGCCGATCTGCGCCGCCCAGAAGGACAGCTGCTTCCACGGGAGGACGTACCCGGAGAAGCCGAACAGCAGCGTCAGGGCGATGAGTACGACGCCGAGGATCCAGTTGACCTCCCGCGGCTCCTTGTACGCGCCGGTGAAGTAGACGCGCAGCATGTGGAGGAACACCGCGGCCACCATGAACTGCGCCGCCCAGCGGTGGATCGACCGGAGCATGAAGCCGAACTGGACGTCTTTCATGATCATCACCATCGAGTCGTACGCGGCGGTCGGGTCGCCCTGCGCCGCCGCGCCCGCGGTCGACGGCGCGTAGTAGAACCCGAGCAGCGCGCCGGACACCGCCGCGAGCAGGTACGCGATGATGGAGAGGGACCCGAGCGAGTACAGCGGGTACCAGTACCAGAACTTGTTGTCGAGGTCGTACTGCTCGGTGTGGCTCTTCGGCATCTGGAGGTTCGCGCGGTAGTACATCGTCTCCAGCAGCTCGAGGTAGTCGACGATGCGGAGCCGCTTGTCCAGCCAGATGAGCGTGGTCAGGAACGCCGTCTCGATGGCCGTGAGGTCCTGACTCTTGAGCCACGCGTTGTGGTCCATGTCGTCTTGTTTTTTCAGACTCATTGTCGAATCACTTCTTGTAGTACGGGTACACCGCACGCTTCAGGGTGTCTGCGAGGCCGCCGGTGTCGATGCCCTTCCCCTCCTTGTCCTCTTCGCGGACATACAGGTCCTCCCACTTGCGGCGACGCTTTTTCACGATCATCACGTCTGGAAGGAACTCCTTCCGGTACAGGAGTAGGATGAACGCGAGATCAATAAAGATGAAGGCCAGCAGCGCGCCGACGTACATGTTCCCCGCCTCCGTCGACGCCCACGCGGACATCAGTCCGTAGGTGAACAGCGCGACGAACACGACTTCGATGACGGTGAGCAGGACGATCGCGATCGCGGCGGCGGTGCTCTCGCGGGCCGGCTCGTACCGGTGGATGTCGCCGTACGAGGAGTTTCCGGAGCTCATCTTGCACCATGCCCGGTGTGGGCGGATTCGCCGTACTTGAGCATGTAGAACGTGAAGACGAACGTCATCCCGATACCGAGCATCGCGGAGATACCGACCCAGTGGGCGTGGAGCGGGACGCCTACCTTGGCGATGTCTTCGGGCCACCCGGTGTTGGCACCGCCGCCGACCTCAACGGTGGCGACGTCCTCGCCGACGGCGATGCCGCCGTGCATGCCGACCGCGGTGTGGGGGACGCAGTGGTAGTGGGTGATGCCGGCGTCCTCGCTCGACGTCTCGTACTCGTAGGTGGCTCCCTCCTCGCCGACGGGGTTGCCGCTGTCGAGGGCGGCCGGACCGCCGTCCTCGACCGTCTGGACGTTGTGGTCGCCGCCGTTACCGGTCCACTCCCAGACGATGGTCGTCCCCTCGTCGACCCAGACGAGCGTCGGGTCGAACGCGAGCCCGTTGCTGCCGGCGCCGACCGAGATGGTCACCGAGTCTTGGCCGCGGGCGTCGGTGTACGACCCGACGTTTCCGTCGGCTGCCCCGCTCGGCCAGTCGGGCTGTACCTCCTGTGCGGCCACCGTTCCGGTCGCCCCGGCGGAGGCCGCGACGGCGGCGGTCGCGCCGCCGGCCGTCCGCACGAAGTCCCGCCTTTTCATACAGTCTCACTCGGGACGGGGTTCGCTTAAACCCACCGACTGAAACCGCCGACGTGGAGGAGGCTTCGGGGTCTGAAACCGTCGAAATCGTCGGATTACTCCTTTCGGTCACGCTCGGTTGCGTCGGCGTCCTCGTCGGCCGCGACGCCGTCCTCGACGGGGACGAACTCGGGGCGCTGTTTCGCCTCCCGGAGCGCGCGCAGCCGGTCCCGGTACTCCTCCGAGCGGAACCGGTCGGAGAGCCGCGCGTTCGCCACCATCGCGAAGAGGAAGACGCCGACCAAGAGGAAGACGATCCCCATCGTCGGCGCGACGATGGTCCCGAGGTCGGCCACGGCGCTCGCGACGAGGAGCGCCGCGCCGGCGAGCACCTGAATAGCGGCGACGGCCTGTATCACGAGGTTCCCGAACTCACCGGAGCCCTCCGGGACGCTGTCCGGGTGCGGGAGCGACCAGTCCTCCGGCGGCTCGGGTACCTCGTACGACTCCATCGCCGCGAGCGCGACGACTGGCTCGATGTCCCGCAGCACCGTCCCCTCACCGCGCACCTCGCCGGTCGGGCGGATGATCGCGTACCCCTCGTCGGAGTAGACGAGGATGCGCTCCTCGCCGTCCTCGCGGACGCGCTCCAACACGCCGAACACGTCGCGGGTCGCGATCCGCGACTTCAGTTCGGCGTCGACCCGGTCGAGGAGCCGGTCGCCGGTGATCCACGTGTCGGGGTCGAACGCGGCGTCCCACTCCTCGGCGCTCATCTGCGCCATGTCCGACGGGCCGAAGTCGTCGAAGTCGTACTCCGACTCGACGCGCTCGCGGAGGGCCTCGATGTCGGTCTCGTCCTCCCGGGTCCCGTCCGTGTCGACCGCTCCGGACTCGTCGTCCTCGCCCGCCGCGGACTCGCCGTCGTCGACTGACGTGGGGTCGTCCGGACCGTCGGACGCCGGATCGGCCGACTCCTCCGGCGGCGACTCCGACTCCGACCGCGTCGAGGTGTCCTCCATCACCCCGGCGCTACGTGCTCCTGACGCTAACTGTTTTCGTCCGCGCCGGACGACCGGCTCGGGAGATCCGACGCCCGGCGACCGCACCGCCGGACGCGGATCGCGGGGCTTTACGCGGCGGAGCACGTAGCCGCTCGCATGGTCGACGAGTCGGTCATCGCGGCGCTCGCCGGGCTGTCCGTGACGGCGAGTTTCCCGTTCTTGCTGTACGGGGCTTGGATCATGATCGACGCGGAGACGGTGTCGTGGAACGTGTTGATGCGACACCTGCGGTACATCGTCGTCGGGCTGGTCCTCACGACGACACCGATCGTCACGTGGATGATCCCGCGCGTCCTCGAACAGGTGAGCGGGATGGCGATCCTCCACGCGTTCTTCGGCGTCCAGGCGTACGCCCTCCTGGCGTTCGCGCTCACCGGAATCGTGCGTATCTTCCAAGCGAAGCGGAACGCGGACGCCTACGAGGACCTCGACGTCGACATCGACGAGATCCACGAGGACATGGGCCACTGGCGGAAGCGGCTCCGCGCCGGCGTCGCCGGCTTCATGATCCTGTGGCTGTGCGCGTGGGTGACCGGGCTGTATCGGCTGTTCACGCTCCACTTCGGCTCGCTGTTCTGACCGCGGCGCCGTCGCGAACTGTCCGCGTTTCGCGGCGTCTCCCCGACCGACAGCTTCAATCCGGGTTTGCCCCTATGAAGGGTATCGTGGCAGTCACCTTCGACCTCTTCGGGACCCTCGTCGACGTCGAGTACCCGTCCGACCCGGCGGAAGCGGTCGCGCGCGAACTGGAGTCCCGCGACGTGCCGGTCCCCGACGACTGGCACGTCGCGTACGGCGAGAAACACGTCGAGGCGCCGGCCGGCGCCGAGGTTCCCCTCCCCGCCCACGTCGCCCGCGCGCTCGACTCCCGCGGCGTCGACGCGCCCCAGAACGTCGCCAGACACGCCGTGATCGCGGCGTTCGACCCCGACGTCACCCGACGCGACGGCGCGCTCGACGCGGTCCGCGGTGCCGGCGAACGCGGGCCGGTGGGGCTGCTCTCGAACTGCGCCGTGCCCGAACTCGTCCCGCGGACGCTGATCCGCGCGGGCCTCCGCGGCGAGTTCGACGCGGTCACGACGAGCGTCGGCTGCGGCTGGCGCAAGCCCCACCCTTCGGCGTTCGAGGCCGCGGCCGAGGCGCTCGACACGTCCACGCCCGCGCTCGTCCACGTCGGCGACGACCCCGAGACCGACGGCGGGATCGTCGCCGCCGGCGGCCGCTTCGTCGACGCGACGGAGACGCCGCTGTCCGAGGTCGTCGCGGAGCTGGAAGCGGAGCCGTAGGGGCGTTCGACGGGCGAGAGCGCCACGGAGGCGGCCGGGGCGGCGAGCGCGACGCGGTCAGTCGAGCCCGCGTTCCGCCAACCGCGCGCGCCACGCCTCGTCGATCCGGCCCTCCGCGACCAACTTCTCGACGTGCGCGGCGACCGTCGCCCGCGCGAGGTCCCGAACCTCAGAAACGTCCTTCTCGTAGGCCGCGTCGACGACCGCGTCGAGGTCGGCCGGGCCGCCGTCGATCGCGGCGATCACGTCGCGCTCGCGGTCCAGTCGGTGATCGATCAGCCGGTCGCACGTCGCCGTCGGGTCGTCGATCGCGGGCCCGTGCCCGGGGAGCAGTCGGTCGTAGCCGGCGTCGCGCACGCGTTCGAGGCTCGCTACGTACGCGGAGAGGTCCGCCTCCGGCGCGGCGACCGCGACGCTCCCCTCGGCGACGGCGAGGTCGCCGCAGCACAGCACCGACCGCTCGGGTCCGGTCTCCGGATCACCGGCCGCGAACCCGACGTGATCCGGCGCGTGTCCCGGCGTGTCGACGACGCGGACCGCAGTGTCGCCGACCGTCTCGCCGGGCGCCGCCGTCTCGTCGGGGTCGACTCCGGCGGCCGCGGCGAACCGGTCCGCGTGGCCCTCGCGCGCGACGACGGTCGCGTCCGTCAGCGCGGCGTAGTCCGCGACCGCACCGACGTGGTCCGGGTGGGCGTGGGTGACAGCGACGGCCTCGACCGCGGGGGCGGCCGCGTCGGCCGACCCGCGCTCCGCGAGCGCCGCGTCGAGCGCGTCGGTCCGCGCCGCCGGGTCGACGAGGAGCCCGTCGAGCAGGTAGGCGTTCGTGGTCCCGCCCGGCGCGCGCGTGTCGACGGGGACCTCGACGCGGGTGACCGCGGGGGCCACGGGTCGGTCGGCGTCGCCGCGGTCGTCCGATGCCGCGTCGTCGGCTCCCATCGATCAGTCCCCGCGCCCGAGCGGTGAGCGGGCGGCCGGACCGGGCCCCGAACCGGCTCGGTCGCGGCCGGGGATCGGCACGTCGGTGTCGCCGGCGACCGCGTACGCTGCCAGGTCGGCGACCCCCGCGTCGACGGCGTCGACCGAGTTGTAGGGGCGGCCGACGACGATATCTCCGGCCCGGCTCCGATTGATCCCGGGGATCGCAGTCAGCTCGTCCATCGAGGCCGCGTTGACGTCGAGCGGGTACGGGACGCCCGTGACGGAGCGGTAGCCGTGGTCCGTGATCGCCACGTCGATGGTCGTGCCGAGCTCGCGCTCGCCGGGCACCGCGACGAGGAGCGCGTAGGTGCCGAGTTGGCGCCCGAATGTCTTGCCGTCCTGGTGGTATTCGAGGTGGAGGTCGGGCAGGACCGTCCCCGGCGGCACGACGCGGTCGAGCATCGGGTTATCGATGGTCTCGCGCACCTCCCGCTTGTACGCCTGAAACTGGTCTTTGTGTTCCTGTGCGACCTCGGCGCCCGTCTCGGCCATCTCGGTGCCGGCGAACGCCATCACCTGCCGGATGTTGATCCGGCGGAGCATCAGTCCCTCGTCGTACACCGTCTGGAGGAACGCCTTGTTGTGTTCGTAGGTCTCCGGGCGCTCGCCGGTCAGCCCGTGGACGAGGTTGATCCCGGGGAGCAACTTCGGCAGCCGCGGCGAGGCGTCCGGCCCGGTGGAGGGGCCGATGACGCGACTCGTGTCGCCGGGCGTCGTCTCCGGCGCGTCGCCCGGCCGCCAGCCGCCCTCCTCGTTGACGACGCGGACGGCCTCCAGGCACTCCTCGGCGGTGACGAGGAGGTTGTTCTCCTCCTGGACGACCGGGTCGGCCGACTCGAGCCCGAACGCGGCCGTGTCGCCCGGCGTGTTGTGCTCGGCGATGACGCGGATCGCCTCCCGGGACGCCTCCGGGTAGTCCGTGATCGTCACCGGGTTCATGTTGTCGAGGTGGAGCGTCCGGAGGTCGGGCGCGACCTCGCGGATCCCGCCGTACAGCTCCCGGAGGGCGTCGGGGTTCGGTGCCTCGCCGTCGCCGCCGAACGCGAGGATGTCGGCCTGGCGCCCGAGCCGGAAGTGTCTGACACCGCGATTCGAGAGCGCGTCGACCTCGTCGACGACCGACCGCGCCGCGCGGAACGCCGGGTCGCCGTACAGCGGCTCCGTACAGAACGAGCAGCGATACGCGCACCCGCGGGAAGTCTCCATCTCGCAGATGAGATAGTCGGGGTGGTTCGGGTGCTGCTCGACGACGAACGCCCCCTGCCGGGCCCATCGGTCGACCTCCTCGTTCGTCCGCATTCGGTTGCCGTACCCTTCGAGCCCCTCGCGGACGAGGTCGTGGGCCGCGGCCTCCACGTCGCCCATCGCGACGAAGTCGTAGTCGAGGTCGTCTCGCTGCGTCTCCTGTGCGCCCGCGTTCTCCTCGCCGACGCCGAAGCGCACGGGGCCGCCGAGCAGCGTCACGCCGTCCGCGGTCCAGCCGAGTTCGCGAACCTCGTCCGGCTCGGCGGGGGTGCCGCCGACGTACTTCCCGGGCACCGTCATCCCGCCGACGTACACCATGAGATCGGCGTCCGCGACGTCGGCGTGCTTGCTCCGGTCGTCGCGGAGTTCGTCGATGGTGTGGTAGGTGATCTGCGACTCGGGGACGCCCGCGTCGACGAGCGCGCCCGCCGTGTACCGGGGGTACGTCGAGAGGTACGGCGGGACGCCGAAGTGGGCCGGCTCGTCGACGTACCCGTCGACGACGGTGACGGAGAGGTCGTTCGGGTCGGCCGGGAGCGACCCCCGGGCCGACGCGGGCGAATCGGTCATGTTACCCTCCGTAGTCGGCCGAGAGGGGAAAAGCGTGCGGAACGGCCGGGTCCGCCCGCGGCCCGGATCGGTTATGCCGCCGCGCTCGCGATCCGGGCCTATGCCCTCCGAGAAGCCGACTCGCAACCAACGGATCGTCCAGTACGTCGCGGTCGGCCTCGTCTGCGCGTTCGCCGCGGCGGGGTTCTACGACGCCGACCCGCGGCCGTGGGGGGTCGCGGTCGCGTGGACGACCTGTACCGCCCTCCTCGTCGGCCCGGCCGCGTGGCTCGCCCGAGACTGGCTGCCGGCGGACCGGTACGAGACGGTCGCGTACGTCGCCGCGGGCGCTGCGATCCTCCTCGCGATCGGCTGGCTCGGCGTCGCGCTCGCGTTCGCGCCGCACCTGTTCCCGTTCGGCCCGGGCTTCGTCGTCGGGGTCGGGTTCGGGACTCTCGTCGTCTTGCTCGCGGAGCGAACGGTCGTCCCCGAGCGGATGCGCAGCGTCGGCGGCTGACCGCCGGTGGTCGGCGCGTCTCGACCGCCGCCGCCACGCCGTTTAAGCCCTCGCCGGCACTACGACCGGACATGCCATCGACGATGGAGGTCAAGTGCGTCAGCGACGACTGCGAACTCGACATGTTCGAGAACCACTACACGTACGACGTGCCCGACGACCACGCGGTCGAGGACCTCTCCTGTCCGTACTGCGGGGAGAGCGACCTCGTCGAAATCGAGGTGTAAGCGGTGAGCCGACTCGTCGAGACCGGTCGGTCCGCGCTCCGGAACGTCCTCGAACGCGTCGGCCGCGGCTGGGGCCGCGTCCAGGAGCGCCGCCCGCTCTCCACCGACCTCCTCGAGAGCGACGACGCCTACCTCGTCGTCTTCGACGCCCCCGGCGTCCGCGGCGAGGACGTCGACGTCACCTTCCTCGACCGCACCGTCGAGGTGAACCTCGAACGCTTCCGCGACTTCTACGACGGCTACGACCTCGTGTTTCCGGGCCGCGGCGTCTCGCTCTCCGGGAGCGTCGACCTGCCGCAGGACGCCGACGTGACGCCCGAGGGCGCGAACGCGACGCTCACGCGCAACGGAACGCTTCACGTCGAGATCCCCAAGCGCGGCGGCTCCGCCGACGTCGACGTCGTCGAAGAGGACGACTGACTGCCGGTCAGCCGGCTCCGCTTCTTCTCACCTCTCTTCCGTCCGGTTCGACAGCGACATCCCCTCGACGATCTCGAACGCCTCGTCGCCGTCGAACCGCGTCGGGTCGAACGCGCCGATCCACGGTGAGTCCGGGCTGTCGAAGTCGACGCCGGCGAGCGACGCGAGCACCCCCTCGGCGACCGCCTCGCCGACAGCGGGGGCGCGCATGAACCCGTGCCCCTGCCAGCCGGCCGCGACGAAGAGCGTCGGGTCGCCCTCCGCCGGATCGACGGGCCCGACGAGCGGGTCGCCGTCGGGCGTCGCGGTACAGAGTCCGGCCCACGCCCGGGCGTCGTCAAGGTCGCGGTCGGCGCGGTCGGCGGACCCGCGACGGGCGAGTCGCTCGTCGAGGACGGCGGCGACGTCCTCGCGGAACCAGTCGTCCGCCTCCCGTCGGTAGCCGTCGGGGTCGGCCGGGACCGGTTCCGTGCCGTCGCCGGCGAGCAGTCCGTCCGGGTGCGGGCGGACGTACGCGTCCGCGGTCGCGTCGTAGGCCATCGGGCCGTCGTAGGTACCTCGGGCGACGAGCGCCTGAACGCGGTAGGGGACGACCGGGACCGAGACGCCGGCGTCCGCGAGTAGCGATCGGGTGCGCGCCCCGGCGGCGACGACGACGGCGTCGACGGCGCGCGTCTCGGCCGCCGAGTCGCCGTCGGCTCCGGGGTCGCGGAGCCGGACCTCCCGACCCCCGTCGGTCCGCGGACCGAGCGCGACCGCGGTCTCCGTCTCGACCGCGACGCCCTCGCTCACGGCCCGCTCGCCGAGCGCGCGGACGTAGCTCGGCGGGTCGGTCCACCCCGCGCCCTCGGCGACCGCGGCCACGGCGAGGTCGTCGGTGCGGAGGGCGGGGAAACGCTCACCGAGCGCGTCGGGGTCGACGACGGACACCTCGCGGTCGTGGTCGCGCATGCGTTCCACCATCGCCGGGACGGCGTCGGCGTCGGGGTCGCCCTCGCGCACCGCGATCACGTACGGGCACGGCGTAAACGAGAAGCCGGGGAGAGACCGGTCGAACGCGCGGAACCGCTCCAGCGCACGGGCGCCGACCGCGGCGTCGACGTCCTCGGCGTAGGCGTCGTAGAGGAGCCCCGCCGCGCGGCCCGAACTCTCGGCCGCCAGCGCCCCGCGCTCGAACAGCGACACGTCTGCGCCCCGGGCTGCGAGGTCGTGGGCAGCCGTGACGCCGACCGCGCCGCCGCCGACCACCGCGACCGTCGGCGCGGACTCGTCTCTCTCGGTCATGCCTCGGGACACGCGAGCGACGACGAAAAGCCACCGGGACGGCGACGGGGGAGGGGCGAGCGAGGCCGCCGATCACCGGACGACCGCCTCGCTCGCGATTTATTTATAAGCCGAATCCGGCCGCGGCCTCAGAGGCAGCCGAGAGGTCGAGATCGAGGGTGACGACGTAGGTGTGGATCGCCCAGAAGCCCGTCAGCTCGATCGCGGTGATGATCACGGTGACGAGGTCGGCGTACTTGCTGCTCGTCGTCACGCCGCTCGGAAGCCCGAACTCCTTGTCCGAGAGCGGGTGGAACAGCGCGATGCCGCGCCGGCTCCCGACCACGTCGAGGAGGTAGTGCGTCAACACGCCGATCCACACGTACTGGAGGTTCCCGAAGAGGATCGGGTACGCGAGGAATATCGCCAGCACCGGGAGGCTGTGGAGCGTCTTCCGGTGGCGCCCGAAGGCGGTGTCGACGTCTGGGAACAGCGCCCCCAACACGACCGGGACGGTGATCTCGGCGACGGTTCTCGCGGTCGCCGCGTCGAGCCCCGGCTCGACGATGAAGCCCAGCCCGAGGGCGAGCAGCAGGCCGTTGAGGACGTGGCCGCGTTTGTTCATACCGCTCGCTGTGCGTGTCGGTAGGTCAAACCACCGGATTGCGGCGACGCTCGTGAGACGGCCCCACTTCCGCCATTCCGAGGCATCGCTCCCGGGTCGAAAGAGCCACGGCGGGCGCGCCCGACCCGACCGTATGGAGTACGAGGAGCCGAAGTTCTTCCACGTGATGCAGTACGCCGCGGCCGCCGACGGCGACGTCATCGACATGGTGAGCGGCAACCCCGACTGGGAGCCGCCCGCCGCGCTCCGGGAGGCGCTCCGCGAGTACGCCGACCTGCCGCCCGCAGACTTCCAGTACCCGCCGAGCGACGGGCTCCGCGGACTCCGGGAAGAAATCGCCGAGCGCCGCGGCGTCGACCCCGACCGCGTGGTCGTCACCAACGGCACCGGCGAGGCGAACTACCTCGCGATGGCCCGCGCGCTCGACCGCGGCGCCGGCGACGAGGCGCTGCTCATGGACCCGGTGTACCCGTACTACCCCGGGAAGACGCACCTGCTCGGCGGGGAGCCGACGCTCGTGCCGACCGCCCGCGATGGCGGCCTCGACGTCGGCGCGGTCCGCGAGGCCGCGAGCGAGGACACCGCGCTGATCGTCTTGAACACGCCGAACAACCCGACCGGCGCGGTGTACGACCTCGACGCGGTCCGCGAGGTCGTCGCCGTGGCGGAGGCCGTCGACGCGCTCGTCGTCGTCGACGAGGTGTACGACCGGTTCGACCTCGCGGGCTCGTTCGAGTCAGCGCTCACGCTCGACTCGGACCGCGTCATCGTCACCAGCGGCTTCTCGAAGTCGATGGCGATCACGGGGCTCCGCGTCGGCTACGGCGTCTTCCCCGAGGCGCACGTCGGCGATGCGAAGACCCGACACATGCTCGTGAACGTCACCGGGGCGCGCCCCTCCCAGTACGCGGTCCACCACGCGCTCGCCGAGACGCCGCCGGAGTACTACGCCGAGTCGCGCGACCTGCTCGCGGACCGCGTGGACGCGTTCACCGACGCGCTCGACGCGGCCGGCGCGGAGTACAGCCGCCCTGAGGGCGCCTTCTACGTCCTCGCGCGCTTCGAGGGGTTCCCCGGAACCATGGCGAACGTCAAGCGACTGATCGACGAGGCGGGCGTCGCCGGGATGCCGGGCGAGGCGTTCGGCACCGCCCGCGACGAGTGGATCCGGTTCGCCCTGGTGACGCCGCGCGCGACCGAGGCCGCCGAGCGGCTCGCGGACTACTTCGGTGACGGCCATCCAGACTCCCGGTGACCCCGGCTTAGCCCCTCACCGACCGCGGCTGCTCCCTCGGGAACGTCGAGGAGCGGCCGCCCGTTACCCGCCGCCCCCGCCGTAGCCACCCTTCCCCGCCTCGGCCTCCCGCTCGCGGCGCTCGCGCCCGTCGTCCGCGTCCGACGGCGACCGCTCCGGCTCCGACGCGGACCGCCGGGCCGAGAGCGCCCACCCGAGCGCGTACGTCGCGACCGCGACGGCGACGCCCGCGGCGGTGCCGAAGAGTCGCGCGCCGACGGCGAACGAGACGGCGGCCAGCGCCGGCCCGCCGAGGAGCGCGTACCCGAGGTTCTCGCGCACCACTCGCGGCGTCTCCATGCCCGGAGCGTTCGGCTCCCGGTGGAAGTGTCTTGTCCCGTTCCGTCCCGTTCGAACCGTTCCCACGACTCCGCCGTATTCAAATACGCGCGCGCAGACCAACTGCGTATGGAGCAGATCGACGACCAGTACGCGCCCGCGGACGTCGAGACCGCGGTCGACGAGTACTGGGACGAGCACGACGCCTACGAGGCGGCGAAGGAGGCGCACGCCGACGACCCGCCGTTCTTCTTCGTGGACGGCCCGCCGTACACCTCCGGGCAGATGCACCTCGGGACGGCTTGGAACAAGACCCTGAAAGACGCGGTCATCCGGTACAAGCGGATGACCGGCCACCGCGTCACCGACCGTCCCGGCTACGACATGCACGGGCTCCCGATCGAGGTGAAAGTCGAGGAGGAGCTCGGCTTCGAGAACAAACGGGACATCGAGGCGTACGGGATGGAGTCGTTCATCGAGAAGTGCAAGGAGTTCGCCCTCGACAACCGGGCGGCGATGGACGAGGACTTCAAATCCATCGGCGTCTGGATGGAATGGGACGATCCCTACGAGACCATCTCGCCGGAGTACATGGAGGCCGCCTGGTGGGCGTTCTCCGAGGTCGCCGACAACGGACTCGTCGAGCAGGGGAAGCGGTCCATCTCGCAGTGCCCGCGCTGCGAGACCGGGCTCGCCAACAACGAGGTCGAGTACGAGGACGTCGAGGACCCCTCCGTCTACGTGAAGTTCCCGCTCGCCGACCGCGAGGGGAGCCTCGTCATCTGGACGACGACGCCGTGGACCATCCCCGCGAACACCTTCGTCGCCGTCGACGAAGAGCTCACCTACAACGTCGTCCGCGCGGAGAAGGACGGCGAGGAGGAGGTCCTCTACGTCGCCGCGGAGTGCGTCGAGGACGTGTTGGGGGAAGGCCGCTACGAGGAGTACGAGGTCGAGGCCGAGCTTTCGGGCGACGACCTCGTCGGCTGGGCGTACGACCATCCCCTCGCCGACCGCGTCGCCGAGTACCCCGACTTCGAGGGCGCCGGGCAGGTGTACGCCGCCGACTACGTCGAGGCCGACCGCACCGGGCTGGTCCACTCAGCGCCGGGCCACGGTGAGGAGGACTTCCACCGCGGCACCGAACTCGGGCTCGACATCTACTGCCCGGTCGGTCCGAACGGCGAGTTCGAGGCGTCGGCCGGCGAGTACGCCGGCCAGTTCGTCCGCAACGCCAACGACGACATCGTCGACGACCTCGTCGCCGACGGCCACATGCTCGCGCACGGCACCGTCGACCACAGCTACGGCCACTGCTGGCGCTGTGACACCGGAATCATCCAGCTGGTCACCGACCAGTGGTTCATTTCGATCGCGGACGTGAAGGAGGACCTCCTCGACAACATGGAGGAGTCGGAGTGGCACCCCCAGTGGGCCCGCGACAACCGCTTCCGCGACTTCATCGAGGACGCGCCCGACTGGAACGTCTCCCGCCAGCGCTACTGGGGCGTCCCGATCCCGATCTGGGTACCGGAGGACGCGGAGGCCGGCAACCTCGACGAGGACATGATCGTGATCGGCACCCGCGAGGAACTCGCTGAACGCGTCGAGGAGGACATCGACCCCAAGTCGATCGACCTCCACCGCCCCGCGGTCGACGACCTCACCATCGTCGAGGACGGGACGACCTACCGCCGCGTCGAGGACGTGTTCGACGTGTGGCTCGACTCCTCGGTCGCCTCGTGGGGCACGCTCGGCTACCCGAGCGACGAGACCGCCCACGACGAGCTGTGGCCCGCTGACCTGATCATCGAGGCCCACGACCAGACCCGCGGCTGGTTCTGGTCGCAGCTCGGGATGGGGACCGCCGCGGTCGATCAGATCCCCTACGAGGAGGTGCTGATGCACGGCTTCGCCAACGACGAGGACGGGCGGAAGATGTCGAAGTCGGTCGGCAACATCGTCACGCCGGAGGAGGCCATCGAGCGCGCCGGCCGCGACCCGCTCCGGACCTACCTCCTCAGCCACGACCAACAGGGCGTCGACCTCGCGTTCGAGTGGGACGGGCTCGGCGAGATTCAGGGCAAGCTCAACATCCTCTGGAACGTGTTCCGGTTCCCCTTGGAGTACATGGAACTCGACGGCTACGACCCGGCCGACGCCGACCTCGCGGACGGCGAGCTCGAACTCGTCGACGAGTGGGTACTCTCCCGGCTCCAGTCCGTCGAGGCCGAGGTCGCCGACGCCTGGGAGGACTACCGCGTCAGCGACGCCGTCAACGCCGTCATCGAGTTCGTCACGCAGGACGTCTCGCGGTTCTACGTGAAGGCCGTCCGCGACCGGATGTGGGAGGAGGCCGACTCCGCCTCGAAGCGCGGCGCGTACGCCACGCTCGCGACCGTCCTCGACGAGGTGATCCGGCTGCTCGCGCCGATCGCGCCGTACCTGACCGAGCGGATGTACCAGCGGCTCGACGGCGGGGCGACGACGGTCCACGCGCTGTCGTACCCCGATCCGGACGCCGACCTGCGCGACCCGGACCTCGAACGCGACGTGGCGGTGTTCCGCGACGTCGAGGAGGCGGCCGCGAACGCGCGCCAGCAGGCCGGTCGCAAGCTCCGCTGGCCCGTGCCGCGCGTCGTCGTCGAGTCGGACGACGAGACGGTCGCGGCCGCGGTCGACCGGCTCGAAGCGCTGATCGCCGACCGCGTCAACGCCCGCGAGGTGGTCGTCACCGACTCGTTCGAGGAGCTGGTCGAGACCGCGGAGCCGCAGATGGCCGCCATCGGGCCGGCGTTCGGCGGCGACGCCCAGAAGGTGATGGAGGCGGTTCAGGGCGCGACCCGCGCCGAGGTCGAGGGCGGCGAGGTGACCGTCGACGGTGAGCCCGTCGACCTCGACGACGAGATGGTCGAGTACGTCGCGGAGCCCCCCGAGCACGTCTCCGGGGCCGACTTCGAGGGCGGGACCGTATACGTCGACACCTCGTTGACGCCCGACATCGAGTCCGAGGGGTACGCCCGCGACGTGA
Source organism: Halorubrum californiense DSM 19288 (assembly GCF_000336875.1). Classification (GTDB taxonomy): domain Archaea; phylum Halobacteriota; class Halobacteria; order Halobacteriales; family Haloferacaceae; genus Halorubrum; species Halorubrum californiense. Next base: position 95,238 of record NZ_AOJK01000008.1, on the reverse strand, counting down.
TCCGCCGGGTCCAGGAGATGCGCAAGGAACTCGACCTGGACGTGGAGGCGCGGATCCGCGTCGGCGTCGCGGTCGACGACGAGCGCGTGGCTGGCTTCGTCGACGACCACGCCGACCTGATCGCCGGCGAGGTGCGCGCCGACGCGTGGCTCGACGACCCGAGTGACGCCGCGGACGCCGACGGCGGCCTCGTCGAGGAGTGGTCGGTCGAGGAGACGACCGTCACGATCGGCGTCGAACCCGTCGCGTAGGGACGCCGACGGATCGCCGGCTCTCCTCCCGGCTACTGTGGGATCAATTCACGTCCCGAAACCTATAGGTGCGTTCTTTACTCACGGTCGAACATGGATGTCCGGGCGGCTCGGCCCGACGACGCGGAAGCGTTGCGGACCGCGGTGTCGCGAGCCCGCGAGGAGACGGTGTTCGACGACATCGGCGCGCCCTTACTCGACGTGTCCGCCGCCGGCGTCCGCGAGGCCGCCGCCGAGGCGGAGTGGTCGTTCCTGATGGAACACGACGAGGAGGGACCCGTCGGCTTGGCCATCGCACATCCCGACCCCGACGGGACCGAGGCGGAGCTGCTGGCGCTGTGGGTCCATCCGAACCGCGCCGGCGAGGGCGTCGCGGACGAGCTGCTCGCCCGCGTAGGAGACGCGCTCGCCGACCGGGGCGTCGAGACGCTCCGCGCGACGGTGCCCGCCGACCGCCCCAGCGCCGAGGAGTTCTTCAGCGCGCACGGGTTCGCGCCGCGCGGAACTCGCCGTAGCCCGGCAGGTGACGAGTCGGTCGTCGTCGCCGATCCGAGAGTGCTCGGCTGACGCGCGCGACGTCGAGAAACGGACCGCCGACTTACTTTAGGCGCTCCTGGAGGAACGAGGGGTGCGCCGCGGTGACACCGTCGACGCCGAGCAGCCGCTCGGAGATGACGTCGCCGAGTTCGTCGCCGTCGCCGGCGCGGACCTCGGCCATCAGCATGTGGTCGCCGGAGGGGGTGTACAGCGCCTGGACCTCGTCGAGCGATTTCAGTTCGCGGGTGGCCTCCACGTACTGCCCCGAGTCCACGTCCATGCCGACCATCGCGATCGACTGCGACGAGAGCTTCTTCGGGTCGACCTCCGCGGAGTAGCCGACGATCACGCCCCGCTCTTCGAGGCGGTCGATGTACTTCCGCACCGTCGGCTTCGAGACGTCGGCCCGCTCTGCGATCTCTCCGCAGGACGCCTGCGCGTCCTCCTCTAACACGGAGAGGATCCGTTCCTCCGTCGATACAGTACTCATACTACTCCGTTTGTCACCAATGAAAAAATACCTTGCGAAGCAAAAAACGAACTCGCCGCACCGTGAACGGCCGCCGGCCCCGCTCAGGCGTGTTTGTCGAGGAACATGTCGTGGGAGCGCTCCCACTCGTAGTCGTCGTCCCAGTAGCGCTCGGCCAGCGGCTCCTCGGGCATCTCGCCGATCGTCTGCTTCTCTTGGCCGTAGGAGGGGCGCTCCTCGTCGACGTAGAAGCGGCCGGTGAGGACCTCGCCCTCGTACAGCGACTCCTCGGTCGTCCGCATCATCTCGGCGGCCTCGACGCGGTCCGTCTTGTCGAACTCGTAGTCGTCGGACTCGTTGACGTCGATGTACGGGACGTACTGGCGCGCGTCCTTGTTCCAGGTCGGGCACTGGGTGAGGAAGTCGACGTGCGCGAACCCGTCGTGTTCGATCGCCTCGGTGATGATCTCCTTCGCCTGGTTCGGGTTCACCGCGGCCGTCCGGGCGACGTAGGAGGCGCCGGCGTTGAGCGACATCGAGAGCGGCTTGATCGGCTCCTTGGCGCTCCCGTGGGGCTGCGTCTTCGACTTGTGGCCCTTCGGACTCGTGGGGGAGGTCTGCCCCTTCGTGAGCCCGAAGATCTCGTTGTTGAACACGATGTACGTCATGTCGTGGTTCTCCCGGGCCGTGTGGATGAAGTGGTTCCCGCCGATCCCGTAGCCGTCGCCGTCGCCGCCGGCGGCGATCACTTCGAGATCGGGGTTCGCGAGCTTCGCGGCGCGGGCCACGGGCAGCGAGCGCCCGTGGATCGTGTGGAACCCGTACGTGTCGAGGTAGCTGTTCAGCTTGCCCGAACAGCCGATCCCGGTACACAGCAGCGTCTCCTCGGGCGTGCGCCCGACTTCCGGAAGCGCCTGCTTGAGCGCCTTCAGGACGCTGAAGTCACCGCAGCCCGGACACCAGGTCGGCTGCGGCTCCACGCCGGGGGTGTACTCGTCGCGGTCGATCTCCCGTTCCTCTCCGATTGCTGAAAACGTGCTCATTGGTTAGTCACCTGCGGCTGGGACGAAGGTGGTCTGGTTGCCGGGGGCGTCGCCGTCGCCCTCGACGATCGCCGTCTCGAACCCGTCGACGATCTCCGCCGGCTCGAACGGGTTCCCGTTGTACTTCAGCAGGCTCGACAGCTTCTCGCCGTACTGGCCGAGGTTCTTCTGGACGAGCCCGCGGAACTGTCCGGACGCCGTCATCTCCACGACGAGGACCTCGTCGACGCTCTCGACGAACTCCCTGACCTGCTCGGTCGGGAACGGGAGCATGTCGGAGACGCCGTACGACTTCACCGAAACGCCAGCGTCATTGAGGCGACCGACGGCCTCCTCGACGGTCCCCTGCTGGCTGCCGAACGTGAGGATGCCGTACTCGGCGTCCTCGGGACCGGCGTACGACCCCGTGTCCTCGGTGTCGAGGTCCTCGCGGATCGCGGCCAGCTTCTCGGCCCGCCGGTCGATCTGCGCGACCCGGTTCTCCGGGGACTCGCTGATGTGGCCGGTCGGGTCGTGCTCGTTGCCCGTCGCGAGGAAGCGACCGCCCTTCTGGCCGGGGATCGACCGCGGCGAGACGCCGTCGTCGACGTCGTGCTGGAAGCGGTGGAACTTGCCGTCCTCGCTGTGCGGTTGCTCGGACAGCGCGTCCTCCGAGAGCGTCTTCCCGAGGTCCGGGTTCGGCTCGCGGTCGAAGTGGCTCTTCGGGACGTTCTTCATCTCGCCGCCGAGCTTCTGGTCGTACAGGAGGATCGACGGGATCTGGTACTCGTAGGCCAGCCGGAAGGCGAGCCGCGACTGCTCGTACGCTTCCTCGACGGTGCCGGGGGCCAGCACGACCCGCTGGGAGTCGCCCTGCGACGTGTAGAGGACGTGTTCGAGGTCGGACTGCTCCGGCTTCGTCGGCATCCCGGTCGAGGGGCCGGCGCGCATGGCCTCGACGAGGACGACGGGCGTCTCCGTCATCTCCGCGAGCCCGAGCGGCTCGGACATCAGCGCGAACCCGCCGCCGGAGGAGCCGGACATCGCCTTGACGCCGGCGTGCGAGGCGCCGACCGCGAGCGCCGCCGCGGCGATCTCGTCTTCCACCTGCTCGGAGATCCCGCCGAGCTTCGGCAGGTTCTGCGTCATGATGGTGAACACCTCGGTCCACGGCGTCATCGGATAGCCGGCGATGAACCGGCACCCCTCGTCGATGGCGCCGTAGGCGATGGCGTCCGAGCCGGACATGAGCAGCTGTTCCTCGTCGTGTTCGCCCGTCGGCACCGACACGTCCGGGGCGTCCACGTCGTACTCTTCGCTGACCTGATCGTACGCGATCTGGAGGATCTCGAGGTTCGGTTCGAGGATCTTCTCCGGCATCGCGTCGCGCATGAGGTCCTGGACGTGATCGAGGTCCATCCCGGTCAGCGCGCAGGTCGCGCCGACGCCGGCGGTGTTCCGCATGACCTCACGCCCCTGGTCGCGGGCGAGCCCGCGGAGGTCGAGGGGGTATACGTGCCAGTTGTTCTCCTCGACGCGTTCGTCGAAGTTCGGAATCTCGGAGGCGTCGAGGAGCCCCTCGTCGTAGACGATGACTCCGCCCTCGCGGAGTTCGTCGAGGTTCTCCGAGAGCGGCTTGATCTCCTCGTTGCCGTAGACGGCCTCCTCCTCCGGGTTGCGGGCGAACGAGTCGCCCAGCGCGAGCAGGAAGTTGTAGCCGTCGCCCCGGGATTCGACCGGGCCCGCCGACGCGCGGACCTCGGTGTACGTGTGACCGCCGCGGATCCGCGACGGGTAGTGCCGATGCGTGAAGACGTTGAGCCCCGATCGCATCAAGGCCTTCGCGAAGTTCTGGCTGGTCGAAGCGATCCCGTCACCGGACCCCCCCGATATCCGCCAGATGAGTTCGTCGTCAGTCATAGTGGTGTGTGAGCCCGAGTGGGCCTCGTGGCCTGAAGTTGTGCTGGTTCCCTCTTAGGGCTTGCTATGGAATCCCAAGGGACAATCATGAAGATCTATTAGGGAGTCACACCGTCACATCCGACTGACCGGGGTTTCGCGCCCTTTTAGGGCGCCGCGCGCCGAGCGCTCGCATGCTCACGTTCATCGGACTCGGCCTCTACGACGAGCGCTCCGTCACCGTCGAGGGGCGCGAGGCGTTGCGCGAGGCCGACCGCGTCTTCGCGGAGTTCTACACCAGTCGGCTGGTCGGCGCCGACGTCGCGGACTTGGAGGCACACCACGGCGTCGACGTCGAGGTCCGCGACCGCGACGGCGTCGAGCGGGACCCGGAGCCGATCCTCGACGCGGCCGCGTCCGGCGACGCGGCGTTCCTCACCGCCGGCGACACGATGATTTCGACGACCCACACCGACCTCCGCCTCCGCGCCGAGGAGCGCGGGATCGACACGCGGGTGATCCACGGCGTGACCGCCCAGTCCGCGGCGTCGAGCCTGACCGGACTCCAGAACTACCGGTTCGGGAAGGCGACGACGCTGCCGTTCCCGTACGCACACGGCGGCGACGACGTGCCCGCGAGCGTGGTCGAGACGATAGAGGCGAACCGCGAGCGCGGGCTCCACACCGTCGTCTACCTCGACATCAAGGTGGGGACGGGGCCGTCCGGCCGCGACCCCGACCACGAGGAGTACATGACCGCGGACGTCGCCGCCGGGTTGCTCGCCGCGGAGTGGGCGGACGAACTCGCGGTCGTCGTCGCGCGCGCCGGCTCCCCGGACGCGGTCGTCGCCGCCGACCGGCTGAGCGCGCTGGCGGACCGCGAGTTCGGCGACCCGCTCCACCTGATCGCGATCCCCGGTGACCTCCATCACGTCGAGGCGGACGCCCTCGCCGGGCTCGCCGGCGCTCCGGAGTCGCTCGTCGAGGAGTGAGGCCGCCCGCGGTCCGACTCCGCGATGCTCGCGACCGCCCCCACACCGACCGCACGTTTGATTACTGTGCTTCGCGTTACCACGATACATGAACGACGTGCCCGTCGCTCGGATCATGTCGACCGACCTCACCACGATCGAACGCGGGGCCGCCGCGGCCGAGGCGGCGCAGAAGATGCGCGAGACCGGGGTCGGCTCGCTCCTCGTCGTCGAACCCGACGAGACGCTGGCCGGGCTGATCACCGCGACGGACTTCGTCGCGCTCGTCCGTGACAATGACCCGAAAGACCGGACGCCGGTCGAGGCGTTCATGACGACCGACGTGATCACCGTCGGCCGCGACGACACCGTCGCCGAACTGGCGGAGCCGACCGCGCACGGCTACACCCACCTCCCGGTGACCGACGGCGACGGGAGGCCGATCGGGATGGTGTCGACGACGGACCTCACGGCGCACCTCTCGAAGGCGAGGTGACGGACCGGCCGCGCTTCGGGTCTCGCCGGCGTCCGTCGGACTCGAACCGAGGCCCGCCCGCCCCGCGTTGTGCGTTCCGGAAGAGTAATGAGACACGGTAGCACATGACGGGGTATGGATCTCGACGACAGGACCCGCGTCGCGGACGTGATGTCGACGCCGCTGGAGACGGTCGGAGCGAACGCGCCCGTTCGGGAGGCCGCCCGCCGGATGCGCGACGAGAACATCAGCGCGCTGGTGGTGACGACCGGCGGCGGCTGTATCGTCACGCAGAGCGACGTGGTCGGGGCGGTCGCCGACGGGCACGACCCCGAGGCGACGACGGTCCGCGACGTGATGACCGAGGACGTCGAGACGGTGACGCCCGACCTGATGCTGCAGGAGGTCGCCGCAATGATGACGATGTACGGCGTGAAACACCTCCCGGTCGTCGACGACGACTACGTGGGGATGGTCTCCTCGACGGACATCGCCGAACACCTCTCCTGAACCGGGTCCACGCCTTTCGAGGCGGACCCTCTCACGAGACCGACCGCGCGCCGCGGTCGACGCCGCTCACAGCAGCAACAGCGGCAGCCCGGCGACCACTCCCACGACGATCAGCAGGAGGTTCCAGAGGAACACCGGCCGCACCAGTTCCCGCGCGATGCTGGCCGCGAAGGCGGTCTTGATAAGGATGCTGGCGGCGGTGCCGGCGACCACGCCCGCGACCGCGGTGTCGACCCCGATCTGTCCGGTCCCGAGCAGCGACACCGCCGTGGTGGTCGAGGTCCCCGACGACACCAACCCGGCGAGGAAGGAGGTGGCGACGAACCCGCCCGCGCCGAACGTCTGCTCGGCGACGGCGGAGACGAGCAGCACGAGTATGAAGAGCGCGCCGAAGGTGAGCGCGTTGCCGAGGCTGAACGGGGAAGTGAGTTCGGCCTCCATCGTCGTCCGCCAGTCGCTGCGCCACACGGCGACGCCGATCCCCGCGAGCGTGATCGCGCCGAGCGGCGCCCCGACGACGAGCGCCGCCTCCGGGACGAAGACGGCCACCACCGCGGCGTTCCGGAACGCCATCGCCGCGTTCGCGAGGAGGATCGACCCCACCGCTATCTCGCCGAGGTCCGCGCGCCCCTTCGCGCGCTTCGCCATCTCGGCGACGACCGCCGTCGAGTTGACGAGCCCGCCGAAGAAGCCCGTCACCGCGTAGCCGCGCCCCTGATACCGCTTCACCAGCACGTAGTTGACGAAGCCGATGGCGCTGACCGCCACCACGAGCGACCAGACGAGCCGCGGCTGGACCGCGTCCCACGGGTCGATCGTCTCGGCCGGGAGGAGCGGAAAGACGACGAACGCGAGGATGGTGAACTCCACCGCGCTGCGCACCTCCTCGCGGGAGAGCCCCCACGCGAACTCGTGGAGCTCTCGCTTCAACACGAGCAGGAGCGACGAGAGCACCGCCACCGTCACCGACTCGATGAACAGCCCCTCGGCGACGAGCACGCCGACCCCGTACGCGACGAGCAGCGACGCCGAGGTGGTCAGCGAGAGCCCGTCGACCTCGGGCTCGACGAAGCTCCGGACGGCGAGCAGCACCGCGCTGGCGACCACCAGCACGCCGCCGACGACGAGCAGTCCCGACTCGCCGAGCAGCGAGAACACCGCGGCCGCGAGGCTGACGAGCGCGAACGTCCGGATCCCGGCCGACTTCTGCGACCACTCCCGCTCCAGCCCGAGGAACATGCCGAGCGCGGTCGCCAAGACCAGCTTGGCGACGTTCGTCTCCAGGTAGACGAACGGGTCGACCGCGCTCAACACTAGCGATCACCCCGCCGCAGCCGCGCTCTGCGGCCGGACCCCGGCGTTTCCTCTCGCGTCCTCGCAGTCATAGTCGCTCGTACCCGTCGCCCACGTCTATAGTTTGCTATATAGAACTATATATTTCTGGCAATACCCGGAGACTCGACCGCCCCGGCGGGGTCGTCGACCGGGTACCGAACTACCGGTTCGTCGGCTCGCGCGGGAGGTCGAGCGCCTCGGTCAGGTCGTGTTCCTCGCCGGTGATGAGGTAGAGGACGTCCTCCAAGATCACCGCGAGTTCGGGTAGCTGGCGCACCGCGAGGAAGGTGATCGCGATGAGCGCCACGACCGCCAGCAGCTGGCTCATGATGCGGTCGGAGATGAGGAAGGAGACCCGGTACGGGTCGGTCGCGCCGAACATCGTCAACACGAGGTCCGGGTACCAGTGCATGTACTGGTTGCCGGCGACGATCGAGATGAACGCCGTTCGGAAGATGTTCAGGACGTAGATGAGCGGGATCGACACCGCGAGCGCGCGGAGCTTCCGCGAGAGCGGCGCCTCGACGGCGGCCACGAGGCCGCCGAAGATGGCCATGCTCCCGAGCCCCGTACACGCCAGCACGATGTGGATGATGACGGTGTGGCCGTCGTCGAGCGTCCACGAGTACGCCGCGTCGTACCCCTCGCTGCTCGTCACCGCCTCCGGCGCGTAGCCGAGGAGGTCGATGAGCATCCCGGTCTGCGTCGCGACGACCTCGATGAGGATCCGACGTGGCTCCGGGACGGCGATCCCGGCGAACGTGAACGCCGGAATCGTCTCGAACGGGAGGTAAATGAACAGCATAATCGCGATGGCCCGGGTGAGGGTGAAAAGCGACGCCCGCCCGTCGTACAGGAGGTACCCCGCGTACACGCTGGCGGGGAAGCCGACGAGCGCGAGGATCGACTCGACGTAGCTCTGGTGTTCGAACGCGAAGTACGGCACCGTCGACAGCCAGAACAGCCCGAACAGCGCCCACGTCGCGGCCGCGAGCGTGCGCCCCGCGGCCAGCCCGCGGCTGTCGAGCACCCACGCCGTCGCGAAGAGGATCGCGACGATCCACGCGAACGTGAACGTGTCGGGGATCACGCTCAACACCGCCGGCGCGCCGTGGCCGAACATATCCGCCTCGTCCGTCGTCGTCGAATAAAGCCCTTGTCGTTGCGTGCGAATCCGGCGTCAGAGCGCCGAGTCGGTCCGCCGCGCGTCGCCCGCTTATCCGGCCCGAGGAGCTACCGCTCTTCGTTGTCTGCTCGCGGCGCGTTGCGCCGCTCGCTCAATACGAGGAACTACCGTTCCTCGCTGTCGAGGACGCGGATCTGGTCGCCGCGGACCGTCACCGGGATCGGGACGGTCGCCTCGTACAGCTCGACGGTCACTTGATCTTTCCCCTCGTCGATCCGCTGGACGCGCGCCTTCTCGCCCTTGAACGGGCCGGCGATCAGCTCGACGATGTCGCCCTCGCCGATCCCCTCCACGTCCGGGGTCGGCGAGAGGAAGTGTTCCACCTCGGAGAAGGGACTCTCGGCGGGGCCGCCGCCGCCCTGGATGACGCCGCGGGCGTGCGGGATCTCGTCGAGGATCCGGCCGAATGCGGTCCCGTCGGTCGCCTCGACCATCACGTAGCTGGTGAGCTGGTCGGGAGCGATGACGGCCTGGATCTCCGGCGCCTCCTTCTCGGCGATCATGTCGGCGACGGTGCGCTCTTGGCTCGCCGTCGTCTTGACCGAGTAGATCGGCATTACGCGCCGACCCCCGGGATCAGGCTCATGATCGCGAAGATCAGGAAGCCGATGAACCCGATGAGCAGAATCCCGGCGCCGGCGATCTTCGACACCTGGAGGAACTCGTCGGTGCTCGGCGTGCTCGCCAGCTTCAGCACCCGAATATAACTGTTGAGGTCGTACGGAACGTCCATGTTAGCTGCGGATTCGAGACGAGACGGTTTTTACCTTTTGATGCGGCCCCAGAGCGGTGACGGCGCGCCGCGCGGCGAGCGGCCCGCGCGCTCGGCGGGCGTCACTCCACGTAGTCGATGTCCTCGACGTCGGCGGTGGTGCCCTCCGGCGGCTCGCCGTTGCTGCCGTAGATCTGCGGCGACTCGACGCCGGTCACGACGATCATCGTCCGCATCTCGCCTTCGAGTTCGTCGTCGACCGAGGTCCCCCAGATGATCCGCGCGTCGGGGTCGATCCGGTCGTATATCTCCTCGACGACGCCCTCCGCCTCCTCGATGGACATGTCGGTGCCGCCGGTGACGTTGACGAGGGCGGAGTTCGCGCCGGAGATGTCGACGTCGAGCAGCGGCGAGCGCAGCGCCGACTTCACCGAGTCCTGCGCCTTCGAGTCGGAGTCGGACTCGCCGAGGCCGATCATCGCGACGCCGCCCTTCTCCATGACCGTGCGAACGTCGGCGAAGTCGAGGTTGACCAGCCCGGGCATCGTGATGAGCTCCGTGATCCCCTTCACCGAGCGCATCAGCACCTCGTCGGACACCTTGAACGCCTGCCGGACGGGGAGCTTCCCGACCGCGTCGAGCAGGCGGTCGTTGGGGACGACGATGACCGTGTCGCTCACGTCGCGGAGCCGCTCCAGGCCGGCCTCGGCGTTCGTCCGTCGGACCTCGCCCTCGGCCGTGAACGGCGTCGTGACGATGGCGATGGTGAGCGCGCCCGACTCGCGGGCCGCCTTCGCGACGACCGGCGCCGAGCCCGTCCCCGTGCCCCCGCCGAGCCCGGCGGTGACGAACACCATGTCGGAGCCGTCGATGGCGTCTTGGATCTCCTCTTGGGACTCGATGGCGGCCTCCTCGCCGACCTGCGGGAGGGAGCCCGCGCCGCGGCCCTGCGTCTTCTGCTGGCCCATGAGGATCTTCGTGTCGGCCTCGATGTTGACGAGGTGCTGGACGTCGGTGTTGGCCGCGACCAGCTTCGCGCCGTGGATCCCCTCCTCGGTCATCCGGTTGACGGTGTTGCCGCCGGCGCCCCCGCAGCCGACGACCGTGATGTTCGTCTGGAGGTCTTGGAGGACGTCCTGTAGCTCGTCGTCGGTCATCGTCCCGGTCTGCGGCGGCGCGCCGGCGCTCCCTCCGGCGGCGCTCTCGCCGGCTCCCCCGGCGTCGTCTGCGGGGGCCTCTTCGGCTTCGTCGATGGCGTCGTCAACGATGGAGTCCATTATGTGGTGTGGTTGCGACCCGGACGTATTTATTTTTGCCCGTTCGTCTGACGCGAGTCGGACGCCGAAATCACCGGCGTCCGCCGCCGACCGCCGTGAGTACGGGCGCCACGCGTCCGGCCGTCGAACGCGACGATTCTTATAAATCAGTCGTGCGAGCCGGGGTCGATCGGAAACCGCTCCGTCCGCGTCCGCGACACGTCCTCTGGCTTGACGGTCTCGCCGTCGACCTCGACGGCCTCCCCGTCGGCCAGCCGTCCGAACGCCGGTCCCTCCGGGACGCCCCGCTCGGCCGCCAGTTCCGGGTCGAACGCCGTCTCGTCGGCGACGACCGCGTTCCGGTCTGGCGCCACCTCGACGTCGTCGTAGCCCGCCTCCAGCACCGCCGCCAACTCCTCGACGAGGTCCGCGTACCCCGGCGTCTCCGGAGCGGTCGCGAGCGCGACGCGCCCGGCCGCCCGGGTGCCGCCCTGCCCCGTGTCGAAGGCGACGGCGACGCGCTCGACCGCCTCTCGCGCCGCGTCGGCGTCGAGCCCCTGCGCCCGCGCCAGCAGGTCCGCCGGGAGGTCGCGGACGCGGATCGCGTCGCCGGCGTCGCCGGGAGACGCGTCGCCGGCACCGCCGTCGTCTTCGGGGCCTGCGCCCGCCTCGTCGACCACGTCCCCGAACCGCAGTCCCTCGTCCACGGAACCGATCTCTGCCTCCAACCGCTCGACGAGCGGGAGCGGGGCGTCGCCGACCTCGCGGACCCACGTCTCGCTCACCACTCGGTGCCCGAGGTCCTCGACGACCGCGGCGAGGTCGGGGCGGTCGCCGTCGATCACGGCGCGCTCGGCGCGGCTCCGCTCGAATGCGGCCTCGATCACGTCCCGGTTCGCGTCGGGCGCGCCGAGGTCGGCGAGCGTCCAGTCGGCGCCGACGTGCCCCACCGCCCACTCGGTCTCGCGGACGATCCGGGTGAACCGCGGCGCGTAGTGGCCGCCCCCGAACCCGACGACGTGACGGGGGCGCGTCTCTGTCTCCGCGTCGGCGACGTCCTCGTCGACCAGATCCGCGCCCGTCCCTCGCAGGTCGAGGACCGCCCGCGCGACCGCCCGGGCCGCCCCCGGGTCCTCCCACTGCGGCTCGTCCGAGCCCAGTTCGACGAACAGCGACGGGACGGAGACGTCGGTCGGCCCGTGGTGCGTACACTCGATGCCGACCTCGTACCCCTCGGGCGCGTGCCGCGCGAGCGCGTCGACGACGCGCTTCTCGGCGCCAGGCGCGGCCCGCGCCAGCGACTCGGGGTCGCCGCCGTACTCGGCGCCGCCGAAGTTCCCGGTGACGTGGGCGGTGAGCAGTTCGCCGCTCTCGCCCGAGTGCCTGGAGACGAACGCGAGGAACTCGGGGTCGCAGTCGAACGCGGCGACCGGATCCGACAGGCGGATGTGGAGGTCGTCGAATTTGCGGAGCTCGAACCCCGAGGTCCGGTAGTACGTTCCGCCTCCGTCGGCGTCGGGCCGCGAGTCGTCCTCCCGCGACTCCCAGTCGCCGACCTCCAGCAGCCGCTCGCCGATGTGCGCCGAGGCGCTGTCGGCCCGGCTGACGACGATCGCTATCACGCCACGGCCTCCGCCGCCCGCGGCCGAATACCCGTCGGTTCCGGTCACCGAGACGGCTCCGTCCGGGCGCGTCACTCCGGGGCCGCCATCCCGAACCGCCCCCCGCGCTACGGGAGCAACAGGTAGACGAAGACCCCGTAGCCGACGGTGAGGACCGCGCCGTCGATTCGGGTGATCCGCTCGCTGTACGCCATGATGCCGACGATGACGGCCGTGAACGCGAGCAGCGCGGGGAACTCGAAGCCCCGGACGCTCGGGGCGACGCGGATGGGGGTGACCACGGCGACGATACCGATGACGGCGAGGATGTTGTAGATGTTCGAGCCGACGACGTTGCCGACGCTGAACTCCGCCTCGCCGCGGACCGCGGCCACGACGCTGGCCGCCAGCTCCGGCAGCGACGTGCCGAGCGCCAGCACGGTGAGTCCGATGAAGATGTCCGAGAAGCCGGCGGCCGCCAGCAGCGACTCGCTGCCGTCGATCAGCCAGCGCGAGCCGAGGACGAGCGCCGTGATCCCGGCGACGACGATCGCGACGTCGCGGCCCTTCGCGTCGGGCATCTCGTCCCGTTCGCTGTCGGTGATCGCGGACTGGTTCCCCTGAACGCGTCGAAGCACCGCGGCGGTGAACGCGACGAGCGTCACGAGCAGCACGACCCCGTCGACGAGCCCGATCCGACCGTCCCAGCCAAGGCCGACCAGCAGCAGCGCGGCCAACACCATGAACGGGACGTCCCGGCGGAACACCGTGTCGGAGACCTCGAGCGGGCGAATCAACGCCGACACACCCAACACGAGACCGATGTTCGCGATGTTCGAGCCCACGATCGCGCCGAGTCCGATGTCGGTCGACACCGTGACCGCGCCGAGCAGGGAGACGAAGAGCTCCGGGGCCGTCGTCGCGAACGCCACGACGGTGACGCCGACCGTCGACGCCTTCAGTCCCACGGCGAGCGCGAGGTCTCTCGCCCCCGCCACGAGCAGCTCGGCACCGACGTAGAGGAGGGCGACGCCGCCGACGATCAACAGCAGTTCGGCGAGTGGCGACCCGGGCAGCACGGCTCCGGGTTCGCGGGCGGGTTTCAAAAGGGTCGTGATTCCGAACCGCGCGCTCGTCCCGTTACGGTCCCGTGATCAGGCGTGCGCCGAGCGGAACTCGCCGTGTTTCACGCCGATCGCGAACGCGAGCGCACCGAAGACGAGCATCGACGGGACGACCATCATCAGCGTCGTCTGGAGGGGCATCATCTCCGCGCCGATGAGGCCGCCGGCGCCGATCGCGACGATCAGTACGAGGATCGCTGTCGCGCGTGGTAAGTCGAACTCCATATCGTTCGTACGTCGCGAGCGATCCTAAACGTTCGGTCTCGGAGGGGTGCTTCCGGAGGCGGGGGCGGGTCCGTCGCCGGTGCTCAGGCCTCGATGATCTCGTCGTCCTCGTCGTCGGGGATCCGGATCTCCCCGTCGAGCGCGACCGTCGCCCGCCCGCCGACCCGGACGCCGTCCGACTCCACGTCGACGCGAACGATCCCCGGCCGGTCGACGAAGTGGCCCTGTTCGAACCGGAGTTCGTCCGGCTCGTCCCCGTCGAAGGCGGCGACGTGCCGGAGGTACCCGCCGACCGCTCCGCTCGCGGTGCCCGTGACCGGATCCTCCGAGATGCCGAGCGAGGGGACGAACGCCCGGCCGTGGAGCGTCGATTCCGCGTCGAGCGCGTCGAATGTGAACGCGTACACGCCGGCGACGTCGAACTCCTCCGAGAGGCGCTCGACCGCCTCGTCGTCCGGGTCGGCCTCGCCGAGCCGCTCTAGGAAGTTCACGGGGACGACGAGGAACGGCAGCCCGGTCGACGCGACCGCGACGGGGAGGTCCGCGCCGACGTCGCGCAGCGCGGCGGGGTCGACGCCGAGCGCGGCCGCGACCCGGTCGAGGTCGACGTCGACGACCTCGACGCTCGGTGCCTGCTGTCGCATCCAGACGGTGCCGTCGTCGTCGACCGCGACCGTGACGTCGCCGACGTTCGTGCGGACCGTTCGCTCGCCGCCGTCGACCGTTCCCTCGGCGAACAGGGCGCCGTAGGTCGCGATCGTGGCGTGCCCGCAGAGGTCGACCTCCGTGGTCGGCGAGAAGTAGCGGAGCCGGTCGTCGACCGCGTCGTCGCCGTCGGCCGCGCCGTCCCCGTCGGTCGCTCCGTCCCCGTCCGTCAGGAACGCGGTCTCCGAGGCGCCGAGTTCGGCGGCGACCGCGGCCAGCTGACCGTCGCTCAGCCCCTTGGCGTCGAGAAGGACGCCGGCGGCGTTCCCGGAAAGCGGCTCCGCGGCGAACGCGTCGACGAGCAGCGCGCGTCGGGTCTCCATGTCGGACCCTCCGCGGGTCACGGACAAAAAGCCTCCCGAGCGAGTCGCGGGCGGGCCGCGCCGACCGCCGGGTTCCGGCCCCCGTCTCCCGGACCGCCGATGTCAATCCTTTTGCCTTCGACCGCGGATGGGTGTGTATGGGCCTCTTCGACCGGCTGCGAGGGAACGACACTCCCCGCGTGGCGTTCATCGGGATCGACGGCCTCTCCTACCGGCTCGTCGCCGACAACCCGGGGACGTTCCCGACGCTGTCGGCGATCGCGGACGACGGCGAGGGCGGACGGATCGACAGCATCGTCCCGGCGGAGTCGAGCGCGTGCTGGCCGAGCCTCACGACCGGGAAGAACCCGGGCGAAACCGGCGTGTACGGGTTCCAGGACCGCGAGGTCGGATCCTACGACACGTACGTGCCGATGGGCCGCGACATCCAGGCTCCTCGGGTCTGGGACCGCGCGACCGACGCGGGGCTCGACGCGACCGTGATGAACGTCCCCGTCACGTTCCCGCCGCAGCGAACCGTCCAGCGGATGGTCTCGGGCTACCTCTCGCCCGACCTCGACGCGGCCGCGCACCCCGAGGAGCTGCGCGAGTACCTCACGGAGAGCGACTACCGCCTGTCGGTCAACGCCAAGCTCGGCCACAAGGAGGACAAGACCGCGTTCGTAGAGCACGCCCGCGAGACCCTCGACGCCCGCGCCGCCGCCTTCGAGCGGTACGTCGAGCGCGACGACTGGGACCTCTTCGTCGGCGTCTTCACCGCCCCCGACCGCGTCGACCACTTCCTATGGGGTGACTACGAGGACGCCGGGACGTACCGGGAGGCGCTGTTGGACTTCCACGCCGCGCTCGACGACCACATCGGGACGATCCGCGAGGCGCTCCCGGACGACGTCACGCTCGTCGTCGGCTCGACGCACGGGTTCAGACGGCTGCGGTACGACGTGTACTGCAACGAGTGGCTCGAACGCGAGGGGTGGCTCTCCTACGAGGACGACGACCACGACGCGCTCGCCGACGTCGACGACGACGCCCGCGCGTACTCACTCGTCCCGGGCCGCTTCTACCTCAACGTGGAGGGTCGCGAACCGAACGGGGTCGTCCCCGAAGCCGAGTACGAGGAGACGCGCGCGGAGCTGCGCGAGGCGCTGGAGTCGTGGACCGGCCCCGACGGGAACCCGGTCGCCGACCGAGTCGTCGACCGCGAGACCGTGTTCCGGGGCGACCACGCCGCCATCGCGCCCGACCTCGTCGTCCTCCCCAACGACGGGTTCGACCTCAAGTCCGGGTTCCGCCCCAAGGAGAGGGTGTTCGACCCCGACGGCCCCCGCACCGGGATGCACGCCTTCGACGACGCCGCGCTGTTCGTCGACCACCCGGACGCGACGGTCGAGGACGCGGACCTCCTCGACGTCGCGCCCACCATCCTCCGGCTGCTCGACGTCGACTACGGCCGCACGGACTTCGACGGCGCCAGCCTAGTCTGACTCCCTCTCCGTCGTCGTCCGCTCTCTCCACTCTCCTCGCCCTCCCACCGAGACGGTCGACCGAATTGAAGTGAGTCCGCCCCCACCGCCCGGTATGGAGCGCACCCCCGACGGGACTCCCGTCGGCGTCGACGACCCGTACGCGGTCGCCGGCGTCTGCGACCACCTCACCGACGACGGTCGGTGCCGCTTCGCGCTGACGCGGGCAGGAGACGACTCCGAGTTCGCGGCCGCCCGTCGCGCCGACGGCTACGACTGTCACGTCGGCGCCGACGGTGAGTGGCACGCGTGCCCGCACTACCGGTCGACGACGGACGGGCGCGAGTGCCACCGATGCGGACTGGCGGAGGTCCGGCTGGCGCACGACGACGCCCGACCGCTGGTGGAGGAGCACCACCTCTCGTACGGTGACGCCGATTCCTCCGCACCCGGCGCCTCAGAATCAGACGATTCAGAATCCGACGGCGCCGGCCCCCACGAGATCACCGTCGCGCTGTGTCGCTGGTGTCACAGGAAGGTTCACAAGTCGTTCGCACGGATCGACGACGACGCCGTCCCCGATCCCGAGGCGATCGCGGCCCGCGAGAGCCGCCGGAGCAAGGAGCAGTCGGAGTCCGCGTTCGAGACCGCGAGCGAGCGGTTCGACCGGCAGGAGTAGCAGGACAGAACGGGCAGGGAAACGCCGGCCGACGCGTCGACTCAGTTGTCCGATTTCGGCCGGATCAGGTTCGCCAGCGCGACGAGCAGCCCGAGGAACCAGCCGAGCGGAACGGAGATGCCGATCCACATCAGCACGTAGCCGAGACCGGGAGCACCCCACTGTTGTCCGAACGTGTCCAGATCGAACGCGCCCTGAAGCGTTTCGTTGATCCCGCCGACCGTAAGGAACGTGTCGAGGATCCACTGCGCGAGTTCGGAGCTCGGTGGGAGGATTATTTCACCGATTGCCGGTGTGATCACTGCCGCGACGACCGGCGGCAGGAATATCGCCGTCATCGCGAACGGATAGGCGAGCAAGACGCTGACGAACCGACCGCCGACCTTCGAGAAGCCGGCCGCAAGCCCGGCAGAGACGACTGCAACGATGCTGGCTAGCCCGATGACGAGCATGATGTCCGTCGGCAGTTGGAAATGGGCGAGGAGTGTCAATGAACCCCACACGACGGTCGCGACGATCACCGCGCCGAGCACGCCGAAGCGCGTGACCGCGGAGTCGAGCTTCGCCGCGTAGTAGCGGGTGGCGAACCCGACGAGCAAGAGGGGGTACGCGACCGCGACGAGCGGCGCGCCCAGCACCGCCCAGAGGTAGTAGCCGACCGACTGGACGGCCGTCTCGGGCTTCCACTTCCCCAAGACGGCGCTCGGGTCGAGCTGTCGCGGGAAGACCACCTCCATCCACGTCTCGTGGAGGCGAACCACGTCTAAGAAGAGCGCTTCCACCAGCCCGGTTTGTCCTCGACGTTCCATTTGCCTCACGTCGCTCGCGGCCCGACGTGAACTTTGTGCCTTCGACTGCGGGGTTCTCGCGACCGATATCCGCGCCGAT
Source organism: Halorubrum californiense DSM 19288 (assembly GCF_000336875.1). Lineage (GTDB taxonomy): Archaea > Halobacteriota > Halobacteria > Halobacteriales > Haloferacaceae > Halorubrum > Halorubrum californiense. The sequence goes on along the minus strand of NZ_AOJK01000008.1, from coordinate 77,607 downwards.
AGGCTTAAAGAACTGTACAGAGCTACCGAAGCACATGAAACGACGTGGACTGCTCGCGGCGCTCGCGGCCTCGACCTCGGTCGCTATCGCCGGGTGCGCCGGCGAAGACGGAAGCTACGAGTTCGACGCGGAACCGGCGCGCGTTCCCGAGTCCGCGTACGCGAACGGCTACACCGGAGAGGATCCGGAGTCGTACACGGTCGACCGCGAGTTCAACGTCACGGGCGTGAACGCGGAGGTCACGGCGACGACTTGGGTCGCCCGGTACACTAATCCGACGACCCAGTCGGCGCTGTTCGTGGCGAGTACGCCGAACGCCTCGGTTGCCGGACAGTCGGTCAATCCGCTCGTCAGGGTGGAGGGCGCGGACCTCATCCAACGGCTCCTCAACCAGATCAATCAGCAGGACGTCGGCGGCGGCAACACCGACATCCAGACGGACGACATCGAAGAGCGCGGCGAGGTGACCCGAACGATCCTCGACGAAGAGACCACCGTCCCGATCTTCGAGACCACGATCAGCGCCGACGTCGAGGGCACGGGCAATTCGAGCGGATCCGTCGAAGACGTACCCGTTCTGCTGTACATCGCCACCGTCCAACACACCGCGGACAGCGCGGACAGCGAAGACGTGATCGCGATGGTCGGTCTCCACCCGGAACAGGTGGGCCAGCGCGACCAGTTGCTCTCGATGATGGAAGCGGTCGAACACTGACCGGCCCGGCGCCCCCGTCTCTGCTCTTCTCTCTCGTCAGGCTCCGGTCGTCCCCCCCGAAAATATCCGGCCACGATCCGGCTACGGGGCAACGCGGTCATGCGATTATTTCTCCGAGCGGAAGCTTTCACGTCCGTAAGCCACTTATAATCGATCGACCCGAGTGAGAGATCCCGCGGTGTGACAAGAGCCGCTTCGCGGGGCCGGGCCGACTACTGACCCCGCGCTACCCCGAAGCGATCGCTCTGGCATCCGTGGCTCGCTCGCTATGATCCGGACGCGATCGCTTCGATGGCTGTGGGTCGGCATCGTGCTTTGTGTGGTGATAGGTGCTGTTGTTTTATTCATCATCTCAGGGACACTCGCAGTTTCAGCACAGTTATGGGATATGGACAGTGCGAGTGATCTTGAGATTGGAACCGAGCAACAGCAGGTGATTACTAATATCGAAGTTCTTGGTTCTAACAAGCCCGTTAAACTTCATGTCGGGGATCTTGTCAACTCCGGAGCGAAGCTAGATCACAACGCGTCATCCTACAAAATAAATGTTGACAAGAAAACAAACAGTTCAGAAGTGTATATACAAAATCCGAATAGCTCAAATGCGACAATCGTAATATCCGCCTCAGCGATCCCCAGTCCCGGACGATTTGACCTAACAATCGAAAATCTTGACACGACGAATGTTAGCTTATACAACGAGGGGTCGAAAGTAAACCGCGCCATCTCTTACACTGCCAAACAGGGAGGAAAGAACGCAACTGTTGAATTTGGCATATCGTCACCTGACTCTGTTAGATTTAAATCTGACACGTATAATGAGTCATCACGATATGTTTTCTACGATTACTCCACAAATGGAGACACAGATATTAGCAGTTCTGTAACAATTTGGGAGAAGAACCAAAATGGAGGCGTCGGCAAAAAGATCAAGACTGTAGGAGCGCGCAAAGAAGAAATATCACTCAAGAATACGAATATAGGGGGTAAGACGGAGATAATAATCGGTCTTCATTCTTCACCAGATAAGCATGGTTCTGACACAATCTACGCTTTAGATACAACAACTATTGATGTGTCAGTACCTGCTCAGGTTATAAATAGTCCATTATATTATCGCAGATCGAGTGGAGGAATGGACTCTAATAGTACTCTCCTGTTCGAATTTAACACGAACATCTCCCGTTCACAAGGATCTATAACTACTAATTTCTCCAATAATCATACAGTAAGTATTCATCTTACTAATCACTCTGAGTCATATGAGGTGGATGGTGAATTTTTGTATATTTATCCACTGAAAAATAGCAATATTTCGACACAGAATATACAACCAGAGATCGAGGGGACCAAAGTCGAGAATATTGTCTCCACTTCAAATAATTCTCCGTTCACAAAGCGGTTGATATCCCCTGTGCGTGTAGATAACCTGATCTCTAATAGAGAAGAATATACAGTTAATCAGGATTCAAATATTGGATTTCGACTAGATCCACAACATGAGTATGAAATTTCAAAGCCCAATGGTAGTTCAGTTAGACAAATAAATCCGGATAGCTCAGACTCCATACATAATATAGACACTGATAATCTTTCTCCCGGTTATTACTCGCTAAATTCCGATTCTGAAAATAAAAAAGGTACTATTCAATTGGTCAAACCCTCTATTCATCTTGAAACATCCGGGACAGTAAATGGATCTCAAATCCCGATTCATGTCGGATCGGATGGAACTAATCGGACTGGGGTTCTTAATCTCCTAAATTCAGATGGCACGGTGATCTCTGGGATGGAGATTATGTTGAACAATGCCTCCAATACCAGTAGATACATTCCTGTTTCTCAACCCGGTTCGTATACTGTACAAGTACGTGATTTGAATACCAAAATCAAAACTACCCAAAATGTGGAAGTTGTCAAAGATAGAACTCCTACTCTCCGTCCTGATATCCCCGAAAGATTGTCCATTGGTAGCCACCTCAGCACGGTTCTTAATTCGACATATGAACATTCCTCTATATCCTTGACTTCAACTAACAATACCACCACCACAACCCTCGAACTGGCGACCACCGAGACGGGTCCAACACCAGTTACGGTCAACACGTACGCGTCGCCCGACTCTCGGTCGGAGTTCGTCACAACCGGGTCCGGCATCACCGTCGAATCGGTCAGCGGGGATACCGCCCCGCTCTCGCCCGGGACGTACAACCTCACGTTGCGGTCGGAACACGGCACCGAAGTCGCCAACGACACCGCGACCGTCACCGTGGAACCGCGCTCGACGAGCGACCTGACCGCGTACACTACGCGGGCGGTCGCTCCCGGCGAATTCGAGAACGCGACTGCGGTCCGAGAGGCGATCGAGGACGGAACGCTTGCGCCCGCCACGACCGCGGCCGCGAACGATACTGTCGTGTACGCCGTGAACGCGACCGGGTTGACCGGCCTCCCGGCGGCCGCGAACGCGTCGCTGGAGCGAGGTGCGGACCTCGACGCGCTCGACGGCCTCTCGTTCGGGGTGGCGCCGACCGGGACGGACGACGGTAACGAGTCCGCCGGCGGCGACGCGCTCGGTCGGACGCCGAACGGATCCGCGGTCCACCTCGACCGGAAGGGGCTGTACCTCGTCGCGGACGGCGAACGCGCGTTCGGCACCGAGACGCTCCCCGAGCCCGGCGAGACGTTCGCGGCCGGGTTCCGGGTTGACGACGACCGACTGCGTCGAACCGCGGCGGACGACCGACACCGCGCGACGACTCGGCTGACTTACGCCGCCCCCGACCCGACCGATGGGGGAACGGACACCCGGACCGGCGACGGCTCGACCGAAGCGAGCGCGGCCACCGGCTCGGCGGCATTGGGCTCGACCGGTACGGCAGGCGGTTCCGGTTCGGC
>NZ_AOJK01000008.1:0-73987 GCF_000336875.1 Halorubrum californiense DSM 19288 | reverse complement strand
GTTCGGCGGGTGGTGGTTCGGCTGGCGGTAGTTCGGCGGGTGGTGGTTCGGCTGGCGGTAGTTCGGCGGGTGGCGGTTCGACCGGCGACCCGAGCGAATCCGGAGGGGCAGCCGGCTCGGCCGGCTCGGCCGGTGCCGTGACGGACGCGGGCGGTCCGAGTCCGCCCGAAGGGTCGACCGGTTCGGAGGCGAACCGCCCGACGCCGCGCCCCGGGGTGGGCGTCTCGAACGCTCCCGGGACGTCCGAAATCCCGCCGTCTGCGGGGCCGCCGGCGCTCTTCGGAACCGGTGGACCCAACCGCGGCGCCGGTGGCTCCGCGGCGGGGTCTCGCCCCGAGAACGGCCGGTCGAACGACGCCGGTGGAGGTGAAAGCGACGACGCGGCGTCGACGGGACCCGCCGACTCGCCCGCGTCGTCCGCGTCGAGAGACCCGTCCGAGTCGAGCGATTCGGCCGCGGACGAGGCCGACGCGAGCGACCTCGGGTACGACGAGGCGCCGATCCGATCGACCGCGTACGACCTCCCCGGATTCGACGCCGTCGCGTCGCTCGCGGCGGTGGCGGGCGCGTCGCTGCTCGCTCGACGTCGCGGACGCGGGTCGTGAGTCGCGACGGCCCGGTTAGTCCACGGGGAGTCGTCGGATCGGGTCACCGCGGCCGGTCGGCCGCCGCCGATTGCCGGTATCCTTTTGCTCGCCGGTGCCGTTCGCTCGGATATGAGCGTGACCATCACACCGCCGAAGGAGCGCACCTGCGAGCTGTGCGGCCGCGAGGAGCGGTGGGACGGCGAGGCCGACGGGTGGCGGATCGCGGACGAACCCGGCAACGTCTACTGTATCCACGAGTGGGACATCAACGGCTCGTTCGTCCCCCTCGAAGAGTAAACTCAGACTGGACGTTCCACCAGTCTGATCGGACTACGTGAAACGTCCGCAGAAAATTACCGTAGGAAAAGTAATTCTGTGGCTTCGCAACGCGTGAATTTTGATCGTTTCTGGGTCATGTTATCTGTTCACCACCCGTGATGAATAATTACCTTATATTCCCTAATGTGTGTACGATGGATCCTACCCCTATCAGGGTCATACCTTTAACTGTTCACTCGTATGCGAGTGTATGACCAAGTCACGTAGTACCACCCGGGGCGTACGCGACTCGGAGTCCTCGGGTCAGGAGGGGGGGCTCGCGGCGCCGACGGACGACCGGTCGAACTGCGGCATCGGCGGGGTCGTCGACCTGGACGGCGCGCCGTCGCACGAGGCCGTCACGGACGCGATCGAACTGCTCGAGAACCTCGAACACCGCGGGACCACGGGCGCGGAGAAGAACACCGGCGACGGCGCGGGGATCATGGTCGCACGTCCGGACGAGTTCTTCCGCGAGGTCGTCGACGCGGACCTCCCGGAGGAGTACGCGGTCGGCTCCGTGTTCATGCCGCCGGAACCGGGCGTTCAGGCGGAGATCCACGACGTCATCGCCGAGGTGTGCGCCGTCTACGGGCTGGAGGTGCTGGCTTGGCGCTCGGTCCCCACCGACAACGCCGACCTCGGCGCGACGGCGCTCGACTCCGAGCCCGAGGTTTCGCAGGTGTTCGTCGCGCCCGTCGAGGGCGCGGGGCTCGCCCAGCGGTTCACCACCGAGGAGACCAGTCAGGACGACGCGGACCCCGACCTGCTCGGCTTCGACCGCGCGCTGTACGCCGCCCGCCGCGAGATCGAGAACGCGGTCGCCGACGTCGACGGCGCGGGCCGCTTCTACGTCTGCTCGCTCGACCGCCAGCGCGTCGTCTACAAGGGGCTGCTGAAGGGGTCACAGCTCGCCGACTACTACACTGACCTGACCGACGAGCGGTTCGCGAGCCACGTCGCCCTGGTTCACGCGCGCTTCTCGACGAACACGCTCGGCGCGTGGCACCTCGCCCATCCGTACCGCAACATCGTCCACAACGGCGAGTTCAACACGATCCGTGGGAACGTCAACTGGATGCGGGCCCGCGAGAACGACCTCGACCACCCGGCGTTCGGGGCCGAGCTCGACACGATCAAGCCGGTGATCGACGACCCGAACCAGTCCGACACCGCGAGCGTCGACAACGCGCTCGAACTCCTGCTCCAGACCGACCGCGACCTCCCGCACGCGCTCCGGATGCTGATCCCGGAGGCGTTCCGCGGCGACGACCTGATGGACGACGACCGCGCCGACTTCTACGACTACCACGCCTCGCTCGTCGAGCCGTGGGACGGCCCCGCCCTCGTCATCGGCTTCGACGGCGAGCGCGTCGCCGGCGTGCTGGATCGCAACGGCCTCCGCCCGTGCCGCTACGAGGTGACGACCGACGACCGCCTCGTCGTCGGCAGCGAGGTGGGCGCGCTCCCGACCGAACCGGCCGACGTGCGCCGTCGCGGTCGGCTTCAGCCCGGCGAAATCTTCGTTGCCGACCCCGAGGCGGGCCGGATCGTCCCCGACGACGAGGTGTTCGAGGAGCTCACCGACGAGAAGTACGGCGAGTGGGTTGAGGACGGGCAGGTCGGCCTCGACGCGCTCACCGAGGAGGACGGCGTCGCGGCCGGGATCGACGAGTCGAGCGAACGAGGCGGCGAGTCCGACGAGGGGGACGAGACGGAACCGACTGTCCGCGCCCATCAGGCCGCGTTCGGCTACACCACCGACTCGCTGAACCACCTCGTCGAGCCGATGGCGAAAGACGGGAAGGACCCGGTCGGCTCGATGGGCGACGACACGCCGCTGTCCGTGCTAGCCGACGTCGACCGCCCCCTGTTCACCTACTTCAAGCAGCTGTTCGCGCAGGTGTCGAACCCGCCGATCGACTACATCCGCGAGGAACTCGTCACCTCGCTGGAGACGCGCATCGGGAACCAGCGAAACCTCCTCGACGAGACGCCGGCCCACGCCGAGCAGATCGTCGCCGACGCCCCGGTCCTGACGGACGCCGAGACGACCGCCCTCCGCGAGCTGCCCGGACCGGGCGAGCGGAGTCCCGGCGACCGCGACGGCGACACGTCCGACGGGCCCTCGTTCACCTCCGTGACCGTCGATGTCACCTACGACCGCGACGGCTCGCTCGTCGACGCCGTGAGCCGGGTCCGTGAGGACGCCGCGGCCGCCATCGAGGACGGCGCCGACGTCGTCGTCCTCTCCGACCGCGCAGTCGGCCCCGACCGGCTCGCGGTGCCGAGCCTGCTCGCGACCGGCGCGGTCCACCACCACCTCGTCCGGAACGGACTCCGCAACCGCGCGGGCGTCGTCGTCGAGTCCGGCGAGCCGCACGAGGTCCACCACCTCGCGACGCTCGTCGGCTACGGCGCGGACGCGGTCGACCCGTACCTCGCGTACGCCTCCATCGCCGACGTGGTCGCCGGTCCGGACGGCGCGGACGAGGACGAGGCGCTCGCGGCGTACCGCCACGCGCTGGAGGACGGCCTCCTCAAGACGATGGCGAAGATGGGCATCTCGACGATGGAGTCGTACCAGGGCGCGCAGATCTTCGAGGCGGTCGGCCTCAACTCCGACTTCGTCGCCGAATACTTCGAGGGGACGGAGATCCGTACCGAGGGGATCGGGATCGAACAGATCGAAGACGACCTCCGAACCCGCCACGCGATGGCGTTCGGCGCCGACCCCGAACTGGAGACGATCGGCGAGTACGAGCACCGCTCGTCCGGCGTGAAACACGGCTGGAACCCCCAGACGGTCGGCACGCTCCAGCAGGCGGTCCGCGGCGGCGACTACGAGCAGTACCGCGAGTTCGCCGAGCTGGTGAACGACCAGACCGAGGAGCTACAGTCGCTGCGCGGCCTCTTGGAGTTCGACTCCGACCGCGACCCGGTTCCGGTCGAGGAGGTCGAGCCCGTCGAGTCGATCGTCGAGCGCTTCTCGACCGCCGCGATGAGCCTCGGGAGTATCTCGCCGGAGGCCCACGAGAACAACGCCATCGCGATGAATCGGCTCGGCGCGAAATCGAACACCGGTGAGGGCGGCGAGCCCCCCGAGCGGTTCGACACCGAGAAAGAGTGTACCGTCAAGCAGGTCGCCTCCGGGCGGTTCGGCGTCACCTCGGAGTACCTCGCGAACGCGGAGGAGCTCCAGATCAAGATGGCGCAGGGATCGAAGCCCGGCGAGGGCGGCCACCTCCCCGGCAAGAAGGTCAACGAGATGATCGCACACGTCCGGTGTTCGACCCCCGGCGTCGGGCTCATCTCGCCGCCGCCTCAACACGACATCTACTCGATCGAGGACCTCAAGCAGCTCATCTTCGACCTGAAGGCCGCCAGTCCCGAGGCCGACGTCAACGTGAAGCTGGTCTCGGAGGCCGGCATCGGTACCATCGCGGCCGGGGTCGCGAAGGCGAACGCCGACGTCGTGCACGTCTCCGGCCACGACGGCGGGACGGGAGCGTCGCCGAAGACCTCGATCAAGAACGCCGGGCTCCCGTGGGAGCTCGGGCTCGCGGAGGCGAACCAGATGCTCCGCGCGACCGGCCTGCGCGACCGCATCCGCGTCTCGGCCGACGGCGGACTCAGGACGGGCCGCGACGTCGCGGTCGCGGCCGCGCTCGGCGCCGAGGAGTACATCTTCGGCACCGCGTCGCTCGTCACCGCCGGCTGCGTCATGGCCCGGCAGTGCCACGAGAACACCTGCCCGGTCGGCGTCGCCACCCAGCGCGAGGACCTCCGCCAGCGGTTCCCCGGCCAGCCCGACCACGTCATCAACTACATGACGTTCATCGCGCAGGAGCTGCGGGAGATCATGGCCGAGCAGGGGTACACCGAGCTGGAGGAGTTCATCGGCCGGCCCGGGCTGCTCTCGCAGCGCGAGACCGACCACGAGAAGGCGAAGCACCTCGACCTCTCGGCGGTCATCGCCGAGCCCGCGGGCGAGTCCCGCACGAAAGTGCGCGAGCAGCCGCACGCCGGCATCGACGACCTTCTGGACTGGGACCTCATCGACGAGGCCGCGCCCGCCATCGAGGACGGCGCGCCGGTCGCACTCACCCGCGACGTGCGGAACGTCGACCGCGCGGTCGGCGCGACGCTCTCGAACCGCGTCGTCTCCGAACACGGCGGCGACGGGCTCCCGGACGACACCATCTCCTGCCGGTTCGACGGGGAGGCCGGACAGAGCTTCGGCGCGTTCCTCGCGCCGGGGATCACCATGGAGCTGTCCGGCGCCGCCAACGACTACGTCGGCAAGGGGCTCTCCGGCGGCCGCCTCGTGATCGACACGCCCGCCGAGGCGGCGTACGACCCGACCGAGAACGTCGTCGCGGGCAACGTCTGTCTGTACGGCGCCACCTCGGGCGAGATGTACGTCAACGGCGTCGCCGGCGAGCGGTTCGGCGTCCGCAACTCCGGGGTCCGCGCGGTCGTCGAGGGCGTCGGCGACCACGGCTGCGAGTACATGACCGGCGGCGTCGTCGCCGTCCTCGGCGACACGGGCCGCAACTTCGCGGCCGGGATGTCCGGCGGCATCGCGTACGTGTACGACCCCGACGACCGGTTCGACGACCGCGTCAACCGCGGGATGGTGTCCGTCTCCGAGACGCTCGACGAGTCCGACGAGCGGATGCTCCGCCGGCTCGTCGAGAACCACCGCGCGTACACCGGCAGCGAGCGCGCGGCCGACCTGCTCGACGACTGGGAGGCCGCGCTCGACGACTTCGTCCGCGTCTTCCCCGACGCGTACGCCGAGGTCATCGCGGAGGGCAAGGGCGCCGACGTGCGCGAGGAGCCGCCTGCGCCTGCCGCCGCGGTGCCGGACGCCGACGCCGACGCGACCGGCCAAGTCTCGGGCGACGACTGAGGGTCGAGAACCGCCCGCGCCGCTTCCTTACTCCAGCGTCTCCGACTCGACTTCGCTCTCCGCGGTCGCCCGCTCGACCGCGCGGTCGACGTGGCGCTCGCGGGCGCGCTCGACGAACTCCTCCGGCAGCTCGTCTATCTCGCCGGCCTGAACGCCCCAGAGCTTCGCGTAGAGCCCGTCCGCGGCGAGCAGCTCGTCGTGAGTGCCACGCTCGACGACCCCGCCGTCCTCCAGCACGAGGGCGGTGTCGGCGTCGGTCACCGTCGAGAGGCGGTGCGCGATGACGAACGTGGTGCGGTCGGCCGCGAGTCGGTCGAGCGAGCGCTGGATCAGCATCTCCGTCTCCGTGTCGACCGCGGAGGTGGCTTCGTCGAGGATCAGGATCGCGGGGTCCTGGAGGACGACCCGGGCGATGGCGAGCCGCTGGCGCTGGCCGCCGGAGAGCTTCACGCCGCGCTCGCCGATCCGGGTCTCGTAGCCGTTCGGCAGCGAGGCGATGAACTCGTGGGCCTCCGCGGCCTTCGCGGCCTCGACGACGCGCTCGCGGATCACGTCCTCCTCGTCCGCCTCGTCGATCCGCGTGAACCGCCCGTAGCGGATGTTCTCGGCGATGGCGCCGTCGAACAGCGTGGTGTCCTGCGCGACGTAGCCGACCGACGAGCGGAGGCTCTCGACGGTCACGTCGCGGACGTCGTGGCCGTCGACCCGGATCGCGCCGTCGGTGACGTCGTACAGCCGGAGGAGGAGCTTGAGCAGCGTCGACTTGCCGGCGCCGGTCGGGCCGACGAGGGCGACGGTGTCGCCCGGCTCGGCGGTGAAGGAGACGCCGCGGAGGACCTCCTCGTCGGCGTCCTCGGGGTCGACGAGCGCGTTCCCGGGGTACGCGAAGGAGACGTCGTCGTACTCGACGGCGCCCGCAACGCCGCCGTGGTCGGACGGGTCGCCGTGGTCGGACGGGTCGCCGTGGTCGGCGCGGCCATCGGCGTCGTCGGTCGTGTCACCCGCGTCGCGGTCGCTCCCGCCGTCGCTCCGCGTCTCGCCGCCGAGTTCGATCGCGTCGTCGGCGTTCTCGATGCGGACCGGGATGTCGCGCAGGCCGAACACGCGCTCGCAGGAGGCCTTCGCGTTCTCGTACTGGTCGATGATGTTCGACACCTCCGCGAGCGGGGCGACGAACTGCTGGGTGAGGAGGACGAAGGTGACGAACGTCCCCACCGTCAGCTCCGTCGTGAACGGGCCCGGCGGGCCGTTGGCGAGCCAGAAGCCGCCGACCGCGAAGGTGGCGGCGAACGCCAGTCCGGCCAGCAGCTCCATCCCGGGCCGGTAGACGTAGTTGAGTCGGAGGATCGACATGGTGCGCTTGAAGTACGAGTGGGAGGCGTCCTCGACGCGCTCGCTCTCGTGAGCCTCCGTGTTGGAGGTCTTCACCAGCTCGACGCCCGAGAGCGCGTTTTCGAGGGCGGTGTTGAGGTCGCCGACGACCGAGCGCTGCGCGACGTACCGGGGCTCGACCGCCCGCATGAACCACAGCGTGAAGAGGAACATGAGCGGGACCGCGGCGAGGGTGACGATCGCGAGTTCGTAGTTGTAGTAGACGAGAACGCCGGCGATCCCGACCAGCATCACGCCGAGGCGGGCGGAGTTCTGGAGGGCGTTGTCGAGGAACACCTCCAAGTTCGAGGCGTCGTTGTTGAGGACGGACATGACCTCGCCGGTCTGTTTGTCGTCGAAGAAGGTCATGTCGAGCCGCTGCATCTGGTCGAAGGAGTCGGTGCGGACCGCGTGCATCACGCGATGTGCGAAGTTGTTCGCGGCGATGCCGTAGACGTACGTGAACACGCCCGTCACGACGAACGAGCCGAAGATGAGCAGCACCGAGAGGCGGAACTGCGCGGCCTCCGCGGTCGGCAGCCACGCGTCGGGGACGATCGGGAGCGTGTAGGGACCGGAGCCGGTGAAGACGGCGTCGATGGCGACGCCGAGGACGACCGGCGGGATCAGCCCCGCGACGCGGGCGACGACGTTGGCGGCCATCCCGATCACGAGCCAGTGGACCTCGGAGGCCCCGTACTCGCGGAACAGCCGGCCGAGCGGCCGGTCGACCCGGTCGCGGTACACTTCGAAGGCGTTGCGTTCGTCGGCAGCCATAGCCGTACGAGCGCCGGAAGCCCCATGTATCCGGCGGCCTCGGCGGCCCGTTCCGGGTTCCGACGAACGCAACGCTCGACCAACCAATCAGGTGTACAAACCCAACTGAATGCGGTGGCGCGTGCCTGCGAGCGGCCGCCACCGGCGGCCGCGAAGCCAGCACGCGCGAGGGACGCGGTGAGCGCTCGGAGAGCGCGAACCGCGAGGCTGGGGAGGTGTGAGGCTGCGGGGCGGTCGCGGTCGGGTGGGACTCAAAGGGGCAGCCGCGCTCGACGAACCCCAGCGACGCAAGGACCGCAGGGAGCGCAGCGACCGAGGACCGCAGCGAGCTGTGGGAGTCGAGCGCGGCTGGGGCTTTGGGGGTGTCCGCCGTCGATCCTCGATCGACGACTTATGATCGAGCGGCCGAGACTCCGACGCGAGTCACCGCAGAAATCCCAGTCACCTCTGGTCGCCGGATTGTTTAATAAGCGTCACCCGAACCCACGTACGTGGACGAACTCGTCGTGAGCACGGAGGTGTACGCCGGCCCCGAGGAGGTGTACGCGTTCCTGCTCGATTTCCCGCAGTACGCGAACTACTCCGAGTACCTCCGGGAGGTCGAAACCGTCACCGGCGACGGCGGCCCCGGGACCAAGTACGCACTCACGTTCGCGTGGTGGAAGGTCTCCTACACCGCCCGGTCGGAGGTGACCGGCGTCGACCCGCCCGAGCGGATCGATTGGGAGATCACCAAGGACATCGACGCCGGCGGGTGCTGGCGCGTGACGCCGCCCGAGACCGACGACGGCGACGCAGACGACACCGAAGCGGGCGACGCCGACCCGAGCGGCGACGCCCCCTGCGAGGTCGCGCTCGAAGTCGAGTTCGACCCCGGGTCGGCCAGCTCCGACGCGCTCGATCTCCCGCGGCTGGTCTCGTTCGACTGGGTGTTGAAGAAGGCGATCCCGTTGATCAGAGACGAGGCCGAACGGGTCGTCGAGCGCGCCGTCCGCGACTTGGAAGGGTCGACGCGGGACGTCGACCTCGACGTGTACGTCGATTCCGACCGGATCTGATCCTGCGGCGTAGCTCCGTCGCCGAGTCGAAGGCCTTAATATATCCAGCGGGGAACGGACGAATGCGTTCGAGGGCTCGTAGATCAGTGGTAGATCATCCCCCTGGCACGGGGAAGGCCCGGGGTTCAAATCCCCGCGAGTCCACTTCTTCGCTCAGTTCGTTCGCTCAGTCATTTCCTCGCGTAGTCCCACTCACTCGCTGCGCTCGTTCGCGGGACCCCCGCGAGTCAACTCGAATCAACCAGCTCTGACTGTGTTTTCAAACACGTAGTACATTGCTCCCGCTGCCGCTCCGTGAGAGTGGTTTTATGATACATTATCTACCTATTCGAGATATGGGGTATCCAGTGTGCCCGCGTTGTGGTAGTCAGGATACGAAAGGACTCACACTGCGAAGCGGGAGAACGTGCTTAGACTGCGGTAACAAGTGTAAGCCATAGCCTGCCGGCGGCCACGCTCGTCAACTTCGCGCGTTCACGTTTTATCCGATCTGTCGGAGTTCGGTGATATTCGTCGACCTCGGCTGTCCCGTGTTTCGACGACAGTGAGGCGGCCGCTCGACCCTCACGCACGAACGCTGAAGTGAAACCGCGAGCGACGGCGAATCGACCGTGTTGACCGACGCCGAAAGACGGCTCGTCGAAGGGGTCCTCGAAGCGGGCGAGTCGATCGAGCGCGACACGTTCGAGTTCATGACCGACGAGGGGCTGCCCGTCGAAGACCTCCGGGTTCTCGGGGGCGAGGAAGGGGTCGAGCCGGTGATCGACGGCCTCGAATCGAAGGGGCTGGTCACCACGGAGCGAGTCGAGGAGACGGTGCGCGACAGCAGTTCCGTGGCGGACTCGCTCGCCATCCCCGGGACGGAGTTCAAGCGCGTCGAACGCCGATACGTCCGCTTCACCGAGGACCTCGAAGCGCGGTACCGGGAGTAAATGACCGATCCGGTCCGGGTTCAGTCCGGTGAGAGCCGTCCCGCGAGTGCGACATCGGTCTCGGTCACCCGCTCGGGGTCGACGAGTTCGATCTCTTCGGTCAGCTTGTGATGAAGTCGCTGAACCGTCCCGGTCGTTCCGTATCGCCGACGGCGACGATAGGTGGTCCGCAGCTGGTTTTCCGCCCAGTCGCTGACCTCGTGTTCGTTCAGCAGTTCGACGATCTCCGCGGCCTCGTCGCTGACCGCCTCGTCGCTCTCGGCGAGCTTCCGGCACAGTTGAACGATGTTCGTGACGACCTCGCTCTGCCCGCCTTGGCGGCTCAGTATGTCGTTCTCCCACGTGTTCGGATTCCCCAGCTCTCGGGCGAAATCACGCAGCTCACCGAGGTCGTCCTCCGGAACCGGATGCCGGGTCGTGTCCGGCGAAGCGATCGTCTCGAACACGCGAACGTCGTCCGTTTCGAGTCGGGGGAACTGGGTGAATATCGCCTGTCCGCCGATCGTCGTTCGCTGTAGTCGCTCGGAGTCGAACACGGTCGTTCGCCACTCCGTCCGACCGCTGCTGTGCGTCAGGTGGGCGAGCGTAACGTAGTTGTTCGACTCGCCCGGCGTGAGGAAGTGTTGTGGCTCCGAGCGGGAGTCGACCATCTCCCTCGTCTGGCGAAGTTCATCGATGTCGACGTCGTTCTCCGCACAGAACGACTGGACCGCGTTCCTGAGATCGTCGTACTTCGAGCCGATCCCTTCGAGCCGACCGTCTCCGTACTCGTCGCTTCCCGCTTCGAGTCGCTCGTAGGTGATGAGCGTCTTGTGAACCTGCTCTTCCGCGTTGTCTAAGATCGGCGCGGCGTGTCCGAAGGTGCTGGCGATGTTTTGGATCTTCTCTTCGATCCGCTCGATGAGACCGAGCTGTCGCCGCAGATCGCCGGTCGGTGCGAAGTTGTAGATCCACAGCGCATCGTGTCGCGTCGTGATGCGGTCGATACGACCGATCCGCTGTTCCATCTTCATCGGGTTCCAGTGGAGGTCGTAGTTGACGAGCACGCGGGCGTCTTGAAGGTTCTGTCCGACGCCGAGCACGTCCGTGGCGAGGAGGATATCGATCTCCTCGGTCTCGCCCACGTCCGCGTCTTGCGCTTCCGGGGCGAATCGCTCGACGATGCGCTCGCTGTACCCGCTCCCGCCGTGTACGTAGCCGACGGTCGGCCCGCCCGGCGCGTCGTCGATAGTCGCAACCTGTGTGTGCGCCGCGTCTTCGCCGGTGATCTGTTCGAAGAGGTGCGTCACCGTCGGCACGTACTGGCTGAAGAGGATCACCTTCTCGCCGGTGAGTTCGCGGTCGATCAGCAGCCGAAGCCGCTCGGCTTTCGCGTCCTTCGTTCGGCCTCCCTCGTCGGTTTGGAGCGCGTCCCGGGCCTGTTCTCTGATCCGTTCGAGAACGGCGAGGTCCTCCTCGATATCCGCGACGATCTCCTCGCGCTTGTCGGCGCCGACCTGCGTGATCGCGTCGGCGACGTCCTCAAAGTCGATGTCTCGCGTGAACCCCTCGTCGAACGTGTCTCGTATCTGCTCGACCGCGTCCCGTCTCGCCGCCGCGTCTTCGAGGTCGCCCGTCGCGATGTGGCGAGTGATACGCTCGCGTTCCATGAGTCGGTCGACGGAGTCCTCGAAGGCCGCGAGGCTGCTTTCGAGCCGCTTGAGCAGGTTTACCAGCATCAGGATGCTCGCGTTCTGATACTCGATGATGAGCTCCTCCTTCTCGTCGCCGTCCGCGTCGTAGCGGTCCGCGCTGACGTACGGGATGTTGAGGCCGGAGTCCTCGACCTCGTCCGTCCCGATGACGGCGTCGACGATGTCGCTGTACAGTTCGTCGAGGCGCGGGTCGTCCGGGGTTATCAGACGGGGCTGTCGCTCGGGGACGCTGATCTGTCGGCCGCCGATAGTGATGTCGTCGTAGTTGTCGAGAATGTACTTCCGGTCGCGCGAGAGTATCACCTCTCGCAGTATCGACTCGATGTTCGCTTCGAGTTCCGAGAGGCGACGTCGGTCAGCGGTCGTCTCTTCGGCGTCGCCGTCGTCGCCGTCGTTGCCGTCGTCGACGACGCCGTCGTTGAAATCGCCCGAAAGCCGGTCGTACTCCTTGAAAATCTCGCTGGGAGACATGCCGCCGAGTTCGATGTCGAAGTCGCCGTCGTCGGCGAACACCTTGATCAGGTTGTCGACGTCGCGGACGGAGTTGTGGATGGGCGTGGCGGTGAGCATCACGAACTTCTTGCCCTGTCGACCGATCGACTGGAGTTTGTCGTAGCGCTGTGTCCCCGTGTTCCGGAGGTTGTGCGCCTCGTCGACGAGCACGACGTCCACGCCGCGGAACCGCTGTATCTCCTGCTCGGAGAGCCGGGACAGCTTGTTGAAACTGATGAACGTCTTCTCGGCGGTCGTCGGAAACTCCCCCGTCTCGGCGTCGAGGAGTTCGCGTTTCCACATCGGCTTGAGTCGGTTCGGCGCGATGATCAGCACCTCGTCGCGGGAGGTCGTGGCGTCTTGGACGAGCGGCGCGCCGATGTACGACTTGCCGAGGCCGACGCTGTCCGCGAGGACCACGCCGTTGTACTTCTCCAGCGGGCGGCGTGCGGCCCGGAACGCGTCCTGCTGGAAGGCGGTGAGCTGCTCCTCGTAGTCGCCGGAGATGTCTTCGAGGAGGGTCCCCTCGCGGACGTCCCGATCGAACTGTTCGACGATGAACCGCTTCGTCGCCTCGTACGGCGAGATCGTTTCGACGGCGTCGACCTCGGACGCATCATCGTCGTCGCCGTCCGCTTCGCCCCCGTCGCCCTCGTCGAGGTCGGGGAGCGCGTCGGCGAACTGCGAGCGCTCGATCGCGGCGGTCATCAGGTCGGTGTCGAACTCGCTCGCTTCCGCCCAGATGTCGTCGAACCACGACTCCAGATACCGGATCGTGGCGTTGTCCTTCTTCTCGACGTTGAGTTCGACGTTGCCCCGGAGGCCGCTGGGCGAGAGGTTCGAGGAGCCGATGATCGCGTGGCCGAGGTCGGGCGATCCGGCGGGGTCCCTGAACAGGTAGAGCTTCGGGTGGAAGCGCGCGTCGTCGTACACGCGCACGTCGACCTTCTCCTCGTGAATTAGCTCGTACAGGCGGACGATCCCGTCTTCGGCCTCGTCTCTGTCGTACTCGTCGAGGTCGTCCGCGAACCCGCGCTCCAACTCCTCGATGGTGCGCTGGTCGGTGTCGGTGCCGACCAGTATCTCGACCTTGTCGGCGTCCCGGAGGTTCTCCTTGAGGAGGTCGAATCCGCCGAGAAAGAAGTAGCCGACGGCGATTTTGACCGTGTCGGCCTCGCGTGCGAGAGCGTTGGCACGGTCTTCGACGTTGTAGTTTCGATTGTCGAGGACGTCGGAGTAGCCGCTCCAGTCTTGTTCGGACATCTTAGGAGTACAGTTCCTCGACGATTTCCTCGATATCCGACCGCACCGCGTCGATGCTTCGACTCGCGCTGCCGTTCCGACAATCGATCGCCTCGTCGACGAGGCTCTCCACGGACGATTTCTGCTCCGGGGTCGGAATGACGATCGGGATGTGACGAACGTCGGTCGTCTGCATCCCGGAACTGTTCAGGAACGTTTTCGCGATATCGTTGACCGTTTCGGACAGTAGTACCCCGACGAGGTACTTCGGCGATACCAGTTCCGTGTTCGTCGTGAAGATGATCAGGGGCGCCCCGATTAGCCGATCCGTCGTGTAGCGGACTGCGAGATCCGAGAATCCGCCGGTCGAAATCAGTATTCCTTCCTCAAAGGAGTACTCTCGGTTCTTGATCATCCCGTCGGCTTCGATCCGCTCCACGGCGTCTTCCGACCAGTTCACGTACTCGTAGGTCTCTTTATAATACGTCTCTCCCTGCTTGAACCCCTTCTCGATCGGGACCCACGTCTGGCCGTCCCACGGCCCGTCGATGCCGGATCGCTTCTCCTGTTCCGAGAGCGTCGACGGGTCACGAACGTGTCGTTGCTGAATCACTCTGGAGCGATAGCGGAACGTTTCGTCGTTTTTCTCGACGTACTCGAACTCGTCCCCGTTTCGCTGTTTGATCTTTTCGGCGTCCTCACTGCCGTCGAGATACGCGGTGTACTCTTCGACGTCGCCGGTCTGTATCCCGACTCCCCCGAGAGTGAGTAGACCCAAGATCGTCACCGACCCCTCCGTCAGCTGTGAGAGGTGGTCCCTTCGGATCCTGTCCAAGCTGTTTTCGAGGCTGGTGGAGTCCTGAATCTCGGCTTCCCACTCCGTCGAGAGGTCCTGAATCCGCTCCATGAACCGCTCGAAGAGCCGCATGTTCTCCTCGTTCGGCTCGAAAAACGCGTTTCGTATCGTATTCCGATAGACGTCCAGATCGACGGCGTACCCGGTGGTCGGCTCCAGTGTATCGAGCCGCGTCGTAGCCTCCTCGTCCGAACTGGGACGCTGTTCTCGGAAATTCCCCAACTCCCCCACGAGGGTCCGGTACTCGTTTATCGGCGTTTCCGACGCGTCGACGTACGATATCCGGTGATCGGACGGCGGAGACGTTTTGCGGAGCGCGAATATCGCGGGGTTCACGCTCGCATCGAACGTGTTCGGATTCGCTCTGATCAGTTCGTTGAGTTCGTGCTGCTGCATGAGCCGCCGACTGCTCTGCTTGGATCCGATCGTGTAGAACGTGTTACTCGTGATGTACGAGAGAACGCCCTCCTCGGCCGTCAGCTCCCACCCCCGGATAATGAACTTCTGGTAGAGGTCGTGGCGCATTCCGGGGATCGTCTCGTAGAAGTCGTACTGCTCGTCGTAGAACGTCGCGAGTTCGCCGACGTACCCCTGCTGTGACCAGCCTTCGTACGGCGGATTCCCGATCACGATATCGAAGCCGCCGTCCAGGATCACCTCGGGGATCATCGACGTCCACGCGAACGTCGACCCGGCCTCCGCGGCGACCTCGTTCATCCAGTCGTCG
Organism: Halorubrum californiense DSM 19288; assembly: GCF_000336875.1. Taxonomy (GTDB): domain Archaea; phylum Halobacteriota; class Halobacteria; order Halobacteriales; family Haloferacaceae; genus Halorubrum; species Halorubrum californiense. The sequence goes on along the minus strand of NZ_AOJK01000008.1, from coordinate 59,018 downwards.
CCGCCTTCGACCGCGAGTTGGGTCTCCAGCCGATCGGTCAGGTCCTCCAAGCGCTCGCCGAGGGCCGCCTTCTCGTCGCCGTGGGCGGTCAGGAAGTCGCTTCGCGTCTCGTGGATCTCGTCGAGCGTCGATTCGAGGCCGCCGGTGAGCGTCTCCTGATACGACCTGACGTCGATCCGGGTGGGGTCGTGTTCGCCGACGAGGCTGTTGCCGACGAAGAACTTGAAGCCGAGGTTGGGCAGCGCGAGCTCCTCGTTCCGGTCGAGGAACTCCTCGTGGGAGACGTTCAGGTCCTGCATCAGGTGGAGCCACACCCGGAACTTACACAGCTCGATCCCCCCGGCGTCGATGTCGACCCCGTAGAGGTTGTCCGCGATGAACTCCTGCTTGCGCTCGAACCGGTCCATCGCGTCCGCGTCGTCGCGCGTCGCGTCGACCGCCTCCGCGACGGCGACGAGTTCCTCCAGCATCGCGATGACGAACGCGCCGCTGCCCACGGCGGGGTCGAGGACGCTCGCCGACCGCAGCGCGTCGTCGACCGCGTCGGCCTGCGCCGGCGTCAACGACTCCGGCGCCGCGTGGTCGCTCACGAGCGAGACGACCTGCTCGTGGGTGAGATCGGTCCGCTCCAGCAGGTGCTGTTTGAGCGCGTTCTTGGTCATGTACGTGGTGATCGGTTTCGGCGTGTAGAACGCGCCCACCTCCGAGCGCTCGTCCGCCTGCATGAACATCTCGAAGATACGTCCGATAAACTCGGGGTCGACCACCAACTCCTGTTCGCTCGGGTTCGACTCCCGCAGCGAGATCTTGTACCGACGCAGGAACCCCTTCGGCTCGCCCGACTCGTCCTCTTCGGGGTCGAGCAGGGCGTCGAAGAACGCCTCGTCGATGGTGACGTCGCGCTCGATGGCCGCGCGCTCGAAGAGCCCCCCGTTCAGGAACGGAATCCGCCCGAGGAACTCGTCGTCGGTCGTGCCGGTGTTCGAGAGCGCCTCGAAGAACAGCGGCTCGAAGAGGTCGTGATAGAGGTGTTTGTCCGGGTCCGCCGTCGCGGCCTCGTACCGGTTCTCGACGTAGTCCGTGTCGCCGTCGAGCCACCCTTTCTCCTCGATGAACATGAGGAACAGCACGCGGTTGACCACCGTGCGTGTGTAGGCGTTGAGGTTTTCGTCCGGGGCTTCGAGGTCGTGAATCGCGCCCTGTAGCGTCCCGCGGAATATCTCCCCGAACTCCTCGTAGAAGCTCCGCGTGATCTCCCGGATCGAGAACACGTCCTCGACGTCCCGTTCGAGGCTCGTCCGACCCTGCGCCGAGTTGACCGACAGGTCGCCGAGAAAGTCGACGTACGCCGGCTCGACGTCGGACCGCTCGACGGTGAAGTACTTGAGGTCGAACGTGACTTCGACGGCTTCCGAGGAGAACTGCTCGTCGATGAAGAGGAACGTGAGGTCGTCGTCGACCGGACTCGTGAGCGGATCCGGGCCGGTCCGATACGCGACCACGGTGAACAACTCGTCGATCGGACTCCCGTGACGCTTCAACTGCCGTTTCAGGTCGCTGAACGACGGCGTCTCGTCCGACCGTTCGAGTTCGATGTACCGGATGATGCCGTCGCCGTCGGCATCGACGAGATGCGCCTCGTACCAGTCGTTTCGACCCCGGTTCCGCTGAATGCCGCTCGGAACCTCGACGTACGACCCGTAGTTCATCCCGTCCGGTTCGAGCAGATAGCTGATGACGTCCCCGCCGTTTTCGATAGACTGGAGGGGGCCGATCGAGGTCCGAACAGACATGTTTCGTTGGACGGGGGTTCGCTGTATCGCTATTTATACGCTTGGCTGACTGCGAGGGGCTGACAGCGTGTCAGTTCGCTGTGACGTGGTCCGTCTTCGAGCAGTTCTCGCGCCGCTCTCCTCCCACTTCTTTCTCCTACTCCGGCCAGTCCTCCCGCCCCCGCCGCTCCGATTCGCCCGTGAGCTCCGGCGGCACCTCCTTCAACAACACCGGCGCGAGGGAGGCGCCGACGTGCCACGCGACGACGTCCTCGTCCAGTTCCTCCAGCCGCACGTCCTGTTGCCCGTAGTACTCGCCGTCGACCGTACAGGAGCCCCCGTCGTCGACGAAGCAGACCTCGCCGCGCTCGTCGTAGGTGATCTGGACGTGCGCCTCGCGCGCGCTGTCGACGAACTCCCACGCGAACCCGTCGCTCCCGGCGACATCCTCGCGCGCCGCGAAGTAGTCGAGCGCCGCGGTCACCTCGTCCTCGACGGGGCCGATGACCGCGCCGTCGTCGGCGCGCAGGTGGACCTTCACCGGCCGATGCGTCGCGAGCGTGCTGGTCGCGTTCATCAGCCCGGCGGGCTCCTCGCCGGGTTCGAGCCCCTGAACGTGGCCGAGTTCGTGGATGATCGTCGCGTTCATCTCCGCGTCGGAGATCCGGGGATCGACGGTCGCGGTCATCGGCGTCCGCGGCTCGTCGACGAGGAGGTCGGCGCAGCCGAAGTAGCGCGTGTCGTTGCCCTCGACGCCGCACCGCTCCACGCGGTCGAACCGGAGGACGATGTCGGCCCGGTCCGCGTCGTCGACGCGCTCGTACGCGACCGGGTAGCCGAGGTAGCGTTCGTCGTTGCGCTCCCAGTAGCCCGTCGCGGCCGCGACGACGCCCGAGACGTTCCGGTCGACCGCCTCGTCGTCGACATAGAGAGCCAGCGTCGTCTTCCCGTACGCGCTCGGGTGGACCACCGACACGGGCCGCTCGCGCGTCCGGTTCGCGGTCATCACGACGACCGGGTAGTCCCCGCCGTCGAACCGCACGTCCGCGAACGTGACGGCCACCGCCGCCTCGGCGCCGCCGTCGAGCGCGACCGTCCGGTTCGCGCTCGTACCGGTCCCGTACCGGATCCGGACGGTCTGCTCGCCCGCCAAGTCGCCGGTGTTAGTCACCGTCGCCGTCACCGCGAGGTCCTCGCCGTAGTCCACGCTCTCGGGCGCGTCGATTGCGGAGACGGCGAACGTCGCCGCCCGGGCCTCCTCGACGGCGAGGGTGCGGGTCGCGGTGGCCTCTCCGACGGTCACCCTGATCTCGTGTTCGCCCGGATCGAGCGCCGCGGCGTCGACCTCGGTCCGGACGGTCATCGTTCCGTTGGCGGGGACGGACCGGTTCCCCGAGAGCAGCGTCGCGTCGCCGACGCGGACCGTCACCCGAACCGGGTCGAGCGTGGCGTTGGAACGCCCCCCGCCCGCGGCGTCGCCGCTCCCGTCCGCGGAGTCGGCGCCCTCGTCCGCCAGCCCCTCCCACCGCGCGGTCGCCGCGACCGTCGCCCGGTCGTCGTGGCCGAGCGACTCGGGCGCGTCGACGGTGTCGATCGACGGCGACGGCGCTCCGACGGGCCCGGACAGCTCTCCGCCGAGCCCGCCGCAGCCGGCGAGCGCGACGAGCAGGGCGACGGCGACGAGGGCGGTGCTGTCTCGCATCGGTCGTCCTCCCCTCTGGACCGGACACGGATAACCTTCGTTTCAGTCAGCGACAACGTACCGCGGCCGAGCGCCGAGTCCGAATCCGCTCGGACCGCCGCCGGCCCGCTCCGGACCGCCGCAGTTCCCTCCGGAGCGCCGTCAGAACAGCGTCGGGAACAGCAGGTAGACGAACCCCGCCGTCAGCAGTCCGCCGACCCCGACGTAGTAGGCGACCGGGAGCAGGTTCAGCCGGATGACCCGCCCGGTCTTCCCGACGAGCCCGACCGTCGCGAGCGCGGCGATCACATTGTGGATCGCGATCGTGTTACCGATCGCCGCGCCGATCGTCTGCGCGCCGACGAGCAGCTGCGTCGAGAGGCCGAGTTCCCGGGCGATCTCGAACTGGAACGCCGCGAATGTCACGTTGCTCACGGTGATCGACCCCGCGATGAACGCGCCGAGGGTGCCGACCACGGGCGCGAACAGCGGGTACGCGGCGCCGAACGTCGAGGCGGTCGCGTCCGCGAGGACGACGATCATGCTGCCGTCCGCGGTCGCGCCGGGGTGGGCGGCGGTCTGGAGCATCACCTCGACCATCGCGATGACGAAGACGAGCGAGACCGCGGGCGAGACGATCTTCCCGGCCGCCTCGCGCCACGCGCTCGTCACCTCGTCCGCCGACATCCCGAACACCGGCACCGCGATCAGCGCGCTGACGAGCAGCCACGTCCCGGGCACGTACGCCCAGCCGATCGCCCCGTCGATGGTCGTGCCGAGGACGCCGGAGACGGCGATCGTCATCCCCGGCCCCTCTTGGAGGAACGTCGCGATCGGGTCGATAACGCGGGTCCCGATGAGCAGGACGACGAGCGCGACGTACGGCGACCACGCGCGCAGCAGCGACATCTCGGCGTCGTCGACGCCGCCCGTTTCCCCACCGGCCGTTCCCCCGCCGCCCGTCGCGGCCGCGGCGCCGGCCATCTCGCTGCCGGGTTCGATGCTCCCGACCCAGTGGTCCGGCCACGCCTCGCGGGGCGGGAACGTCCACTCCTCGTCGGGGAGCAGGTAGCCGGCTCGCAGGACCGCGACGACGGCGCCGCCGCCGACCATCGACGCGATCAGCGACGGCAGTTCCGGGCCGACGAACCACGCCGCCGCGACGTACGGCACCGCGAACGCGACCCCGGCGAACAGGCACAGCGGCGCCACCGCGAGCGCCGGCCCGAGCGAGCGCTCGTCGGGGTCGACCGCGCCGAAGAAGTACACGACCATCGCCACCGCGATGAAGGGGATGAACAGCCCGAGAAGCCCGTTGAACACGGCGGCCCACCCGCCGGCCGCGGTCGCGTACGCGCCCACCGACTCGAAGCCCCCGCCGGTGATCGCCCCGCTGACCGCGTCGAGCGGCTGTTCGAATCCGACGATGATCGGCGTGCCCACCGCGCCGAAGACGGTCGCGACCGCGTGGCCGATCAGCGCGGCGACGACCGCGGCGAACGCGGGGAACCCGAGCGCCAAGAGCAGCGGCGCGACGACGGCCGCGGGCGTGCCGAAGCCGGCGACGCCCTCGATGAACGTCGCGAGGAAGAACCCGAGCAGCACGACCTGGACGCGCCGGTCGTCGCTTATCGACGCGAAGCCGGCGTTGATCCGGTCGACCGCGCCGGAGTTCATCAGGGTGTACAGCAGCACCAGCGCGCCCAACACGATCCAGAGGATCTCGACGGCCGCCATCGCGCCGTTGACCGAGGCCGCGAGGATCCACTCGACGGGCATCCCCCACGCGAGGAACGCCACCGCCGCGGCGGCCAGCCACGCGACCGGCATCGCCCGCGACGCCGGCCACAGCAGGCCGACGAGCAGCGCGGCGACGACGACGAGCGGCACCAGCGCCAGCGGCGCGCTCGCGCCGAGCGTCATCGTCGTTCACCCCTCGCGTCGCGGCCGCGACGTTCCCTCGCCGCCGCGGTCCGAAGCAACCGAGCGCCGTCCGCCGACTTTCTCCGTCGACTCATGTCGGTCTATGTGAATTATCTATGTAATAAACGCCACGGCTGATTCCCGCGGATCGGGTGCCGACGCCGCGTCCGCGATCCGGGTCGGACCCGCGTCGCCGTCCCCCGCCGCTGGCGACCGACAGCGGCTTGTCGCCGCGCGACCAAGCGTGCGCGTGACGCTCCGACGCGACGTCCTCGCGGCGATCGACGCCGACCGCGGCGCCTTCCGGACGCGGGTCTCGGCGCTGACCGACGAGCACGACCTCGATGTCGACTCGGACCCGGCCGACTCCGAGCACCCCGCCGACCGGACCGAGCGCGAGGCGATGCTCGTCGACCGCGTCCGCGCGCTCGACGACCTCCCCCTCGGACTCACGCTCACCGGCCCGGCGTACCGCGACACGCCCATCGTCTACGTCAACCGCTGGTTCCGCGAGTGGACCGGCTACGCGCTCGACGAGCTCCGCGGTCGGAACCCCCGGCTGTTTCAGGGCCCCGACGCCGACGCGGACGCCCGCGCCGACGTCCGCGAGGCGCTCTCGACGTGGTCGCGGGTCGCCGTCGAATTCCGCAATCGGCGGCGAGACGGCACCCCGTTCGCGAACCGCGTCTCGCTGCGACCGCTGTTCGGCGACGCGGGCACGGTCACGCACTGGATCGCCGTCCAGGAGCCTGAGCCGCTCGACGCGGCGAACGGGAGGGGAGACTCGACGCGGTGACGCGGGCGACGCCCGGGGAATCGCTCACCGCAGCGTCGACGTCGAGACGACTGACGGGAGCACGCCGCCGCCGGTCGCGTCCTCGACGACCGCCTCGGCGGCGTGCTCGCCGCTGAGCAGACACATCGGCATCCCGATGCCGGGGTTGGTGTACGCCCCGACGTAGTAGAGCCCCTCGACCCCGGGCGCTCGGTGAGCGGGGCGCAGCGGCCCCGTCTGTTCGAGCGTGTGCGACAGCGCCAGCGCGGTGCCGCGGGGGGCATTGAACCGCTGCCGGAAGTCGGAGACGCAGGCGGTCTCCTCGAAGACGATCCGGTCGCGGAAGTCGACGCCGGCGTGCTCCGCCAAGTCGTCGAACACTACGTCGCGGAACCGCTCGCGCGTCTCCGGGTCGTCGTCCAAGCCGGCGGCCAGCGGGACGAGGAGGAAGACGGCCTCGTGGCCGTCGGGGGCCGCCTCCGGGTCCGTCTTCGACGGGACGTGAACGTAGTACGCGGGGTCGTCCGGCCACGCCGGCTCGTCGAAGATGTCGTCGAAGTGCGGCCGCCAGTCGGTCGGGAACACCAGCGTGTGGTGGTCCAGATCCACGTCGCCCTCGACGCCGATGTACGAGAGGTACGCCGAGGGCGCGTACGTCCGCGACTCCCAGTACGACTCGCGGTCGACGATCCCCGCGGGCAGGAGGTCGCGCTCGACGTGCGGCGGGGGCGCGTTCGCCACGACGCGGTCGAAGCGACTCGACTGCGGCGCCGTCGCGGCCATGTCGCCGTCCCCTCCGCGGCGCTCCGTCTCGACGACGAACGTCGGCGTCGCGGCCGGGACCGACGGCTCGATCGCGGTCACCGGCTCGCTCGTCCGGATCGAGACGCCGAGCTCTCGCGCGAGGTCGGCCATCGCGTCGACGACGCTCGCGATCCCGCCGACCGGGTGGTAGACGCCGAGGTTCATGTCGACGTGGCTCATCAGCGTGTAGATGGCCGGCGTGTTGTACGGCGACCCGCCGAGGAAGACGAGCTTGTACTCCGCGATCTGCCGGAGCTTCTCGCTCTCGAAGTAGTCGCCGACGTACTCGTCCATCTCGCGGAGCTTCGGGAGCGCGCGGCCGGACCGGAGCACGTCGGTATCGACCATGTCACGTAGCCGCGACCGGCTGGGGTAGACGAACCGGTCCATCCCCAGCTCGTACGCCTCGGCGGCGTCCGCGAGGTACTCGTCGAGCACGTCGCCCGCACCCTCCTCGTACGACTCGAACAGCGCCTGCTGCCCCGCGCGGTCGGCCGGCATCGACGCGCGGTCGCCGTCCTTCCAGATCACCTCGTACAGCGGGTCGAGTTCGATCAGGTCGTAGTAGTCGTCGGTCGACCGCCCGAACTGTTCGAAGAAGCGGTCGAACACTTCCGGCATGAGGTACCACGACGGCCCGGTGTCGATGCGGAAGCCGTCGCGCTCGATGCGTCCCGCGTACCCGCCGGGGTGTTCGTTCCGCTCGAACAGCGTCACGTCCGCCCCCGCGTCGGCGAGGTACGAGGCCGCCGAGAGCCCACCGAAGCCGGCGCCGACGACCGCGATCGACTCCCCGGCGAGCGGTTCGGCCGCGTCCGACAGGCCCGCATCCGGTTGGGGTGACATCGTGTCCGAGTAGGGTCCCGGAGCCGTTTACCCTGCGGTCATACCATGTTACGGGCGGCGCAGTCACGCGATCTCAGCCCCGTATTAGTCGCCGTCCCCGACGCCGTCGCCTTGGAACCGCCGGGCGACGGCCGCGAACAACCCCAGTCCGATCAGGTAGAGCCGCCACCCGCTGTTCGCGACCGGGAACCGCCGGTCGACCGGCTCCTCGACGTCGACGTCGGGGTCGCGCGGCTGGACGGGATTGCTGACGTGGACCGACTCGCTGGTACCGCCCGCCCCCGCGTCGACGGTCCGCGTCCCGGTCTCCGGGTCGACCCGCACGTCGACGAACGTCTGGACGAACCCGTCGGCCGTCGAGTAGAAGACCTCTCCGTCCAAGTGGAAGAAGCGGTCGCGGAGCGGCCAGAACGCGTTCACCCCGTCGAGGTGGGTCCAGTCGAGCGCGACGTGCGCGAAGCCGTGGACGAAGATAGCGACCCACGCGACCGCGACCCACCGCGGCGAGAGACGTTCGCGGACCAGCGACCGCTCCCGGACGCGGGTGTCGTAGTACAGCGCCAGCGCGGCGACCGCCGGGAGGACGAAGTTGTGGCCGACCGTGCGGTGCGCGCCCGCCATGACCACCCCGAGGAAGCTGTCTGCCTCCGGGAGTACGAGGACGACGAGCAGGACCGCGAGCGCCCGCCGGTCGTAGTACGCCCCGAGCAGTCCCGTGGCGAGCAGCAGCGCGAACCCGGCGTGAACGATCGTCGAGGGCATTCAGTGGGTCACCCCGCCGTCGACCTCCGCGTCTTCGTCGCCCATCCGGAACCGGACGGCGAGCGTCGCGGCCGCGGCGGCGACGACGACCGCCTGCCACCCGCCGTCGACGACCCGGAACTCGCGGTCGGCGCCCGGGTCGAGGCCGGGCCGCCCGTCGGGGTTGATCCACGAGGTGACCGGGTCGGCGACCGCCCCGCCGACGCGCTCCAGCGGTAGGATTCCTGGTCCCTCCGAACCCAGCGCGAGGAACGTCTGGACGACGCCGTCCCGCGTCGAGAACACCAGCCGCCCGCGGACGACGTAGCGCGCGTCCTCCAGCGGGTACAGGAGCGCCGCGCCCTCGCCGGCGAACAGCGCCGAACCGACTCCGGCGACGACGAACGACGCGAGCGCGACCCACGCGACCCGCGTCCCGCGGCGACCCCACCGGTCTCGGAAGGTCGATTCGGCGCGCAGCGTCGTGTCCCAGTACAGCAGCCCGCCGACGAGAAGTGGCGCCCAGACCGCGTGGAGGAGGGCGTTCGTCGCGCCCGGCACGGCGAGGCTCGCGGCCGCGTCGAGGGAGGGGACGAGCGCGGCCGCGACGACGACCGCGACCGCGCGCCGGTCGAACGCACCTCCCAGCAGCGCGGCCGCGAGCAGCGCCCCCACGGCCGCCCTCACGAGCGTCGGTGTCATACCCGTCCTGACGCTCGGAGTCGAATAAGCGCTCCGGGCGGATCAGTCGCGGTCGCCGCGGCGGGCGTCGTCGGCGTCGGCGTCCCCGAGGCGCTCGTCCGAATCGGCGGGGGTCGGATCGCCGTCGAACTCGAAGCCGTCGGCGGCCGATCCGTCCCGGTCTGCGTTCTCGTCGGCCTCCGGGCTCTTGTCGACTCCCGGGCTCTCGTCGGCCTCCGCACGCTCTTCGGCCCCGGGCTCGCGGTCAGCGGTGCCGCCGTCGGGCGTGTCGCGATCGACGGTAACGCCGCCGTCGACCGCGTCGCTATCGGTCGATCCGTTGGCACCCGCACCGGCGTCGCCGTCGAGCAGCCCGACGGCCATCAGGCGGGCGCCGCCCGCGATCAGGTTCGTCAGGTGGAGACCGACAAAGACGCCGACGACGCCGATTGCCGTCGCGAGCGCGGCTTCGGGCGCGGCGTCGACCGTCCACAGCACCGGTTCGCCGTCAACCTCCCCGAACTGCGTGGTGTAGGGGTACCGGACGGGGGCGGCGACGAGCGTCAACGCGTTCGAGAGGACGAAGAGGGGCGCGAACGCCAGCAGCGCGACCCAGAACTTCAGCGAGAGGTACCCGAGTCCCCGCCACGTCGACGGAGCCGCGAGGTACGCACGGACGCTCGCGGTCGCGTCCGCAGAGCTGTCGTCCGCCGCGGCGGGGAGGTCGTCCGGCGCGACCAGATCGGTGCCGAGCAGGCGGTTCGACAGCCATCGTTCGAGGCCGGCGACGAGTCGCGAGCCGATCACCGCGACGATCAGGACGCCAATTCCGACGAGGACGACCGAGAAGACGAGTCCGAACACGAGCGCGAACGTGACGAACCCCGAGTAAATGAACGCCAGCGGGAGCGCGATCAGCAGGTACAGCAGGTGGCGATACGTGCGGCCGTCGGCGACGACGCCGACGACGGGGAGGGCTGCGAGCGGTCGGAGGGAGACCATACCGCGACTGGTTCGCCATCCGATAAAAATCGCTCGCCCTCCCGGCGGCGGTGCTGGGCGGCCGCCGCCCGGCCCGCTGGACTTAGCCGAGGAAGAAGTCGATCGCGTTCCCGGACGACTGGCCCTTGTACAGCTCTGAGTAGCCGCACTCCGCGCAGGAGACGACGAGGAACTTCCGGTTCTGGACGTCGAACAGCTTCGTCAGACCGGTCCCGCTGGTGGCTATCTCGTCGGTCTCCGCTTCGGTGCCGCCGCACTTCGGGCAGCCGTCGTCGCCGTCGCCGCCGAGGGATTGTGGTCTGTCGTCGGCCCGGGCGTCGGGATCGCCGCGGTCGCTGGTCTCGGTTTCGGCCGCTTCCTCGTCGTCGAAGACGGAGTACTTCGTGTCGTCGGTTTCGGAGGGCATCGTCCCTCGCTTCCGCGCCGAGCGACAAACCTCTTGTGGCGGCTCGGTTCGAGCGCGGTCCGCCGTCGGCCCGGCCTCCGTTCGGGCGAGCGTTACTCGTCGATATCGTCAACGAGTTCGTCCGCGAAGCCCGTGTAGCCGGCGGGGGTCAGCGCCTTCAGCTCCGCGCGGACCGCCTCGTCGACGTCGAGGTCGTCGAACAGCTCGCGGAAGTCGTCGAGCGTCACCGACCGGCCGCGAGAGAGCGCCTTCACGCGCTCGTAGGCCTCGGTGTCGCCCTCGCGGCGCAGGACCGTCTGGACCGCCTCGCCGATCACTTCCGGGGTCGCGTCCAGTTCCTCGCGCATGACCGCCTCGTTCGGGACGACCTTGCCGAGGCCGTCCGCGGCCTTCGAGTAGCCGATGAGGCAGTGCGCCAGCGCGGCGCCGACGTTGCGCTTGACCGTCGAGTCCGAGAGGTCGCGCTGGAGCCGGGAGGTCGTCACGTAGTCGGCGAGGAACGTCAGGTCGCTGTTCGCCTTCGAGAGGTTCCCCTCGCTGTTCTCGAAGTCGATCGGGTTCACTTTGTGTGGCATCGTCGACGACCCCGTCTCGCCCTCGACGGCCTCCTGCCCGAGGTAGCGGTCGGAGACGTACAGCCACGCGTCGAGGTCCAGATCGAGGAGGACGTTGTTGACGCCCCGCAGTGCGTCGAACAGCGCCGCGAGGTCGTCGCAGGGGTTCACCTGCGTCGCGAGCGCGGTGTGTTCCAAGTCGAGGTCGCGCACGAACGCTTCGGAGAACGACCGCCAGTCGACGTCGGGGTAGGCGGCCCGGTGGGCCGCGTAGGTGCCCGAGGCCCCCGCGAGCTTCCCGGAGAGGTCCTCGTTCGCGACCACGACCCGACCCAGCGCCCGGCCGAGGCGCGCGGCGTACACCGCCATCTCCTTGCCGAACGTGGTCGGCGTCGCGGGCTGGCCGTGCGTTCGGGCCAACATCGGCGTGTCGCGGTACTCGTGGGCCAAGTCGACCAGCGCGTCGCGCACCTCGCGGACCGCGGGGACGATCACCGCGCTCACCGCGGGTTTGACGAGGAGCCGCTGCGCGAGGTTGTTCACGTCCTCGCTGGTGAGTCCGAAGTGGATCCACGGGTACAGCGACTCGGCGTCGGCGAGCGGCGAGTCGGCAGTTTCGACCAGCTCCGCCAGTCGGACGCGGAGGAAGTACTCGACGGCCTTCACGTCGTGGTTGGTGGCGTCGTACCCCGCGGCGCCCTCGGTCTCGAGCTCCTTGATCAGGCGCGCGTCCTCGGCGTCGAACTCCTCGTAGATCCGGCGGAGCGCCGCTTCGCTCGCCTCGTCGAAGCCGATCGGCGTCGCGGAGAGGTCGCCCAACGCGAGCAGGTACTCGACCTCGACGCGGGTCCGTGCGCGCATCAGCGCTGCCTCGCTGGCGTACGGGGACAGCGGCGCCGTCCGGCCGGCGTAGCGGCCGTCGAGCGGTGAGACGGCCGCGAGCGGGGCCGACCGGGACAGCCCGGCGATGGCGTCGTCCGCCGTCGGTTCGGAGTCGTCGGTCATGTCCGCGACTGCCCCCGGAGCCAGCAAAAGCGTGTCGATAGGGTGACGCACGGACGTGGATCTGAACACGCCTCGAATCGCCCAAAAACCGCTTTCCGATCCCCGATCGTGTACACAAACGCGACGCGGACCGCAATCGATATACCCGATCGGTCGGACCGTCGGGTATGAAGATCGCGGGACTCGCGAGCAACCGGGGACGGAACCTCAGACACATCGCCGACGCCGCGCCCGGCGGGGCGGAGCTGTCGGTCGTCCTGACGAACCGCGAGCAGGCGCCCGTGTTGGGGGCCGCGACCGAGCGCCGGATCCCGACCGAGGTCGTCGAGCGCGACGAGGGCGAGTCGCGCGAGTCGCACGAGCGCCGGATCGTCGAGCGCCTCTCCGACTACGACGTCGACCTCGTCTGCCTCGACGGCTACATGCGCGTGCTGACCGACGAGTTCCTCGACGCCGTCCCGACGACGCTGAACGTCCACCCCTCGCTGCTCCCGTCGTTCCCCGGCACCGACGCCCACGAGCAGGTGCTGGACGCGGGCGTCCGGACGACCGGCTGTACGGTCCACGTCGTCACCGAGGAGGTCGACGCCGGCCCGGTCGTCACCCAGGAGCCGATCCCGGTGTACGAGGACGACGACGCCGACTCGCTGACTGCGCGCGTCCTCCGCGAGGCAGAGTTCACCGCGTACCCGCGGGCGGTCCGCTGGTTCGCCGAGGACCGCGTGAGCGTCGAGCGGGACGACGAGGGGAACCCGGAGCGCGTCGCGGTCGAGGGCGACGTGGGCGGCGACTTCCCGGAGCGACGCTTCGTCTCCGAGGAGCGCACCGCCACGCTGCGATACGGCGAGAACCCGCATCAGGACGCCGCCCTGTACGTCGACGACGGCTGCGAGGAGGCGAGCGTCGTCGACGCCGCCCAACTGAACCCCGGCGCGAAGGGGATGGGGTACAACAACTACAACGACGCCGACGCCGCGCTCGACCTCGTCAAGGAGTTCGACGAGCCCGCGGCCGCGGTGATCAAACACACGAACCCCGCGGGCTGCGCGGTCGGCTCCGACCTCGCGGACGCGTACGACCGCGCGCTGCGAACGGACGCGAAGTCGGCGTTCGGCGGCATCGTCGCGCTGAACCGCGAGTGCGACGCCGACACCGCCACGGCGGTCGCCGACTCGTTCAAGGAGGTCGTCGTCGCGCCCGGCTACACCGAGAGCGCGCTCGACGTGCTCACGGAGAAGAAGAACCTCCGCGTGCTCGACGTGGGCCCGCTCGGCGCGGGCGACGACCGCTTCTCCGAGCGGTTCACCGAGAAGCCCATCGTCGGCGGCCGCCTCGTCCAGGAGCGCGACCGACAGTCGCCGACCGCCGACGACTTGGAGGTCGTCACCGAGCGCGAGCCGACCGACGAGCAGATCGAGACGATGCTGTTCGCGTGGAAGACGCTGAAACACGTCAAGTCGAACGGCATCCTCTTCGCGACCGGCACCGAGACGGTCGGCGTCGGCATGGGACAGGTGTCGCGGGTCGACGCCGTGACGCTCGCGGCGATGAAAGCCGAGAAGGACGCGGAGGGGAAGTCCGCCGATGGCGCCGTGATGGCCTCGGACGCCTTCTTCCCGTTCCCGGACGCGGTCGAGGAGGCGGCCGACGCGGGTATCGAGGCAGTGATCCAGCCCGGCGGCTCCGTCAACGACGAGGACGTGATCGCCGCGGCCGACGAGCGCGACATGGCGATGGCGTTCACCGGGTCGCGCTGCTTCCGGCACGATTAGGCTCGTACCCGTCCCAGTCGCTCGGGACGTACTGCTCGAACTCGGGATCGGCCGACCGCCCGATCGGGCGGAACGCTCGCTCCCCGTCGACCCGGAACTCCTCGATCAGGGACTGTCCGGGACCGGTGAGGTAGCCGACGTAGGACATGGCTCGCGCGTACGACACGTCGTGACGAGCCGGGTTGACGGGGATGACCGCGTACTCGTTCCGGAGGAGCGGCGGCGGGTCGTCGATTCCGACGTCGACGTGGCGGGCGAGGCCGCCGTCGGCGGCGACGGCGAGGAAGGTGCCGCGGTCGACGAGGGTGTAGGCGTTCGACTGCTGCGCCGTGGTGAGCGTGTCGCCCATCCCCTGCCCGGTTTCGAGGTACCAGTCGCCGCCGGGGTCGATGCCCGCCTCGTCCCAAATCCGGAGTTCCCGGATGTGCGTTCCCGACCGGTCGCCCCGCGACAGGAACGTCGCCTCCGCCTCCGCGATCGCCCGGAATGCCGACGTCGGGTCGTCTCCCGCGACGCCCGCGGGGTCGTCCGGCGGGCCGACGACGAGGAAGTCGTTGACCATCAGCCTGCGACGGTTGATCCCCTCGCCCTCCCTGAGGAACTCGTCTTCCAGCGGCCGGGCGTGGACGAGGACGATGTCGCAGTCGCCGTCCCGGGCGATACGGAGCGAGGCGCCGGTCCCGCGCACGACCGCTTCCACCTCCGTCCCGAACCGTTCGGCGTATCCGCGGTTGAGGACGGGCAACAGTCCGCTGTCGTACGCCGTCGTGGCGGTGGCGAGCGTCAGCGATCCGGGACGGGGGGCGCGGGAGCCGGTCTCTTCGGCTCGACCCGTACAGCCGGCCACCAAGGCGGCCCCGCCGAGCCCGAGCGCCCGCAGGTACTGTCGACGGCGCATACGTGTAGGTGACTGAATACAGGCACTTAGAACCATATAGTAACTTACATCGGTTATATGGGGCGCCCTCGGGCGGCTCGGACCTCGGCCGGAGCGACGACCCAGCGCCGAGCGACGATCCCGCCCCGAGTGACGACCCTACCCTGAGCGACGACCCCGCCCTGAGCGACGACTCCACCCTGAGCGACGACCCCACCCTTCGCGACAACCCCACCCGGACCGCCGGATCGACGGCGCTTTTTTCTCGGGCCGTCATTGCCTCGAACAGAGTCGACCGTGGCGCAGTTCGGCAACTCGGTACGGCTGCTCGGAGACCGGGAGTTCGCGGCGCTCGCGGGAACCGCGTTCGCCCGCAGTCAGGCGTACTCGACGATCCTCATCGCCCTCGCGCTGTACGCCGACCTCTTCGGCACCACCGGGTTTATCGAGGGACTCTTCGGCACCGCCTTCGCGATCGTTCAGTTGGTCATCGTCCTCCCGCTGGGACGGAAGGTCGACACCGGCAACGCGAAGCGGTGGCTGCTCGGCGGCTTCCTGATCAACGTCGCCGTCTTCGTCGGCTTCGCGCTGGTCGACAGCTCCGTCCACATCATCCTCGTGCGGATGGTCCAAGGGCTCGGCGCGAGCGTCCTCTGGATCACGGGCGCGACGGTGATCGGCGAGATCAGCCCGGACGACGAGCAGGGGCGCTGGCTCGGCTCGTACAACCAGTTCGCCTCCGTCTCGTCGCTCGCGGGCGACCTCGTCGGCGGCTACCTCCTGTACGCCTACGGGTTCACCGAGACGTACCTCGTCTTGACGCTCGTCACGCTCGCCGCGTTCGCGCTCGTCTTCGCGTTCCTCCGCGACAACCCCGGCGGCCGGAAGGACCCGGAGGACGCGGGCGGGATCGAGACGTTCCGGTCGCTGCTCGGCCTCCCAATGTTGCGCGCCTTGGTGTTCTTCCGGTTCACGTTCAGCGTCGGGAAGATGGCGGTGATCATCTTCCTCCCAATCTACGCGCGAACGACGTTCGGCATCTCCGCGTTCGCCATCGGCTGGATCATGGCGGGCGGGAAGGCGACGAAGGCGCTGACGCAGGGGTTTGTCGGCGACCTCACCGACCGCTACGAGCGCACCTACCTGTTCGTCGCGGTCGGCGCGCTCCTGTACGGAATCGGGACGGCGATCATCCCCCTCGCGGCGTACTTCGACGGGACCGTCGCGCCGGTCACCGTCTCGTACCTCGGCGACTCCCAGACGCTCGGCGGGGCGTTCTTCGCGCTGTTCGCCGCCTACTCGCTGCTCGGGATCGCCGACTCGATCCGACTGCCGGCGAGCATGTCGCTGTTCGTCAGCGAGGGCGAGGCGTACGACTCCGTCGCGAGCGCGATGAGCCTGCGCTCCGTCTCGTGGAAGGTCGGACAGGTCGTCGGACCCGTGCTGGTCGGGACCACGATGGACTGGACGACCACCGAGACCGGGTTCCTGCTGGCGGCCGCGTTCATCGCGTTCGCGACCACCGGCTTCGCGTGGCAGGCGCGCGCGGCCCACTGCGCGCGTCGGGACCCCGGAGCGGTCCCGGCCGGCGACGACTGATCGATCAGCGGGGAAGTCCGCTCCCGACTACAGCGTGTAGTCGTGCTCACCCGTCTCGGACACCAAGAAGGCGGTCAGCAGATCGATCGTCGCCTCGACGTCGCCGCCGTCGGCGGTCTCCGTGACGGTGTAGAGGTACCGCGTCGGAATCGAGATGGCTCCGACGGGCTTCGCGCCCGCCGTGTTCTGGAACCCGGCGGTGTCGGTGCCGCCCGCGGGCAGCACCTCGTGCTGGTGGTCGATCCCCTCGTCCTCGGCGACCTCGGTGAGCCGGCTGTGGACCTTCGGGCTGGTGATCACCGATGAGTCCTTCAGCTTCACCGCCGTTCCCGCGCCGAGGTCGGTGACGGCGTCGGCCGGGTCACCGACCTGCGGCACGTCGTTGGCCACGGTGACGTCGAGGGCGACGGCGAGGTCGGGGTCGACGTCGACGCCGAGCGCCTTCGCGCCCCGCAGGCCGACCTCCTCCTGAACCGTCGCCGCGAAGTGGATCGTCACGTCGGGGTCGTCGATGCGGCGAGCCGCCTCCAGCATCGCGAACACGCAGATCCGGTCGTCGAGCGCCTTCCCGGTGACGCGGTCGCCCATCCGCGCCGTGGTCTGGTCGAGGGTGACGAGGTCGCCGACGCTCACCAGCTCTTCGACCGCCTCGGCGTCGCGACCGAGGTCGATGAACACGTCTTTCACCTCGCCGTCCTTCTCCTGCTGCTCGTCCGTGAGGGTGTGCGGCGGGACGGAGCCGATGACGCCCGTCAGGTCCTCGTCGCCGTGGACGGTGACGCGCTGCGCGCGCAGCACTCGCGCGTCGAAGCCGCCGAGCGGGTCGACCTGGACGAACCCCTCGTCGGTGACGTGGCGGACCATGAACCCGATCTCGTCCATGTGGGCCGCGACGGCGACGGCGTAGTCGGAGTCGCCCTCGATCGTCCCGACGACGTTGCCCATCGCGTCGCTCCGGACGCGGTCGACGCTCTCGGCGAACTCGCGGCGGACGATATCGCGGACGTCGTCCTCGTAGCCGGGGACGCCGCGGGCTTCGGTCAGCTCTCGGAGCAGGTCGAAGTCGAAGTCGAAATCGCGCGGCATACCGCGGAGTGACCGCGCCAGCGACAAAGTTCCGCAGGATCCGGCACGACCGTCGGCCTTCGCCGAACCGCGATCGACCAGAGGTTCAAATAGCCGCGAACGCCGACGGGAATCAGTTACAGATGCGGTGGCGCGTGCCTGCGAGCGGCCGGAGCGAAGCGGAGGCCGCGAGACAGCACGCGCGAGGGACGCCGCGAGCGACCGGAGGGAGCGAGTGGCGAGGCTGGGGAGGCGTGAGGTTGCGGTGCGGGTGGGGCGGGGCTCAAAGGGGCAGCCGCGAGGGCGAAGCACGGCGTAGCAAGCACCGCAGCGAAGGAGCGAGCAACGCGAGCGACCGAGCGAGGCGCGCAGCAAGCCGNAAGCACGGCGTAGCAAGCACCGCAGCGAAGGAGCGAGCAACGCGAGCGACCGAGCGAGGCGCGCAGCAAGCCGCGCGAGTCCTCGCGGCTGGGGCTTTGGAGGTGTTCTCCACCGATCCACTGTCGGTTATTTATATCGGATCGCCTCAGGCTCGGAGCCGCTCCTCGGTGAAACCTCGACTCATGAACGAACGAGCGATCGGCGCGATGACGCCGGCGCCCACGAATACTTAAATCGGTAGTTCGGCGTCCGCGCCGACCACCCGGTCCGGCTCCGGGGGCGCGGCCCAGTCGGTCGTCCGCTCCAACAGCTGGACGACCATCCGGCCCGTCACGCCCCAGACCGTGTAGCCGTCGACGTGGAAGTAGTGGACGCGGTGGTCGCCGTACTCCGGGTGGTCGACGCGGCGCTCCGACTCGTAGTTCGCGGGGTCGGTGAGCGCGTCGACGGAGAGGATGGCCACTTCCGCGACCTCCGACTCGTCGGGGACGTACTCGCGGTCGGGCGCGACGCCGACGAACGGGCGCACCGCGTACTGCGACGAGGTGCGCGTGTCGTCGAGTCGGCCGATCACGTCGACCTCCGTCGACCGCATCCCGACCTCCTCGTCGGCCTCGCGGAGCGCGGTGTCCGTCAGCGTCCGGTCGATCGGTTCGCGGCCGCCGCCGGGGAAGCTCATCTGTCCGGGGTGTTCGCCGAGGTGCGCGGCGCGCTTCGTGAAGAGGAGGTGGGCCTCGCCGTCGCGCGCGAGCACCGGCGCGAGCACCGCGGCCTCCCGGCGTCCGGCGAGCGACTGCGGCGCGTGTCGACGCAGCCCCGACAGGTCCATACGCGAGATAGGCGACGCGAGGCGGTTAACGTTTCCGCGGGTTCCGTCCGTGCGGAATGTGATCTATCGGCGTGAATCTGCGCGGAGCGGGCCGGCGACCGCGTCGCGGCGGTCGGGTTCGGACCTTTTAAGCCCGGGACACCCGCTTTCGAGAGTAATGAGCGACGACGACCAGGAGCTCGGGATCACCGAGTCCAAGACGCACAACACCGGCGAGTGGTACGCCGAGGTCGTACGGAAGGCCGGCCTCGCCGACTACGGGCCGGAGGGGATGAGCGGGTTCATCGTCACCCGTCCGCGGGCGTACGCCGTCTGGGAGCGACTCCAAGGGTTCCTCGACGCGAAGTTCAAGGACACCGGCGTCCAGAACGCCTACTTCCCGATGTTCATCCCCGAGTCGTACCTCGAACGGGAGAAGGACATCGTCGAGGGGTTCGACCCCGAGGTGGCGTGGGTCGACGAGGCGGGCAACAAAGAGCTCGAAGAGCGGCTCGCGGTCCGGCCCACCTCCGAGTCGATCATCACGCCGTACATTAGCCAGTGGGTCCGCAGCCACCGCGACCTCCCGCTGCGCGTGAACCAGTGGTGTTCCGTCGTCCGGTGGGAGGCGACCGAGACGAAGCCGTTCTTCCGCACGAAGGAGTTCCTCTGGCAGGAGGGCCACACGGCGCACGCGACGCGCGAGGACGCGTGGGAAGAGACGCTGACGCGCCTCGACCAGTACGAGTCCGTCTACGACGACCTGCTGGCGATGCCCGTTCTAAAAGGCCAGAAGCCGGACCACGACAAGTTCCCGGGCGCGGACACGACGACGACCGTCGAGGCGCTGATGCCCGACGGGAAGTCGGTCCAGGCGGGCACCTCCCACCACCTCGGGCAGTCGTTCGCCGAGGCGTTCGACATCACCTACTCGGACGAGGACGAGGAGGAGCGGACCGCCCACACCACCTCGTGGGGGCTCTCGTGGCGCGCGCTGGGCGCGCTGATCATGACCCACTCCGACGAGCAGGGGCTCGTCCTCCCGCACACGGTCGCGCCCACGCAGGTCGTCGTCGTCCCCATCTGGCAGGAGGACACGAAGGACGACGTGCTCGACTACGCCGAGGGCGTGGCCGACGACCTCGACGACGCCGGGATCCGCGTCGAACTCGACGACCGCGACGAGCGCAACCCCGGCTTCAAGTTCAACGAACACGAGCTGAACGGCGTCCCGCTCCGGATCGAGATCGGCCCCCACGAGGTCGACGACGAGGAGTTGACGCTCGTCCACCGGCCCGACGGGGAGAGCGTCGAGGTCGACCGCGACGGGGTCGCCGAGACCGTTCGCGAGGAGTTCGACGAGATATACGCCAAGCTGTACGCGACCGCCGAGGAGACCCTCGACGAGGGCGTGCGCGAGGCCGACGACCGAGCCGATATCCTCGGCACGCTCGGCCAGCACGGCGGCTACGTGAAGGCGCCGTGGTGCGGGGACGAGGCCTGCGAAGAGCCGATCAAGGAGCCGCTGGCCGCCGAGATCGTGATGGTCCCCTTCGAGGACGAGGACCCCCTCGCCGACGGCGACCACGACGAGACCTGCGCGATGTGCGACGAGGCCGCCGAGCGGACGGCGTACTTCGCGAAGACGTACTGAGCCGCGTGGCCCGTCCGCCGCGAGTGCGGCCCGCGGACGCCACCCGTTCTCCGGAGAGCGAGCCGTCCCCGCCACGTCCTGCGATTAAACCGCGTTGATCCGGCTTAACGGAGTTTCGGGTATATAGGGACGGAGCGTGTACGCACTGGCAATGAACCGCTGGAGTACGAGTCTCGTCGTCGCGGCCGTCGCCGCGGTCCTGATCGGCGGGGCCGCGGCCGCCGCGCCGGCGGGCGTGGTGACCGCACAGACCGACCCGGGGAACGGGAGCGGCGCAGGCTCGGGCGCTGAAAACGCGACGGCCGACCTCAGCCCCGGAGAGCGTCTCTCCGGGGTTGTCGGGGTCCAGGGCGCGGAGATCGAGGGCGAGGTCGAGTCGCGCGCCTTTGAGGTCGCGCTCCGGGAGTCGGAGACCAACGAGAGCCGCGCCGGCATCGTCGCGGAGCGCCTGAACCGGACCGAAGCGCGGCTCGCGGAACTGGAGGAGCAACAGCGGGAGCTCCGCGAGCGCCGCGCGGCCGGCGAGCTGAGTCAGGGCGCGTACGCCGCGCGGATGGCGACGACGACGGCGCGGATCGAGACGCTCTCGCGGGGGCTGAACCGGAGCGCGAGCGCGGCCGCCGAACTCCCGGCCGCCGTCCGCAACGAGACGGGCGTCGACGACGAGCGGCTGGCGACGCTCCGCGAGCGCGCGAACGAGCTCAGCGGCCCCGAGGTCGCCGCCATCGCCCGCGGCGTCGCCGGCGAGGGCGTCGGCGGGCCGGTCGGTCCGGAGCGCCGCGGGCCGCCCGGGAACGGGACCGATCGCGGGCCGCCGAGCGACGCCGGACCGCCCGGCGAGGGACCGCACGGAGGCGATTCGGGAAACGGATCGGCCGGCCCGCCGGGAGCGGGTCCGGGAAACGGATCGATGGGAACTCCCGGGGGCGGTTCGAGTAACGGATCGGTTGGATCTCCCGGGGGCGGTTCGAGTAACGGATCGGTTGGATCTCCCGGGGGCGGNGGTTCGAGTAACGGATCGGTTGGATCTCCCGGGGGCGGTTCGAGTAACGGATCGGTTGGATCTCCCGGGGGCGGTTCGAGTAACGGATCGGTGGGAACTCCCGGGGGCGGTTCGAGTAACGGATCGGTTGGATCTCCCGGGGCCGGTTCGGGTAACAAGTCGGCCGGAGCGCCCGGGGCCGGAGCGGGGAGCGACACCGCTGACGGATCGGGACCGTCCGGTCCGTCGGGGAACGGGAGCGGCTCCGGCGAAGGCGCCGGTAACGCCTCGGCCGGCCCCGGAACCGGGACGGGCGGCGGAGGCGCGCCGGACGGCAGCCCCGGCGGAGACAGTTCGAGCGGCGGTGCGGGGCCCCCGTCCGTCGAAGCGACGGTCACGTTCTCGCCCGCCGCCGGCAGCCCCTCGCGCCTCGACGCGTGAAGCACCGTAAGGCGAGCCGGAACCGGGAGCCAGCCCGACCCGCGACCGAGGGTCGGCCTCGTCTCGGATGGGAAGGAATTTACCGGTTCTCTGTGTGAATCGGGCTGTGCAGCGAGCGTCCGTCTTCTTCGTCGTCGTGGCCCTCCTCGGAGTCACCGGTCTCGTCCTCGGCGCCGGCGGGGCCGGGGCAGTTCCGTTCGAGGGCGGCTTCGCCCAGATGGACGTCGAACCGGACGACGTGTCGATGGCGGTCGCCGTCCAGCCCGACGGCGACGCAGAGTGGACCGTCGAGTACCGGATCCGCCTCGCGACCGACGAGGAGGAGCAGGCGTTCGAACAGCTCCGCGCGGACGTCGAGAACGACACGGAGGCGTACACGACCCGGTTCCGCGACCGCATGGCCTCGACCGCGGCGACCGCAGAGTCGACGACCGGCCGCAACATGACCGTGTCGAACGCGACCGTCACCGCCGAACGACGCGAACTCCCGCAGGCGTACGGCGTGTTGACCTACCGGTTCGAGTGGACGAACTTCGCCGCCGTCGACGGGGAGCGGCTGCGCGTCGGCGACGCGGTCGACGGGCTGTTCCTCGACGACTCCTCGTCGCTCATCGTCTCGTGGCCGGAGGAGTACCGCCTCGGCGAGACGACGCCGGAGCCGAGCGAGGTGCGCGAGGGGTCCGTCGTCTGGAACGGGCCGGTCGACTTCTCGGCGGGGCAGCCACGGATCACGGTCGCGCCCGCGGGCCCGCTTTCCGGGCTCCCGACCGCCGGAATCGTCGCGCTCCTCGCCGTCCTCGTCGTCGCCGGCGGCGGCGTCGCCTATCGTCGGCGGGGCGCCGGCGACGCAGGGGGCGCGGGACCCGTCCCGGCCGGTGGCCGAGACACCGCGACCGAGAGCGAGGCGACTGCGGAGGAGGCGGCGGGCGCGACGACCGCCGGCGCGGCCGCGAGCGGCGCGTCGGAGTCCGACGGCGCCGACGCCGACGCCGCCGGCGAACCGGAGAGCGGGTCGGAGGAGGCGTCGCCCGTCGACAGCGACCTGCTGAGCAACGAGGAGCAGGTGCTTCGGTTGATCGAGTCGGAGCGCGGCCGAATGAAACAGAAGCGAGTGGCCGACGAGCTGGAGTGGACCGCCGCGAAGACGAGCCAAGTGGTGACGGGCCTGCGCGACGAGGGCGACCTCGACGGCTTCCGACTGGGGCGCGAGAACGTCCTCTCGCTGCCCGACTACGACCCGGAGGCGGACGCGAGCGGAGAAGACGGCGACGGGAGCGACGACGACGAGGAGACCGAGAGCGACGAGGGCGCCGCTACCGGCGGCGACTGACCGGACCGACCGGGGCCCGCGCCCGACTCGGTTCGAGCCGGGTCACAGGTCCCGCGAGCGGCCGATGTGACGCAGTTCACCCCCGCACTCGCACTCGCCGGACGAGTCCGTCCGCCGACCGCATTCGAAACACTCGTACACTTCTTCGCCGTCACAGTCGTACTTTGGTCGCATATACGACGGTACGTGCCCGTGACAGATAACCACACACCTAATATTGTTTGGATAATATAAATTGATACGCGCCCATCGGTGACCGAACGATCGGAAATAGTCGAACACGGGTCAGGAGTGGTGACGGAGCGGAGGCGAAGCTCGTCGGTTCGGCGTTGTTCCGTCAAAAGAGCCGGAGGAGGGATTTGAACCCTCGACCTATTCCTTACGAAGGAATCGCTCTGCCAGCTGAGCTACCCCGGCACGCATGCTTCAATTCCCGGACGGAAAAATAAGGGTTCCGAAACGGGGACGGAGCGGCGATCCGACCCGCCGGGCTGTGCGACGAAACCGGCGAATTATTCCGTTAGTAACCGAACAAACGTCTCGAATACACTCGAATTCTATCTTGAGACACACAGGAAAACGGTACACAATACAAGTGTATAAGGAAAAAGACTAAATATGTGTTCGGGCTTCAATCCAAGCGTGATGACACCGCCCGCGCGCCGAGACGGCGGGGATCGAATCCCCCGGCGGTGCGTGCCCGGTCGAAGCCCGTACCGGGCGGCGATAGTCTCGCCGGTCGTCACCCCCACGGCGACTCGGCGCGGCCGTCATCCCAATCAGCGTTCCGTCGCGGCTACCATGTAAAACGCGTCTCCGACGCGCCAAGCGCAGAATCGCCTCTGGTCCGAGACCGCCGCCGCGACCGCTTGTCATGTGACGGGCCCCGGCCGCGCAGTCCCCGACCCCCCTCGGGGCGGCGCGGCGTTCTCGCTGTCTCGACGGCTCCTCGCGAGCGGCGCGACCGGTCCGCGTCGCGCGACCGACTGGCCTACGAAAACAGCCGCCGCGCCCGGCGGACCGCCGCGGAGAGTCCGCCGTAGCCGGCGCCGGCGACTCCGGCGAGCCGGACCTCCGCGGGCGCGACGCCGAGGCGGTACGAGAGCGGCCCGGGACGCGCCTCGGCGCCGACGACCGCGACCGTCCGCCTGCGGACCCTGACCTCCGCCGTGAGGCCCTCTCGTATCAGTCCCGCGATTGCGCGGTTCGACACCGAGTCGTCCGGCAGCCGACGCGCCATCCGGAGCGCGTCGCCGACGCTCTCCACCTCGACGAAGAGGCGTCGGTCCGTCGCGTGGACCTCGGCGTCGACCCCGTCGACCGACAGCGTCAGGTCGTCGGTCTCGACCGAGAGCCGCCGCTCCGGCTCAGTCCCGTTCACGTGTGGTGACACGGACGCCGCCGTCGACGCGCCACTCGGCGTGCTCGACGTCGTCGCCCGTGCCGCTCGGCACTTCGACGGTCATGTCCTCGAACTGATAGTGTATCTCGGCGTTGCGGCCCGTCAGTCGGTCGTACAGCCCGATCGCCAAGTCCGGCCACGTAGTCGTCTCGTCGATGCGTTCCTCGGAGTTTTCGGCGTCGCTCATGCGATCCTATGTCAGTCAGTATCAGTCATAAGTGAACCCCCTGACGAGTCTGTACCTTTATAATGGGGCGCGGCGACGCGCTCAGCCGTCGACGCGCGTCAGGCGGACGTCGAGACAGACGTTGTACTCGTGGGGTGCGTACGACCGGACGACGCGCTCGGTCTCGACCTCGACCGCGTAGGCGTCGCCCGCCGCGGTCTCGATCGCGCGCCGCCCGGGGCCGAACGGGTCGTCCTCGTGTTGGATGTCGTAGTAGTGAACCACGCAGTCGTCGCCGGCGAGCGCGACGGCCGTGTCCAAGAACTCGTCCGCGGAGTGCGGGAGGTTCATCACCAAGCGGTCGGCCGTGTCCGCGTGCGAACCGGGGCCGGTCGCGAGGTCCCGCACGTCGCCCGCGACCGCGGTCACCGCGTCCGCGACCCCGTTTCGCTCGGCGTTCTCGCGGAGGAACTCGACCGCGCGCTCGTTGAGGTCGCACGCGACCACGTCGGCCCCGCGGGTCCCCATGGGGACCGCGTACGGTCCCACGCCGGCGAACATGTCGATCGCCGACTCCCCGGGCTCGAC
The DNA here is from genome assembly GCF_000336875.1 of Halorubrum californiense DSM 19288. GTDB lineage: Archaea > Halobacteriota > Halobacteria > Halobacteriales > Haloferacaceae > Halorubrum > Halorubrum californiense. The sequence continues at coordinate 33,763 of NZ_AOJK01000008.1, read as the reverse complement.
CTGCTCGACCACTCGGTGGCGCTCGGTCGCGAGCCGCGGCGAGAAGTACACCGCGGCGACGTCGAGCGCGAACTCGTGGCCGTACTCGCGGTGGACCGTTTCGGTGCCGTCCCCGGCCAGCACGTCCCACCGGCGGACCCGCAGTTCGCCTTCGATCGGCGACGCGCGGTTGAGGACGGTGCCGCAGGGGACGTCGGAGGCCATGACGGCCTCCGCGATCTCGCGGGCGCGCTCGTCGTCGTCCTCGTCGACGATGACGATGTCACCCAGCCGCTCCAGCGAAGGCTCGTAGCCGAGGATCTCGGCCGGCGTCGTCGGACGGTCCCGCGCCGCCGCGGCGCGCTCGACGATCCGGTCCGCGAGGTCGGCTGGCACCCGATCGCGGCCCGAGACGGGGATGTAGATCGTGTCGTCCTCGACCGCGATCTCGTGGTCGCCGTCGAGGGCGTCGGCGTCGGCGAGGCGGCTCCGGACGCGCTCGCCGCGCTCGCGGTCGACGGCGACGCATGGGACGCTCATCGTCGATGCGAGGCGGGCGAGCGAATAAACGGTGACGCTTCGCGGGCGGCGCGGCGGGCGGGACTCACTCCCCGTCCGCGGTCGCGGTCGCGACCGCGTCGAGCAGTTCCGGGCCGCTCACGTCGGGGGCGACCGGAACGACGCGGTCCGCCGCCGCGGCCACCTCGGCGTTCGGGCCGTCCGCGGTCACGGGGCCGTCCGCGGTCACGTGGCCGTCACCGTTCGTGTGGCCGTCCGTGTTCGCGAGGTCGCCCTCGGCGGTCCCGACCGCGAGCGTCGCGTCCGCGTCGGCCGCGAGTCCGCGGGCCGCCGCGAGCGTCTCGGGGGAGGGCTCCTCGAAGGGCGGCGCCGTCACGGCGGTCGCGCCCGCGTCCGCGGTAGCGCCGGCGGCCGCGTCGCCCGCGGGGACCACGCCGACGGAGGGCTCGTGACCCGCGGCAGCCAGCCGGGCGACGACGCGCGCGGCCGGCCGCCCCGAGCCGATCACGTGGACGCGTCGGCTCTCGACGTCGCTGTGCGGGAACGCCGTCACCGCGGGCGTCCCGGTCGCCGAGTCGCGGCCGACGAACGCCTCCGCGTCGAAGGCGGCGCCGACGGTCGAGGCGGACAGCACGGATTCGGGCGGACCGGCCGCCTGAACCCCGCCGTTCGCGAGGACGACGACCTCATCGCAGTAGCGGGCGGCAGCGTCGAGGTCGTGGATCGCGGCGATCGCTCCCCGGTCGCCGTCCTCGACGAACTCGCGGACCAGTTCGAGCGTCTCGACAGCGTGGTTCACGTCGAGGCTCGCGGTCGGCTCGTCCAGGAGGAGGAGGGGCGCCGCCTGCGCGAGGGCTCGCGCGAGCAGCACGCGCTGGCGCTCGCCGCCCGAGACCGCGGTGATCGACCGGTCCGCGAAGCGCTCGACGTCGGCCGCGGCCATCGCGGCGTCGACGGCTTCGTCGTCCTCGACGCCGTGCGCGTCGAAGCGCCCGAGGTGCGGCGTCCGCCCCATCTCGACGACGTGGCGCACGCGGAAGTCGAACGCCAAGTTCGTCGCCTGCGGGACGCTCGCGACGCGCCGACCGACCGCTTTCGCCGACAGCGACGAGGCCGGGTCGCCGCCGATTTCGACGGATCCAGCGTCCGGTTCGACCGCGCCGGTCACCGCGCGCAACACGGTGGTCTTCCCGGCGCCGTTCGGGCCCACGAGGCCGACGAGCGAGCCGGGTTCGACCCGGAGGTCGACGCCGGAGACGACGTCGAGGTCGCCGAACGAGACGGCCACGTCCGCGGCCGACAGCAGCGGCGCGTCGCCGAACGAGAGCGCCGTGTCTGGGAGGGGCGCGCGGTCGTCGTGGTCGCGCGCGACGGCCGCCTCCCCGGCCTCCTTCGCCCCGACCTCCGTCGCCTCGGCGTCCGCCGCCTCGGTGTCCTTCGCGTCGGGGTCCGCGGAGCGGTCGGCGCTCACAGCTCCGTCACCTCCCGGGTCACGAGCAGGTAGACGAAGAAGGGCGCGCCGACCGCGGCGGTGATGACCCCGACCGGGTACTCCGCGGCCGCCGAGCGCGCGACCGTGTCGGCCGCGACGAGGAAGGTGCCGCCGGCGAGCGCAGCTGACGGGAGCAGCACCCGGTGGTCCGGCCCGACGACGAGCCGGAGCATGTGCGGGACGATGAGGCCGACGAACCCGATCACGCCGGCGAACGCGACGCCGGCGGCCGTGACGAGCGCGGACGCCGCGAGCAGCACGCGCTTGGTGCGCTCCACCGCGATGCCCAGCCCGCGCGCCTCCTCCTCGCCGAGCAGAAGGACGTTGAGGTCGCGGGCGTACGCGAGCAGCAGGAGGAACAGCGGCGGCACGACGGCGGCGGTGACGGCGACCTCGCTCCACGCCGCGCCCGACAGGTGGCCCATCAGCCACGCGACGATCTGGCGGAGCGACTCGCCCGCCTGTAGCTGGAGGTACGAAACCACCGCGCCGAGGAACGTCTGGACCGCGACGCCGGCGAGGAGGAGGGTGGCGACCGGGGTCCGGCCGTTCCGCGTCGCGATGGCGTACACGCCGAAGGCGGCGACGAGCGCGCCGACGAACGCGAAGAGGCTGGTCCCCGCGCCGCGCGAGAGCGAAACCTCGACGCTGCCGACGAGCGGGAGAGCGACGGTCGTCGAGAGCGCGACGGGGAAGACGATGAACGCGACCGCGCCGACCGCCGCCCCGGAGGAGACGCCGATGATCGACGGGTCCGCCATCGGGTTGCGGAAGAACCCCTGCATCACCGTGCCGGCGGCCGCGAGCGCGAAGCCGACGAGCGCGGCGAGCAGGATCCGCGGGAGCCGCACGCCCACGACGATCTGTTGGTGGACGGAGTCGACGGGGAACGCGAACGGCGACGCGAACGCGAGGTCGACCCCCGGGAGCGTGAGGGGCCCGACGCCGGGTATCGGCAGCGGACCGACGCCCCCGGCGCTCGTCTCGATTCCGGCCGGCACCGCGAGCGCGTTCAACACCGACTTCAGCACGGTCTCCGGCGGGATCCGAACCGGTCCGATCGCGGCGCTGCCGACGACGACGACCGCGAGCAGCGCGGCTATCGCCGCCGACCACGCCGCCGAGCGGACCCACGGTCGCATACGTTCTCCAACACAACTTGTAGTAGGTAAATACTTATTGGACGGGTTCGGTCGTCGATCCGATGCGAAACAGCTCCGCGATTGCGATGGCCCTGCTGGTGACGACCGCCCTGATCGGCGGCGTCGCCGGGACGGCCGCGGGCGCACAGCCGACGATATCGACCGACGGGCCGACTGCGGGCGCGCAGCCGGCGGTCGGAGCGGCGGGCGCGACGGGAACCGGTCCCGCACAGACCGACGGGGCTTGCGGATTCCCGGTCAACGTGACCGACGCCACCGGCGAGACGATAACGCTCGACGAGCGTCCCGAACGGATCACGACGATCAACCCGTCGGCCGCGCAGACGCTGTGGGAACTCGGCGAGCAGGACCGGGTCGTCGGCGTGAGCCAGTTCGCCTTCTACCTCGACGGCGCCGAGGAGCGCGCGAACGTCTCCGCCGAGTTCGGTGCGAGCGTCGAGCGCGTCGTCGACACCGAGCCCGACCTCGTGCTGGCGCCGAACTCCTCGGCCGCGGACGTCGGGCCGCTCCGCGAGCAGGGGCTGACGGTGTACCACTTCCCGGCGGCGACCTCCATCGACGATATCGCGGAGAAGACGGAGACGATCGGCCGGCTCGTCGGCGCGTGCGACGCCGCGAACGCGACCAACGAGGAGATGTACGACGCGGTCGACGCCGCCGAGGAGCGGACGGCCGACGTCGACCGCCCCGCCGCGCTCTACCCGCTCGGCGGTGGGTACGTCGCGGCGAGCAACACGTTCATCGACGCGATCATGAACGCCGGCGGGATCGACAACGTCGCCGCCGACTACGAGGCGTACCCGCAGCTCTCCGACGAAGTCATCCTCGAATCGAACCCCGAACTGATCTTGGTCACCGACTCCGAGGCCCCCATCCTCGAACAGGAGCCGTACGCCAGCACGACCGCGGGCGCCGAGGACAGCTACGTCGTGATGAACGTGAACTACCTCAACCAGCCGGCGCCGCGCAGCGTGATCGAGTCGACGACGACGCTGTCGAACGCGGTGGTCGAACTCCAGAGCGAGGGCAGTGAGTCGACCGACGGCGCGGACGACGGCTCGACCGACGGCGACTCGTCGGGTGACGGGAGTTCGTCGGGTGACAGTGACACGTCCGACGGCTCGTCGGCCGGCGGCACGGACGGGAACGAGACGGACGAGGATAGCACCGCCGGGGACACCGGCGCCGAGTCGCCCGGGTTCGGCGTCGTCGCGGCCGCGCTCGCGCTGCTCGCGACCGGGCTGCTCGCGCGGCGCGACTGACTCGGCGCTGTTTCCGACTGACGCGTCTTTTCTAAATACCCTGGCCCATCAGGTGGCTCCGCAGGATGTCCGGGGTCTTCATTCCGGCGTCGCTGTTGAGCAACACGACGGTCTCGTCGCCGTCGAAGAACCCTTCCTCGGCGAGCGCCCACGCCCCGGCGGGGGCCGCGCCGCCCGTCGCGCCCATCTCGACGACCTCGTTCTGCGCCACGGCGACCGCGCTCGCGAGGATGTCGTCGTCGTCGACGCCGACCGCGGTCCCCCCGCTCTCCGTGACCGCCTCGACGGCCGCGGCGCCGCCCGCGGGGTCCGGGATCTCGAGTTCGCCGCAGATGGTGTCGGGCGTCTCCCACGGCTCGGGCTCGTCGAGGCCGCGCTCGCCGGCGGCCGCGATCGGGGCGCAGCCCGAGGCCTGGGCGGCGACGACCTTCGGCGTCCCGTCGATCGCGCCGACGCGGTCGAGTTCGACGAACCCCTTGTACACGCCGGCGACGACCTCGCCCGAGCCGGTCGGGACGACGACCACGTCGGGGGCGTCGCCGAGGTCGGCGACGAGTTCGAACGCGACCGTCTTCGCGCCCTCGTGGCGGTACGGCGTGGCGAACTCGCCGAGGTCGGTGTAGTCGGTCTCCAACTGCTCGTCGACCGCGTCGGCCGCGTCCGGGAAGCGCCCGCCGACCACGCGCATCTCGCCGCCGTGGACGTTCGTCATCGACTTGTTCGAGAAGGCGCACCGCGAGGGGACGAACGCGTACGACCGCAGGTCTGCCCGGCCCGCGTACGCCGCCATCGACTGCCCGGCGTTCCCCGGGCTCGCGCAGACGAGCGGCTCCACGTCCGCGCCGTCGGCCGCCCGCTTCGCCACCGCGGTCACGGCGAGCGAGAGGCCGCGGTCGAGGACGGTACCGGTGGGGTTCCGCCCCTCGTCTTTGACGTACACCGCGTCGACGTCGAGTTCGTCGGCGAGCCGATCGGTGGCGACGAGCGGCGTGGCGCCCTCGCCCGCGGTGAGCGCGTCCGCCGCCGGGAAGGGGAGCAGCGCGTCGAAGCGCCAGTGGCCGCGGGCGGTCGCGGGCGCGCTCCGGGCGTCTCCGCTCGCGCCGCGGGCTGCCGGGTCGAAGAGGTCGTCGGGGTCGACCGCGTCGTAGTCGTAGACGGGGTCGAGGCCGCGCGCCCGCTCGTCGTCGTCGACTGCCGCCGCGTCGGCGGTCTCGTGGACGCGCCCGGACGCCCGACTCTCCAGCCCGCGAAACGCCGGCGTGGTCTCGGAAATCTCCATACCCGACGTTGCGGCGGCGGCGACTAATCGCTTCGCACTTGAGAACAGTGGGTCGTCCAGACGAGACTCCGAACGAGCCGCGAGGCTGGGGAGGCGTGAGGCTGCGGTCCGGCGAGCGACCGAAGGGAGCGGGAGCACGGAAGTCGCAGCCCGCGCAGCGAACGCAGTGAACGAGCAGGACCGTCTTCCGGTGGTGCTGTGCGGGCTGGGGATTTGGGCGTGTTCGCCGTCGATCGTCGGTTTATATATACCAACGGACGCCGCGGGAATCGACTCGTATCGACCCGCCGCCGCTTATAAACCCGCGCCACGAAACGTCACGTATGAACGGAGACGCAATCGTCGTCGGCGGCGGGCTCGCGGGGCTCGTCGCGGCGACGCGGCTCGCGGAGGCGGGCGCGGACGTGACGCTGTACGAGCGACGGCCCGAGGTCGGGGGACGCGTGCGGACGGAGACGGTCGACGGCTTCACCCTCGACCGCGGCTTTCAGGTCCTCTTCTCCAGCTACCCCGCGGTCGAGCGCGAACTGGGCGCCGACGGGCTCGACGACCTCGACCTCCAGACGTTCGCGCCCGGGGCGACGATCTGCCGACCGGGGTCGCGGTCGACCCTCGGCGACCCCCTCCGCGACCCGCGCGCCGCGCTCCCCTCCCTGTTGAACGACGAGGTCTCCACCTCCGATAAGCTCCGGACGCTGGCGCTCCGGTACGACCTCGCGAACCGCGACGAGGAGGCGTTCTTCGCCGGCCCGGACGAACCCATCCGCGAGTACCTCCGCGACTGGGGGTTCGCCGACGACTACGTGACGAACTTCGTCGAGCCGTTCTACGGCGGGATCACCCTCGACCGGACTCTCTCGACCTCGAAGCACGTCTTCGAGTACACGTTCCGCGCGATGGGCCGCGGGTCGATCGGCGTGCCCGCCGCGGGGATGGCCGCGCTCCCCGCCGCGCTCGCGGACCGCGCCCGCGAGGCCGGCGTCGAGGTCCGGACCGGCGAGGACGCGGAGGCGGTCCGGACCGCGGGGCAGGGCCGGATCCCCTTCCGAACCGGTTCGGCCGACGCCGACGGCGCCACCGTCGAACTCGCGGACGGCTCGACTCGCGAGGCGGACGCGGTCGTCGTCGCGGCCTCGCCGCCCGAGGCCCGGCGGCTCACCGGCGTCGAGTCGGTGCCGACCGAGGGCGTCCCGAACGTCACCGGCTGGTACGCGCTCCCCGCGGGGGAGTCCTTCGAGACCGGCGGGCGCATCCTGCTCAACGCCGCGAGCGAGTCCCCCAACGCGGTGGTGCCGATGTCGGAGGTCGCGCCCGAGTACGCGCCCGACGACCGCGCGCTCCTCGCGGCGACGTTCCTCGGTGAGGAGTCGCTCGACCGCGGCGCCGACGCGCTCCGCGAGGACGTCCGCGATGCGCTGGCGGCGTGGTTCCCCGAGCGCGAGTTCGACGGACTGGAGACCCTCGACGTCCACCGGATCCGGTTCGCGCAGTTCGCGCAGCCGCCGGGCGTCCACGCCGACCTCCCGGACCCGGACGACCCGGAGGGGCCGGTCGTCCTCGCCGGCGATTACACCGAGTGGTCGTCGATTCAGGGGGCGCTCGAAAGCGGGCGGACGGCCGCGAGCGCGGCGGCGGAGTACCTGTAGGTCGGCGGACCCCGCAGAGATGGACTACGAGCCGTCGCGGCCGCCGTCACCCGCGCGCGTGCCCGAGACCGACGATCACCGCGAGCACGGCCACACCGATCGTCCACTCGGTGGCGAACCGAAATCCGATTCCGAGCAACAGTAGCGCGTTCGCCGCCAACAGGAGGAGGACGGTGTCGAGGCGGCGCCGGAGGGTCGCGTCGTCCATATCGACACGCGCGAAGTCGGGCCAAATAGCGGTGGCGATCGCGGGACCGGAACGACCGGCCGCGCGTTCCTCGGCGAGAAGACGGAGCCGCCGACCGGCTCACTCCTCCCGGAGGAACGCGTCCTCGCCGTGCTCCTCGACGGCTGCGAGCAGTTCGTCGCGCTGGTGGCGGACCTCGGCCGGGAGTTCGGCGTAGGCGTCCTCGAACATGTCGCTCGGCTCGGCCGCGACGGACTCGGCGAAGTCTATCGCGTCGGCGACGACCTCGTCCGCCTCGTCGTGGATCGCCGCGACGCCCGCGTCGTCGATCCGCCCGGTCTCGCGGAGGAACGCCTCCATCCGGTCGAGCGGGTCGAGCGCGCGCCACGGGTCCACGTCGTCGGGGTCGCGGTAGGCGCTCGGGTCGTCCGCGGTCGTGTGCGCGCCGAAGCGATACTCGACGAACTCGATGAGGGTTGGCCGGGGGTCGTCGTCGAGGGAGTCGCCCGCGGCGGAGTCGTCTCCCCCGTCACCACGCGCTTGCTCGGCCGCCGCCCGCGTGACCGCGTAGCTCGCGAGCGGGTCCATCCCGTCGACGCGGACGCCGTCGAAGCCGTAGGCGGTCGCCTTCTGCGCGAAGGTGTCGCTGGCGGTCTGTCGCTCCCTCGGAACCGAGATGGCCCAGCCGTTGTTGTGACAGCAGAAGATCGTCGGCGTGTCGAAGACGCCGGCGAAGTTCATCGCCTCGTGGAAGTCGCCCTCGCTGGTCGCCCCGTCGCCGAAGTGACAGGCGACGACGCGGTCCTCGTCCCGGTAGTCGAACGCCCACGCGGCGCCGACGGCGTGCGGGAGGTGGGCCGCGATGCCGATATTGAGGGGAAAGACGTCGCCCTCGGCGATCGCCTCCGTCCCGGACTCGTGACCCATCCAGTAGGGGAGGTACGCGTCGAGCAGGTCGCGGACGACGACCGCGCCGTGTTCGCGGTACTGGTAGGAGATCAGGTCGTCGTCCGCGAGCGCGTGCGCCGATCCGACCGCCGACCCCTCTTGGCCGGCGCAGGGCGCGTACGTCCCGAGACGCCCCTGTCGCTGGAGGCTCACCGCGCGCTCGTCGAACCGGCGCGTGACCACGAGGTCGCGGTAGATGGCGCGGAACCGCTCGTCCGACAGGTCCGGAACCGTCGCGTCCGGCAGGGGACTCCCGTCCGGCCCGAGCACGCGATAGAGGTCCTCGTCGGCGAGGGGGTCGGTCGCGGCGTCGGCGGCGCTCCCGTCGTCGCCTCCGTCAGCGCCGTTTTCGGTCATGGGGATCGGTGTGCCCGCCGATCACAAGGAGTTAGCGGTCGCGGCGGCGTCCGACGCCCGCCGGTTCCGCCGCCGGACGTACGTGATCGGGAGCCCGACGAGGACGCCCGCGACGGCGACCGCGCCGAGTACGAATCCGACCAGCAGCCGCACAGGCCCGGCGGCGAGCATTTCGAGTCCCCAGACGACCACGAACCACGCCGTCCAGAGCGCGCCGGTGAGGAGCGCGGTGAGCAGCCCGAACGCGGCCCCGCGGAGATACGTGGGCGCGTCCGGCCGCTCGACGACGGCCCACCAGACGAGCGCCCCGACGACGAGCGCCGGGGTCGCGAGGAGCGGCATCCCGACCGCGGGCGGGAGGCCGACCACGTCGGCGAACAGGCCGAGCACGTCGGAGAGCAGCAACGCGGTGAGGGCGGCGCAACCGAACGCGTACACGCCGGCGTACAGCGACCACCGCCGAGGGGCGGTGAGGCGAGAGTTTTCGTGGAGGGCAGAATCCATGTCCGACTGCCGAACGCGCCGGAATAAGTGTCTTCCCATCGGTCCGGACGCGGTTCACCCGACCGTCAGCGCGAGTTCGAACGGGTACATCCCGTGTTCGCTCGGCGTCTGTCCGGGGACGTTCCAGGAGACGCCGAACAGCCCGCGGCTCGCGTACGTCCCCGCGGGCAGGTCCGACGGGACCGCGTAGGTCGCGGTCATCTCGTCGCCCGCGTCGAGCGACTCCAGCGCCTGCCCGTCGCTGCGGGTCGGCCGCGGGCCCTCGACGCCCTCGGTCTCGACGATATCCAGCGTGCGCCGCTCGCCCTCGCGGAAGGTCCAGAGGGCGCTCGGCAGCGCGCCGCGGCTCGTGAACGTGTACGGCCCCTCGGCGTCGCCGTCGGCGCTTTCGGGGGCCGGCGCGACCGTGAGCGTGAACCGACGGGACGCGTCCTCGCTCGGCTCGACCGAGACCGACACCGGGAGCCGGTCGTACCGCGACTCGCCGACGAGAATGGCGTAGACGGTCCCGTCGATACGGTAGTAGACCGGCTGGTCGCGCCCCGCGGCGACCGCCTCGTAGGCGTCCGGGACGTCGGCGGCGTAGAGCTGGCTGCGGTCGTCGCCCGGCAGCGCGGGCGCTCGGTGTTCCGACGCCAGCGCGCGCTCGAAGAAGGTCACGAGGTCGGCGTCGAGTTCGGACTCGTCGACAACCGGGCGACCCCACGCGTCGCCCTCGGTCAGTTCGCTCGCCGCGATCCCGTACGGCGGGTCCGCGTTCTCGACGTCCGTGCGGATCCGGGTGACGCCGCGCCCGTCCTCCAAGTAGTCGTACTCGTCGAGGAACGCGGCGACTGCGTCCGGGCGGACGCACCGGCGGTACTCCCCGCGGGCCACGTTCGGACCGCACGCCGTCAGCGCGTCGACGAACGTCTCGACCGCCGCCGAGTCGAGGTCGTCTCGCTGCCCCGCCTCGCGGAGGACGCGGTCCTCGTCGTACCCCTCGGCCTCCTCGTCCGCGAGCTCCGCAGTGAACGTCGGAAGCGTCGGGTCGAACGCGTAGCGCATCCCGTCCAGCTCGACGTACGGCTTCAGCTCCCCGCGGTCGTAGACGCGGAACTCGTCGACCGCGGCCAGCAACGCGTCGCTCGGGTCGTCGGTCTCGAACCCGCCGTCGCGCGCAGCGGCGAGTGGCTCGCGCAGCGCGTCCGGAATCCCGGACTCGGGGACGACGTGGGCCGGGTCGATCCCGCGGCTCGGCGACGGCTCGTATGCGGTGACGACGTGCGGAACCCGTTCCAGTTCGACGCCGAGCGACGCGGCCGACCCGTCTCCGTCGTCCGATCGCCCGTCGCCGCTTCCGTTCGTCTCGTCGTCGGTCCCGTTCGTCGCCGGGTCTGTGTCGGTCTCGCCGACGCACCCGGAGAGCGCGGCGGCGGACCCGCCGATCGCGGAGAGGAGGGCTCTGCGGTCCATACCCGCGCGTTCGCAACGAACGACAAAAACCTTCCGCGAGTCGGGGCGCGGTTCGTCGGTCGAGGGGCGCCTCAGGGCGTGATGACGGCGCGCCCGTCGATCTCGCCGTGTTCGAGCTTCTCGGCGACCGTGTTGATCTCGCCGAGGTCGTACCGGCTGGTGTGGAGGTCGACGTCGCCCTGCTCGACGAGCGCGACGAGCTCCTGTAGCTCCGCGTACCGCCCGACGATGTTACCGACGAAGGAGAACTCGCCGTTCACCAGCGCCTGCGACGGTTCGTGGACGTGGCCCCCGTAGCCGATGATGTGGTGGTCGCCGCCGCCGGCGGTGATGTCGGGCGCGTAGCCGGTCGTCACGTCCGCGCCGACGAAGTCGAGCACCTGCGCCGCGCCCGTCCCGTCGGTGATCCCCTCGATCTCGGCCGCGACGTCGTCGTCGGTCGGGTTCACGAGGTGGTCGGCACCGTAGCTGTCCGCCAGGTTCAGCGCCGACTCCTTCAGGTCGACGGCGGTGATCCGGGCCGCGCTCATCGCGTTCAGACACTGGAGCCCGATGTGGCCGAGGCCGCCGACGCCGATGACGACGGCGTGGTCGCCGGGGTTCAGCTTCCCGACCGCCTTCTTGGCCGCGTGGTACGCGGTGATGCCGGCGTCCGCGTGCGGCGCGATGTCGATCGGTTCGACCCCGCCCGGCAGCGGGATGACCGCCCGCTCGCTGGTGTGGAGATACTCGGCGAAGCCGCCGTCGTGGGTCAGCCCGTTGAACGCGCTGTTCTCGCAGTGCATCGTCTCGCCGAGCCGGCAGGGGCGACAGGTCCCGCAGGTCTGGACCGGGTGGCAGATCACCGGATCGCCGGCGGAGACGATATCGACGTCCTCGCCCGTCTCGACGACCGTCCCCGCGTTCTCGTGGCCCAGTGTCAGCGGCAGTTCCTGGGGGACGTACTCCGTCCACATCCCCTCGATGATGTGGTTGTCCGTCTGGCACCAGCCCGCGCCCTCGACCTCGACGATGACGTCGTCCGCGCCCGTTACCGCCGGTCGGTCGACCTCGCCGATGGTGAGTCCCTCGCTCATGTCGTCCGTGTACTCGTGGAGTCTGGCTGCTTCCATGTGCGAACGGTTCGCACCGCGTGAATCATAAACGTTCGTTACAGTCCTACCTGCCGAGACGGACGATACGCACGGGAGGACGGAAGCGTTCACAACAGCCGGCGGAACTCGCCGAGCGGCGGGAACCGGAGCGCCTCTCTCGCACCGCTCGCGTCGGGGCCCCCGTCCGAGCCCTCCGCGGGAGAGTCGACCACGACCGGCGCCAGTCGGTCCGCGTCGGTGACGAGCGGGGAGTCGAACGCATCGGTCCCCATGTCGTTGACGGCCACGCCGGCGGCGAGTCGCGTGAACGCGGGCACCACGAGGAGGTCGGCGCCGCGGTACGTCCCCTCGGCGCGGAGGACGCAGGGCCGGCGGTCGCCCTCGATCTCGATCGTCGGGTGGACGTGGCCGATCACGTAGCGGTCGGCGGCGGTCGAGGGCGCATCGTGGCCGTGACAGACGACGGTTCGGGGCGCGCCCGCGGCGCGGTCCTCGCCGTCGAGGACCACCTCCTCCCGAACCGGCCCGTCCCACGCGTCCGCGAGCGCGGTGTCGTGGTTGCCGGCGACGACTTCGAGGGCGGCGCCGCGCGCCTCGCAGGCGTCGCGGAGCGCGTTCAGGGTTCCGCGGCTCCGGTCGGTGATCCGGTCGAAGGTGTGGACGACGTCGCCGGCGACGACCACCGTCGCGGGGTCGAACCGGTCGAGCAGCGTGTCGAGCCGGTCCGCGAGGTCCGCGCGCTCGCCCATCGGGAGGGAGACGGCGGAGGCCTCGCCGCGGCCGACGTGGAGGTCGGCGACGACGAGCGCGTCGGCGTCCGAGAGGTACACCGCGCGCTCAGCGTACGCGACGTCTGCGAACGCGTCTCCGGCTCCGCCCCCGGCGTCCGGTCCCGTCACCGACCGTACCCGGTCGAGCGCTCGCGGCGGCGGCCCGCGTCGCGGTCGGCGCCGCCGCCCGGGCTGGGTCCGCCGTCGGCGTGGTTCCGGGCGGTCGCGTACGCCTCGCGGACGCGCCGGAACGACTCCTCGTCGCCGCCCTGGTCCGGATGCGTCTCCTTGACGCGCTCGCGGTAGGCCCCCTTCACCGCGTCGACGTCGGCGTCGCGGTCGAGGCCGAGTTCGTCGAAGGCGTCGCCAACGGGGTCGCCGCGGCCGGCTGGGCCGCGAGGCCGCGACGGGCCGGTAGCGGAGCGGTCGGTCCCGAATCGCCCGCCGGCGCCGGACCGACCGTCGCCCGAACCCGACTCGTCGGTCGCCCAGTCGGGCTCGTCGACGTCGAAGGGGAGCCGACGACCGAGCCCGTGGCCCGGCATCTCGTGTTCACAGAGGACGGTGTAGACGCCCTCGCCCTCCAGCCCGAAGTAGTCGTGCGCGTCGAAGGTGATGGCGACGCCGCGCTCGGGGAGGTAGAAGGGGACCGAGACGCCGTCGAACGCGTGGTCCTCGGCGAACCGCTCGCCGGCCGCGGTCAGATAGGTCCGGATCTCGCGGCGGCGGCGCTCGTCGCCGGCGGCGCCGCGGCGCCCCGCCTCCGCGGTGGGGGGCGGGGCGAACCGGTCTCCGAGGTAGAAGGCGAGCGCGACCAAGGCGGTGGCGACGGCCCCGAGACCGATCCCCCAGAGGACCCACCGCGGTACGAGGCTCGTGAGATCGGCGAACACACCCGCCGTAGCGGCTCCGCGGTAATCAACCTCCCGCCGGAGCGGCGGCGACGGACCTCCGGACTCCGAGCCGTCGGCAGAAACGTTCCGAGTCGGTCGGCCGCCTCAGATCATGCCCTTCGCTTCGAGCCCGTCGAGGATGTCGTCGACGAGCGCCTCGGCGGTGTCGTAGGGAAACTCCTGTTCGCTGCCGAGTTTCGCCGCCATCTCCATCGCGGTGAAGCTCACGTCGCCGGCCTCGAACTTCGTCGCCGGGCCGTCCGGCAGCGCGGGGACGAGGTCCATCTGGTTCTCGACGGGGAAATCTGCGCCGCCGAAGGCGTCTAAGAACTGTTCGCGGAGTTCCGCTTTCACGTCGCTCATACTCAGTCCATCCCGCGAGCCCCGCAAAAGGGTTGCGGAACAACGATAAACTTATTTAGCGTTCACGCGCTCGGCGGCCTCACTCGCCGGGTTCGACGGCAAGTCGAAGCGTGAGGTCCGCACCGTCGGCCAGCGCGTCGACGAGGTCGCGGTCGAGGTCGGCGGCGGCGCCGTCGCCGTCGACGAACATCGTGCGCTCGTCGTCGGTGTAGTCGCTGGTCCGGCCGACCATCGAGCGGTCGTCGAGCAGGGTCAGGTCGGGGTCGCCGCGGCCTGTGATCGTCTGCTCGAACGCCTCGTCGCCGGCGTCGACGAGGAACGTCGCCTCGACGGTCGCGTCCGCGTCTCGACACGCCTCGCGGAACTCCGGGGAGAAGTCTCTCGGTGTCCGGTCGGCCTCGACGCCGACGATACAGTCGCCGGCGGGGGTGAGCCAGTCGTCGGTCGTGAGTTCGACGGTGCTCGCGTGTTCGGCGGTGATGTTCTCGTGGCCGACCGCGCGGACGACCTCCACGTGCGGGTCGTCGGTCTCGTCGCTCATTGTCGTCGGTCGGCCGCGGCGCGACAAGTGGCCGTCGCTTCCGGTTCGAGCGGCGCCTCAGACGTCGGCGCCCTCGGCGAGCGCGGGCACGAGGCGGGCGGGATTCTTCGCCAGCACGCGGGCCATCAGGTCCTCGGAGACGTCGAGCGTGAGTATCTCCATCACGCCGACGTTCGGGTGGATGTCGGGCGCGCCAGAGCCGAAGAGAACGCGGTCGGGGTGTTCCAGCACGCCGCGTTCGAGCACCTCGCGGTACCGGACCGCACTCGTGTCGACGTACAGGCGGTCGTAGTCGTCGAGCAGGTCCAGCGTCTCGTTCATCAGGTCGGCGTCCAGCGGGTAGCCGCCGAAGCTGCCCAACACGACCGGGAAGTCGTAGCCGAGCAGTTCCGTCTCGACCGCCTCCGGCGGGAACTCTCGGCCCGCGTGGACGAAGAGGGGGAGGTCGGCCTCCTCCAGCCGGGCCAGCACGTCCTCGTTCGGGAGTCCGTCGACGTGGGGCGCCAGCGTGAACCCGTGGAAGCGGTCGTCGTAGGAGTACTGCTCCACGTCGTCCGGCCGGGTGTGGTGGTCGTCGCGCTCGGCGCGGAGGTTGCGGACGGCCGAGACGGGGCCGGTGCCCGAGTCGCGGGGGCCGTTGAGGCGGGCGAACGCGACGAACGGCCGGTCGACCGACAGCCGGGCGACCGCGTTGTTCGCGCGGAGGTAGCTCCGCCCTGTGGCGCGCTGGCCGGGGCTCGCGACCGCGCGGACGATGCCCGCCTGAAGCATCTCGCGTTCCAGCCGCTCCGGCGAGATGTCTCGCCCGTGGGTGGCGACCGACGACTCGTCGGGGTCGAGGGTCGCGCGGGTGTCGACGATCCGGAAGTCGTGTTCGAGCCCGAGCATGGCCGCTCTCTACCGGCCTGTCTCGGCGGACCCGGATGTGCCTGTCGGTCGCACGGCGGCGGGTCGATTGGGTCGTCGGCGACCGGGACACGCGACGCCGAAGTGCCCCGAACGCGACGCCGACCCACACCGCACGAACGCTGAAGTCCCCTCAGTCGTCCCGATCCGACATAGAACTCGTCGAAGCCGACGAGAGCGACCTCGACGCGCTCGTCGAGCGGTGGTATGACCTCGCGACCGCGGTGGAGTCGCACTCGTCGCTGAACGAGATACGCTACGCGGACGCGTCGTCGGTCTCGGACGACGGCTTCCGCGCGCACCCCGACGATCCGTCGGTGACCGACTACCTCGTCGTCGCCGACGGCGAGACGGTCGGGTTCGTCACCATCGAAACCGGGACCCGTCCCTCCCGAAAGCGGGGTCGATTCCTCGATATCGTGAACCTCGAAATCGACGCGGAACACCGGAACGGGGGGTACGGCACGGCGGTCCTCGAACGCGTGGCAGCGATGGCCCGCGAGGCGGACCGCGACTACCTCACCGTCTCCTGCGAGTGGAACAACGAGGGCGCGCGTCGGTTCTACCGCGACGCGGGCTTCGAGCCGAAGCAGGTGACGTACGCGCGGTCGCTGGAGTGAGCCGCGGGGCCGCCACGCTCGGCGACGCCCGCCGCGGTCCCGCTCACGGCCCGGCGGTCGAGACGATCTTCACCACGTCGCCCTCGGTTAGTTCGTGGTCCTCGCCGATCCGCCGCGAGGCGCGCGCGTCGACCGCGTGGAGGTACCCCTCGCCGATGTCGGAGTGGACCGCGTACGCGAGGTCGCGGGGGGTCGACCCAGTGGGCAGGAGGAACGCGTCCGGGAGGACGTTCCCGGTCCCGTCCGTCCACTTGCCGGCGTCTTGGACCGGGTAGGCCGTGATCCGGTCGAGCAGGTCGTAGATCGCGGCGTTCAGCGCCGACTGAACGCCCGTCCCCTCGTGGGCCGCCATCGACTCATGGAGGGCGTCGAGGCCGGCGCGCTGGTCGTCGGAGACGTCACCGACGGTATCGAACGACTCGTCGCCCGGGTCGTAGTCGACGACGCCCGCCGCCGCGGCCCGACGGAGGGCGAGTTCGCCGTCGGCGGTCGCGGGGATCACGGGCTTGTCCGTCCCCTCGCGGATGCGCTCGACCGCGCCGTCGGGCGCCGCGTCCACCTTGTTCGCGACGACGACGATGGGCTTGGTGCGCCGGCGGACCGCCCGCGCGAGCGCCTCGCGGTCGGCGTCGGTCCACGCCTTCGGGTCGTCGGGGTACTCCAGCCCGCGCAGGACCGCGGTCACGTCGTACTCGGTCGCGCCGAACCCGGTGAGCATGTCCGAGAGCGCGGCGTCGAGGTCGAAATCCGGCGAGCGCGACTTCCGCTCGACGCTCTCCCAGTTGCGGTCGACGATGCCGGCGAGCCACAGGTCCATCTCCTCCTCGATGAAGTCCACGTCGTCGAGGGGGTCGTGGCTCCCGACCTCGACGGGCTCGCCCTCGGCGTTCGTCGCGCCCGAGGCGTCGACGACGTTCAGGACGACGTCCGCGTTCGTCAGTTCGTCGAGGAACTGGTTGCCGAGCCCCTTCCCCTCGTGGGCGCCCGGCACGAGCCCCGCCACGTCGAGCAGTTCGACCGGGACGTAGCGTTTCCCGTTGTGGCAGTTCTCGTTCCCGCAGCGCTCGTCGCGGTCGAGACACGGGCAGCGCGTCCGGACGTGGGTCACCCCGCGGTTGGCGTCGATGGTCGTGAACGGGTAGTTCGCGACGTCGACGTCGGCCATCGTGGCGGCGGTGTAGAAGGTGGACTTGCCGGCGTTCGGCTTGCCCGCGAGCGCGACCGTGAGCATACCCGACGGTCGCGGCCCCGCGAAAAGCGCCTTTCGGTCGGGCGACGCGAAGCCGATTCGAAGACAAACCGAGACACAACAACGTCCGAACTGCGTCTGTGCGGTGGCGCGTGCCTGCGAGCGGCCGCCCTCGGCGGCCGCGAGTCAGCACGCGCGAGGGAGTCAGTCGCCNCTGTGCGTTCCCGCGAGCGAAGCGAGCGGGAGCACGGAAGTCGCAGCCCGCGCAGCGAAGCGAGCAGGAACGTCTTCCGGACGGGCGGGACTCAAAGGGGCAGCCGCGAGGACGAAGACGGGCGACGCAAGGACCGCAGGAGCGAACGAGGTGAGCGACGAGGACCACAGCGAGCCCATCGAGTCCTCGCGGCTGGGGCTTTGGAATCGTTTGCCTCCGTTTCGTCGTTTATCCGTTGACTTCGTTGAACTCATCGAGAAAAATAGGTACCACTCCGATGCGGTCAGTACAGGAAAGGCAGTGACCGATGAAGTGTACTGCTTATCAGGAATTCATCAGAAGTCTCGTGGAAAATATAGAGAATGAGTTCAGCACGACGACTGCTTTTATGTTACGTTAAACGAAGAGCGTTACCCTCTCTTTGATATTGGATCTACAATTCCCGTTCGATGTATCGGTTGATCTCTCGGACAGTGTCTGGGTCGTACGTCCAGAACGCGTCCCATGTGTTTGGCTCATCTTCTATCGCGAGAAGCGCAGTGTGCGGTGCCGACGGAGTATCGGGCACAAAGACGACAAACCACGAGTCTCGAAACTCTTGGCCCCACCCGCCGTGGATTGTCAATTCGTACTCGGGGGGTGGCGTCCAGTCCGGGATCCCGTACACGTGGACGTCAACGCTACTGTCACCAAGTCGTTCGTAGACCTCTCTCGTACCCCGCTCGTCGTTGATACGTGAGAGGTATTGGAAGGACGCACGGTGTTTTCCCGTGCCGTACTCAAGCGCTGTCCGTTCGATGTATCGTGAGATGGTGATCAGCAGCAGTTTCTCTTTGTTCGACTCAGGATACCCNGTTTTCCCGTGCCGTACTCAAGCGCTGTCCGTTCGATGTATCGTGAGATGGTGATCAGCAGCAGTTTCTCTTTGTTCGACTCAGGATACCCACGCAACCGGAAGTGGGTCTCGTCGAGTGCTGTAATCACATCCGGGAGATCCACCTCCTGAACGCTTCGCGCCCCGGTTGTATATAAGTCAGAATTGACTAACAGAATCGAGTTTGCAACTTCCGCAAGCGGTGATTCCGCAATAACCTCTCCGTCGTTCAACAAATAAACCCTATCTTCCGAGGCGGATCCGGGTTCAGGGACCGTGACGGATTGTTTGACTTCTACTGACTGTCGATCAAATATCTGGGTCAACAACTCGTGTAACTGCTCTGGCACATCGCCTCCAACGACCCCGAGTGACACATCTGCTTGTTCACTCTGTGTAAAAAACTCGTTGAGGCTCATACCCTAAGATCAAATTGCGCTCTATATACTAAATCCTCACGCTATACTGACAGTTTCCCCATAGATCTACAATCTGTGCCACATTCGCGCCCTGTATCTCGCACGGCTATCGGAACATAACTCTGAGGTGGTAGAATTCTCGGCGGCCAACACGCACTCTTGACTGACTGGCTATTCCAGACGATGACGTGTCTAAAAATCGGATTTCGACAGAGCCCACCTGACACAGACGAGCGACAACCGAGCTAAAAGAGGCCACAACCGCTCTACAGCCGTGAACAATCAATCTCTCTACTTCCGAGCCACGATCCGCAGCACGTCCTCGTCGGCGAGTTCGTGGCCCTTCCCGACCTGCTGGTCGTCGTGTTTCGCGCTCTCGCCCGAGACGCGTGCAAATTTAAATCGCTCGTCGAACTCGCCGCCGATCTTCGTACAGGCGTCGCCGACGGTGTCGCCCTCGAAGAGGATCAGCGGCTCCTCGTAGTCGACGCCGCGGCCCGGCTTGTCCATGTAAATCCGAATAACCCCGAGTTCCTCCCAGAGGCGCTCTTTGAGTCCGTCGAGACCGAGTCCCTTCTCGGCGGAGATGAAGAGCACGTCTTCGGGGTCGAGGTCGCGGTCGCGGAGCTCCTCCTTCACGGTCGGGAGGTAGCTCTTGTCGATGAGGTCCGCCTTGTTGACGGAGACCATCGAGGGGAGGTACTCGCGGTTGTCCATCACGGCGTCGACGAGTTCGTCGATGGTGAGGTCGTGGGGGATGGTGACCTTCGCGTTGACGTAGCCGTACTCGCGGAGGACCTGCTTTATCGTCTCCTCGTCGAGGCTCACGTCGTCGCTCATCGTCACGCCGAGCCCGTCCTTGTGCGTCTTCCGGATGTTGATGTTCGGCGGCTCGGTGTCGAGGCGGATGTTGGTGGCGTACAGCTCCTCGCGCAGGCGGTCGTACTGCTCGATCTCGAAGACGGAGAGCATGAACACGACCAGATCCGCGGTCCGGACGACGGAGAGGACTTCCTTCCCGCCGCCGCGGCCGCCCGCGGCGCCCTCGATCAGGCCCGGCACGTCGAGGATCTGGATGTTCGCGCCGCGGTACTTCAGCATGCCCGGGTTGACGTCGAGGGTCGTGAACTCGTAGGAGCCGACCTCGCTGTCGGCGTTGGTGAGGGCGTTGATGAGGGTGGACTTGCCGACGCTCGGGAACCCGACCAGCGCGACCGTGGCGTCGCCGTGCTTCTCGACCGCGTAGCCGTGGCCGCCGCCGGCGGAGGACTGGTTCTCCAGCTTCTCCTTCTTCTCCGCGAGCTTCGCCTTCAGGCGCCCGATGTGTGCCTCGGTGGACTTGTTGTAGGGCGTCTCGGCGATCTCCTCGCGGAGGTCCTCGATCTCCTCCTCCAGTCCCATTACACGTCTCTCGGCCGGTCGGCTCGTTAAAGGTGTTCCTTCGAATCGCCGGGCCGACACCGCGAACCGAATCAGCCGACAACCGCCCGCGAACCGCCGAATCGTCGCCGTAGGAGTGGTTGGAACGCCGATACTTCGACACGGTTATATCGGCGCCGAATAATTTCCACCCACGCCGAATGCCAGATCCGTCGAGCCTTCGCGACAGTACGCAGATCGTCCTCCCGCGCCGCGCGCTCGACGGCCACCGGGAGTGCCTCGAAAGCCGGTTCACCGTCACCGTCGTCGAGACGGACGAACAGTACCGGATCATCGGCAGCCCGGTGGAGATCAAGGCCGCGAGCGACTACCTCACCCGCAACGGCGTCGCCGTGGCGTGACCTGCGCCCCTCGCTGATACCGCTCTTGCGCCCCCGTTCGGAGCCTTGAAGTCGCCGCTCGTCGAGCCCACGTGACGATGGTCACTCGTCGGTCGCTGCTCGCCGCGAGCGTCGCCGGTCTCGGTGGGACCGCCGGCTGTGCCGCCGCTCCGCCTAGTCTGGACGCGAGCGACGATACCCCGGGCAGCCGTGACGGGGCCGACGACACCGCCAGAATCGGCTTCGTCGGCGACCTGATGCTCGGGCGCAGCGTCGCCGACCGCTGGGCCGACCACGACGACCCGACGGCGGTTTGGGGAACGACGCTCCCGCGGCTCCGCGACTGCGACGCGCTCGTCGGCAACCTGGAGTGCTGCGTCTCCGACCGCGGCGAGCGCTGGCCGGACAAGGTGTACTACTTCCGGTCGCCGCCCTCGTTCGCTATTCCTGCGCTGGAGGCGGCTGGCGGCTCCTTCGTCTCGCTCGCAAACAACCACGTCCTCGATTATCAAGAGACCGCCCTCCGCGACACCCGAACGCACCTCGCGGACGCCGGCATCGCCCGCGCCGGCGCCGGCGCGAACGCCGACGCGGCGCTCGAACCCGCGACGTTCGAGGCCGGCGACCTCACCGTCGGCGCGTTCGGACTCACGGACCAGTCGACGGCGTTCGCAGCGACGGCCTCGAAGCCCGGCACCGCGTTCGCGCGCCTCGACCCCGCCGTGCGCGAGACCCGCGCCCTCGTCGGGGATATCCTCGACCGCGTCGCCGGCCGCGATCCGGACCTCGTCGTCGCCTCGCTCCACTGGGGACCGAACTGGGCGACCGAACCCCGCGCGGTCCACGAGCGCTTCGGCCGCTGGCTCGTCGAGTGCGGCGTCGACGTCGTCCACGGCCACAGCGCCCACGTCCTCCAGGGCGTCGAGGTGTACGAGGGTCGGCCGATAATCTACGACGCGGGCGACTTCGTGGACGACTACGTCAGCTACCGCGACCGCGAGGGCGTCCGCAACAAGCGGAGCGCGCTGTTCGAACTCGTCGTCCGCGACGGCGACCCCGCCGCCCTCGACGTCCTCCCGACCGAAATCGGCGACGAGACCGCGACGCTGGCCGAGGGCGAGGTCGCCGAGTGGGTCCGAGAGACCGTCGCCGAGCGCTCCGCGGCGTTCGGAACGGAGGTCGACGGCGTCGACGGCGAGCGCGACGGCGGTCGGCTGCGAATCCCGCTGGGCCGCGAGTAGTACGCGACGGGACCAGACCCCGCGGCGGCCGCGGGTTCCGGCTCCTCGAAACGGCCGCGATTTCCGACTCCCCGCAACGGCGCGATTTCCGGATCCCCGCAACAGCGCGGGTTCCGGATCCCCACGACGGCTGCTGGGGCCCAAACCCTATTCTATTCCATCCGCCAACGGGGACCGTGACGAACACCAACCGCGAGTGGCTTCTCGCCGAGCGGCCGACCGGCGAGCCCGATCAGGACAGCTTCGAACTGCGCGAGACGGACGTCCCCGACCCTGCCCCGGGCGAACTCCTCGTCCGCACCCGGTTCCTCTCGGTCGACCCGTACATGCGCGGCCGGATGCGCGACGCCGAGTCGTACGCCGAGCCGTGGGACGTTGGCGACGCGCTCAAGGGCGGCGTCGTCGGCGAAGTGGTCGAGAGCGAGAGCGATGCGTACGACGCGGGCGACCTCGTGACCGGCGAGGGTCGCTGGGCCGACTACGCGACGCTCGACGCCGACGACGTCGCGCCGGTCGACCCGACGATCGCCGATCCCGAGGCGTACCTCGGCGTCCTCGGCATGCCCGGGCGGACCGCCTACTTCGGGCTCCTCGAAGTCGGCGAGCCGAAACCCGGCGACACGGTCGTCGTCTCCGGCGCCGCGGGTGCGGTCGGCTCCGTCGTCGGCCAGATCGCGAAGCGCAACGGTTGCCGCGTGGTCGGCTTCGCCGGCAGCGACGAGAAGACCGACTGGCTCACCGACGACCTCGGCTTCGACGCCGCGATCAACTACAAGACGACCGACGACTACCGCGCCGCGCTCGACGAGGCCGCGCCCGACGGCGTCGACGTGTACTTCGACAACGTCGGCGGCCCCATCACGGACGCCGTGTTCACACACCTGAACCTCGACGCGCGCGTCGCGGTCTGCGGCCAGATCGCCCACTACAACGACGAGGAGGCCCCGACCGGTCCGCGGAAGCTGCCGCAGCTGATCCCGGTGCGAGCGACGATTCAAGGGCTTCTCGTCGGCGACTTCGCGACCCGCTTCGGCGAGGCGAGCGAGCGCTTGGGTGGGTGGGTCGCCAGCGGCGACCTGAAACACCGAGAGACGGTCGTCGAGGGACTGGAGAACGCTCCCGACGCCTTCCTCGGCCTGTTCTCCGGCGACAACATCGGCAAGCAGGTCGTGCGGGTGTCGTCGCCGGACGAGGAGTAGCGGCTCCGATTCGGCGTTCCGTCCACTCTCTTCTCTGCTTCCCTCTTCTTCCGCTCTTCTCTCCCTCCTCTCCATTTCTCTCTCCCCCTCCCCTCGGCGGTGAGGCGCGCGCCGATCGGAGCGTAACGCAGATGCTTCGGTAGCGTGTAGCACGACCGTGCTTTTCGCGACCCACCTCCTCATCGGCGCGCTCGTCGCGCGGAACCGCTTCCCGGTGCTGTGGGTCGTCGCGGGCGCGGCGCTGCCGGACGTCGTCGACAAGCCGCTGGCGATGGCCGGGCTCGTCCCCACCTACCACTCCGTCGCCCACTCCGCGCTGTTCGCGGTCGTCCTCGGCGCCGGCTGGCTGGCGGCCCGTCGGTACGCGGCCGCGGCGGTTCTCGGGGCCCTCCCGGCGGTCGGGGTCGGCTGGTCGACGCACCTCGTCGCGGACGCCGTCCACATCAGCATCAACGGCCGCCCGGAGAACACGGTGTTCCTCCTCTGGCCGCTCGTCCGAAGCTGGAATTCTATCGGCGCCGGTCCCGGGGCGTTCGCGCTCCAGTACCTCTGGACGCCGTCGTTCTACGTCGAGGTCGCGATCTGGCTCTTCGCCGGCTTCCTCCTGTTGCGCGACGGAAAGCCGGAAATCGGCACGTGACGCGTCCGCCTACTCGACGTAGCCGAGCGCCCGCAGGTGCGACTCGTCGACGCCCGACAGGTACTGCTCGTCGCCGACGAGACCGCCCGCGTCGGCGGCCCGTTCGAGCAACCCCTCTGGGACGCCCGTCGCCGCCTCTCCCTCGCCGTACGGTTCCTCGACGACGGTCTCCGCGGCCGGATCGCCGACCTCGTAGCGGGTGTGGACCACGTCGGTACCGTCCGCCGTCCGCCGCCCGAACAGTTTCTCTCCGTCCGCCCGGCGTACCCCGCGGACGACTCCCGCGGCCGTGAGCGTCCCCGCGACCGTCTCGACGTACTCCCGGCCGAAATCCGTCGGCGGCGCGGCCGTTCCCGGGTCGGGCCGGAGCATGTCGGGCAGGGCGACGAGCGACACCTGCTCGTCCACGGTCGACGCCGGCCAGTCGGGGCGCGCGACGACGAGCGGAACGTGGACGAGCGACTCCCACGAGGCCGGCGGCAGGTGGCCGAACACCCCTCGCTCGGGGTCGAGACACTCCCCGTGGTCGGCCGTCACCGCGAGCACGTCCCGGTCGGCCCTGTACAGCCCCCGTTCTCGGAGTTCGTCCACGAACTCGACGACCGACCCGCCGAGGTGGTCGCAGGCCCGCCGGTACAGCCGCGCGACCGTCTCGGCCTCGGTCCGGTCCACGTCCGCGGCGTCTCCCAGCGTGAGGCTCCGACTCATCGCGGCCGTCCGGTCCGGGTCGAACCCCTCGGTAGCCTCGCCGTCGTTCGGGACGTAGTAGGGGCTGTGGGTGTCCATGTAGTGGAGCCAGCAGAATATCGGGTCTGTCTCCCCCGACAGCCCCTCCAGCGCGCGCTCGTGTAGCCGCGCCGCCGGCCGGTAGTATGGGTCGGCGAGCCCGAGGCGGCGCATCGCCGGCCAGAGGCGCCGGAAGTACGCCCGCTCGACGGGACGGGTCACCCCGCGGGGCAACAGGTCGTCCAGCAGATTGCTCAGCCCGCCGGCCTCCCCGGCGGACCGCTCGGTCAGCGCGTCGGCGGCGATGGGGTTGTCGGTCAGCAGTTGCGTGCGGTAGCCGTCGGCCGAGAGCGACGACGGGCGCAGCGACTCCTCGACCGCCCCCGCCTCGTCGATGAACCGCCCGGTCGCGAGGGCCGGGATCGAACTGGCCGTGTGCGAGGCCGGAGCGACCGCATTGGAGAATCGAGTCCCGCCCGTCCGTTCGGCGACCGCCTCGACGAGTTCGGTCGCGTGATCCGCCCTGAGCGCGTCGGCGGACAGGAGAAAGACGTTCGGCGGGCGTGCCATCTGCCCGCAGTACGTCGTGACTGAGCTTATATCTGTTGTCGTCTCTGGGTTCGAATTCTCAGCACGCATTTGCGGCTCACAAAATGTTTGCCGCAAAATGCGCGGGACCGGATTCGAACCTCAGTCACTCCGCTTCGCTCGTCCTCTGGGCTACAAATCCGCTCCTGCTCTTCGCTCACTTCGTTCGCTCATGCGCGGGACCGGATTCGAACCGGTGGAAGACGTGCTCGCTTCGCTCGCTGCGCGCGACTTCCAGGGTTCGAATCCTCGCAACGATGTGTCTCCTCGCGAACTGCTCGGAGACACATGCGCGGGACCGGATTCGAACCGGCGGACCCCTACGGGATAGCGTCCTAAGCGCTACGCCTTTGGCCTGGCTCGGCAACCCGCGCTTGCTCGATCTTGCGGTCAAAGCCCTCGATCGCCGCAACGGCAATCACAGGACGCGTACCCGCTGTGTGCGCGTTTTTGACGCTCGCTTATAGCCATTTCGTATCCCGTGGGTTTGCTTGTATCGCCGGTCATCGAGGTCATCATCACGGTCAGAAGCGACGTGCGGATCGCGTTGACGAACTCGACGGCGGCCTGGTCGACCCACTGGACGGCGTTCAGGATCTCCCCGAGAAGCGGTAACATGCGTGCCCGATCGTATCGACCCGACGACCATAGAGGCCGCGCTCACCCGCAGAACTCGCAGTCGCAGTACGCGTCGCAGACCGGGTTGTCGCAGTCGGCGCCACGGGCCGAGCAGCGTTCCCGACCGTGGCGGATCAGGAGGACGTGGAGCGGGTAGGTCAGCTCGTCCGGAATCCGCCCGTCCAGCACCTCGTGTGCGCGCTCGTTCGACGCCGACTCCGGCACCAGTCCGAACCGCTTCGAGACGCGCTCGACGTGGGTGTCGACCGCCATCGTCGGCTTCCCGAAGTGGAAGTTCAACACGACGCTGGCCGTCTTCGGGCCGACCCCCTTGATCTCGGTGAGCCAGCCTTTCGCCTCGTCGGTCGGCATCGCGTCGAGGAACGCCAGCGAGTACGCGCCGCCCGTCTCCTCGCGGATCGCGGTCAGCGCGCGCTGGATGCGCGCGGCCTTCTGGTCGGCGAGCCCCGCCACGCGGATCGTCTCCTTCAGCTCCTCGTGGTCGGCGGCCTCGACCGCCGCGAAGTCGTCGTAGCGGTCGAACAGCGCCTCCGAGGCGCGCCGCGTGTTCTCGTCGGCGACGTTCTGCGAGAGGATCGTCGTCACCAGCTGGCGGACGCCCTCGCCCGGCTCGGCGGTCGGGTCCGCGCCGTGTTCGGCGACTCGGTCGACCGGCTCGTACAGCGACACGAGGTCGTCGTGAAGCGCCCGAACCCGCGTCTCGTCCCACTGCTGTGTCGACATACGCGCGCTACGTTCGCGGGCGACTTCAGGGCGACGACCGCGCTCGCCTTCCGGATGCTGGAAGGCCCGAGCCGGAACCGCGACCGCGGGCCGTTTATATGCCTCCCCCGACTACCCCGGCCCGTGTACCGGGCGAGCGACCGAGTCGACAACGAGGCGTGGATCGAACAGGTCGAGGAGGCGTGCGCCTCGCTCGACCTCGACGAGGAGACGCGCTCGACCGCGGTCGACCTCTTCCTCTCCCGCGCGCCCGACGACGACCGCGGGAAGCGCGTCGCGGCCGCCGCCAGCCTCTACGCCGCCGGACTGATCCGCGGCGAGGAGCGGTCGCAGTCCGCGGTCGCCGACGCGATGGATGTCTCGCGGCTCTCGGTCCAGAAGCGCTGGAAGCCCATCCTCGAAGACGCGGGCTTCTCGCCGCCCTCGTGGTGAAGCCCCGGAACGCGGGGTAAATGCTTTCTCCAGCGATGTACCCTCGATTCGCTGCTCAGCGACAGGTTTATCAACGAACGTAAAACATTCTTTACTGTAAAGCGAGCTTTACACCAAACCCGCGCTCGCTTTACCCTCCACCATGAGCGAACACACGACCTCCGCGACGACTCGGCCCTCCACACGGAAACGGTACAAACGGATCGCGTACGGCCTGCTCGCCGCCGGCATCGCCGCGCTGTGGATCGGCATCGCCGTCGACCGGTTCGTCCTCGGCGTGGCCTGTTACTGGGCCGGCGGCCTCGGCATGGGACTCGTCCAGCGGTTCAGTCCGGTCGAGCTGTACGACGAGCGTGACACCACTATCGAGCGAAAGGCCAGCCAGAACACGATGAACGTCTTCGCGTACCTCTTCGTCCTCGGAACGCCCGGCGGGTTGGCGTTACAGGCGAGCGGCCTCCTCACGCTCCCGGGCGAGTTCTACGGCGCGACGTGGACGCTGTTCGCGGTCTTCGTCGTGTTCGGGGCGTCCGTCCTCTACCACAAGTACCGGACATGAGAAACGACATCCCCGGCAGACGCGCCGAGACCGACGAGAGTCAGGCAGACCTCGCGGCCGCCGTCGGCGTCACCCGCCAGACGATCAACGCCATCGAACGCGAGCGCTACGACCCCTCGCTGGAACTCGCCTTCGACTTGGCCGACCACTTCGACTGCCGGATCGAGGACCTGTTCGACCCCGAGGACTGATCGCCGCGTCCGCGTCGCCAGCCAGCCGTCGACGAGCGCTACCGCGGCGTCGCGACGACGCCGAGGTGGTCCTCGTGGAACCGGTCGAGCCGCCGCGTCTCAAGTATCTCGTACGCCTCGCGGAGGCGATCGAGCGCGCCCTCGAACACCGTCTCCGGGTCCGCGGTCACGTCCTCGCTGCGCGCCTTGATCGCCAGCAGCAGCCGCCCGTCGTCGGCCAAGAACCGCGCGTTGCGGACGGCCACCTCGGCCTGCCCGCGCGTCGCAACGTCCTGAACGATCGCGTCGACGTTGCTCTCGACGACGTGCGCGTACGTCTCCGGTTTCCGCGCGTCCTTGAGGAGCGGGAACAGCCGGTCGCGGATCTCCGCGGCGCCGAGCAGGTCGCGCGCCGGTCGCGGCGCGAACTCGACCGCGTAGGTGGGGCCCGCGAAGTCGGCGACGTGGCTGACGGTCGTGCCGCTCGCGGCGCCGAGGTAGAGGACGGTCTCGCCGCCCGACAGGCCGGTCTCGAACCCGAGTTCGAGCA
Source organism: Halorubrum californiense DSM 19288 (assembly GCF_000336875.1). GTDB lineage: Archaea > Halobacteriota > Halobacteria > Halobacteriales > Haloferacaceae > Halorubrum > Halorubrum californiense. The sequence goes on along the minus strand of NZ_AOJK01000008.1, from coordinate 5,862 downwards.
TCCCGCCGAGCTTCGACCGCTCCGGATCCCACGCGCGCCAGCCGTCGGCGGTCGGCTCGCCGTACACCGGCTCGCCGCGGGTCGCCAGCCGCCTCTCACCGTCTATCTCGCGCCGCTCGACGCCGTTAGGGAGGGCGGATTCACTCATCGTCGGCCCCCGTGGTATCCGACTCATCGTCGTCCGTCCGCGCGCGGATCGTCGCCATCCGCTCGCGGAGGTCGTCGTGGAGCTGCGCCCGGCGCTCGCCGGCGTAGTGGTCGGCGCGGGCCGCGAGCGCCAGCTTGCCGGCGAGCGCGCGCGCCGCGGAGCCGCGGTCCTCGGGCCGCGTGCCGCGGACGAACTCGTGGGTGTAGATGATCCCGTGTTTCGGCGAGGGCGCGCGGCCCGAGAGGTGTGCGAACAGCGCGTCCTCGGCGCCGAGTACTTGGACCGTCCCCGACGGCTTCTTCGCGAGCGGCTCCAACCCGCCCGCGACCGCGATCAGCCGCGCGGCGAGTTCCGGGCCGGCCATCTCGGCGAGGTTGGGGGCGACGGCGGGCGCGATCCGACCGATCGTCTCCGCGAGTTCGGCCCGCTCGTCGTCGAGGTCGGCGGCGCGCGCCGCGAGGGAGACCGCGCGGCGCTCGGCCTCGCTTTCGGGGTCGCGCGCCGCGACGGCGCGAGCGCCCTCGACCCCGGAGTCGACGTCGTCGAAGAGGCTTCCCGCCCACTCGACGGCGCGCTCGGCGAGTTCGTTGGCGACGCGCTCCGCGTCGTCCATAGCACGAATACTATGCTTTAATTGTTGGTCATCTGCCCTTTCTCGCTCTTTGACGACCTCGCGGGTGGCGTAAGTGGCTGCTTCGTGGAGCCGATCGTAGTACTCCTCTTTGTCTTCCGCGAATCCAGCCTTGACAGCCTTTGTCGGCCAATCTTTTGGCGTTTCTGCGCTTCCGTTTTCGATAACCTTCCGTGCGGCTCCAAGGTCGTCAGGTGGGACCAATTCAAACCAACCTGAGTCAGCACCGGCGTCTGTCATATACAGGATGGTAAACTCGAATTCGTATATGTATCCCGGTGTGGCAATCCTCAAACTCTATGGAAAACGACTCCTTGAGATCCCCCACGGCTATCGGATTTCGAAGTAGATTGGCATGGTAGGCGATGTAATTTTGATCTGTTCGTCGAATTACTCTCGACCATTCAAGCACGGCCTGAGAGATATAAAACTCTATTTCGAAATTCGATTATTACTTTTCGTCTTGTTCTTCAAATTCCTTTGCAAGTTGATTTTTCCACATTGTCGGCTCCTCAGTGGGGTGGTTAAATCGCCGAACCCAAACTCGCTGGAAGTCATCGTGGCCATAAGCAGACATGTCGAAAATCGGATCTTCCGACCGGTGCCAGTACGCTTCAATAAACGTACCAGCATTGTCTGAATTGATCTCAACCAAATCAACTACGGGCCACTCTTCCCAGTCGCGTTTTGTGAGGAATCCCTCCATAGCTTCCTCAAGAGATTCTGCCGACGCTTCATAGTTTGCTAAGCCTGTAATTTCAGCGGCGTACTCATAGTTATCTTTCAGCGTTGAACCACTGTCAGTAGACTCGATAACCTCAATATCTCTTTTTATAGGTTTTTTGATATTAAGATCGAAGTCCTTTAGCCAGTTTTCGACGGTATCTCGTTCGTCTTCTGTGGCGTTTGGCGCGAGCACGACCCGATTAGTCATCCATTTTGTACCAGCGGGCAATTTTCGGTACTTCTTCTCTCCTGGGTCGGGACGAACTGTTCGGGGGGTTCCATCAGGTGCGGGTTCGATAGATAAGTTGTCGAAGTAGGGATTGATCAGGATGCGAAACTCAATCTCGTCATCGAAATCTTCGCTTTTAAAGAAGGCAATAGCCGAGGTCCAGCCAGCCGGTTGGCCTCTTACTGGATCAACATCTTGTTGATACTTACAGGCACCAAACTGGATGTTGCAGCCGTCTGTAGTGAATGACAGGTTCCAGACTGGCGTTTCAGACGGTCCGTCATTGAACGTAGGGTCCTCAACTTTGCTGGGAACGCTCGGTTGGTAAGGAAGGGCTCGGAGCAATTGACCAACAGTGGTTTCGACGGCACAACCCTCGGCCAGTTCAGGACTACGTGTGTAATATTCCCAAATATCGTCTTTTTCTACGGTGCCAATCCGCCAGCAGTTGGCAAAATGCTGGTGTCTGGCATCTTCATGGAATTGACCGAGTGCTTCCTCGAATTCTTCTTCTGAAGCGGTCTCAGGCGGATCTTCCATTCGGCGGCGTTTTGTGAGGGACGATGCAGATAGGCCACCTCGAATTCCTGAATAATCGCTCGGATGTCGAAGAATACCTTCATTGTTATCATCGAACTGTGAAAGATGATTGAAGAACAAGCCTTGAGTAAAGTAGGTTTGTAGATCCCGAGGTTTGCTGATTGATCGATATCGGCGAATAATCATCTGATCTGAAGGTATCGGGGTATACTCTGACGCCGGTTTGCGTGATGGAGACCGGAAGAGCATCACTCATAACATCGTATTTTGGGTATATTAACCCAGTCGTGATGTCCAGTTAGGTCACTAGTTTTCAATTTACACTGCTGATCTTCTCTGGCTCTATGATCTCGGAGCCGAATACTTTCAGAGTACTTACCCCATTCTATTTCTGAGTTTATTTTCTCCAGAATCTATTCGGATTTTGTGTAGAACTCCTGCTGACACAGTAATTGGTCGGGAAAGAAGTGATTGACAAGATGATTTATGATCTAATAGAATAGATTCTCAAATATGGATCCTACTGATAGAGTTCGATGACGCTTACTACAGCTATATCCCGAGTTTGTATATCTGTTCTCGGTAGATCGGCTCGATGTCTTCGTAGTAGCTATGGATGTAGTGGTCAATCCCACCAGCGGGGTCAGTAGCTCCACCAGCTGAGGTATCCCCTCGCATGTACTTAATTAATTCCCGATTCAGGTCCTGCTCCACACGCCAGAACGTAGTGAACCGGTGGCGACCATAATGCGATGTAACTGCTCTGTGCTGTTGTGTCTCCTCGTACTCCGGCTGGAAGTGACGCTTCCAAGCGAGGTTAATGGCCTCATCGTCTACCTGTGAGTGACTCGTTCGAGAGAGGAACAGCCACGGTTCCTCATTATCCGGCCGGATTAGTAGATAGTTCATCCAGAGCCGGCGGAGTTCCTCATCGACGGGGAGAATTCGCGGACGCTTCGATTTGTTCCCCTCGCGATCGTGAGGGATGTAGACAGCGTTCTCAAAACGAGAGACATGTGGTGAGGTTCCCATCTCCGGGTAATGATTGGTCACCTCGCTGTTGGTGATGTTCAGCTCGCTAATCTTGATGTTCGCCATCTCGCTGGCGCGCAGACCCAGTTTGAGCTGCGTTACAATGAACGCGCGGTCCCGAATGTGCTTCACGTCTCGGACTACGTCCCGTAGTTTCTCAACCGGAACTCGGGGCGGTTCCTTCACCCGCCGAGTTGAGAGAGACATTTTCTTCTTCGCGATCATGAACGGGTTGTAGTCCACGGGGTGCGGAAACTCCGCCCCATTCTGCCAGTACTTGTAGATCTTGTTCAGCTCCCAGAGCTTCTTCTTCGCCGTCCGTCGAGTGTTCCCCTTCTCATCCAGTTCCCGACGAACGAATCGCTTCACGTGGTCCTCATGGGGACAGGCAGGGTGGCGTCCCTCCTTTTGCATGAACTCGCTCCATTCCTCGATCGTTCGCTCATAGGAGACTATCGTACCCTCTGCGGGATCCTTCGGTCTTAGTACGTCCTCAATGAACAGGCCGAACACGTCGACATCGACGTGATCGAACGTCGAAGCGTGGTCTGCTAATGGGTCAATCTCTCGGTCGAAGGCGTCTGCTAGTGCTTGGCGGTCGTTTTCGGACATGGATTCAACGCTTATCGTTTTGCTCTAACTTTCGATTCCACCCCTTACGAGCGAACCCGCCAGCTACGACAGCCATCAACACGGGATGGTACACATGCGGGTGGTCGGTATGCCACTGGAGCCAAGTGTAGAACTCTTCCAGCGGCTGGAAGTACTCGAAATACACCGTCTGGAGCTTCCGAGGCTGGTTACGCCTCCCAACGTCGCCATCCCGTAGACCAGTCAAATACCCTTCAATATGGTCAGGAGCGGCCAACGCGTGATGCCGGCCAGCCTCTTGCATGAAGTTCTGGAGGTACCGACCCGCTTTCTCGTAGCGGTCTCGAGTCGATTTGGTGTCGAATACCGCAGTCTTCTCCTCGTAGTAGTCCGCCCACACCTCCCGATCTGCATAGGCAGGTTCGTGGTTTTGGAGACGATATTTTGTTGGGACGCTATCAATATCCTTGTAGACGCCCATACGCTGGCGTACGTCGTTCGAAAGTCGGGGACGATTTTTCGGTGTAGCCATGACTATACTTCCCCGAAGTCTTGGGCGATCTCCTCCCGGAGATAGTACTGTTCGTCTTCTACGCGGAGGTCATCACCCTCCATCTCATCCAAGTGGGTCGTAACTCGGGCGGGGACTGTCTCGACGAGGGGTTGGATAATTTCGTCGTAGGTCGCTCCCGGATTCTCAGCAACGTATTCCTTGACTTCTCTCCGCTCGCTGTTGTAGACTGCCTCCTCCAAATCGCCAATCCTCTCACGGGCTCGGTCCAGTTCGGCCTTCAGTTCGTTCCGTTGCTGACGTAGTTCCCGATTTGTTTCGTCTGGTTCTACGTTGCTGGTGTCGAACTTCTTCAGCCCGGCTTCTACCATCGCCTCCATGAATTCCGACATTGATCGCATCCCGAGTTCTTCGCACTGACCTTCCCATCGGTCGTATTGCTCCTCAGATGGGTAGGTCGCAGCCTGTTTGTAGTCGTCTCCCATCGTCTATCCGTGGTGTAGCTGAAGCAGGTGCGCGATGGTGGTTCTGGAGAAGCTAATCATCGTCTTCCTCACTGTTGTCGCCCGAGACAGCCTCTCGCAGTTCCTCACCGAGGTCCGGATGGTGCTCTTGAAGAAGTGCTGCATCCTGAGCGAGATTATCGATTTTTCGCCGGACCCGACTCACGACTGAGTAGTAGTACTCGTCGTTCACGTCCGCATCGCCTGAGAGAATCTCACGCTCCCGTGTAGTCAACAGGCCCCTGCGTTCGTCTGCCATTAGTGGGAAGTCAGTTATCGCCATGTACCTTACCGTATGTGGTTCTCCTGTGATAAAATAACCGCATGCGGTTATGTTACCACATATGGTTCCCCATATTGGCCTGGAACTGCCTTTCCCGCTACTCATCGTCTTTCCAGCTGATCGGGAAGAAGTGAGCTTCATCGTCCCTGATTTGGAGCTCTACTGCATCCGCTGCAGCTGTGTTGACTCCCAACGATTCGATTTCTTCTGACGTGAGGAATACTGCGACCCCGATGGGATCGCCCTTCGCGTCGCGTGCGATACGTGCTGTTCGACCTTCCGGCTCCTCACGGACAATTGCTGGAATCACGTTTGTCGCCATTATTCGACCAACTCCGTAACGAACTGCTCCAGCGAATCCTCGGCGTGGAACGCTCGAATTTCGTCGGGGTTCTGTTCGACGTAATACCGAACCGTTCGTCGAACGAAATCCGACTTTGTCCAGTCTGTTTCCTCAAGTGCGTCTTCGATCTGTGCTGCTTCTGAGGCGGTGATGCGGGTGGCAAACGCCTTCGTCGATGATGTTTCCACGTTCGCCGTCTGGTCAGTAGTGTATATATAGATTAGTGCGAATTGGTGGGTCGCGTAAAGTTAGAGGATGAGGCGGACGATTTCTGAGTGTCTATGACAGAATTCGACCGCCTCAGCGAACGTACTGCGTGGATCGA
>NZ_AOJK01000007.1 GCF_000336875.1 Halorubrum californiense DSM 19288 | reverse complement strand
TGATGACGCAGACGACCGGTCCGACGATGATGACGCAGACGACCGGTCCGACGATGATGACGCAGACGACCGGTCCGACGATGATGACGATGAAGATTAGCTGATACGGGATCAAAACTATTCACTATTGTATAACAACCGTCTACAGACGCAGTAGTCCAGAGTACTTGCGTCGAGTTCTTCGTAATGAGGCTATAGTACTCTGAGTGGACGCATACGATTCGATGTCTTCGACACCGAGACGCTCTATGTGTTCGTGTGATTCGTCGAGCTGTCGAGAGACGTCCTGATCCGATGTCGAAACTCGGCCGTAGATTGCTGCGTTTGAGGGTCCGTTTTCGCTCATGTTTTCGAGAACGCGCAATCAATTTAAACAGATAGGGGTTCCCGTAGATTGTCGTATATCACTACCTTCTCGCTATAATCAGAGATATTGGTAGTACACACTGCTCAGATCAGCTTAATTCTACGCGTCGTGAGTGTCTACCAAGATATCCCAAACGGTACTGGAGTGTTACAACTCTTTATTGAGTCGTCTTCAATATTTAAATAATTCTGATAAACTCCTCACTGCTGTGTTGAATAGATACTGAGTCACGGTTACAGCGGTTCACACAGTGGTTCTATGTTGGTGATGGCGAACATCAAGACGATTTCACGGAACTGCCGATACCAGCCCAGCGCTCGCACGGCATCGCCGAGCGAGCGCTTGGTTGTCGAGTACGATGTTTCGGCCATCCACTGCTGAGAGTAGCCCTTTGTCCGGTTGAGCGCGTTGTTCGCGGCTGCTTTGGCTGACGACCCGCGGTAATGAACAAGGTATTCAACGTCATGTGCGGCAATTTCGTACTCGGTATGCCAGTCTTGGAAGCCGTTGTCGGCGGCAACGGACTGCAGGTCGTCCGCGTTTCGGCGGACGACCTGCGGTCCGGTCTTCGTGTCATGCTTCCACCGAGCTGCGATGTGAACGTCAAG
>NZ_AOJK01000006.1 GCF_000336875.1 Halorubrum californiense DSM 19288 | reverse complement strand
CCCAATAGATAGCAGCCGACCTGTCTCACGACGGTCTAAACCCAGCTCACGACCTCCTTTAATAGGCGAACAACCTCACCCTTGCCCGCTTCTGCACGGGCAGGATGGAGGGAACCGACATCGAGGTAGCAAGCCACCCGGTCGATATGTGCTCTTGCGGGTGACGACTCTGTTATCCCTAAGGTAGCTTTTCTGTCAGCAATTGGCCGCATCAAGCAGCCTAATTGGTTCGCTAGACCACGCTTTCGCGTCAGCGTTCCTCGTTGGGAAGAACACTGTCAGACCATCTTTTGCTCTTGCGCTCTT
>NZ_AOJK01000005.1 GCF_000336875.1 Halorubrum californiense DSM 19288 | reverse complement strand
CCTCTTGACTCAGAAAAAATCTCCATCGGCTTGACCTCCATTGTGATATCCGACCCTTACAAGAGATTATATATCTGCCGGTCGTACCTTGTCATTCTAATCAGAGAATATGTGCTTCACCTGTACTGACCACACCCGGCCAGAATGTATCACTCTCTAAGGATTTCAACAGAGTCGAATCCTCGGCCCGAGCATCCTGTAGGGTGCGGACATTAGTGAGCGCCTCATCAACGCGCTCGTCGTCGGCTTCGACCGTCTCGCACGCGCCACGTTTGCTCAGCCGCCAGCTTCACTGTCCGCCGGCTTTCGCGTCATCCGAGAAAATCGATACCGGTGATCTCGAACCGAGCCCCACCGCTCTCCGCGTCGGTCGCAATGATGTCCCAGCCGTGCGCGTTGACGATCGTTCGAACGACTGACAACCCGTATCCGTGCCCGCTGTCGCTAGTGGTAATTACTGGACGGGGAGTGGCTATGCTGTGCTAACAGCGGAAGTGGTGGGGTGGGGGTCTCTGGGGTATCGTTCAGCAATTCGTGAGAAGCGTCAGCAGACAGGCTTCAGGCACCTCCATTGGGAAACACCGGTCAGAACTTCGCAACGCGATTGTTAACGAGCGCGATTTGTCGGTTCGCCTGTGGGTATGACTCAGGAGTTCGGGTGGACAAAGCGGTAGAGAGATCGGAACGACAGTGGATCAACCCGGATCAGTTGACCTGAAAATACGCCTGTGAAGGGTGATCCCCAAGCCGGAAGCGCTGACAGCGCTACGACCTCACTCTGTCAATGAGCCAAAACGTGGAATCGCTCGCAATACGAGACCACGTGTCGCTGCGTTGTCTCAGGACGTGAGTGCTGGCAGGAGCGCGTCACCACCGAGAGGATCGACGACATCCACGTCGGCCGTCGTGTTCACGCTGCGAGTTGTGCCAAGGCCATCACGAGTGTCGAAGAGCGCCGGGAACGTCGCAGTATTATAGTTGCTCGTCACCGGGACGAACTCTTGGCCGGTGTTACTCTTCGAATCGGTCACTTGATCGTCGTTGAACCGGAAACTAGCGTTGAGCGCACTGGCGATCTCGTTGTGATTAGCGGTGGCGTCAAAGTCATTATAATCGGATTGGTCGTGGAGTATCACGACGCCGCCGTTGGCTGCGAACTCCGCGAGTGCGTCGCGTTCGCTTTGTGTGTACCCCTCGCTCGGAGAAGTAATCACAACGGCATCAGCACTGCTGAGATTGGTCGTGACGTTTGTGGTCGCTTCATAGGTGTATCCGTTCGCTTCCGCGTACGACGCAAACTCCTGGAAGTCGTCGCCACCGTTGGGAGCGACCGTGTAGAACTGTCCGTGGCCCTCGTCGTGAACGATGGTGCCAGACCCGCCGAGCAGCTCGTCGTAGATGTTCAACATGACTTCCTCATTACCGTACGAGAAGTTGGTGTCAGAAGCCACAAACGGTCCGGTGACACCGACGACAGACCCATCCACGGCGACGACCGGAATGTCCGTCTCGGCCGGGTACGAGACGGCATCGCCGTTGCCGTCTGTATCCGAATTGGTGGCGGTCGATTCCGCCGAGACAGCGACAACGGAGTCGTCAGTGAGCGGCTCACCGTTCGCGTTGAGCAGGCTCGACACCGAATCGAGCATCACCGGCCCGACATCACTCGGCTGTGTGGGCGTTGTGTTTTCAGCGGTGAACGGCGTGAACAGGTCAGCGTACGCGTCACTGACGTTGCCGGTGGTGAAGACGGCCGGATCGTCAGTCAGCGAGTTAGCTCCGTCGGTGACTGCCTCGTTAGTGAAGCCGACGTTCGCATTTAGCTCGGTCAACACTGGCTCAAAGTTCGAGACGGCGTCTTGGTCGGCAGCGCTGCCGAGGAGTATAACCGCACCACCAGCATCAGCGAACGCAGCGACAGTGGCTCGCTCAGTGGCGGTCAACTCAGTTGTCGGCGCTGAGATGATGAGCGCGCGCGCCGCCGGCGTTCCATCTTCACTGAGCAGCTCCGGCCCGGCTTCAGTTGTGAGGTTGGTGCTCGCTTCAAACCCAATGAACGATTCGTTGCCGGGAGATTGGCCTTCGAGATATCGCTGGTAGTACGCTGCGTCTTCCGCAGAGACGGCCGCGTCACTCGCGAACTGGCCGTGTCCATTGTCGATGACAACAGGCCCGCTGTCAGCGTCGCTCACGGCGGCGATCGTGTTCGTGAGGAACGGGTAGTTTCCGTATGTAGCAACACCGGGCCCGCCTTCGCCTGCCTCGAAGCCCTCTTCGATCAACGGAGCGCCGACAACAGCGACGTTCGCTGCCGTATCAACAGCAACGAGTGGCTCCCCACTTTCCGCGGAGACCGCGACCTCGCCGCCACTGACCGCGACTGGCTCCGGCATAAACACGTCACTGAATTCACCGTCTCCGGTTTCGGGCGTCGCAGCCGGATCAGAGAGCTCCCAGATGCCGTCGTTGTTGGCGCGTGCGGTCTGTTCAAGCTCCCAGTAGCTGTCGTGTTGGTCGAAGCCGGAGTCGTACACCCGAGCCCAGCCGTCTTCGATAACCTCCTCGTTGTAGACGCTGCCATCAGCGAGTTCGATAAATCCGAGCAGGCGGCCGAAGTTGCCACGCAGGCCCTCGTTCTCGTCGAAGCGGAGCGTGACCGTTTCACCCGCAAGCTGCTCTTGTGCGTACGCGGTCGCGTTATCGCCCGCCGTTTTCAGCGCCGGCCCGTCATCGATACCCTCGTACTCTTGGAGCCGTTCATCGGTGCTACCCGTTTCAGGGGTGTCGAGTCCAACAATGCGGACCGTCTCAACGGTGCCACTGGCAAACTCGACGTCGACGGTGTCACCGTCCGTCACGCCAACGACGTCGACGGTGTAGGTCTCGTTGACGTTGAGGTCCACACCGAGTCCGTTGCGATCCGCAAAGAGCGTCGGGAACGCCTCAGTGTTGTAGTTCTCGGTCACCGGGACGAACTGTGCGCCGGTGTTGTTTTCGGGATCGACTACCTGATCGTCGTTGAACCGGAAGCTGGCGTTGAGCGCGCTGGCGATCTCGTTGTGGTTGGCCGTTGCGTCGAAGTTATTGTAGTCGGATTGGTCATGGAGTATCACGACGCCGCCGTTGGCTGCGAACTCAGCGAGTGCGTCGCGTTCGCTTCGTGAGAAGGCGTCGCTCGGAGACGTGATCACAACGGCATCCGCACTGCTGAGGTTCGCCGTGATATCTGAGGTTGCCTTGTAGGTGTAGCCGTTCGATTCCGCGTATGAGGCAAACGTCTGGAAGTCATCACCGCCATTGGCCGCAAGTGAGTAGAACTGCCCGTGGCCCTCATCGTGAACGATGGTGCCGGACCCGCCGAGCAGTTCGTCGTAGATGTTCAACATGACCTCCTCGTTCCCGTACAAGAAGTCGGTGTCTGAGGCCACGAACGGGCCGGTAACACCGACAACAGAGCCGTCAATGGCGACGACCGGAATGTCCGTCTCGGCCGGGTACGAGACGGCATCGCCGTTACCGTCTTCATCCGCATTGGTGGCGGTCGGCTCTGCCGAGACGGCGATGATCGAGTCATTCGTGAGCGGCTCACTGTTCGCGTTGAGCAGACTCGACACCGAATCGAGCATCACCGGCGCTGCGTCTGCGTCGGGGTCGTCTGGTTCAGCCGGCGCGCTGATAGTCGCTGATGCCTGCGCGAGGACGCCAGCGGCGGTGTCGTCTGAGACCGTCTCACCGGGAGCGTACTGACTGGAAAGCCGATCTGTCGGGATGACATGGGCGGTGTGTTCACCGGAGAGTCCACCGCCATCCGCAACGCTGACTGTGACATCGTCACCGTTGAGGTCGCTTGCGGCAACGGACGTCACGCCGGCAACGACCAGCTCACCGTTTGCCTCGTATGTGACAACGACTGCGCTGTTGACGTTGGCGGAGACGTTTTCGACGGTCACATCCTGGTTTGTGGTAGTGACCTGATCGCGGAACTTGAGACTCGCTGTCGGTTCGACACCGAGTGTCGTCGCACGCGTTTGCGGGTCATACGACGGCGTGATAATCGCACGGTCACGCGAGGAGTCGCCCCCGTTGAACACCCAGTACGCGTCGAACGCGCCAACTGAGTCACTCGCCGTCAGCGGTTGACCGAAATCGGCGCGAAACGCAACAATCGACGACGTATCAACGTTGATCAGGTCCGCTTCAAGCGTCCGAGAGTCACCGGCTTCAGCGCTGTCGATCGCGAAGTTCGAGCTGACAAAGTTCCACCCGGGCTCGATTGGTGCGGTGCCCGGCCGTGGCACCGTATCGATGAACGTATAGCCGAGTCGAGCGGCATCAGTTGTCCCGGACACGTACAACCCGTTCTGGAGGGCGGTGACATCATCGAACTCATTGTCGATGACTGTACCGTACGTCTGTGTCGTCGGGTCCCATCGGTTGATCGCACCGATATCCTCGGCTGAAAGGGTGGCCGGTTGGGGCACCGAGACGAGGTTAAACCCCGCATCGAGATCACGGACCTCATGGACAGTCTCAACGGTTGCCGGAGCCGTTACCGTGTACTCTTGAACGCTCACCGTGGCTGTGCCCGGGTCGACGCTAAGAGTTGTCGGATCAATCATCGTTGCGGCGCTGCCGTTTGAAACCGCCGCCGTCGCCACCGGTTCACCGCCAATGGTGAAGGTGATCGTGTCCGGCTGGCCAGTGATGTTGGTTGCTGTCACTGTAATCGTGCCGGGGTCACTCACCGTCCCGATGAATTGCGCGTCAATCGTTGTTTCACCGACGACGATCTCGTCACTGCTGGATCCGTCTTGGGCAGCGACACCCCCAACGGCCACAACGGAAGCGAGCAGTGCCACTACCAGCAGAATCGTGCCGGTTTGCTTCCCCGCTATCATGCGAGTAGGGACGATGTGAGCGTTTGGAGGGAACGCACAACGGAGTGGGGAGGCAGTTCATTGTCGGCGGGCTGTAGCCACGAACGCAACACGGGCATGTCGACAATCGACATGTAGATTTAGTTAAACTGTTTTAATTTATAACTTTTGAAACGAGGGATAAAGAGGCGAACATACCCAAACAACAAGATCCGAGATGCAACACCGATATATAGAGATATAAACATGAACGCTCGGGATGACTGGGACGGCCAATTCAGTATCGACAAATGAATCCCTACCGGACAGGACGCCGAAAAGATGTTGCGATGAGAGGGCCCGGTGGCAACAAGGCCACCAGCTTTTGAGGGGGATTGGCTCTGTTGAAATCCTATTCTTCAGACATATCGTTGTCTGAAACAGCCGGTCGCTAAGCAGTGCGAATGTACCACTATAGATCTTGCCAGATTTTGATGATCTCCAGAAGATCGTGCTGAATACAGAGCGCGTATTCGGCACTCCCAACGAGAGTGAAGGGAGCGCTTGAAACAAAAGTAACTCCCCAAGAGGATTGAAAGGACCCTAATATAAAGTGTTCAGCGATCGTAAGAGGTAGTGTGAATCGACGAGCCGCCCTTACTGGCTTGGTGGGAATAGTAGCTGGGGGCGGTGCGCTTCTTGGAACGGGAGCGTTCACGACAGTTGAAGCCGAACGGAC
>NZ_AOJK01000004.1 GCF_000336875.1 Halorubrum californiense DSM 19288 | reverse complement strand
TCCGGGAACGAAAGGGGAATACCCACAGCGTTGATGATCAGGTGACCGTCGCAAAGGCGTTCTACACTACAGGGATAGATCCCGAGGAAGAAGGTATCAAGCGAACCGAGCTGCTGGATTCGCTTGATGCCGACATTGAGTACCAACCACGGACGGTACTGAACCACCTTGTTGATGCTGGAGTGCTTGCTCAGACCGCGCCACCTGGTCCGGATGTCTTCGCGATCAGCGAGCGGCTTGACGATATTGTAAACGGGAACGTGGGTGAGGAGGCGGAAGCGAATCTCGATGCGCTGATCGCACATATTGACGACGAACTACAAGTCACAGCGCTTTCTGAAGGTGCTGCGGAGCGGGACGGGCCACAGGCTCGTGCCTCGGCACCGTCTGTCGCCGTCGCTGATGGTGCCGGGCGGACGATCCGGAGTATCCTCGCTGCGGAATTTGCTATCGAACCGGAGCGAGTCACTGAGTTCCTACGATCGGGGGATCCAGTGGAACGGCTTAATACGGCTGTCGAAGCGATTGAATCCTCTGAAGAAGTCACGAAATCGGAAGATTACGGGCAGATCGTGTTTGTCCGACCAGCGTATCGCTACCGACTGACCGAGCAAGCGATACAGCTCGTCTAGTTCCCGTGGAAACCGAGCAGAGAATCGACGAGATTAGCCCCCGAACAGCCGAGAAAAGAACCCGCCTGAGTCGTCCGTGTCCGACGTGTCTTCCGTGGTGGGGGACTGGGCAGTGTCGGTACCGGTTTCGGCCGCCCCGTCCAGAAGTTCGTCAACGGAGTACCCGATCCACTCGGCAAATTCCTCGGGTGCGCCGATGTAGAGCTCGTGGAGCGCCCACGGCGTGAGACGAACAGCGACACGCTCGGCCGCATCGGGATCGCCGTCCGGCGTCGCGGCCAAGAGCGTGAGCACCCAGTCGTCACCTGGCTCGCCGTCGGTCGCTGGCCCGAGGGCGATGGTCCCCGCAAGGTCGCCGTCGATGTGATACCACTCTGCGTTGCGGTGGGCGTGGTAGTGACCATCGGGGCGGGGATCCTCGGGATCGACGTCGTCGCCCATCGCGTATCCTCGCTGGGTCAGGCGTTCGCGTTGTGCCCCTGTCCCGACCCAGTCGTGAGCGGGATGTCGGCGTCGATCTTGTCGTACCACACGACCGGCCGCTTCGCCCGGCCATCCTCTTCGAGTTGACGAGCCCGTAGTCGGCCAGCTCATTCATGTTCTCAAGGACTTCTGGTGGATGCCGGTCAACAAGGCGCGCGAGCTCGCGGATGCTCCTTGGCTCGTGTTCGACGATCGCTTCCAAGAGTTCGAGGTTGGTTGAGCGGAAGACACGACCGAACGTTTCGAGGTTCTCGATCGAGAGCGTCGGCTCGCTGGGTTCGACGTCCTCGTCGGCGTCGATCGCTTCGAGGTGCTCTTTAAGGCCGCTACGGTCGGCGGACTTGATCTGAACGTGGAGTGTCCGGGTCATGGGTGTCGGGTGTGGGTTCGTCGGTTGGGATTGGTTGGGGTCAGTACGTCGATCACCGTGCTCGAACCGGTCTGAGGTTGGGACCGAGAGCACGCGAATCCCGCGCAATAGTGCCGTCGGCATAGGCTCCGATCTCATCTTCGAGTACGGTGACATCATCGCTCATCCACACGTGTGTCGACGCACCTTGCTCCAATGAGTGTTAGGGAAAACCTAACAAAGAATGGGCAGTATCGTCTCACGTCGGGTACGCACGACGAGCTATATACTCAGCGCCGACTTGCTGTTGACTAAATCAGGCCTCTAGTAACTATCAGTAGTAGAAACATGCTGCCAGAGAGATATTAACCAACAGCAAGTACATCTTTCATCACTGTGTTGGTTAAGACCGGTGGTAGGCGGCTCAACGGCACTGTTGAAATCCTCTTCTTCAGACATCTACCCGTCTGAAACAGTTGTTCGCTGAAGAGTGCGTATTGACCGCTACCCGCGGAGCGGCATCGATACAATTTTCAGAATCACGTGGAGAAGCGAATCTATGCCCTCCATCGAGTCGTTCCCGACGAAACGCGGCACAGCGCAGTTCACCGAGGATTATGTATGCTTCGAAGAGTCGTTTCGGGGTATATTAAGTCACTCTATCGAAATTATTGGCAGCGCGGAACGTGGTGGTCCAATAGTGCCTTTCTCGCATACATGTTTGCGTTTCCAATCGGCGTCTGGTGGGTAATCAACGCGGTCCGCGGCGGTAGCTTCCTCTACATCGCTGCGGTTGGCGGGTCAATGCTCGTACTCTGGGCGGTGAATTACGCACGCGGGTTCCGATCGCCAGACCGAATTCGACTTGATACAATCGAGCAAGTCTCTGCAACGGATGGCATGAAGGGACTGACACGCCCTCGACTCGTTATTAGCTACACCGACGGAGAAACGACCCGCAAACGGCGCGTGAACCTCCCATCAGTTTATACGAACGGTGGAGAGACGGTATACGAACAGGCACAGGAAGCGTTCGCCGAAGGGGGATTCTGAACGACGCTGCGAACTGATTGGCATCTTTATTTCACCTTACGTATCGTCCATATAGCACTGCGAGTACCTCCTAACATAAGCGTGGAGACACTCGCAGTCGCAAACGCATGCATTCCGCCGATAGCTACAGCAGGTGCCCATGAGGGGGCGGGGATAAAAGACATAACAAACGCGATTATACCGGATACAAACGCCAACATAAGCCTATAGCCTGAACTGACCCCTCCCGGCAACTTTGGCCAGTGGTTGCTATCACTGGTGAGGCGACCGAGTGTATAGTCTATAATAATCGCAAGTATGAGGCCGGCAGCGAAACTTTGCGAGTTCATATTACCAATAAACCCTCTTAGACTCACAGCTAACACCAGTGGAGAAATCATAGCTACCCCAAGTGTACCAGTCACTACCATTGTTATACCACGAAAGGGTGCCTGACGCAATTTATCAGACTGATTGCTATTTTGGAGGAGTTCGGGAAATGGAGGCATTATCTTTTAGACGTAATAGCAGACGGTTATTTGTTCTTTTGGCGCACCGAATTGAGCAAGGTACCTACCGAAAAGTGGTTCCACTACATTGACCGGAACTGGGCCATAATATGTCATCTGCTGAGGATTTCAACAGAGCCAAATCCTTCGGAAGCGATGTATTCTGACCGAGCGTGGTCTGTACAGCGCATAACTATAACGAGTCGCTGCTACTTGTGCTCGTAGGAATTTCGACGTACCCCCAGAATCGCCATCACGAGAGATTCCGTCACGGCTCGCCGTTGTCCTCAGTCTCTTGCTCGACAAAATCAACTACCTCCTCGATATCCTCCTCAGTGAACTCGTCTGCTTCGTCGGACGGTGTCTTCGTCTCTGATTCGGATGTATCCGTAGCGTCGTTTCAGCGAACGTTCGCTCCAGTCCTTTCAGTGCGCCGAGATACCGGTACAGGTCGTCGCGGTCTGCGCGAGCATGGTAATACCCGTCCGCTGTCTTCTCGATGAACTCGTTGTCAT
>NZ_AOJK01000003.1 GCF_000336875.1 Halorubrum californiense DSM 19288 | reverse complement strand
TCGGAATGCTATCGAACGTGTATTTTGGGAGATAGAAAGACGAACATCATCGTTCGCAAATAGTTTCAGCAATGTCGCGCTCGAGACAGTTCAAGACTGGCTCGAAAGCTTCGCCGTCTACCACAATTCACGCCAAACTTAACGCGACCCTCATCCCCGTCCGTCGCAGTCGCAAGGCTAAAACAGGCTCGTGTTTATACTCTATACAAGAAACGCAGGTGCGAGCGCTATAGAACAATCAAAAAATGTACGCTAGGGCCTCTCGAGTCGAGAAAGTCGACTCCTTGTACGACTCGCTGGCGCGGGTCACCAGATCATCTCTGTCAACGATATCGAGACGACGCTGGAGGTCCCCCCAAACACCGCTCGCGAGGTCGCCTCCCGGCTCACCGAGAAGGGCTGGCTCGACCGGCTCTTCCCGGGCACGTATCTTATTGTGCCACTCTCGGCCAGCGAGGAGGCCGTGTACACAACCCACCAGTACCTCATCGCCACCCACGTCGCCGAGCCGATGTACATCGGCTACTACAGTGCGCTCAGCCACCACGGGCTGACCGAACAGGTCTCCCGGACGGTATACGTCATCACACCGACCCGAGCGCAAAGCCGAGAGATCCACGGCGTCCCGTACCGCGTCACGACAGTCACCGAGCGGAAATTCCTCGGATACGAGCCGACATCTATTGAGGGCACGACCGTTCAGGTCAGCGATCTAGAGAAGACGCTGGCCGACTGTGCGGATCACCCCGAGTTCTGTGGTGGGCTCCGGAAACTCGCAACCGCGATGCGAACTGCCGACGAACGGGGCTGTGACTGGGAGGCCGTCGGCGAGTACCTCGAACGTCTCGACAACGGCGCTGCGACCAAGCGGATCGTCTACCTCGCCGATCAGCTGGGTATCGGTCTCCCCGCTCGCGAGGAACTTGTCGAGTCGTTCACGAGTGGCTATTCCGCACTAGACCCGACGCGACCCGAAACCGGATCGACTGACAGCACGTATCGACTTCAGATCAACGTTGAGCCAGCCACGTTGGAAGCATCGGACCCCTAGTGGATTTGTTCACTAAACGGAGCACTTCGCTGTGTGGTCGGCTATTTATTTATCAATTGTTGCGCAACAACAGACAGTGTCTGAAATGGCGAAACAGGATATAACAGTCTGTATCGATGCGTATCCCGATACGGATACCGATGTTTTTCGTATCGGCGCCGCAGACAACATTCTTCGACTGCTCGCCGACGCCCACGATACGGAGTTTACGATCCCAGAACTCGTCGACGCCACAGGAGTCACGCGCTCAACGGTGTGGCGGGCTGTCGATCTGCTCGACAGTATCGGTGCGGTGATCACTGCGTCGCCTTTCCTGATTCCTGACCTGTTATCCCCATCCGCCTCTGCTAATTTTACCGAGTATTTCTCCACCCTGACAGGAAATACTAGGATTCATGCCCACCACCAGACACGACTCAGTCAAAGCTTGTACTATTTGCCGCTCCTCACCCATTTCGCTACCTTCCAAACGGACATCCCTTGTATATTTGACCCGCTCGCGTGTCGATTGACGGACCGGAGTGTTCGGTCGACACCTCTGTATATCGGTGAACAACTGTTTCAGGCGCTGAAACACCGATATTATTTATTTGTCCTTACCGCTGGAACGTCGGTTTGAGATGAACAACACTAGCAGACGAACCTTCCTAACGGGTGTCGGTGGACTGGCGCTGACGGGCGTTGGATCGACCGCTGGCCGAGCGACAGCCCGTTCACGCAAGCAAGGGTCACGTACCGCTCCTAGGACGGTGTCCCCCGAAATGAGCGATCTCGAGTCGGTTGTCGAAGAGACGTTGGCGTCTCAGCTCGGCGACGCTGCTCCCGGGGCGACGGTTGCGATTGTCAACAGCGACGAAATCGCCCTTGCAAAAGGATACGGCCACGCCGATGTCGAAACGGGGAGGCGTATAGATAAGAAAGCGACAGCCACCCGCATCGGGTCAGTCTCGAAACTCGTAACCTGGACGGCAGTGATGCAAGGCGTACAGGATGGCGTTCTTGAGTTGGATGCTGACGTTAATAGCTATCTCGAGGACTCCCCTGTCACGATCCCTGACACGTATGCTAACCCGGTGACGCTTCGGCACCTCGGAACCCACACTGCCGGGTTCAGCGTCGTTCCCAACCCCGGACTCGTCACGAACTCGGAAGCACTCCCCCGCCTGGAAACGGCGCTTGTCGAGGATCAACCGGATCGGATCCGCCCGCCAGACGAGGCTGTCGCGTACTCCAACTGGGGTGCGACGCTAGCCGGCCACATCGTCGCCGAAGCATATGATACGACCTTCGAGGAGTACGTCCAGTCAAACATCTTTGATCCACTCGGAATGAAACACAGCACGTTCGACCAGCCGGTTCCCGCTGACCACCCCGGCAATCTGGCTGCCCCACACGATTCGAGTGGCGACGGAATTACTCGGGCGGATCCGGTATATATCAACTGGAGACCGGCCGGATCGATGAGTGCGACAGCGCTCGATATGGCTGCGTTTATGCAAGCGCACCTCGGGTACGGGACCGACGCGATACTGAACAGCGAGACGATGGCGACGATGCACAGCCGACAATACGGACGTCATCCGGCGGTCAACGGCTTGCGATACGGGTTCTTCGAGTACGGTTCCCCCAGTACATCGTACATCGGCCACTCGGGCGGGACCGTCTACTACACTGCTTGGCTTGGGCTTCTCCCAGACCACGATGTCGGAGTGTTCATCGGTTTCAACGGCCCGGGGGACCCAATCACCCCCGCCGCCGAGATCCTGGCCGAATATGACCTGTTCGCTGAAAGCCTGACGCCAGATCCGACCACGGGCCGAGCGAGCCGCGAGCGCGCTGAGGCGGTGGTAGGTGAATACAAGTCTACGGGTTCCTCTTTTGAAAACGACTGGCGTCAAGTGCTTGGATTGTTAAGCAGACTATCTGTTGACGCAACTGATGATGGTGGTCTCGTCACCCAGACCATGGGAGGCGACGCCGTCGAGTGGGTTGAAACCGAGCCGTATGTCTATCACGAACGTAATGGGGACGATGTCTTGGCGGTAGATGTCGTGGATGGGCGTGTCAGACAGCTATATCTTAACAGTCAACCATCGACTGCCTTCCTACCGGTCACGACGCCTAACCAGCGCGCGGTCACGCTCGGAGCTGTCGGGGCCGCAGTCGGAGGATCCGCTCTTTCTCTCGCCGGGTGGGCGGGGGCCAGCGGGTGGCGGCGTCTCAATCGCTCCGGCTCTGGTGGCGACAGCAAATCCACAGCCACCGACGAGACGACTCAACCCGATAGTGGTGAGGAGGGGTCGCAGTGACGACTCCTCAGTCACCGTCTGACTCTGACGAAGCAACAAGGGAGAAACGGATGGAAATCTCCCTCGGACAGCGGGTACGGAACCCTGCGTGGCTTGGCCGGGCCTCAGCTGTCGGACTCTGTGTCACATTACTTGTGTTCGCCGGGAGTTTCGTTTTCACACTGATGAACCTCGACCAATTCACACTGCTCATCGTGCCGGCTTGGCTGCAAGTAGTGCTCGCACTCCCGTATGTCGTTGCGGTGTTCACATTCGGCACCATCGCCGGAGCAGTCTCAGGCTGGAGACACTCACGCTGGTCGCTGGCTGCGAGGATCCACCAAACGGTACTTGCAGGGCTAGCGCTCCTGTTCATCTGGCAGCTAACCGTCCTCGGATTCTTGCCGTGAGTGCCACCAGGCCGGCTATTATCTTCCCTGACGGCGATAGCAGGCTATCCAACAGTATATAATAAATCTAACATATTTTAGCGGCTAGATCGATATATGGCTGTAGTAAGCGTCTTAATACCCGAGGATTTGCTTGAGCGGATTGATCAGTTTGCCGACGACCACGGATACACTGGTCGAAGTGAGGTGCTCCGAGAAGCGAGCAGGAAATTAATGGGTGAATTCGAGGACAAGAAACTCGACGGCCGCGAACTGATGGGAGTGGTCACCGTGTTATTCGACTACGAAACGACGACCGTTGAAGCGAAAATGATACACCTCCGCCATGAATATAAAGATACTGTCGCTTCGAATTTCCCCACTGAAACTCGATTTCTACTAATAGATTACAACGGATCGGATGAGTTGTGTTTCGTAGTACGACGCATCGAACGACTCAATCTGCTCACAAGGTTATCGCGTGAATCTGTCTTATCAGGAATATCGACTTGGAGGCAATTATTCGACCGCGAGAGCGGACGGTTCACACCGAGCGAACAAGGAGTTTGTGAACCCTAATAACCCAACGCTCAGGATTCCTCCGGCTTCAGCCGGGAGGGGGGATGTCAAATACTCAGACGCCGAATATTGGGTATCTGAGACGTATCTCCATGATGGTTCTCTTAGACAAAAATGGCTCTGTTGAAATCCTCAGTAAGTGATACAGTCTACTGCGGTCACAGTCACTACAACCTACGATGTCACCATCTTTTTTTCATTCTCTTGTAGTTGGGTGAATGCTTCTGCCAGGGTCGCAAGAATGAGTAGCGAAAACGGGAGTCCAACAACACCTGACAGCAGGATTCCTATTGCTTCCCCAGCAAGAGCACTAACTACTAACGATGTTATGGCTGTTAACATACCTGAGATGAGCCCAATCCCAGCGACAATTACTATAAATAATCCGAATAGTCGCAGCCAATGGCCGCGCGTTAGCTGCCAGCTATTTCGAAAACCGGCGATGAAGTTCTTGTCTTCTACCGCGACATACATGATCATGAAAATGAACGCGACGTATGCGATAATCCCGGGAATAACAAAGAGCACTGATCCGACGAACATGAGAACCGCGTATATGAGCCCACCAACAAGTGAGTTTACGAGGACCGGCGCAATATTTCGCGTGTAGTACTCTGACGGAATTGTCCGTGTATGACCGCCGACAAGCGTTCGAATCGTGACAATCGTGAGCCATTGAAGCCCTAGCAACATGAGGATGGCTGCGCTCACGGAAACGGCAAGCGGAGCGTCGATCGCTGGGAGAGCCACGTTCTCTGTCGGCGTACCTGACTGCTCAAGCCCCGTGACGACAGCGCTATAGAATGGAATCTGCCACGCAGCCCCGAGCATCAAATATGCGACCATCAACAGCAAGCCGTTACGATTCGCGACACGACGGATTCCTCCAACAAGCGACGAACTAATTTTGAGTGTCACGCTGATCCATCTCGTGTCGATTTGATACATTGTACTGACGCGTTTCACGATCTGAAACTCGGCGTTTCATGTCTGTTGTTGCGGGCTGTGTAACACGGCCCCCAATTATTTTCTAGAGTGCTCTGTTGAATCCGATGACGACACGAGGTTCGCGATCTCTGAAGTGACGATAATCTCACTTTTTGTCGTCAAGGAGGTGGATCGATCCACCCAGCTATCTCGATCTTCTCCCCCTNAAGAGTACATCTCTGAATTCTCTCGGCAGCGCACCTGACCCGAGTACAGAGTGACCCGATCCGACGCCTTCTGCGGATTCAACAGAGCATTCTAGAGAGAACGGCTTCCGGTATGGAACGCAAAGCGCTCGCGGCGTTCGGCCTGCTTGCGCTCGTTGCGCTCGCAGGCTGCTCAGCAACAGGATCGTTATCGATGAAGACCGCGGACGACGCGGAGATAGCAGAAGCCGCCAGCCGGCCAGCCGTCGTGGACAATCCGGCCCCCGACGATCAGGGAGTGGTTCGGGAGGCGATCCAGGACGGCTCGGGGACAGCCACGGCTACTGACCCGCCAGTCCAACAGGGGCTGCCGCTCGCATACGAGGGTAGCTACTACGAGATCGACTGGAACGTCACCGGCACCGAGCCGGGTACCGCGTTCGCCGTCGGCGTCGATCTCAACGGGACGGCGCCAGCCGACGAGACAGTCGGCTTCGAGGAACTCTCCGAGCGTGACCGCCGGCTGCTGGGTGACCTACTCACGGCTATGAGCGAGCGCGAGGTCCGGCTCAGGCCCGGCCCCGAAGTTGCCATCCCAGAGGAGTACACGATGCCGGAAACCAACGAGAGCGTGTTGTTGTCCGGCGAGTACAGCGCTGTTCGGCACAACGGCACCGTCTACCCCTTCGTGCTGGAGGAACGTAGAGAGGCGACGCTGACCCGCTACTATTACACCGTCAGTAGGGTCGCCGACAACACCACCGCGTACGCTCAGC
Organism: Halorubrum californiense DSM 19288; assembly: GCF_000336875.1. Lineage (GTDB taxonomy): Archaea > Halobacteriota > Halobacteria > Halobacteriales > Haloferacaceae > Halorubrum > Halorubrum californiense. The sequence continues at coordinate 33,808 of NZ_AOJK01000003.1, read as the reverse complement.
AGCTCCGCGGTGAGCACCTATTCAGGCTGTCGGGGCTCTCTGAGACGGAGCGGTCAGTGGTGAACGACGCGATCGACGGCGTCTACTACGCCGAGGACACCGACGACGAAGCGTTCCGGTCCGTAATGGAGCGGTTCTCGCCAGAGTCGGCGATCGAGGCCGACGGCTCCGACGGTACTTGGCTGGTGCGCTACGATGGGCAGGTGTACGTCGCGGAACTCTCATACGGGGGGTTCGACTAGAACGACCGGCCCGTTCACCGAATCAGCGGACGCGTTCGGTGATCACCTCGGTTGAGGCTTGAAACACTATGTCACCTCGTGGGACTCGCGATCAACATACAGCAGAACGGCTCTGTTTACATCCTTAACAGGCGACATACTCCGCCGCAGCTGTTGTTAATACAGGTGATCCACATACCGACACACAGTACGGATCTACCTATATTGTGTCAGAAACCCGGTGCGAGATCCAGAGGGCGTAGTCAGCACCTGAACGATGTTATTTTCCCCGTCTATATCCTGAATCAGCCGGTAGAATTCGTGTGTATGTGTTGCGCAGTGAGAAATACGCCGAAATTAATATTCAGTAGTCTAAACAATTACCAATATGTCGAAGCTGTCTCTGATAAGTATAATACTGGGGATTGTGCTGCTCGGAGTTGCTGGATACATGGCATACTCTCAGCAACAAAGCCTTTCATCCGGGGTACAGATTGAAGCCACGGTAGAGAACACAGAAGTCACCATGGATTCCTCAAAAAAGGGGGACAGGTACCCCCCCCACGTCACTTACAGCTACACGTACAATGGAACCCAATACACTTCCGACAACATCAGACCGGGAATAGGAACAAAAGCGTCCGACACAAGGACTGCCGCGGAAGACAGAATTGACCAGTACAATGTCGGGGAGACAACCACGGCCTATGTCGTGCAAGGCTCACCCTCGAAATCGTATCTTAACAAAAAGAGTAGCCCTCTACCACTTATATTCGGCCTCTTAAGCCTATTCCTGATCGGAAGACCAGTCTACAAATCCGTCGCTTCTTAACTTCGAACCGCTCTGTTAGGGTGATGTCCTTCCGCTTGGTTGCTGAATCACNTGATCGGAAGACCAGTCTACAAATCCGTCGCTTCTTAACTTCGAACCGCTCTGTTAGGGTGATGTCCTTCCGCTTGGTTGCTGAATCACGGACGGAAACGCAATTGTTTCCTAGAGGCATTCTATCAAACGATTTCACCGCCAGAGACACTCCGAACAGGTTTAATCTAAAACCACATCAATAGCAATACGCCTTCCAACGATGAATCGACATATGCGTTCGTCATTCGACTCCGTTACACGACGTCGAGCGCGCTTGCAATCGGTGCCAGCGCCGCCGTAGCGTCCACCGCCGGCTGCTCGACAGTGCTTGACGCAATCGGCAACCGAGTCTTCGAACAGGTCAACCTCCTCAACCAGCTGAATCAGGAAGTCAGTGGATCAATCGAGATCGTAGATCCTGACGACGAGACGGTTCTCGATACCTCGTTCGACGTCCCCTCTACCGAGTCAGACGGTGAAAGTAATATCGTCGCCTACGCCGACGTATGGACCACCACCGGTGAGTACCAAGTTGACTTGGAGCTCGCTGATACCGTGATAGCAGGGACTTCACGACTGAATCAGCAATTTTCGATTACCAGTACTGAAGAGGAACTCGTCGCTATCTCTATTGGCACAAGCGACGAGAATGAACCGATCGCGCTTCGAGTCGGAGAGTCGTTCTCGGACCTCGGGCAGACAAACGAGACCGGCTAACCGGTATCAAGGAGTTCTGCGAGTGTTCGTTCGACAGCGGGCTCTTAATCAGTATCAACAACAAATAACACAAAGCGTCCGGCTGTGTGTACCAATACTGTTACCGGGAGTCCGATTGCGGCTGCTACCACGGTAACTGAGAGTATCGTCGGAACATTACTCACTGAAACCGCTAGTCCGAGCATTGTGAGGAGTCCGCCAATGAACGTTCCCGCCGCGACTGTCTCTATCGTTCGGATGCTATCATAAGCTAGCGTCCGCGCACTGCGGTCTCCGACGAACGGGACTCCCCGGCGATCTACCTCTAAGTATGCGTAACTGAGTAGTCCGACTGCCAGACCGAGTAGTAAGACGGTACAGAGGAGAACAATGGCGGTTCCGCCAGCGAGTATCGACGCTTCTCCGCCGATCGCTGCCAATGACCCGAAGGCCAAAAGTGGGATGGCAAGCGCTCCGAGCGCTAACGCCACGACGGAAATCCCGGCCCAGATGTAGAGCCCATTCCGTGACAGCCACGTGTACGCCCGATCCGAGTAAGAGTCGGGGTGAGACGTAGCTTGGTCAATCACGGAGCTAGGCCCGTCCGTTGAGGCGTCGTCTGTCATACCGGCTGATCGGTCGTCTCCCGTATACTTCCTGTTCCGTGTCTCGGGCGGAGAAACACAGCTGAAATCAATGTCTCTGTGAAGCTTCCAATGGCACTGCTGTCGCGGTCACTGTGTCAGTCCTGTATCACTCGCGTCGTAGCGACGAATGTGACAGTTTTCGTCGAGATCGAACTCAACTGACCCGCCAGCGAGAGGGACTATAACCCGGGCGGCGGTCGGCACCGCTTCACCGGTACGTACGTTGCTTACTTCCGTAAGACTGTGCGGGCCGATCTGCGCATCACGCGGACGCAGGCCGTGCGTCGCGTACAGTGCCTCAACGGCGTGATGGCCGAGAACCGTCTGTGCGATTGGGATCGGATACGACAGCCAGCAGGTGTCACATGCCGCGGTGGCATATGGTACGTCTTGGTAGAGATACGTCTCTGGAACGGAGTTGCGGGGAAGCGACAAATCCGCCGCTCCCCAACAGTGCGGGCAAACCCCGTTACGCAAGAGTCGGACATCACACGCGTGGTTTCGGAGCGTGGAGTCGATAACTGCGTCTAGTGATCGGTTTTCAGTGGCTCGCGGCGGTGTCGGGTACGCCACAGCGGCGCCGTGGTTTGGACAGCCGACATACAGGTGGTGCTCTCGGTACGCTGCGACGAGATTCCGATCGCAGTGGGGACACTCATATTCCGTCTCCTGCTGCTCGATCTCGTACTGTTTGTCGTCATTTTGCGTTTTATAACTCCCCGCCCGAATTGCGGCGACGATCTCCAAGGCAGCTATTCGAGGGCGGTACCGCCCGTCCACCTTCTGGATGAAACCGTCTTGAAGTCCAGACAGGTGGTAACTGAATCGGCTTGTGTCCTCGACGCCGACTTGCTCTCGTAACTCAGAGAATGTTGGCCACCCGGACGACCACGCTTCGTCGTACTGATCTGCGAGAGTTAACAGGATACGGACCCGAGTCTCGTCGGTCAGCGCCGCATACGCTGACTCTCTCGCTTCACTTTCACCCGTCATTGTGTACAGTAGTGCTGTTGTTTCCGCTCGGGTATCTGATTTGTTACTGAATCAACTTAATAGTCGTCCAGATAACACTTACTACGCAGTCACCCGTTCCGTACCTATGATCGATTTGCCCTCCACGCTAGAAGCGACCGTTCCGAATCAACTTAGTGATGAGACTGGTGTTGCCAGTGCGGTGGCGTTTCTCGCCCTCACGATACCGATAACCATCGTGTTGAACTTGGCTGCCTCACTCGCTGCTGTCTCAGCTGTCGGTTCTGATGCCGGGGAGACGCTCATATTCATCGCTGGAAGCATCGCGACCGAACTTTCATTTCTGCTCGTTGGCATCGGGTACGTTTCATTTCGCTCGTCGTTCCAGGTTCCGATTCACGTTCCAGACCGAGACACCGTCCCTGCTCTCATCGGCGGACTGGGGATGAGCTTCGCGACCGCGTTCCTCTCGCTTGTAAGCACTGACGCGGTTCTTCCGAGCGTCGAACTCTCTCCTGGATTTATGCAGTACACAAACCTTGCGGCACCGACGGGTGTCGGCCTCGTCATCGCGGCAGTCCTGTCGCTAGCGCTGATCGGTCCTGTCGAGGAGTTCTTTTTCCGGGGCGTCATTCAGCAGCGACTCCGTGCGTCGTTCTCGGCTAGAATCGCCATCAGTACGGCCGGCCTCGTGTTTGCGGTGTTTCACGTCTATCCGGTCCTCCTCCTGTCGCCGCCGATCGCCGCAGTTGCTCACATGACGCTTTATTACTCTGTGATGGGAGGGATATTCAGTTGGGTGTTCGAACGGACGAGTACCTTCGTCGCGCCTGCGCTCGTTCATGGTGTTTTTAACTCCGTGATCTTCGTCGTGCCCCTGCTCACCTAAGATCTAGTGGATTCGCGTTTCTGGGGTTGAAACACTGCTCTGGGATTAACACTCAAAAGGGTAAACCGTTGAGGTAGCCGCCGGTCGGAGGCGGTATTTAAATAAGTATCCGATTGATATGCTTTGTTGAATCCGATGATGGCGTCGGTGTCACTGTTTGAGAGCTTGTTCGAGGCTGTAGACTGTGGCGGTCAACACGAGTTCATGGAATTCGCGGTACCAAGCGCGAGGGTGGACAGCGGGGCCGAACCGATGCTTGATGGCCGAAAAGGCAGTCTCGGCCATCCAGCGCTGGCCGTATAGCTCGCTGTCCAACCGTGCGTTGTGCGCGTGATCGTACGCAGCAAACAGCCGGTGCCGCAGCAGGGGCCGGACGCCCTCTGAACGGAGGGCGTCCCGGAGAGATTGGTCGTCATAGCCTTTGTCGCCAGCGAGACTCTCGATCTTCGCGGTGTTGTGAAGGGCGACTCGACGGACAGTCTGCGTGTCGTGGGGCCAGTGTGCCGAGCAGTGAAGATCGAGGATGGCACACGAGTTTGTATCGACGAGCGCCGTCGTTTTGAGCGTGCGTATGTGGCGCTCCGAGCGGTTTTGGTAGTGTCTCGATGCCGTTTCGCGGTCGAAGAATGTGGCATCGATGGCACCGTGCGAGCCCGGATCGCAGATCCTTGCGGACTCCCGAGGGAACCCTCGCCACACAGACATGGGCACCCTCTCAAACGACCGGTACAGCGTTGAGGGTGCGGGAAATGCCGTTCGAGCGAGTTGTAACAGCCCACGAACGCGATCNGGCACCCTCTCAAACGACCGGTACAGCGTTGAGGGTGCGGGAAATGCCGTTCGAGCGAGTTGTAACAGCCCACGAACGCGATCCATCTCACTCGCCCAATCAACGATCTCGCGGTACGTCGCATCCATGTGAATCCGCAAAAAGTGGAGCGTGACATGCTTCCAGCCGGGAAATCCGTGGCCAGTCGGATCACTCACCGCCGTTGGACTGGCGGCACAGCGCTTTTGAGCCAGCGACGCGGCTTGCTTAACGAAGCGGAAGAGTAGGTTGGACACATTCGGCTCTTCCGCTTCGCTTCCACCTTTACAGCGACGCTATCCCGCCGCCTTCTGCGGATTCAACAGAGCAAACAAGACAAACCGCCGGTGTTTGTTCTCGTGGATCGCGGCACCGAGCAGCGGTATCTCGTGCCGGCGAAATCCGCAGACGAATCGACGATCNTTTGTTCTCGTGGATCGCGGCACCGAGCAGCGGTATCTCGTGCCGGCGAAATCCGCAGACGAATCGACGATCCGGCTCCTGCTGGCTGGACGCCAACAGGAGCCTCTCACCGTCTATACCGACGGATTTCGCGCGTACGATACACTCGAAGAAGACGAGAGTTTTGAGCGTGAATACGTCGTTCACGGTGACGGCGAATACGCCGACGACACGATCCACGTGAACACGTGCGAGAGCCACCGTCGCGCCAGCGACGCGTGGCTCTCGCCGCATCGAGGCATCTCAAACGATCGCCTCACACAGTATTTCTGAGTGTTCCAACTCAGAGGAGAGCTCTACCGCAAACCCGGACGAGAAGCACTCAAACACGCCGTCAAAGCAACTCTCTGAAATCAACAATGTGCTACAAAAGAGCGTTTGTACACTCGGTGGTGGAATTCTCATTAACTATCGAGTACATGCTTGTACGTTGCGGCGATGGGATAGTTCCATCCCCGTCCGAGTGCCTTCTGGGTAATACGGAGTGGCGGTGGCGTCTGTCGTCGTTTAAATTCAGCATGAGTAACCCGCTTGAGGGCTTCGTCAACGACGTGGTCAGGATACCCTCGCTGGATCGATTCTGCGTTACTGCCCCCCTCGATGTACTGGTCCAGAATGGGATCCAGAACCTCATACGCCGGAATTTCTTCCTCGTCGGCCTGCCCGGTGCGTAGTTCTGCGGTTGGTTCCTTCTCGATCACTGACGTCGGGATGACCGACGATGATCCGGTTGAGGTAAGCGTATCGTTGAACCCCTCGGCGAGTTCGTACACCAGTTGTTTGTAACAGTCACCGAGCGGAGCGAGCGCACCCACGGCGTCACCGTACAGCGTACAGTAGCCGATCGCGGCCTCACTCTTGTTATCGGGCGTAAGCACGAGCCCATCCCGCTGATTTGCGATCCCCATGAGAATGGTACCACGGATCCGCGCTTGGATGTTTTCAGCTGCGACACCGCTGAGTGATGCGTCGTTCGCATCAAGCGTCCCGGATATCGTCTCTATCGTCGTTCCAATCGGGATTACATCGAATTCAATCCCCAAGTTTGTCGCTACTGTTCGGGCGTCAGCGATGCTTTGTTCACTCGTGATCTCACTCGGAAGCGACACACCGTAGACGCTGTCTTTGCCGAGCGCGGCTACCGCAAGGGCGGCTGTGACAGCGGAATCGATCCCACCAGATAGGCCGATGACCGCTTCCCCAAACCCGGTCTTTTCGAAATAATCACGAACCCCGAGCGTGAGCGCCTCGCGAGCCTGTGTGGCACGAGTTTCTGACTCGTATCTCGAAGCAGCTGTGTTACTATTGATCGGAACGTCAACAACTGCTGTGTCGGATTCGAATCCGGCTAGCCGCTCGTGGACCTCTCCCTCAACGGTGACCAGCGAGTGGCCGTCAAAAACCAACTCGTCGTTGCCACCGACTTGATTGGCGAAGACAACCGGACACCCCGTCTCAGCGGCGTGTGTTGTGAAGCGATTCTCACGGCGAGACGGTTTGTTGAGGCTGAATGGGCTCGCGGATAGCGTGACAATGAGTTCCGCGCCGCTCGCAGCAGTGTCCTCTAGCGGCGTCTCGTCGTGGCGCTGTGTCCCAGTCACCTGAACGTCTTGCCACGCGTCTTCACAAATTGTGATTCCTACGGATGCGTCTCCAACATCCACGACCAACGGCTCGCTTCCGGGGCGGAAGTAGCGATGTTCATCGAAAACGTCGTAGGTTGGGAGTAATCGCTTATGATACGTCTCGCTCCATTCCCCATCGCGTAACACGACCGCAGCGTTGTGGATCGGTGCGCCCGTCTCATGATCGGTCCTGACCGCGGCACCAACAATCAGTGGCGGCCCGCCATCGGTTTCCGAAGCAAGCTCGTTAAGTACAGATTCCTGCGTATCGAGTATTCCTGATCGGTGAAGCAGGTCGCGGGGCGGATACCCCACCAACGAGAGCTCGGGTGTGACAACGAGATCCGGCTCAGCATCCAGTAGCTCTCTGTACTCGTAGGTGAGCCTGTCACAGTTTCCGACGACATCTCCAACGACAGGATTGTGTTGTATAATTCCTATTTTCAACTTCTCTTCCATTCTTCTATAGAAACTTCGACCGAACGCTAATAAAAACTGAACCTATTATAGTATCTCTCTCGAAAACAAACAGCCACGGCGTTTGAGATCTCGAGGTGCCATATCAGACGCAGTCGTTCTTAACAGAAGTTCTCTTGAGATACACTTCGATAGCGGGGTGACCCGGTACGAACCAGATCATAAATCATATGTCGCAATAGAAATTTGGGAGACTACTCGATCGCGTAGCCCCACTCTTTGAGTAGTTCCGCGACCTCGTCGACGTGCTCAAGGCCGACCAGAAGCGCGGCTTCGCGGAGGTCGGCCTGTCTCTTATACACATCTNATGTGTATAAGAGACAGTCTCTCGACCGTCTGTGATGCTGTTCCGTCGGTGGATCCACGGCAGTTGTGGGGTGGAAGACTCTTTTCTTACCTCTTGAGTCGCATCACGGGAGCTCCTCGGGTCCGGTTCCGAAACTGGCTCCTGGCTGTCTTCACGACCGCCCGTATCATTCTCTTGGTCGTCCGTTTCCTCACCCCAGTCGTCGTCCGCTGCGCCAGATTTGAAGCCACCCATTAGGCCTTCACCTCGGGTTCATCTTCGTCAAGCGTACCCGGCTCTGGTGGGTTCGGTGCCTCGATTCCGCCTTCCTTTTCGACGAACCGCGCAATCTCGTCGAACTGCGCGAGTGTCTCGACTTCGTAATCACGGCGCCGGCTCCGATGCTCGCGGACGTAGCGGAATGCTGAACACTGCTGCCGCCAGCAGCCCTCCATCATCGACGTCCGGTCGCCGATCACCGCGGGGACCTCATACGGAATTTCTTTGAGCAACTCCTGTTGGTCACTGGTCCCTTTGACCCCAACTGGCACGGCGCCGAGAACGCCGACGTTGATATTCAGTTGCTCGGCGAAGTTTTTCGCTAGGTCCTCCAACCCCCGGACCGCTGCCTGTCCCTTGGCTGACGGCTCGACCGGAAGTAAGAGATTCCGCGTCGCGTAGATCGCGTTGTAGAGATGCGGCCCCTCGGTTGCCGGCGGGTCGACAATGACGACGTCGTACTCCTGCGGGACATCCGCTTCTTGGAGGACCCGTCGCAACTGCGCGTGGATATTGTATGATTCACCGAAGTCCTCCGCCTTCTGCTTCTCGCGACGGAGGTGATCTTGAAGATCCGCCAATGCGTTGTGTTCGGGGATAATGTCGATCCCCTCGACGGTGTGGATGAGATCGGTAAACGGCCCGCGTGGTGAGCCGACCATGTGCCGGACAAGGTTGTCTGCCGATGCGTCTGCCCGGTCGACATCAACGCCGAACAGCCGGCTCAAGTCGCCATCCTGTGGATCGAGCGGGACGACGAGGACGTCCAGACCTGCTCGGCGATGCGCGACGGCTAGGTTGGCGGCAAGCGTCGTCTTTCCGACGCCACCAGCCTCAGAGTATACCGTGTACGCGAGCATGGTCGTAGATGACTGCCGAAGCTGATAAAGTTATGTCAGACACATATCTAAGACACTCATATTAGAAGCTTACCTTAGAAATGTATCTAAGACACATATCTAGGACACTTGTCTGAGACACTAATCATAAGCTCTTGGGTAGGGTACCGGGGTGTTGAACACTACAACGATTCTCGTGAACGTCTCAGTCCAACAGGTCGATAACGCCTTGGGGCGTCGCGACGTAGTACTCTCCGTCGAGTTCAGTGTCCAACTGCTCTTCAAACTCGGCGACATGGACGGCGTCAAAATCAGCGTCTGGGACGACTAACACCCGCAGATATTCCGGAATCGAGAAATCCTCGATCTGCGATTTCGCTTCCGAGTCATTCTGCTCGATGGAGTTGCCGCTCTCGACCTCGATGATGTGGCTGTTCTTCTGTCCCGACTTGACGACGACGTCCCGGATGTGCTGTTCTGGAGCGTTGTCGAGGTCGTCGAACGCGCTCCGTGGGTTCTGATACTCTCTATCGATGTGATCGACGTACAGGGTCGCGTTCTGCGGGAGCTTTGATTCGAGGTTGTTGGCTGTCTCTTTGACAACTTCGTCGTGGTCCTTGTCTGTGTCTAGAAGGACTGCCGCACCGAGCAAGGTTGCTGCGCCGACGCACTGCCAGATCATATAGAATTGTAGGCTGGGTCAGAATTCAACCGAAGGTGACCAATGTGAAACTGAAGCCTTTGCTTATAATTCTCTCCAGTAAATTCACTCCTCGGTAGGGAACACCTCGTGAAGCGTGTGATGGGAATCCCCCAAGTCGTCGAGGAACGACTCGCCCGCGTCGGCGAGTCGAGCCAGCGATCTCTCAGCGTCTCGAACGGCCACAAGGCGGCCTCGGGTGTACGCGTATTCGGGATCGTCCGAGTCGAGGGTTGCGACTTCTTCCTCCAAGTCGACGAGTGTAGCGTCTAGATGGCGTTGGAGTTCCGCTACGGATTCGGCTCCCGCGAGCGCGGCGATCGGTGTGTTTTCGTTCAGTTTATCACCGAGTTCCTGCTCTGCGTGGCGTCGAACGGCGTCGTCCGAGGTTCCGAGGGTGTTCATAAGCCCGAGTCGCAGGGCTTCAATTTCGTCACAGCTCATCGTGGGTCGAAGTCTGATTGTACATCATAGCGTTTGGTGAACGAGGTCGCTAACGATTCGGTCCCGCTCGATGGCGGAGACGATTCGGTCGGCGTCTTCGTCGTCGCAGGTGCCGTACCATACCCCATCGGGATACTGCGCGACGATCGGGCCGTCGCCGCACTGATCGAAACACGACGATCGCGTGACGTGAACGTCCGCGTCGGCGTCTCGGGCGGCTTGGCGAAGGTTTTCCAGAACGGCTGGTGAACCGCCCGCCGCGCAGGTCTGATTCGTACAGACGGCGAGGTGTGTCTCGGGAGCGTCGTGGGCGTGCGGTTCGTCGGCGACGTCGTCGCGGTCTTCGTGTGCCTGCTGGTGGGTCAGTGCGCGGAGCATCGCGCGTGCCCCGCCCTCATCTTCCTCGTACCCGTCGAGTTCGACTTTGTACTTACACGTGTCACACGACATGTCGACCGAGTCGGTCCGCGCCTCCTGCCACCGGTCTGAGAGAACGTCCAGCAGCCGGGTGTCCGTTCCGAGCGGGTCGCCGGCCGCGGCGTCGACGTAGGGGTACTCCGCGTCGAACTCCGCGGCCCCGTCGCGGATTCGTCCGGTCAAGACGCCGTCACCGAGCATGTACGGCAACACGACGATCGCGTCCGGTCGCGTCTTCGCGACATCGTGGAGCGCCTCGTCGAGGAGCGGTTCGGTGACACCGATGAACCCGGCTTCCACCCGATCGAACGAGCGGCCCTCGTACATGAGCCTGGCGAGTTTGTGTACGTCGGCGTTCGAGTCCGGGTCCGACGAGCCCCGGGCACAGACCACGACGGCGACATCGTCTTCGTCGCGGTCGACGCCTAGCTCCGCCTCCACGTCCCGCGCTCGGTCGTCGAGGAGGTCGAGTATCGCCGGATGGATACCGAGGTTCGCGCCCGCGTGAAAGGTGACGCCCGGGTGTTCACTCCGCGCACGCTTCACGGCGAGCGGGAGGTCGTTTTTGACGTGACTGGCCGCGAAAAGTGACAACGGCACCATCGTTATCCGCGACGAACTATGTACGAGTGTACCGATGGCGTCGGGGATCGACGGTTCCGCGAGTTCGAGGAACGCGGCGTCGGTCGAAACGCCGAGACGATCCTCGAGACCGGCCGCGAGCTCGCGTACCGCCTCGTTCGACTTATCTCGACGAGAGCCGTGGCCGACGAGCAGCGCGGTCTCTTCGTCACCGATTCCGACAGCATCTGCCGCCCGGCTCATGAGTCTCCTCCGTCTGTGTCGGTCGGTTCGATGAGGCTTCCGACATCGAGACCCGCGGCCCGCTCGACGCTTCGAAGCGCCTTTCGGCGGCGGTTCGTCGCGAATAGGCCGCTATCGCCGGCCCCTTCGTAGACCCACTCGGCGAACGCGGTCGTGTCGGTGTCCGCGACGCCGAACCAGTGGCCACCCGACGACGACGGTTGCGGTTCCTCGGCGTCGAATCCCGCCGCGTCGAGCGTCGTTCGGATCCGCTCTAACAGCCGGGCGTCGTCGTGGACGAACGAGATGCCGACCGCGGCGCTCGACTCGCGGAAGCAGACGACGCCGCACGCCTCCAAGAGCCCGCGAAGTAGTTCTCGACGGTGGTCGCGAAGGGCGTCGAACCGGTACCCGCCGGGGTCCGATCCCACCGGCAACCCGAGCGCCGCGGCCGCGTTCGCCGCCAGCGTCGGGTCGATGATCTGTACCGTGTACTTGTCGGCCTGCCGGGTGACCGCCGTGTCGTGGGCGAACTCGCGTTCGGCGATTCGGTGATCGACCGTCCCGCCGCCAGCGATCGCGGCCAGCCGGCGCGCGGCGTCTTCGTCCGCGACCTCGATCTCGATCCCTTTATTTGTCACTTGGCCGCCGCCCGCGACGTGGCCCCAGAAGTACGCTGTCTCCGGGTGTCGAGCGAGCATATCGTCCGGCGTCGTCTCGGCGGTACTCATGCATCTCCCTCGCGCTCTTCGACCGTGATCGCGTCCAACGGACAGGCCGCCGCGGCCGCCTGCGCCTCGTCGATACTCTCGTCACGGAATGTCGCGGTAACCTCTTCCGTGGTGCGATCGATCGGGGCCACAGCGTCTGCTGGGTCGAACCCGACGAGCCCGCCGTCGGCCTCGACGAACCGGTCGTCCCGTACGAGACAGGCGAAAACGCCGTCACAGGCGTTCAGATCGACGGAGACGCGGTAAGCCGTCTCGCCGTCGACGGATTCAGTAGTCATACTTGCTCTCGTAGCCGCGGGGGGTGATCATCTGACCGTCCCAGACGTACGTCTCCTCGTTGCCGACGAGCAGGGTGGTCGTCATGTCGATGAGGTCGGTCTCGCCGAGCGACTTCAGTTCGCCGAGTTCGACGATTTCGACGGCCTCGTCGTCACGCCCGGCCCCGTGGACGACGCCCACCGGCGTGTCGGCCGGCCGGTGTTCCAAGAGGATCTCGCAGGCCGTCTCGAAGTTCTCGCGTCGCTTCCGACTCCACGGGTTGTATATCGCGATCGTGAACCCCTCGGCCGCGACCGCGTGGAGTCGCGACTCGATGTCTGCCATCGGCGTCAGGTGGTCCGACAGCGAGATCGACACCGAGTCGTTGACGAGTGGTGCACCGACGCGGGCGGCACACGACTGCGCGGCTGGGACACCGGGGACGACCTCGAAGTCGAGCGCCGACGCCGTCGCGCCCTTCGACTCGATTATCTCGAGCGCGAGCCCGCCGAGCGCGTACACGTTCGGGTCACCGGAGCCGACGATGGCGACATCGTTGCCCGCCAGCGCCCGGTCGACCGCTTCTTCGGTCCGAGAGACCTCGCCGCACATCGGCGTATCGTACAGCTCGTCGGCGGCCTCGGTGACGGCATCCGGAATCAGGTCGATGTACGTCGTGTACCCGACGATGTGTTCCGCCTCCAGCAGCGTCGCCTTGGCGCGCTGGGTCATCCCCTCCGGCTGCCCGGGACCGAGTCCAACGGCGAACAGCCGCCCCGGGTCGGCGTCGAAGTCGTCGGCAGTCGATCCGACCTTGTCGTCCGTCGCTCCGGATTTCGATGTACCGCACGAGGAGGAGCCACTGGAGTCGCTCGCGCCGCACGCCGGCGACGACGCGCTTGTGTTCTCCGTCGCCGCTCCGCCGTCGGTGGCCTTTGTCTCGGCGCCGCCGCAATTCGAGTTCGATTCGTCTGTCGATCCGCAGGTGGTGTCACTCATTATCAGAAGTCGTCGACGTCTCGCCCGCCACGCGGGGTGACGAGGAACTGGTCGTAGTCGTTTTCCCAGACTTCCGTCTCGTGGGTGCCGACGATCAGGGACGTGCCCATACCGCCGACCTCGTCGTCGTGGTTGGTCGCCTCGCCCAGCGTCGTCAGTGTGTACGTCTCGTCGTCGAGGTTGCGGCCGGCCTCGCCCCGACCGGCGTCGTTGACGATCGCGACCTGTGCGTCGTCGGTGCGGTGTTCGCGGAGTACCTCGATCGCGCGCTCGTAGTCGCGCCAGCAGTTGTAGAGGACGATGGTGAATCCCGACACCGCCGCAGCGCGGAGCTTCTCTGCGATCTCTTCCCAGCCGCGCCACTTGTCCGATAGCGAGATCGTACAGAAGTCGTTCGAGAGCGGCGCACCGACCATCGCGGCACCACCGAGCGCGGCCGTCACGCCGGGCACGATTTCGATTGGGACATCGTCCGCGTCGTCCTCGTCGGCCATCAGGTAGACGAGGTCGGACTTCCCGTACACGTTGGGATCGCCGCCGGAGACGTGCGCCACGTCCTGTCCGGCGCGGACGCGCTCGAACGCCTCACGGGCGAGTTCGATCTGCTGCCCCATCGAGGACCGTACGATCTCGACGGTCTCGCCGTCGGGATGGGTACCGACGTTTCCGGCCGTCCAGCCGGCGTCATCGGTCTCGTCGGCCGCATTGACCGCGGTACCGCCGTCCGTGGCGGCGGCGTCCTCTGTCTGCGACTCGGGGGGAATAGTCCCGTCCCGACGGAGGAACTCTTGGTAGAGGTTCGACGCGATGACGCAGTCGGCGTGGCGTATCACGTCGCGGGCCCGCTGAGTCATCGCGTGGGGAAGTCCCGGACCGATGCCGACGACGTACAGCGTTCCCATGCCGTCCGGCGCGTCGTCCGCGCCGCCGGGTGCCGAGCCGTTCCCGGTCATTGCCCCACCGCCACGGTCACTTCGCTTTCGTAGCTGGTCTTCTCTGTGACGAGTTCGTGGTCGGCGCCGCCGGCGATAGCGCTCGCCTCGGCAACGCCTGGCCAGCCGATGAGTTCCTTCGCCTTCGAGGGCGTCGGTCCCTCGAACTCAAGCAGAGTCTCCTTGTCGAACACGACGACCCCGACGTCACGCGTCGCCGCCGCAGCGAGAAGGCCCTCCTCGTCGGCCTTTCGCGTCGCGGTGGCGACGAACTCGACGTCGCCCCAGTCGCGGTCGATCTCGTCGAGGGCGCGGTCCCACGCCTCGAGGAACCGGCCTTCGTTCGCGCCGGAGACCGAGCCCGTACCGAGCACGATCCCGTCGTCGAGATTTCGTTTGAGGACCGTCACGTCGTCGTCGACTATCACCGCCCGCGGCCCGTCGAGCCGTTCGACCGGGCCGAGCTCGTCGTCGAGGACGGCCAAGTTCGTCGCCACCGTGGAATCGCCGTTAACGACGTGTGCGGACAGCGCCTTCGCCTGCTTCTCGACGCCCTGTTTGTCCGCCGCCTCCGAAGCGGTGGTCATCGCCGGCACGGCGCCAAGCGTCGCGAGGTCATCCGCCACTTGATTAGCACCGTGGTGACCGCCGGTGATCGGGATCGCCCACGTGAGTTCTTCGTCGACCACGACGATGGCGGGGTCGTCCCACTTGTCGTCGAGCAGTGGCGCGGTCTTTCGCATAGCGATTCCGGAGGCCATCAGTCCGACGAAGCAGTCGTACTCGCCCCAGTGCTCCGCGAACACGTCGCCGTGGTACTCGATCACGTCGATCGACTCGTAGCGGTCGCCGATCCCCTCGACGATCTCTGTGGCGGTGTCGAGCTTTCGCTCGAAGGTGATGACTGCTATCTCCTCCGCCACTTCGCCGTCCGAGTCCGCAGTCGAACAGTGCCCGCCGCCGGAGTCGTCAGTCGTGTCGGTGCTACTCGCGTTCGTCCCGTCGTCGCTGTCGGTGCTCATCAGTCGTCGGCCTCCGTTTCGGTCGTCTCCGCGGCGTCCGCTGCGTCGTCCGGTTCGCCGTTTGCCGCGTCCGTCGCTCCGCCGTTCGCCCAATCGCCGTAGAGGAACGACCGCTCGTACCCCGCACCTGTCGCGGCCTCGCCGATGAGGACCATCGCGGACGCACGGTAGCCGACCGACTCTACCTTCTCACCGATGTCGGCGATCGATCCGGTGATCACGTCCTCGTCGTCCCACGAGGCGTGATAGACGACCGCGACCGGCGTCTCCGGGTCGATACCGTCGCGGTCGAGCAGGCGATCCATCGTGTCGCTCACCGCGTGGGTGCCGAGGTAAATACAGGTCGTCACGTCTCCCATCTCGACAAACTCGGCGACGTGGTCGTCCTCGGCGTCGAGCGTCTTTCCCCGCGGACGCGTGAACGCGACGTGGTTCGCCACGCCGTTCAGCGTGAGTTGGGTACGCAGCGTCGCCGCCGCCGCGAATGACGACGTGACGCCGGGGACGATGTACGCCGGGACGCCCTCGCTTTCGAGCGCGTCGATTTGCTCGAGGGCGGCGCCGTACACCGCGGGGTCGCCGCTGTGGAGTCTGACGACCGTGCGTCCGCTCTCGTGGGCGTCCCGCATGAGTGGGATCAGCTCCTCGAGGTCCTTGCCCACGGAGTTCACCAGCTCAGCGTCCGCGCAGTGTTCCACCAAGAGCGCGCTGGAGACCAGCGACCCGGCGTGGACGACGAGGTCGGCCTCGTCGACCAGTTCCTTGCCGCGCACAGTGAGGAGTCCGGGATCGCCCGGCCCGGCACCAATGAACGGAATTCCCTCTTGCTCTTCGCCCGCGGTGTACTCGTGGACCCGCGGGTCAAGTTCGTCTGCCGTCCGGTCGCCGACGGCGTCGATGGACGCCTGCGAATCGACCGGGTCGTCAGTCATCACTGACCTCCGTGTCGGCGGCCGCAGAGACACGACCGGTCCCTGTCGCGTCGGCGGAGAACTCGTCGGTCGCCCTCGACGTTTCGAGACCGCGGCGTTCGGCGTACGCGAGCGTGTAGTAGTCGCGATCCGCGACCGTCTCGGCGTCTCCGGTGACGACCGTCTCGCCCGCTTGCATGAACAGCCGCCGCCCGAACCGAACGTCGTAGCCCGCCTGGTCGAGTTTGCGAGCCGTCTCGGGGGCGTCGGTCACCTTGAACAGGACCATCCTGTCGGGTCCGGTGGGCGCGCGACCGCCGGCGGCCTCGCGGAGCGCGAGCCCGGCGCCGGCTTCGACCTCGATGTCGAGGGCCGTCGCGAACGCCGTCATCGCGCTGATCCCGGGGACGATCTCCACGTCGACGTCGGGATGGAACGCGTCCAGCGTCCGTCTGAGGTGCCCGAACGTGGAGTACACGTTCGGGTCGCCGAGCGTGACGAACGCGACGTCACCGGTGCGTGCTTCGGGGGCAATCTCGGCTGCGGCCTCTTTCCACGCCTTGCGGAGCCGGTCCTCGTCGCTCGTCATCGGGAAATTGAGGTCCCCGATCCGGCTCTCCGGGACGTGTTCGGTGGCGACCGCACGCGAGAGTCGACCCGGAGAGTACACCACGTCGACGCCGTCGAGGATCTCCCGTCCTCGAACGGAGATCAGGTCGGGAGCACCGGGACCGAGTCCAACGCCGTACAGGGTCATGCGGTGCCACCCGGATCGTTGTTAGAGCTTGGCTCGCCGACGAGCATATACACCGGATTGTCGGCGTCGAAGCTCGTCGCGCCCGCGAGGTCGTAACCGGTCGCCATCTGGAGGCAGAGCACTTCGTCGAGAAGGTCGCGATCGCGGAAGGCCCGAGCCGCTTCTCCCGCGACTTCGAGGCGGGACACGTTCATAACGATCCGATCGTAGCCGGCGGCGACGGCGTCGTCGAGAACGCGCTCGTAGTTTCGCGATCCACCGAGGAAAACCACGTCACCGTCCTCCGGAAGCCGCTCCGGCGCCTCGGCGTTGACGAGCTGTACGTCGGCGTCGTACTCGTTCGCGGCGAGGTTCGCCCGAGTGGCCTCGAGCCGTTCCGCTTTCCGTTCGAGCGCTGTCACCCGCCCCGCGTGGCGAGCGGCCTCGATCGTTACCGCGCCGGTACAGGAGCCGACCTCGACGAAGTGGTCGTCGGGACCGAGCGCGAGCTTTCGCGCCAACACCGCACGGACCTCCGGCTTGGTCGGCCCCGCTTTCGCGTCGTTCGGTAACTTTGTCGCCTGCATTCACTGTGTACAAGTGAATCGCTCCACAAAACAATTTTGGTTGTACTAAGTAAATTACAATTTACAAAATCGCGTGTGAGAACCCCTTCAGCACAATTTCACCGTGAAATAGACAACAAGACTTTATTTGTGGCATCCAAAAATCCGGTAATGGACGACTCAACGGGTGGAGGATCGCCGGACGTTCTCGAGAACAAGCGAAGCGCGACGCGTTATCAAGTGCTTGTGGAGATCGCGTCCCACCAGCCGGCGGTGAGTCAAAACGAGATCGCAGAGACGATCGGCGTGACCTCGCAGGCGGTCAGCGACTACGTTCGCGATTTGGTTGAGTCGGGCTACGTCGAGAAGGGTGGTCGCGGCCGGTACGAAGTGACGAAGGAGGGAGTCGACTGGCTCATTTCCCGAACTGATGACTTGGAGGCGTACCTCGACCATGTTAATTCTGACGTGCTCGGGAGCGTTGAGGTCGACGCTGCTATCGCACTCAACGATGTAGCGGAAGGTACGGAAGTCGGACTGGTGATGCGGGACGGTGTGCTCCACGCCAACCCTGCCGGTGGGACCGCGACCGCGGTCACCGTCACGGGCGCCAACAAAGGCGAGGCCGTTGGCGTCGCCGACTTCGAGGGCGTCGTGGACTACGACACGGGTAATGTCTCGGTGTTGCCAGTCCCGACTGTCACCGATGACGACCGCCTGAATCCGGACGTAATCTCGACACATGCTCCGGACGAGGGACTCGTTGCGGTCGCCGGGACGGAGGCGTATGCGCTCGTTTCTCAGAGCGACGTCGATCCGGACCTCAGATTCGGGACCGCAGAAGGCGTCGCCGAAGCGGGGATGCTCGGCCTCGACGTTCTCTTGATCGCGGTGACCGACGAGATTCCCCGACACACCTCCAAGCTCCGCGACAGGAACGTGCCGCACCGCGTGCTCGATTCGGACGCGTTCTAGCTCATAATGCTGTTCAGTCGGTCGTCGTCGGCTCCGTCGTGGTGGTATCGTCCGCAGCGGCGCTGAAGATTTCTGTCATCAGCATCGGCACGTCGTCCACCGCTACCTCCGCGAACCACTCGTCGTGCGGTTGGACGACAACGGCGACGCCGTCATCGCTACACATCCCGAGGCAGGACGTTTCCGCGACGGCGACTTCCGACCAGTAGCGGTCGCGTTCGCGAAGCCAGTCGCGGACGCCGTCGGCGACGTCGCCGCCGTCGACGGCGGCACAGGCGGCGTACTCCGTTCGTTCGTTGGTACAGACGAGGACGACCGCGCTCACTCCCCGCTCGTGCATCTGTTCCGTTCGGCGTTCCATCAGTCGGTTCCCCTCGCGGTCGGCGTCGGTGAGTTCGTGCCACGTCGATCAAACTCTCGGTCGAAACGGCGAAAGACGACGGCGATCAGCGCCCAGAGGCCGGCCTGCGAGAAGCCGACGAGCCATCGGAACGCGGCCGATAGCCCGGCGGAAGCGCCGTCGCCGGTCAGTGTCGGCGGAGCGATGATCGAGAGAAGTCCGAGCGCTACCAGCGGAAGCAACGCGACGAACACACCCATGCCACGACCGCGAGTGCGACTCATTCGGGTGTACCCGAAGATGCTCGTCGCCGCGACGAGACCACCGACAACGACTAGTCCGAGGTAGAGCGGAACGCGAAGAGTCGACCCGTACAGCGGTTCCGTCCCCGGAGTGGCGGGGGGAAGAACGGTCCATGGGGCGACGGAGACCGCCAGGAATCCGGCCCCAGCGAAGACGTACGGTTTCAGCTCTCCGCCGGGAAGCCCCGGCTCGAACAGGTGATACGCGACGCCAAACGCGGCCCCCAACAGGATTCCCCACAGGACGCCGCCGCCGGCGCTGACGACCGCCGTCGTGGTTTCGCCCACGGTGTGGGCCACGTCGTGTCCGTGATCGCCGCCGTGAGACGCGAGGTGCTCCAAGTGGCGGACAACCGGGGAGACGACCAGCCACGTGAACAGCCCGTACGCCAGTCCGGCGAGAGCTCCGGCCGTGACGCCGGATCGAAGTCGATCGATCATCAGTGGCAGATGATCCCGGCCCCGTGTCTGAAGTCGTGTAACGCGTCGTGGGCGAGCGGTTCCTGCATGAACAAGAGCGTGAATCCCAGCGCCGCGACGAGCGCCAGAGCGGTGAGCGCGGTTATCGGATCGATCTGTGCCCCGGCCGTAGCGAACCGGTCGGCAACGGTGTCTGTGTTCGTCGACATAAATCCGATTTGGAGAAAGTAAAGTCAGATTGTAAAACTTACGCTCTACAAAAATTCTACTGGTCTCCAAGCACCGATTCCATCGAGAGGGCGGCGAGCGCGGTCCGCCTCGCGTCGGTCGTCTCGCAAACGATGTCGAGGACACCGGCCCTCGACTCGCCCGCGTCGACGACGAGAACCGACGCATCCGTTTCCGCGACCCGTTCGGCCGCCTGCCGGGTCGCAGTCGTCGGACTGCCCCTCGCGACGTTCGCGCGACCGTCAGAGACGAGCACAACCGTCGCTGCGGCCGGTTCTTTCCGCTCGATAAGCGTCGCGGCTTTGTTTAGGCCGTCCGGGAGCGGCGTCCGATCCGCCGTCGGGAGTTCCTTCAACTGACGCGCGGCCAGCGATACGCTCGTCGTCGGCGGGAGGAGTACCTCGGCCCCGTCGCCGCCGAACGAAACCAGCGCCACCTCGTCCCGCTCGGTGTACGCGTCGCGCAACAGTTCCAACGCCACGCCCTTCGCGGCGCGCATCGCGGGCGCCATCGACGCGCTGGCGTCCGCGACGAACACCGTGAGCGTGTCGGCGTCGTCCGCTCGAACCGCCTGTCGGAGGTCAGTATCGGCCGGCCGCAACCGGCCGTTCCGCGCCGCCGCCCGGACGGTCGCCGCCGGGTCCAGGGACTCCGGCTGCTCCGTGCGCTCTGTTCGCACCATCGGTCCGCGGCCGTCGGGAGACGGCGCCGCCGCGTGTCGGCCGACGCCCTCGCCGCTCGCGTCGGTACGACTCTCGGGTGACGGGATGTCCGGAGCCGCCGCGTCAGCAATTCCCGCACGGGCACCTCCGGGGGGTATCGGTGCGGCCTCATCGTCGCCGTCGGAATCGGACGCCCCCCCGTCCGCTCCGTCACTGTGGTCTACGGCCGCCGCGTCGCTCGGCGATCGATCGGCGTCGTCGGAGTCGCCCGAGCCGGATCCAGCGGGAGCGTCGGACCGATCGCCGTCGGAGCCCTCGGCGTCCGACGCTCGACCCGAGCCGCTCCCGTCTGAGTCGCTCCTGTCGAGATCATTCCCGTCCGGACCGCTCTCGTCCGTGTCGGCCTCATTCGGGTCAGACTCATCCAGATCGGAAGCTTCGGTATCACTCTCCCCGCCGTCTTCCACTTGGTCGGCGTCGCCCTCCGGACCGCGGTCGCCCTCAGCGGCGTCGTCGCCGAAGTGATCGTCAACCACCTCCTCCGGGTCAGCTGCCTCGTCGAAAGGGCGGCTCTGTAAACGATGGCTCAGCGCGTACTCGGCGGCGTCCGCCACGTCCGACTCGATGACCTTTGGGCGTCCGTCGAGCGCCGCGAACGCCCGGGCCCCGCGAGCGACGGCGAAGTCGGCCCGGTGCCCGTCGACGCCCGCGTCGCGGCAGAGCTCGGCGATGTCGCGTTTGAAGTCTTCGGGGATCGCGGGTCGGCGGTCACGGGCCTCGTGTACTCGCTTCCGGAGGGCCGTCGTCTCCGCCGCGAACTCTGCGCGTAGGTCCCGACCGCTATCGTCGTCGGTAACGACCCTGTCCAGAATTTCGACGCGTTCGTCGATCTCCCCGCTCCCGGTGACGTCGACGCAGAGGTCGAAGCGGTCGCGCAGCTGGGGTCGAAGCTCCCCCTCTTCCGGGTTCATCGTCCCGATCAGCGTGAAGTCGGCGGGGTGGCTGACGCTGACACCGTCGCGCTCCACCCGGTTCGTCCCCATCGCGGCAGCGTCCAACAGCACGTCGATCAGATGGTCTGGAAGCAGGTTGACCTCGTCAACGTAGAGGACGCCGCGGTTGGCACGGGCGAGCAGTCCCGAGTCGAACTCGGCGTCGCCGTTGAGCGCGTCGGAGACGGAGAGTGTCCCTACCACTCGGTCGCGGGTCGCCCCGAGTGGGAGCGTCACGAGCGGGGCCGGTCTCGTTTCCACTGGCGGATCGTCGCGATCCCGACACGACGCACACTGGTCGCTCGCGGAATTGTCGCCCGTGGTCCCGGTTGCGTTTGGTGGCGGACAACCGTACGGGCAATCAGCGACGACCGTCTGTTCGGGTAACAGGTCCGCCAGCGCCCTGACAGACGTCGATTTAGCAGTCCCCTTTTCGCCCCTGAGGAGAGCGCCGCTGAGACTCGGTTCGGCCGCTATTGCGAGAAGCACTCGTTTGAGATCAGCTTGGCCGACGACCGCCGGCAGGGGGGTGGAAACTTTTTTATTTGTCCCCAAATCAACCATACTTGTGTTACTACAGAGGAGGTTTAATAACTTGTGACAAAAATCGGCCTCTACACCGCGACGGAGAACGAGTTGGGAGCAGTCCAGACGGCCGCAGAGCAACTCTCGGGAATCGATCTCGTCGTTCGATCTGACAGCGACCTCAACGAGCAGCGCGACGTGGCGTCCTTCGTGGACGAGCTCAGAGACGCGGCGGCGGTCGTCCTCTGGCTCCACGGCGGACAAGACAGCATGCCGGCATACGAGTTCGCGGTCGACGAGCTTCGGGACGCCGGCGTACCGCTTGTCGTCAAAGCGACGGGCGACGCCTTTGCGCTGGAGGATACCACCGTTACACCGACCGATCGGGCGACTGTCTCCGAGTACCTCGACTACGGGGGGACGGTCAACATCTCGAACGGGATGCGATTCCTCTCTCGGGAGTACGGCGACGGCGAAGTCGCGGGTGAGATCGACGACCCGATCGAACTCCCGACGGAGGGCGTCTACCACCCCAATTACCCCGGCGCAGACTACGAGGAGCTGATCGCGACGTTCGACGCGGGCGCACCGACGGTCGGCGTCTGGTTCTACGAGTCGCACTGGACGCACGAGAACGTCCGGTACGTCGACGCGCAGGTCAGCCGACTGGAAGCCCTCGGAGCGAACGTGCTGCCTGTCTTCTGTAATCCCGTCAGCGACGAGGCGAATCGAGAGGACGCGAAGTGGACGGCAAAACACTACTTCACCGATAGTCGAGGCGATCCGATCGTCGACGCCGTTCTCTCATCGTTCATGTTCTCGCTGTCGATGAGTGAGCGCGGGCGCGACGCCGCGGACGAGGGCGCCGACGCGGAGAGCGTGTTCCTCGAGGAACTTGGTGTCCCGGTGGTTCAGACCGTGACAACGATGCGTTCGCGTTCTCGGTACGAGTCGAGCGACACCGGCGTGATGGGGTTCGAGCTCGCGCTGTCTGTCGCCCTCCCCGAGTTCGACGGGAATGTCATCACGCATCCGATCTCTGGGAAAGAGCGCACGGATGACGCTGCGGGCATCGGCTCCGCGCCCAAACAGCACTTCCCGATCGAGGACCGCGTCGACCACGCCGCACGGCTCGCGGTCAACTGGGCGAGGCTCAGACACACGCCGAACGACGAGAAGAAAGTCGCGGTCGTCCTCCACAACTACCCGCCGAGCGACGACGGAATCGGAACCGCGTTCGGCCTCGACTCGCCTGAGTCGACCGTCAACCTGCTTGACGAACTCGACGGCCGCGGGTACGACCTCGGGTCAAAATCGGGAGTCGAAGAGCCCGCGAGCGACGGGGCGACAGCCAGCCCGATCGCCGACGGGCAAAAGCTTATTGACGTCCTCACCGGCCAGCTCACGCTTGACGATCGGTGGGTCGCGCCGGGCGACGTGCGCGACCGCAGCGTCGACACGGTGTCGCCGGCGCGGTATGCCAAGTGGTTCGACGCGGCGAGCGACCGGTTCCGTGACGGCGTCCTCGACGAGTGGGGCGACCCGCCCGAGCGGCCGTTTGCGATCCCCGGCGTCGAGTTCGGGAACGTCCTTGTCACGGTCCAACCGCCGCGAGGGTTCGGCATGGACCCAGAAAAGGTGTACCACGACTCCGACCTGTGGCCGCCGCACGACTACGTTGCCTTCTACGGGTGGCTTCGGAACGAGTTCGACGCCGACGCCGTCGTCCACCTCGGCACGCACGGCTCGCTGGAGTGGCTGCCGGGCAAGACGGTCGGCCTCGGCTCCGGATCGGCGCCGGACGGCCTGATCGACGACCTGCCGAACGTCTACCCGTACATCGTGAACAACCCCGGCGAGGGGACCCAGGCGAAGCGCCGCTCGTACGCCGCCGTCGTGGACTACCTGACTCCGGTGATGCGTCGCGCCGGTAGCTACGACGAATTGGCCGAACTGGAGGACCTCGCCCGGCGGTACCGAGAGGCCGGCGGCACCGAGGTTCGCACCGACGAGGGCGCCGGACTCGAAGCCCTCATCCGCGAGACGATCGGCGAACTCGACCTCGCCGTCGAGCTCGGAATCGCGGGCGAAATCGACGAACAAGCGGACGTTCGCGGGCCGGACGCGTCCGGCACGACGCTCGCAGAGGGGGACATCGAGGGCGACGAGGTGCCCGTCGAAGAGCTCGTCGAGCGGATCCACGCGTACCTGACCGACGTGAAGAACACCCAGATCCGGTTGGGACTCCACACGATGGGCGAGCCGCCCGTCGACGACCGCCTAGTGGAGTACCTCGTTGCGCTCACACGCCTGGAGAACCCCGGCGGGCCGAGCCTCCGGGAGTCGGTCGCCGGCGTGCTGGGCGTCGATTACGAGCGGATGCTCGACGCCCCCGGCGAGTACGACGAGACGCTGGGCATGACATACGGGGAGGCCGCCGACGAGGTGTACGACACGAGCAAAGAGCTCGTCCGGACGCTGGCCGCCCACGGCTTCGACGTACCGGAGTCGGAATCCGACGCCGACGTGGACGACGAGACGACGATCAATCTGCTGATCGTCGGTATCGACCCGCTCGGCGACGCTCGCGTTCGGGGTGGCGCCCACGACGAGCTCCGGGACGCGCTTCAGTTCATCGCCGAGGAAGCGGCGCCTCGCGTTCGTGGTGCCGAGGCTGAGATCCCGCGCACGGCCGACGCGCTGGCCGGCGAGTACGTCCCGCCGGGCGGCTCCGGCGCACCCACTCGCGGGGGCGTCGACCTGCTTCCGACCGGTCGGAACTTCTACACGCTTGACCCGCGGAAGGTACCCGCCAAGGCCGCGTGGGACGTCGGCCGCGAGGTCGCCGCTGACACGCTCGCCCGCCATCACGACGAAGAGGGCGAATATCCCGAAGAGATCGGCGTCGTCGCGTGGGGGACGCCGACCGTTCGGACTCGCGGCGAGACGATCGCGCAGGTGCTCGCCACGATGGGCGTCGAACCCGTCTGGACCGACGCGGGGCGGATAGACGACGTAGAGCCGATCCCGCTCGACGAGCTGGACCGCCCCCGAATCGACGCCACGACCCGCGTCTCCGGCCTGTTCAGGGACGCGTTCCCACAGGCCGCGAGCGTCATTCACGACGCGGTCGACGCGGTGGTCGACCTCGACGAGCCGCACGAGATGAACTACGTGAAGAAACACGTTGAGGAGGAGGCCGAGGCGCTAGACGCCGACGGCCACGACGATCCCGAGGCGGCCGCGAAACACCGCGTGTTCACGACGCGTCCCGGCGGCTACGGCGCGGGAACCAACAAGGCCGTCGACGAGGGGAACTGGGACGACGCCGCGGACCTGGCGGAGGTGTACGTACAGTGGGGCGGCTACGCGCTCGGTTCCCGCGGCACCGCCTCCGCGGCGCACGACGCGTTCGAGCGTCGGCTCGGTAACGTCGACGCGACGGTGAAGATCGAAGACACGATGGAACAGGACGAGTTCGACTCCTCCGACTGGTACGCGTTCCACGGCGGGTTCATCACCGCCGTTACCGAAGTGGCCGGCGAGGAGCCGGCGTCGTACGTGGGCGACACCTCGGACCCCGACAACGTCGACATCTATACGAACGAAGAGAAGGTCCGGAAGGCTATGCGAGCTCGCGTTCTCAACCCTGACTGGCTCGACTCGATGGAGGAACACGGGTACAAGGGCGCTGGCGACCTCTCAAAGACGGTCGACGTGGCGCTCGGGTGGGACGCGACGACCGGCGTCGTCTCCGACCGACTCTGGACCGCTGTGGCAGAGAAGTACGCCCTCGACAACGATCGCGCCGACTGGATGCGTGATGTCAACCCGTGGGCGCTGGAGTCGATCACAGACACCCTGCTGGAGGCGATCGACCGCGGGCTCTGGGAGGCCGACGAGGACACGGTAAGGGAACTGCGAGACCGCAACCTCACCGTCGACGGCGACATCGAGGAGCGCGCCTCGCAGGACCCGATGGAGGTGACCGGTGATGACGACTGAGGGAGACGAGACCGCCGAGTACGCCGACCTCGGCGCGACGACCGAGGACGCGATGGCCATCGCCGAGACGAGTATGGACCGCGTCCACGAGCTTGTGCCGCAGGAGACGCCCGTCGACCGCCTGCGCGCGAAGGCGGTTCACGCCACCGGTGACCCGGAGTTCGCGCATTTGATGCGGTTCACACATACCCCAGTCGCGGCAGGCGCGGAAGCCGTGCTCGACGAGCGGCCGATCGTGACCGACATCACGATGGTCAAGTCCGGAGTGACGGGACGCGGTCACAACTGTGAGGTCAGAAAGGCGATCGGCAACGGCGCGGACCTCGCCGCAGAGACCGGCATGACTCGCACCGCGGCGAGCGTACTCGAACTCGACGAACGCGGAGTTTACGACAGTGCGATCGCCGTCATTGGCAACGCGCCGACCGCCGCGCTCGCGCTCGCCGACTGTATCGATCAGGGGACGCGACCGTCGGTCGTCGTCGCGACGCCCGTCGGGTTCGTGAAGGCCGCGGAGAGCCGGAAGCGTATCCGAGAGGTCGCCGCCGCGCACGGCGTTCCCGCGGTCACGAACGTCGGCCGCCGCGGGGGCTCCGGCCTGGCTGCCGGTCTCACGAACGAACTGGTCCACGTCGCGAGCGACGTCCGAAGCGACGAGATGTCGCTCGCGGCGCTCCGAGGTGAGCGCCCATGACGGACGGCTACGACCTCGATTCGGGTCCGGACCCAGCGGCGTACGCCGCAGCGCGGCCGGAGTCCGATCGCGCGATCGACTCGGCGGCGAGCGTCCACGCGGTCGGCGTCGGGCCCGGCAACCCCGAGTATCTCGTGCCGCGAGCAGAGCGCGCGATCCGAGAGGCCGACGTGGTCGTCGGGTTTGAGACGGTCGTCGAGTCTATTCGCGACCGCACCGACGCAGAGTGTCTGACGTGCGGATACCGCGACGAGGCGGAGGCGCTAACGACGTTCGCCGACCGTGTGGATCGCGGGGAGCGGGGCACTGCGGTCCTGATGGGCGATCCGAACCACTCTGGCTATCAGTTCGTTGGGAAAGTTGAGCGCGCGGTTGACGACGCGGCTGGAGAATCAATCGACGTACATGTTGTCCCTGGGATCTCGTCGCTACAGATAGCGGCCAGTCGGTCGCGAACCCCGATGGAGGACGCGACCTTCGTCACGCTACACAAGAGCGGCGATCTCGACGATGGTATCAATCGGCTTCGTCGCGATGTTGGCGAGCGTCACCTGCTCGTGTTACCTCGTCCCTTTGATTGGATGCCCGGCGATATCGCCGCCGACCTGCTCAAGCACGGTGGCGATCCGGAAGCAGACGCGCTCGTCTGTGAGCGACTTACCCACGACGACGAACAGATTACCCGAACGACGCTTCGCGACCTTGCCGGGCACGCAGGTGGTAATGAGCCCGCTGATTCGCCGTTCTCAGACCTGTCCGTGTTGATCGTTCGCCGGTAGCTAACCGGTTTAGGGGAACCAACCCCGCTCGCGATCGATCCCGGGGATATGAAAAAAGTATAACGCGTATCAATCCTGACCGCGCCCGTCCGTGGCCACGGGGTCGGCGTTAGCAACGATATCGGGACTCGGCGTCGAGGGCTCGGAGTTCGCTCGAGCACGCTCGACCGCGACAGAGATCGCGTCGGTGACAGCATCGTGCGCCCCGAATGGCTCGGCGTAGTCGATACCGCCGCGATGTAGCTCGAGCTGTTCGGGAATTCGGTCCCGTGTTGCCTCGCACTCGCTGACGAACAGTGGACACGCCACCGCATGATCGGCCTCGAGCGTATATCGCGCACATTCGACGGCCGGACTTTGGAGGAGATATGTGGTCCGAACTTCGTCGAAACCCGCTCGTAGACGGGCCGCATGAGACTTGGCAGCTGTTCGCGCGTAACTGTCACGACTGTTCCCGAGGGCAACGAGTATTAGTGCGTCGGCGTCGCTCGCCGCAACTGCTCGGCTCCTAATCGCTTCGGTCACAGTTTGGTGCTTCCCGATTGGGTCACAATATTGTACCTCACCGGAAAGTCGCTTCAAGGCTCTGGGAATGTCCTTCAGCGTCTCGTGAGTGTGTGCGAAGCATATCGGAACGGCGTAAATCCGATCTCCACGAACGTCCGATAGTGTCTCTCTGAGTTCCGATTCTGGTTCTAACTCATACGTTGCAGTGGTGACCGTGTCAACGATATTAGCGTTCCGTAATCGGTCGGCGTGTTGCTCCGCGACAGATTGTACCTCATTCCGCCCGACGAGGACGACTGTTTCTCGTGGCATATGAACAAATTATTTTGTCCTACTACAATTGGACTTGTCATACTGATATTGGGCTTCAGGTAAATAACTTATCCACGTCCACGTCCTCGTGTTCAGATAAGCTGATTCCATGCGAATGCGAACGATCTGAGCCACGTATCAGCAGTTTCTGCTTTGGCGTTGCTGAAACAATTTGAGAAACTGGTAGTTCTGCGTTTTACTTCACGAAAGACACGTTCGACGCTGTTCCGATTTCCATGTCGTTCGTATCTAAAATCGAGGTCGTGTTTTTCACAGGCTCGGTGAAGTGGAACCGCTCCATCAACGAGAAAGATCGCGTCATCCACGTCGTGTTTTTNAAATCGAGGTCGTGTTTTTCACAGGCTCGGTGAAGTGGAACCGCTCCATCAACGAGAAAGATCGCGTCATCCACGTCGTGTTTTTCGCGAAGTTCCGCAAAAACTGATCTGCGATCACGTTCGTCCTTGTCGGTTCAAGCTTTGTATAGAGTAAATCGTTTGAATTGGGATCGACAGCGGCGTACAGCCAATATTGTTCATCGTCAAGTTGAATCACTGTTTCATCGACCGCAACGTGATTCGGACACCGACCAGATTCCGGCTGTAAATCGGCCTTGTGAACCCAGTTGTGAACGGTGGATCGGGCCCGATTAACACCGAATATTTCACGAAACGAAACAGTATTCGAAAGCGACAATCCTGCGAGATGAAGCTGAATACTGAGCTTCATCAACAGCTTCGGTGTTGCTTCTCTCTCCACAAACTCTACGTTGATATCGTCTAAACAGCCGCCGAGGCGGTCGTTTTCGGGCATAGATCACTTTGAAAACGCACCGCCTCACCTTTCAATCCTTATCTGAACACCGCCCTCTCCGGGGGACCAAATACTAACTCCGAACAATATCCACTGGTATGAATGTTCTTCACAAGTGTCTGCGCTATGACCGGTTGTTAGGATGAGCACCACCGCTGTTGGCCTCAGTCTCCGTATTCCTCACCTAAAAAATATCAGATATAAATAATTCAATAGAGTCAAAATCCACCTCACAGTAGCGAACCTGAGAAGCACACTGGTTCAGATCAAAGAAACTGACACGGTCGATCAGGAGCTAGAAGCCTTAGCCGGCAAAATCGTAACTATTACGAACGTGATGGCAACCTCAGAAAACGAATCGAAAGACACGATAATTGTGTACCAAGAGAGGTTGGACGCACTCGACGCGACACTGGCGTCGAAAATGGACCGTTGGAGCGTTCCAGCGTTGCGAGCCGCTGTCGGAGCGGTGTTCATCTGGTTCGGCGCGCTCAAAGTACTCGGTGTCTCGCCAGCCGGAGACCTCGTCGCCTCTACAGTGTACATTCTTCCGCCTGAGTTTTTCGTCCCGGTGCTTGGCGTGTGGGAGGTGGTCATCGGGATCTGTCTGCTCTACCCGCCGCTCACTCGTGTTGGGTTGCTACTGTTGGCACTCCAGCTCCCGGGGACGTTCCTCCCAATGGTACTGCTCCCAGAAGTTGTCTATACTACGCTCCCGTACGGATTAACGGTTGAGGGGCAGTATATCGTAAAGAACCTCGTAATCATTGCCGGCGCACTCGTTCTGGGAAGTACTGTGAGAGACGAACCTGCGTCGGTGTGAATCAGACACTTAATTGCTCGTACTGAAAGACGAATTTTGAGCCGGAGCCGATGAATCTGAGACGTCATCATTCTCTCTGAGAGGAGCCCCGATCGACGACCAGTGAAAAGAAATAATAAATCTTAATAGATATTGCCGGTTAAGTTACTATATGAGCGTAGTAAGCGTCTCAATGCCTGAGGAATTGCTTGAGCGGATTGATCAGTTTGCCGACGACCACGGATACACTGGTCGGAGNGTCTCAATGCCTGAGGAATTGCTTGAGCGGATTGATCAGTTTGCCGACGACCACGGATACACTGGTCGGAGTGAGGTACTTCGGGAGGCGAGCAGGAACCTCATGGGTGAATTTGAGGACAAGAAACTCGAAGGGCGCGAACTGATGGGAGTGGTCACCGTGTTATTCGACTACGAAACCACAACTGTCGAAGAGAAAATGATGCACCTTCGCCACGAATACGAGGATATCGTCGCTTCGAATTTCCATAGTCACGTTGGCGGGCACCACTGTATGGAACTGTTTGTGCTCGAAGGATCTCTCGAAGAGATTTCAGCGTTTGTTGGGAAGATTCGAGCGACTAAGGACACTCTCACAATTGATTACTCTGTCTCACCAGTAGATGATTTTAGCCCGCTGGCAGATCTGAGCTGATCCTGTTCCGTCTCTCTTGCTGGATTCACACCGGTTGTGAATATATTTGCTGACTTCACCTGTCACAGATGTTCTCCCTATTTTCCGGACGATAACCATAGAGGCGCCCTCTGAGCAAATTTAATAATATAATTTTTACATACTGTTATAACTATTATACTGAAAAATAGTTTTAATATATTTCCATCGTGAGTTCCTCGATGACGGAGAGACTCCGAGAAGATCTCGATACGTTTGCGGAAGAACACGGCTACACCGGCCGGAGCGAGGTAATTCGTGAGGCCTGTCAATCACTCCTCGAAGAGTATCAAGAGGCTGACTACGAGGACCAGCGTGTATTGGCGACGGTCACTGCGGTATTTGGATACGACGAACCGGAAATTGAACGTCGAATGATGGATATCCGCCATGAGTTCGAAGGGTCCATCCGGTCGAACTCGCATAACTGCCTCCGAGAGAACGCTGGATGTGTCGAGACGTTCGTCGTCGAAGCCGCGTACCAAGACGTTCTTCACTTTATCGGCACCGTTCGAGGAGCGGACGAGTCTGTCTCGGTGGAATACACCGTCGTGCCCGTCAACGGAAACGACACAGCAGCGAGCGACATATCAGACAGTTAATTGCTCGTACTGAAAGACGGATTTTGAGCCGGAGCCGATGAATCTGAGACGTCATAATCTCAGCATCGTCGCCACCGGCACGTGTGCCCACGTTTTGAATTAAATTCTAGGCCGAGTTTACATTCTTCTTATTATATTATGTACTCCAGTACAGCAAAGTTATTATATCTGGACCTATAATTGCTAAACAGACATGCCGCACATTCACCTTGGAGAGGGGTCGTTCCCCCTCTGGGCGCTCGTGCTGTGGACGCTGATCGGTGCTGGACTAATCTCTACTGTGGTCTACCGGATNCTTGGAGAGGGGTCGTTCCCCCTCTGGGCGCTCGTGCTGTGGACGCTGATCGGTGCTGGACTAATCTCTACTGTGGTCTACCGGATACGAAAAGGTGGAATAAAGACACACCAGATCGCACTCGCAGGGATTGGCGCGGCTGCGAGTTTTGCGGTCTTTCAGCTTAACATTCCAGTGTGGGGCGGAATTCACATGAACCTCACCGGGCTCGTGGGTATCATCGCCGGACCGCTTCTCGGCGCGCTCGTCGCGCTGGTCGTCAACATCTTTTCGGCGGCGCTCGGACACNATCAACGCCAGCGAAGCGATCGTCGCCTACTACGCGTTCAAGACGCTGATGGGGATGGAGTGGGACGTCTTCCCCGCCAGCGCGAGTGCTGCGACACTCGGCCTCTCAGTGGGGTCGTTCCTGATGGGGGCGATCATCGTTATCAGCGGGGTTAACGGGAGCGCGCTCCCGCGTGGTGACCTGCTGATCGCCGTTGGTGGACTCTCCGCTCTCAACCTCGGTGTCGCGGTCGTTGAGGGGCTGCTTACGGGACTTATCGTCCAATTCCTCGCCTCAGTGCGTCCCGACCTCGTCGGACTTACCGACCGCGACACTCGCGATGAGCCCTCGGGGGTGACAGCCTGATGCAGCGCTGGAAGCAGTACGGTAGCATGGCTGCCGTCTTCTCGGCGTTCCTCGCCGNGACACTCGCGATGAGCCCTCGGGGGTGACAGCCTGATGCAGCGCTGGAAGCAGTACGGTAGCATGGCTGCCGTCTTCTCGGCGTTCCTCGCCGTCGGCTACTGGGGGTTCACTGCGACTGGTGGTGCCGTTCCATGGGCAAAGCGGGCCTCGCAAGCGCTTCAACGCGGCGTCCAAGACGGCGGTGGCTCGCTCGTGAATCTTGGACGTGGTATCGTCGTTGCCGGTCCCATCCGGAAGGGCGGACTGATGATCGAATTCGGCGGAATTGTTCTCGCCTTCGCCCTCTTGGGTCTCGGGCTGTACGTCTACGTCGACCGTTACGGCGGCTTCGGTGATGACGAACGACCGACACGGTAACCGTGACAACGCTCTCGAATCACGTCCCTGATCCCCGGCTCATTACGGCGTTCGCCGAGCGGCGAGACGGACCGTTACATCGAATCAACCCGTGGACGAAGGTCGGCGTCGTCGGTGTACTCGTTCTCGCCGTCACGGTGTTCGACCGCCTCGCGCTCTTGGCCGGTCTGTACGGAACCGTACTAGTGATCTACGGACTCGCGGACCTGCCGTTTCGGCGGCTCATCGGCTGGTACACGCTCCCGATGCTGTTCATCATCTCGGTCGCCGGACCGCTTGCGTTTCTCGAACCGGGGACGCCGATCGGGGGCGCAGTCCCGACGCCCTTCGGCGGTTTCTCGGTCACGTGGGAGGGTCTCACCCTCTTTTTGGAGCTCAGTTGTCGGTCACTCACGGTCGTCACGTTCGCGCTGACGGCGTCGATGACGACCAAATACACCGATGTCGCGTACATGCTCGGTCGGTTGCTTCCGCGACCGATCGACCAGGTCGCCCTCCTCACCTACCGGTTCACGTTCGTTATGCTTGAGACGCTTGAAGACTTGGTGAAAGCCGCGCTCTCCCGCGGAGCGAACTTCTCGGAATTCTGGTCGAATAAACGGCTGTACGCCCGGATCCTCGGCATGACGATGCTGTCGGCGATCGAACAGTCCGAACGACTCGTCAAGTCGATGGAAGCCCGCGGATACGACGGCGACCTCACGCTGTACGGGGACGTCCCGCGACCGCCCGCTCGTGAGCTCATCGTTATCGCCGCTTGCTACGCCGGCGTCGTCGCCTACGCCCTGGTCGGCGTCTACGAGGTGATTCCAGTATGAGTACGAATCATTCTGAAGAACGGCGGCCCCTGGTCGATTTACAGTGTGAAGCCCACACGTACCCGGACGGGACGGTTGGTATGCACGAGGTTGACTTCTCCGTGTATTCCGATGAGGTCGTGGCCCTCGTCGGTGGCAACGGCGCCGGAAAGTCGACGCTCCTCGAACATCTGAACGCGACCCTCATCCCCGATGACGGCGAGCTCGTCGTCGACGGCACCCCGATCACCGAGGACAACAAGCCACACGCGCGAAAAGAGGTCGGCTTCGTCTTCCAAGATGCCGATACGCAACTCGTCGCGCCCACAGTCCTCGACGACGTGATGTTCGGCCTTCAGAACTACGGGGTCCCCGGAGACGAAGCGAGAGAACGCGCTCGTGAAGCGCTGGCGACTGTCGACGCGAGCCA
>NZ_AOJK01000002.1 GCF_000336875.1 Halorubrum californiense DSM 19288 | reverse complement strand
AGCGGCGGGGAGAAACGGCTCGCTGGCCTCGCCGGTGTGCTCGTCCTCGAACCGAGTGTGGTCGTGCTCGACGAACCGCTCGCAGGGCTTGATCCCGACCGGTCCCAGCTGGTCGCGGAGCGGATCGAGCAAATTCACGAGGACGGTATCAGTGTCGTCCTGTCGACGCACGACCTCGAATTCGCCGCCGAAGTCGCGGACCGCGTCTGCGTGATGGCCGACGGCAACATCATCGGAGGCGGAACACCCCGAGAGGTGTTCTACGACGACGCCCTGTTGGCTGACGCGAACCTTCACCCACCGAGCGCGGTTCGTGTGGCTCGTGACGCGGAGCTGGGGGCGACGGCACAGCCGGTGACCGAATCGGACCTCGTGTCGCTCCTGACAGAGGCTGGGAATTCAAATACCGCACCGAAACCCTCCACAGACGGACACAGACATGACTGACCGCCTTTTTCGGCATCTCTTACGACTTCTTGATGAGACTCAGTCGGGTGGTCGGAGCCTACGTGAGCGATATCCCACGACTCGGGAGTACTGTGATATTCGAAGATAGATCACCGATAAAATCAAGAACAAGATCATGCGCACGAGCTTCAACATTCCCGATGACCTCCTGTCCGAGTTCGATGAAACGTGGCAAGCAGAAGGATTAAATTCGCGTTCGCGTGGCGCCCGCGAAGCGATGCAAGAGTACATTGAGGCACACACCAGATTGGAAGATATCGAAGGCGACGTCGTCGTCGTCATGGCCTTCGATTACGAACACGAAGCGGTTATTGAAGACATCCACAACGTACAACACCAGTTTCAGGACGTCATCACGACCACAAATCATATCCATGAAGGAGAGTGGTGTCTCGAGACGCTCTTTTGTAACGGGCCAGCCTCGCGCGTCCGGACTCTCACCTATCGCTTGCGCGATTTCGATACGGTGAGTCGTGTTAAATTGATGCTCCTCGCCGAGCACTGAGCGGTGTTCAAGACTTGATGCGCTGATCGATGTGAGCATTGCCCAGTGAGGCGATCGAGTAATCCACCGCTTGGACATTCGGCACTGCCCGAACGCTGTTGACGAATCCAGATAGTGCTTCTGTGGCCCCCTCTAAAACGTACAACTCCATACAGTACTGGTCTTGGACGTGTGTGTGGGTAGTTGCGGAGACGATAGCATCGTACTCGTGGCGTACTCTTGTGAGACGCTCCTGGACGGCAGGTTGACAGTACTCGAAGACGACCGTTACCGTACACATCTGCTTTTGTCCCTCGATACGTTGCTCTTGAAACTCTTCGAATAACGTGCGTGTGCCTTCGCGAACGACTTCGCTTCGGCCACTGTACCCGTGTTCTTCGGCGAACTCGTCGATGCGTTCCAGCAACGCCTCGGGCATTGAGATGCTAACGACGCTCATATATTAAAGTTTTATTCAGCCTTATTAGTTTCTGTTATGACGATAAGACATAAGCATAATAATTAGTATTTTAGTGTAGTATATTCATAATCAGAGTATGCCGTCCAACGACGACCCGATCCCGGTAACGATTCTCAGCCGAAGCCTCGGAGCTGGCAAGACGACGACGCTCAACCACATTCTTAGTAGCGAACAGGAACTCAACGCCGCCATTTTAGTAAACGATATGGGCGAAGTGAACGTCGACGCCGACCTCGTCGAACGCGAGTCGGATCTCACCCAGAACGACGACGAAATCATCGAGATGTCGAACGGGTGTATCTGCTGTCGGCTTCGCGGGGACATGCTTGATGAGGTAGGCCGATTAGCTGAAGAGCGAGACTTCGAGTACCTCCTCGTGGAGTCGTCTGGGATCAGCGAACCGATTCCGGTCGCACAGACGTTTGCTCGCGGGTTCGAAGACGCGGATTTCGACCCCACGGGGGTCTACGAACTCGATACAATGGTCAGCGTCGTTGACGCGCACAGCTTCTGGAAGGGGTTTGATTCCGGTCAGGCCCTCACCGATGACTCCATCGATCCACAAGGGAACCGCGTCCCAGAGGAGGCGCTGATGGATCAGATCGAGTTCTGCGACGTCCTCTTGTTGAACAAGTGCGATCTTGTCCCCGACGATGAACTTGAAGAGATGGAGGCAGTGCTACGGGCGCTCCAACCGCGAGCAAATATTGTCCGAACCGAACACGGGGCAATAGACCCCAGAGAGATCCTGAATACAGGTCGGTTCGATTTCGATCGCGCAAGTCAGTCCGCCGGATGGAAGCGTGAACTCCAGCATGGCCATCACCACGAGTCGGCCGCCGACGAACACGGGGTCACCTCGTTCGTCTTCGAATCCCGCCGACCGTTCCACCCCGAGCGGATCGCTCGCTTCTTGGCTGACCTCCCCGATGGCATCGTTCGCGCGAAGGGCTTCTTCTGGTCCGCCGGTCGCGAAGACATCGCCATGGGTCTCGACAAAGCGGGCCAGTCGGTTCGGGCCGGTCCGAAAGGGACGTGGATCGCCACGCTCCCGAAGGCCCAACAGGAGCGCTACTTCGCCGCCCGTCCCGGCATCAAAGAGGACTGGGACGACCAGTGGGGCGACCGGGGATCAGAGTTCGTGTTCATCGGCCGCGAATTCGATCAGGAGACACTAATCGAGCGACTGGAAGACTGTGTCCTCTCAGACGCAGAGATGGGGGAAGACTGGAACAAGTATCCGGACCCGTTCACCGCCGACGACCAGCGCGAACTCGTACTGGCTGACGACTGATGGCTGTCGACGAGCAACCCCCGGTCACGATCCTGAGTGGCGGGCTCGGCGCCGGAAAGACGACCCTGCTCAACCACCTCCTCACGGTTGGCGGCGAGGAGTACGATATCGCCGTTCTCGTCAACGACGTCGGCGAAGTAAACGTTGATGCCAACCTCATCGAGAACGGCTCTGAGCTCTCGCTGGAAGACGGCGGCGTCACGGAGCTGTCGAACGGGTGTATCTGTTGCGGCCTCCAGAACGAACTGGACCAGGAGTTGCTGCGTCTGGCCTTCGACGAGGAGTTCGATTATCTAGTCATCGAAGCCTCGGGGATCAGCGATCCGGTCCCCATCGCCCAGCGGTTCGTCTCGCCCGCACGTGCGTCGACGCTGTACGATCTCGATACGACCGTAACGGTGGTCGACGCCGCACAGTTCCATCAGTCGTTCGTCGACGGTCGTCCGATCAAGTCGACGGATGACGGCTCTCGACCGCTTTCGGACCTCCTCGCCGAGCAGGTCGAGTTTTGCGACGTACTCGTCCTCAACAAGTGTGACCTCGTCACGGAAGACGAGCGCGAGGCGGTCGAACGCGTGCTCGAAACGCTCCACCCCGAAATCGACATCACCCGCACGACGGAGAGCGCCGTCGAACCCGACGACGTTCTCGGAACTGGACGATTCGACAGAGAACAAGCGAAAGGATCCGCCCGGTGGAAGCAGGTGCTCTCGAGCGACCACGGAGGGGCCGGAGAGCCGGAATCAGCAGAGATGGACCACGGTGGCGGTCATAGTCACGACGAGAGTTCCGAGCGTGACAACGGTCACGACGGTACCCACGATGGTCAGGGTGACGACCACGATCACCGTCACCCGCCGGAGGAGTTCGGCGTCGGCTCGTTCGTGTACGAGCGCCACCGGCCGTTCCATCCGGAACGGTTCACCCAGTGGCTCCGCTCGTTCCCCGAGTCCGTCGTCCGGGCGAAAGGACACCTGTGGGTCGCTGGACGCGATCGATACGCGCTGGACTTGAGCCAAGCGGGTACGCAGACGCACGTCGAAGTCAACGGCCGATGGGCGGTCACGGTCCCCGAGTTCCAGCGTGAATACTATCGAGAGTCACGACCGGATCTCCACTGGGACGAACAGTGGGGAGACCGTGAAATAAAACTCGTCTTCATTGGTGCTGGAATGGACGACGCGACCATCGCTGCTGCCCTCGACGACTGTCTCCTCTCAGAATCGGAGATGGCGGGGAACTGGGACGAACTCGAGAATCCGTTTCCGGGGACGATGGACCGGTCTCAGCCACCGATGGAACAGCGTCTCGTGGTCGGTGAGGGACAATGACCGAAAATCACTCAGAGCTCCCGTCGGCGGCGGACCGACGGACGACGGATCAAGACGGTCACGACTGCGTCGATCCCCTCGGTGTCGCAATCGTGACCGTCTCCTCGTCCCGAGGAACCGCCACGGAAGCAGACCCAACTGATCCCGGCGGTGACGCCGTCGCAAACATTCTCGTCGACGCAGGTCATGTTGTCACGTCACGTCGGACGGTTCCGGATGACTACGTCCGAATTAAGACCACTGTGAGCGAGTGTCTGGATCGGTCGGACGTTGACCTCGTCGTGACTACCGGCGGGACGGGAGTCACGGTCGACGACGTCAGTCCGGACGCGGTGAGCGAGCTCTTCGATCGCGAGCTATCAGGCTTCGGCGAGGCGTTCAGGCGGCTCTCGTGGGAGGAGGTCGGAACCCGCGTCGTCGCGACCCGCGCGACGGCAGGTATCGCCCGCGACGTCCCAGTATTCGTGCTGCCCGGAAGCGTGAACGCCGCTGAACTCGCCAC
The DNA here is from genome assembly GCF_000336875.1 of Halorubrum californiense DSM 19288. Lineage (GTDB taxonomy): Archaea > Halobacteriota > Halobacteria > Halobacteriales > Haloferacaceae > Halorubrum > Halorubrum californiense. The sequence continues at coordinate 13,748 of NZ_AOJK01000002.1, read as the reverse complement.
GGCCGAAATTATCGCGGAGGAAGCCCCGCATCTCGCCGGGCTCGCGACGCGACACAGGGTGGAGTAGATGCAGGGTTCCAAAATGTATCAGGAGGTAATCCTGGATCACTACCGCAATCCTCGAAGGTGGGGGCGCCTCTCGCCAGCTACCGTCTCTCACACTGGCGAGAACGCTTCCTGTGGCGACGAACTCACGTTCGACCTCAGACTCGCCGAGGACGGTGAAACGATCGAAGAGGTCACGTTTACTGGAGAGGGCTGTGCGATCAGCATCGCGAGTGCGAGCCTGCTCGCCGAAGAGCTCCCGGGAATGACGCTCTCGGAGGTTCATGACCTCGACCGTGAGGACGCCCTCGATCTCTTGGGAATCGAGCTGACGCCAATGCGCGTCCCGTGTGCTGTACTCGCGGAGGAGGTGGTTCAGGACGGCGTCAAGAACTATGAGGGGGGTACGTAACCGATGACACTGTACGGAATTGGGCTGGGGCCGGGCGCGACTGACCTACTCACGGTTCGCGGCAAGCGACGGCTCGAATCGGCCGACATCGTCTACTCACCCGGACGACTGTCACGGCGCGTCGCGGCCGAGTACGTTCCCGACTCGAAACTGGGTGACCTCGAGTTCCCGATGACGACCGACCCCGAAGAGCTGGAGGCGGCGTGGGAGGCGGCGGCCGCGGAAGTCGCGCCGAACGCGCGCGACGCCGACGCGGCGTTCGTCACGCTCGGAGATCCCTGTATCTACTCGACGTTCGGACACCTGCGTCGGACGCTTCGCGAGCAGCATCCCAGCGTCGACATCGAAGTCGTTCCGGGTGTCAGCAGTGTGACGGCGTTCGCTTCGGTCCTCGGGATCGACATCGACGCTGGCGCTGAACTGACGCTCCGCGAGGCAACCGACGGAGAAGCACCGATCGGTCCGAATCGGTTAATCCTGTTCAAAGTGACTGACGCACCGACGACCTACGAAAAGATGACTGAAGCAGGGTACGAGGTGACGTTCGGACGGCGACTCTTCATGGATACCGAAGAGGCCCTCGTTACGAACGATCCCGGAGAGGTAACTGATCGAGACTACTACACGCTCGCGTACGCAAAGAAACGGGCAGCGACTGGGTCTAAGTGACGGGCTGACGCTGTCGGTCGTCCGAGTAAGACCAACGTGAACTAGCCTCAGGCGATAACGCCGAGGGTTTCTAGTTCTTCCGTGGAGTATTCCGCGCGGAGTTCTTTGGTCGAGTGTTCGCTGAGGATTTCCGTACGCTCTTCATCACTCATCTCGGCTAGGTCGCTGAAGCAGTGACACATTACATCCATTCATTCGGGCTACGAGTAGGAAAAACCTGTTAGCACCATTCTCAGGGTTGTGTAATACGGATTTTGAGATAGCAATAATTAGTAATTCCACGACTCGCATTAGTTACCACGACACAGGTTACTAAACTTAGATTTCAGTTAGTGTTTCTTATTAACTTGAGTGACTAAAATCACAGTCTTTATTAGCTAATCTGCTAGTATTATCAATAGATGCCTCGATACACCCGACGTCGACTCATCGTAGCTGGACTCGGTACGGCAACCATCGGTGCGCTCGCGGGCTGTACATCGAACAACAGCGACTCCGGCGCGGCGGAGAATGACGGCTCAACAGCGACAGAGAATACCGGGCCGGAAGCCCAGTCTTCGTTCTTCGTATTCGGGGACTTAGCCAGCCAGGTTGCAGGCGACACCGCGACCGCAGAGACGCTCGTCCCGATCGGCCAACACGGCCACGGGTGGGAACCAGGGCCACAGATTCAGGGAACAATCCTCGAATCTGACCTTTTCCTCTACGGGATGGAGGGATTCCAGCCGTGGGCTGACGACCTCGTGACGAGTCTCGGTGACGACGACGCCGACGTCGATATCGTCGCTGCCGGTGCTGGTATCAACCTCATCGAAGGCGGTCACAACCACGATCACGGTCAGGAAGGAGATCATGAGGGCAAACACGAGGAAGGTCACGACGGTGAAGGAGAGCACGATCACGGTGGGGAGACTCCCTGGGAGTGGGCTGGCCTCTACCACCTCGAAGCTGGCACCTACACGCACACGTTCCACGAGGGCCCCGATCCGAGGATGCAACTCGCCGTCATCGCGACCGACGAGGGTGGCGACCACGGCATTCACCACGTCGAGGAAACTGCGGCCGCCCTCTACGGCGACCACGACACGCACACACCGGTCGAAGGCGGCGGAACACTCGCGCCGTCCAGTGAGTCACTCTATCACCTCCAGTTTGCGGACTCCGGTGAGACGACGTTCTCCATCGATATTGAAACAGAGGGTCACTATGTCCTCTTTGCCCAGCACGCTCCCGCTGAGTTCGACGCGACGCTCACCGACGGCAGTGGGTCGGTCATCGAACCCGAAGTGACTGAGAGTGCGGGCGGACATGAGCACGAGAGTGATAGCGAGCATGAGGGTGAACACGGCCACGAGGAGGGAGAAGCCGATCACGAAGGCGAGGAGGGACACGGCCACAACCACTCCGGCGGAGCGGACCCGCACTTCTGGTTAGACCCCGAGCGAGCGAAGCAGGCCGTCGACAACATCCGGAGCGGGTTCGTCGACGTCGACGGCGACAACGCCAGTGCCTATGCCGAGAACGCCGAGTCGTACCGTAATCGTCTGGACGAACTCGACGAGTCGTTCCAGTCCGCGCTAGAGGGCGCCTCGAAAGACGTCGTGTTCGTCGCTGGTCACAACGCCTTCCAGTACCTCGGTCAGCGCTACGACTTCGAGGTCCGGACGCTGACGGGACTGTCACCGGACGACCAGCCGACGCCGAGGGATATCGAACGGGCCCAGGAGATCATCGCCGAACACGACCTCCAGTACGTCTGTGCGGATCCGCTCGAATCTCAGACGGCGGCGAACCAGCTCGTCGCAGAGACCGACGCCACCGAAGTCCTCCCGCTGACGCCAATTCCCGGACAGACCCAGGAGTGGGCCGATGAGGGCTGGGGCTACATTGAGATCATGGAAAACATCAATCTCGAGACCCTGAAGCAGGCCCTCGACGCAGAATGAGCGACACCACGTCTGGCGACACGGAACCGGAGTGGGACGGGAACGCCGAGCCTGGCCCATCCGAGAGCCCTCGTTCGGGACTGATGGCACTGGTCGTCGGCCCAGCGGAGAGACCCGTCTGTACGATTTATCCGCCGGACGTGGCTGTTCCGTATCGAACAACAACCTGGATTACGGCGTACGAGAACTCGTTCGTCGACCTCGACGACTACCGATGACGACAGCAACGACGGAGCGGCAACAGTCGGGAAACCCCCTCATCAGAGTCGACGACGTCACATTTGGCTACGGAGGGGCCCCAGTTCTCGAGTCGGTGTCGATCGACGTCGAGCCCGGCTCCTTTCTCGGACTGGTCGGGCCGAACGGAAGCGGCAAGAGCACGCTGCTTGACTTGATGCTCGGACTTCGTCGACCAGACGAAGGCACGGTGTCGCTGTTCGGCGAACCCGCCCACGAGTTCGACGCCGGCGAGCGGATCGGATACGTCGCACAGGACGCGACGAAGGCGGCGCGCGATATGCCGATCACGGTTCGAGAGGTTGTCGAGATGGGTCGGTACCCGCGGCGGCTTTTCGGTCGATTCTCGGCAGCGGACCGGCAAGCGATCGAAGACGCGCTGGAACAGGTGGGAATCACAGACCTCGCGTCTCGCCGGGTCGGTCGACTGTCCGGTGGCCAACGCCAACGGGTGTTCATCGCCCGTGCGCTCGCCTCAGAGGCCGATCTGCTCGCGCTCGACGAACCGACGGTCGGCGTGGATGCCGAATCCAGAGAGGAGTTTTACGGCCTCATCCATGACCTGAACGCGACCGGACTAACCGTCATTCTGATCGAGCACGATATCGGTGTCGTCACCACACACGCGACGGATGTCGCCTGTCTCAACCGTCAGTTGTTCTTCGACGGCGACCCGGAGGAGTTCGTCGAGACTGATGCTCTCTCGCAGGCCTATGGGAAAGACCAACACATCCTCCAGCACGACCACAAATGATGTTCATATTACGTCGCCTCGGAGAGGGCGTTCCACTCGACAACGTGATAGCGACTCCGCTTTTTGCTGTCAACGTCCTCGCCCCTATCGAGTGGTTCCTCAACTACGTCTTTGGTCCCGGAATGAACGTGTTGGCCGACCTGCTCGGCATGCCGATGCTCGAATACCCGTATATGCAACGTGCCTACCTCGCTGCGTTGTGTATCGCTCTCATTGGGCCGGTCGTCGGGACGTTCCTCGTTCATCGAGAGATGGCGATGATCAGCGATACGCTCGCACACACAGCCTTCGCCGGCGTCGCCGTCGGGTTGTTCCTCAATTCGGCCTTCTCGCTCACGCTGTCGCCGCTGCTCACCGCATTCGTGGTCGCAATCGTCACGGCGCTACTCGTAGAGTTGCTCGTCGAACACGCCGGAGCGTACAGCGACACATCACTGGCGATTGTTCTGACAGGAGGGTTCGCGGTCGGTAGTATCCTCATTACTGCCACCGACGGCGGCATCGCGGTCGGTATCGACGCCTACTTGTTCGGCAGTTTGGCGACTGTCTCGACGGAGAGCGTCGGTATCCTCGTGTTAATGAGTGTCCTCGTCGGTAGCCTCGTCACGCTAGCTTATCGGCCACTTTTGTACGTCACATTCGACGCGACGGCCGCCCGCGCGGCGCGACTGAACGTCCGCCTATACAAACGCCTCATGGTCGTGCTCACGGCGCTGGTCGTCGTCAGCGCGATGCAGATTATGGGCGTCATCCTCGTCGCTGCGATGCTCGTCGTTCCGGTCGCCGCTGCGGCGCAAGTCGCGGAGAGCTTCAAGCAATCCATCTTGCTGGCGATCCTCGCCGCCGAGTTCGCGGCGATAGCCGGTGTGATGCTGTCGTACGTCTACGGAATTGCGGCCGGCGGCTCGATCGTCGTCGCGGCGATTGCCGTGTACGCCGTCGCGCTTAGTAGTCGAAAGTTGGGGTATCGGCTCTCGATCGCACAACGGTTCAGTGATCGTCAGTCTAAGCACCACCGAAAAGAACTGGAAGTCGACGGAGGAAAACGAGAGTGACGGTCGGTAGGTTGACCGCTGATCACCCACTGAGTGGTGATCCCCCCTACGAGTACGTGATTGTTGGCGGCGGAATTCACGGCACCTGTCTCGCAAACCACCTCATTACGGAGGGGGGATACACGCGCGACGAGATTCGGATCCTCGACCCGCGCGAGGAGTTACTCGCTTCGTTCGCCAAGAAGGCCAATCAGTGCGGCATGGAGACCCTCCGATCGACGTTCGTCCACCACATCGACACCGAGTCGTTCTCGCTCGAGTCGTACGCGGAAGGACACCACCGAGCGAACGAACTCGTGTCGACGAAGAACTACCCAGACCGACCGACTCTCGACCTGTTTCTCGACCACGCTCGCGACGTTATCGGGCGCCGTGAGCTTTCCGACTGTCATCATCGGTCGAAGGTAACCGATGTTACCCGGTCTGCGGGCACAGAGACGTATCTGGTGGAAACGGGTGCGGGAGCGATTGAGACTCACCGCGTCGTCTTGGCCGTCGGGCTCGGGGCGACGCCGACGCTCCCAGAGTGGACGGCGTCGCTCCCGGACGACGCGCCCCTCAAACACATCTGGGACGAAGCGTTCGACCCGGCGACGCCCGGCCCGTTCGAGGGGCGAACGTTCGTCGTCGGAGGCGGTATCACTGCCGGGCACCTCGCCTGCCGTCTGGCAGAACGGACCGCGGTGACGCTCCTATCGCGTCACGAACTCGAAATCGAACTGACCGAGGCCGACCCGCACTGGATCAACTGGCGTCACATCGGCAAAGAGATCCACACGCTCCCGCCGGGATCGGAGGCCCGTCTCGATCGGGTCCGAGCCGCCCGCAACGATGCCACGATCCCACCGTACGTTGAGCGACGACTGGCCGAAGCGCGTGACGGTGGTGCGCTTGAACACAGGCAAGGCGAAATCACGTCTGCGAACCCGACAGACGAGGGGCTGTCCCTCCGCTTCGACGACGGCAAGAGAGCGACGGCCGCACGCGTCGTCCTCGCGACCGGACTCAAACCGGTTCCCGAGCAGCCGCTGGTCGGCCGCGTCAGCGAGTCACTGTCGCTCGCACGCGGGGTCAAGGGATTCCCCGTTCTCAACGATCGAACCCTCGCGTGGAGACGGACCGACGGCACTGAGTCCGCGGTGTACATTTCGGGCGCGCTCGCGGAGCCCAGCGTCGGTCCTTTTGCTCGCAATATCGTCGGTGCCCGCCGGGCCGCGGAACGGATTCTCGACCCACCAGATCAGGCGGAGACAGACCCGCTCCCGATGAGCTCTCGAAGAGGATCGTGACGTGGCTTCGACCGATCTCACGCTCGCTGTCTCGCTTGGAGCACTCGATCGACTCGCACGGCCCGCCCACGCCCTCGAAGATGCCACTACCTGGACCAGCCACGTCGGGATCGTGTCCTCGGAGCCGTCGTACATCGAACGACGACGGGTGCGAGAGGCCGAATACCACCAAGAGTTCCTGTCCGGACCACGTTCGATAGCGGAGGCGCTGACGGCGGTCCGAGGACACTTCGAGACGGAACGATACGTCTTCGTCGGGACAGACGAGACCGCGAGGGTGGTACAGACAGTACCCGACTGGACGTTTCAATTAGTGACCGACGCTGCGGACACCGCGGACTGGGCGATTGAGACTACGTCCTCAACTGGCGGCAACTGGCCGTAGCGAGACGAAAGAAGCTGAATATATAACGCGCTCGCCTGTCGCGGTAAGACAACTAGTTTGTAGGACTGGAAACTCGCTCAGACTATCCACGAGTAGCGACCGGGAAATCAGAGAAACCGCTTGTCGGCCTGTTCTGATCGGATCGTGGATTCCGACGCATCGAGCCAGCCAGTCTCCACCTTGGACGGGATATCGAACTCGGGAACGAACGGCTTGATATCAAGCACTGGTGTCCCGTCGACAACGTCGATTCCGCTCACGGTCAGTTCTTGTTCTTTGACGGACTCGATTGCCACAACGGAGAGGCCAATCGGATTCGGACGTTGTGGCGCCCGTGTCGAGAAGACTCCTCGTCGTTCGTCATCGAGAAACGGTTCGATCCGTAGGGGAGATTCATCGCTAGATGCGTGAAAATGGTACAACAGAATACAGTGCGAGAACTCGGCAAGATCCGCTAATCCATCCGCATACGACGCCTCGATTTCGACAGTTCCTGTGACTGAATCTGCTCCGATCGGTTGAATCGGAATTCCTTCTGCTGATTCGAACGGCGTCCGAATCACTCCAATCGATTCGTAGCTGAACGTGTCTTTGGGCACATTCGCGGCTTCGTCTTCTACCGAAAAATCAGTACCGTGACCGAGACAGATCTTTTCCGCGGCGTAGTGATTGCTCAGTGATTCTCGTGGATGTGGTTGCGCAACGAATCGGTGTCGTCAAAATTCTCGTCGCACTCGGCACACGTGTTATGATGAAGTGCGACGTGCTGGGTCACGCCAGCAGCGCTCTGGAACTGTGCATCGCAGCTGGAGCAGGTGTACGACATTACATTAACAACTCGGGGACACATATACAAGAATTTTATTAAGAAATGACCAGTATTGACTGCTTCAGAATATTAACTTGGACCGCATACTAACTAACTTCCGAGCTCAAAACGAAACCAAACGAACCGAATAGAGCGCTAGCGAAGCTGGTCCGCCCGCTCTCGGAGCGCTGTCGGTAGGCTTGCGTCGTCGACCAGCGCACCGAGTTCTGTCGTCGCTCGGCATCGACCGAGCGCGTTCAACGCGTTCCGGCGGAACGACCCGTTGAGGCCGTCTGCGACGACGATCACGCGAAGCTGTGTCGTCGCGTCTATCTCGGCAAGCTCGCCAATCGCCGCTTTACGGGTCTCGTGTGGCGCGTTCTTGTTGACGACAGTCCGGAAGAGGGATTGTGGCGAGGACATCGTCAGTCCGCGAGGCCGACCTCTTCGGCACCATCATCGGTCGTTTCAGTCGACTCCCCGGTCGTCTCTCCCGGTTCGGCGGCATCTTCGCCGTCCCACGTCGGGAACCGGTCGTCGAAGGCGGTCCAGTCAGCGTCCATTTCCTCGTCGGTCAGCAGGGCCGCATCAAGGTCGGTGCGGAGCGCATCGTGGTCCATGTCCGTACCGATGAGCACGAGCTGGGTCCCTCTGTCACCCCACTTGTCGTCCCATATCTCTTCGAGCTCCGGATTGGCCTCGAAGTAGCTCTCGCGCTCGTTCTCCGGCAGCGTCGCAATCCAATTACCAGCCGACCCAACTCGGATCGACCGTCCCGCGACGTTCAATCCGAGTGCCATTTCTTCGCGACCCGCCAGCCAAAAGTGGCCCTTCGACCGGACGACGTTTGCGGGGAACGAATCGAGGAGATCGGCAAACTGCTCGGGGTGGAACGGACGGCGCGACGTGTAGACGAACGACGTGACGCCGTGTTCCTCTTCGGCGGACTCGTGCGGCTGCTGGAGCTCCCGTAGCCACCCCGCGGACTGGCTCGCCGCTTCGAAGTCGAACCGTCCTGTGTCGAGGATCTCACCGGGATCGACCGCGCCGTGTTCGGCTCGGATGATCTCCGCGCGGGGTTGTAGCACCTCGATCATCTCTTCGATCTCGTCGAGCGTCTCCTCGTCGACGAGGTCGCACTTGTTCAACAGCAGGACATCACAGAACTCGATCTGTTCGATCAAGAGGCTTCCGAGGTCTTTCTCGGTGTCGCCGTCCATCAGCGATTCCTTCGAATCGAACGTCGTCCAGAACTGGTGGGCGTCGACCACAGTGACGGTCGTGTCGAGTTCGTAGTAGTCCATCACTTCGATGCCGGTCTCCTCGTAGAACTCCGTGGGGTCGAGGTCTCCTTGGTCGAATCCCATGGTGAGCGTCTGGGCGACCGGCAAGGGTTCGGCGACGCCCGTCGATTCGATGACGAGGTAGTCGAACTCGCGGGCTTGTGCGAGCTTAGCGAGTGCGTCCAGCAGATCGCCGCGTAGCTCACAGCAGATACAGCCGTTCGAGAGTTCTATCAGGTCCTCGTCGTCTTCCGAGATGTCCGAGTGTTCGGCGACGCGCTCGGCGTCGACGTTCACCTCGCCCATGTCGTTGACGAGGACCGCGACGTCGAGGTCGGTTCGCGTGTTCAGGAGGTTGTTCAGCACGGTGGTCTTGCCCGCGCCGAGGTTGCCGCTCAGCACCGTGACGGGAATTGTCTCTCGACTCATCTGTTATTAACACCATAGCGCATATTATTTATAATTAGCTTTCTACTACCTTGTGTTGTTAACAGTGACACCAGAAGTAGCCCGCAAACACGAGTCGCTCGACGTAACGATTGTCGGGGCAGGTGCCGCAGGCGTCGGTGTTGGGGCCGTCCTCGCGGATCTGGGTCTCGACTCCTACGCCATCCTCGAGCGAGACGAAGTCGGGGCATCGTTCCAACAGTGGCCAGACGAGATGCGTCTCATCACGCCATCGTTCCCCAGCAACAGCTTCGGCTGCCGGGACCTGAACGCTGTCACGACTGACACCTCACCCGCATTCGCGCTCGACCGTGAACACCCGACCGGTGGAGAGTACGCCGAATATCTCCAAGGAGTCGTCGATTTTCACGATTTGCCCGTCCGAACCGGCGTCGAAGTGGAGTCGGTCCAGCGACACGACGACGGGTTCGTCCTCCATACGTCGACAGGCGTCATCCAGAGCCGGTTCGTCATCTGGGCGGCCGGACAGTTCGGGCAACCGAACGACGATCCGTTCCCCGGTGCGGGTCACTGCGTCCACAATACCTGGGTCGAATCCTGGAGTGCGTTCGCCGACGAGTGTGTCGAGGACCCCATCGTCATCGTCGGCGGGTACGAGAGTGGTATCGACGCGGCACTCGCACTCGCCGACCTGGGTCACGAAGTGCTCGTCGTCGACGAGGAAGGGCCCTGGCAGTTCCGGGGCCCCGATCCGAGCGAAGTACTCTCTCCGTATACCAGCCAGCGGCTGCGGGAGGCCCTCGAAGACGACGCACCGATCGCCCTCGAAGACGGAATCCGGGTCGAGCGCGTCGACGTCGATGAGGGGACGTTCGACGTAATCGGTACTGACGGAGCGTCGTACACGACACGGAATCGGCCAGTGCTCGCAACTGGATTCGAGAGTGGGCTCGGTCTCGTCGACGAACACTTCGATTCCGAGAACGGCCAGCCCAGGCTGACCGAACGAGACGAGTCGACTATCACTCCCGGCCTATTTCTTGCCGGTCCACAGGTCGCGCACAACGGTCAACAGTTCTGCTTCATCTACAAGTTCAGGCAGCGCTTCGCCGTCGTCGCTGACGAAATTGCCACAAGACTCGACGTCGACCGAACTCCCCTCAACGAGTACCGTGAGAAGAGCATGTTCCTCGAGGATCTGTCCTGCTGCGAACCTGATATGTGCGACTGCTAATCATGGTACGAGATACTTCGAACAAAGACGGTGGAACCGAGCAATCGAACGAGGCGAGAGACAATGACCGACACGTCTGCCGGATGACGGGCCGCGAACAGGGTCTCGTCGGCAAGTACGACATCTGGCTCTGTCGGCAGTCGTTCCGTGAACTGGCTCCGAAGATGGGATTCAAAAAATATGACTGACGCACGGAGCTTCACAGGCGACGCCCCATCAACAGAGAACGACGGGAAGGAAACTGTCGTAGTCGTCGGGAAAGAGAGCGTTGGGAAATCAGAGCTCGTCGCCGGTCTCTCTGGGACGACGCCGAAGACAGGGAACTTTCGGGGAACGACTGTCGACATCGAGCGATACGATTCGGACGAGTTCGTCTTCGTCGACACACCCGGCATCTTGCTCGGGACGGACACAGAGACCACCCGGGCGGCAATCAGCGCCGTCGAAGAGACTAATACGGTCCTCCTCGTCGTTCGCGCGACGAATATCGACGACGACCTCGAAGACCTTCTACCGCTGGTACAGGGAAAGGTCGGCGCGATCGCAGTGACGTTCTGGGACAAGGTTGAGAACCAGCCCGAGGCGCGTGAAAAATTGAACGCGCTCGCCGACGACCTCGGTGTCCCGCTCGCGCCGGTGGACGCACGAAACGTCTCCCGCGTCGCAACTGACGGCGGTGGCGCTGCGATCGACGGGGGTGACCGAAATCAGCTGGTCAGCGCGCTTCACAACGCCGACGAGTTCCCGGGCCGGGTCAATCGGCAAACGGGAATTCATCTCGACCCGCCAGAGACGGTTCTCGAACATTCGCTTCTCGGCCCGTTCGTCAGTATTGCCTTGCTCCTGTTGCCTGCCGCGGCCGCAGTTCAATTCGCAAACGCAGCGGCGGCCGAACTCTCTCCCCGAGTGAGTACTCTCTTGGAGCCCTCGGTCCAGTGGGCCAACAATCTTCCAGAACCGCTCGCAGCAGTTCTGGGTGGGGACTACGGCCTGCTCTCGATGGGACCGTTCCTGTTCGTCTGGGCTGGCCCGACGATCCTCATCTTCGCGGTGTTCATGGCAGTCTACAAGCAGAGCGGACTCGTCACGCGAATTACCGCCTCACTCCATCCACACCTTCGTCGGGTGGGTCTCACCGGCCGTGACCTCGTTCGCGTCGTCATGGGATTCGGCTGTAACGTCCCGGCAGTCACCAGCACCCGAGGGTGTTCGGACTGTACCCGTCGAACGACCGTCTCAGCGATTGGGTTCGGCTCGGCCTGTTCCTACCAGTTCCCGGCGACACTGGCTGTGTTCGCGGCCGTCGAGATGCCGTGGCTCGTCCTCCCGTATCTCGGGGTTCTCACGACCACGACGCTCGTCTATGCGCGCCTGATCGCTCCCGAGCGTGCGCGAACGGCGTCGCTCGCCACCGAAAACCGTGCGTTCCTCCAGTGGCCGACCTGGCAGTCCGTGTGGCGTGAGATCAGAACCGTAATTCGGAGTTTCTTCGTGAAAGCGCTCCCCGTCTTCGCCGGAATAGTCCTCGTCGCTTCGACGCTCGATTATCTCGGCGTCCTGGATGCGATGGGCGAGGCTCTTGGACCGGTGATGGGGCTGTTCAACCTTCCCGGTGAGACGGCACTCGTCGTCGTGATGGGGTCGATCCGCAAGGATGGCCTGCTTCTGTTGCAGTCGGATGGCCTCAGCACAATGCTGTCCGCGATGACCCCCGTACAGGTACTGACGGCCGTCTACCTCGCGGGAGTGTTACTTCCGTGCCTGGTGACGGCGACCACGGTCGCGAAGGAGCTCTCCCCGAGGTACGCCGGGCGGATGATGCTTCGGCAGGCGGGAGCGGCCATCGGCTTCTCCCTGCTCCTCGGCTGGGGTGGTGCAGCCCTGGTCTAGTCGATGACGAGCGAAACGATGACCCTCGCGTTCGAACTGGCTGCCCTCCAGCGGACCCGTGAGCCACAGGCAGTCGTCGTGGACGCGCGACGCTGGGCGCAGCACGTTGGTCTCCTCTCGGCGGATCCCGACGCCGCTGACGTCTTCAGCGCCGAGCACCTCGTTCGCCGAGATTTCCAGGTCAGGTCGACCTTCTTGAGCCTCCGTCGCCTCAGTTCCCGGTTCCAAACGGAGAGACACGTCTTGGTCGGAGACGCTTCGGAGCAACCGGAGTCCCTTCCGCAGGACGGATGGGAATATCTCGGACTCGAAGACGCCGCGACCGCTGCTGGCTGGGATCTGGAAGACCCGGAGACGACGTCGCGGACGCGATGGAGCCGATGGTCGGATCGCGTCTCCCGAACGCGAAAATAAAAATTGGGCTCTGTTGAAATCCTCTTCTTCAGACATTTATCTGTCTGATACAGCTGGTCACTGAAGAGTGCGAATGTACCACTATAGATCTTGCCAGATTTTGATGATCTCCAGAAGATCGTGCTGAATACAGAGCGCGTATTCGGCACTCCCAACGAGAGTGAAGGGAGCGCTTGAAACAAAAGTAACTCCTCAAGAGGATTGAAAGGACACTAATACAAAGTGTTCAGCGATCGTAGGGGGTGGTGTGAACCGACGAGCCGCCCTTACTGGCTTGGTGGGAATAGTAGCTGGGGGCGGTGCGCTTCTTGGAACGGGAGCGTTCACGACAGTTGAAGCCGANCGACGAGCCGCCCTTACTGGCTTGGTGGGAATAGTAGCTGGGGGCGGTGCGCTTCTTGGAACGGGAGCGTTCACGACAGTTGAAGCCGAACGGACGGTTACTGTTGAGACCGCCGGCGATGCCGATGCGTTTCTCGGTATCACTCCGTTTCCCGACAGTGCGAACGCCGATTATGTGACTGCGCCCGCGGATGGTACCGTTGAGATTGATATCACTGGTGAGGGAACAGNCACTCCGTTTCCCGACAGTGCGAACGCCGATTATGTGACTGCGCCCGCGGATGGTACCGTTGAGATTGATATCACTGGTGAGGGAACAGATGCACCTGGCGAAGGCGTTAACAGGAACGCAATCACAGAGGTTGATCGCCTACTTGAGGTGACAAACAACGGGACACAGAGCGTCGCGGTTGGATTTAACAATCAATACGCAATTGAGAATGACGACTACGGCGATCCGCCGGGAGGATGGGGCTACGCTGTCAACGACGACGAAAGTGCTGTCACCGTCATCTGGGCAAGTCCACTCCCGAGTGATATGGAGAAGTCACTGGAAGAGGTTCGACCTGATTTGGTC
>NZ_AOJK01000001.1:19347-20016 GCF_000336875.1 Halorubrum californiense DSM 19288 | reverse complement strand
CTCCCGACCAGTATTTCGAGTCGAGAGCGGTCGCCCCATTCGACGGTGTACGACGTGTTGCGAATGACGGTCTTGAGCTGACGACCGTCGTCCTCGTTGCCACGGAAACCCGGCGGTTCGGGGTGTTCCGTGACTGACGTGTTCGAGGCGTTGTGGTACTGCTCTTTCAGTCGGAAGAACCCTCGCCATGCCTCGCTGTTTTTTCGGATTACCTGTTGGGCGGTGGACGCGCCGAGAACGCCCTTGTACGCGCCTTCGAGGTGGCCCGTATCGGCATCCCACACGTCGCCTTCGAACCCGTCTTTGTCGTTGTACCGCATGAGGCGCTGGTACGTGACTTCGTTCCAGAGAGCAGCGGAAGCGTCCAACAGGTCCCGTAGCAGCCGCTCTCCGTCCTCGGAAAGCGGACGTACTGCGAATGTGTTGGTACGCTTCACGACGATANCCGCTCTCCGTCCTCGGAAAGCGGACGTACTGCGAATGTGTTGGTACGCTTCACGACGATAGATTATTATACTTTTAGTCTTAAAGTCTTTTCGTCATGCGTCCAAACATAGATATTTCACACACGCTCGGTGGCCGGATCAAAGACTACGCGGAAGCGAACGATCTGGGACTCTCAGAGGCATACACCGAAGTGCTAGAGGCAGGATTGGATGAATTGGAGAG
>NZ_AOJK01000001.1:0-19342 GCF_000336875.1 Halorubrum californiense DSM 19288 | reverse complement strand
CCCCACGGCTAAAGCCGTGGGCTCTCTCCTTGCTTATCTGTAGACACACCGGCAAATCGAACCGCACTATTCAAACGAGTTTATACCCAGTATGATTAAGACATATCGCACCCAATCATATCCAAAATGAGAGCACAGGATCTACCTTCAGAGGCGCCGGGACACTATCGGGAGTCGCATCCCCATCCGTACTATATCCCAGAGAAGCTACCTGTCTCCTCTCCAATTGAGATCGATGACGAGCTCACGGCAAAGATAGCCGACGCAACATTTCAACTCGGACGTATCGATGGGATAAGTCCAACAGTCGATTTCTCGCCGGTGTTGTACACATCGCTTCTCAGGCTCGAAGCAGTCGAGACCGCAGAAATCGAAGGCGCAGATGTCGAAATGGACGAGGTATACGCGTACCACACGCGAAGCGAGTCCAGCGAGACTGTAAGCGTGAGCCGTGATTTACAAGAGGTTCTCAACGCAGAACAAGCGCTCAGAGACGGTTTTGACGCGATTAAGGGCGGAGGATCGATTTCGCTATCACTGCTCAAATCGCTTCACGAAACACTTCTTAGTGGAGTTCGAAATGAGGGTGACAGAGTTGGAGCGTGGCGAGATACCGACGTTCATATTCCGTCACCACATCGAAGCCAGTCTCCATTTGTTCCGCCACCAGCAGGCGCAGTTTCAGAATTAATGGACTCTCTGGAGGCGTATATTCAGATGGGTGGTGAGTATCATCCGTTAGTCGACTTGGCGGTCACACACTATCAATTCGAGACGATCCACCCCTGTTCAGATGGCAACGGCCGACTTGGACGACTCCTGATCGTGTTACAACTTCATGAGGCCGGCTATCTGTCGGAGCCGTACCTCTATCCGAGTGCCTACTTCAATCGTAACAAGCAGGAGTACGTTGAACGGATGCGAGCAGTCAGTGAGGCGGGCAACTGGCGTGACTGGATTGCGTTCTTTATTGAGGGCATCAAAGAGCAGGCCCGCGATTCCTACGAGCGGACATTCAATTTGATCGAACTACGCCGAGAGTACGAAACACAATATCCAGGGCAAAAGACGAGTCACAAGCTTGCCAGATCCCTATTCGAGCTACCATACTTTACAGCGAACAATGTCACAGAACGGTTCGATGTGAGCCGACAGACAGCCTACAACGCAATCGAAGAGCTCGAAGCAGGCGGAGTGGTTGTCGAAGTGACGGGACAACAGCGGAATCGGGAATACAAGGCGGTTGATATCTTCGATATTCTGGAACGCCCACAGCAGTCGGATTCCTCCCACGGCTGAAGCCATGGGCTTCCTCCTTGTTACTCTGTGATAGAGAGACGAGCGCATACCCCCGTCTTCAGGCGGGGGGTCGAGCGACACTTGGTCCGTTTGTCCCGATAGATTGAGACTCGCGGCCCCTATCCACACGGACGCTACGGATTCGGTGAGATGCCGTCCCCGAACCACAAGGGGTGGCGAACCAGCGGTGGTTCGCACGGCGATGACATGGAATCCGATGGGGCCTCATCGGCCGGGCCACAGCCCTGCGAGGGAGACAAACGAGAGTTCCCCCGGTGTGTCGCCGGTTCCCTCTGAGTGCGGGTTGGAAGCAAAAGGCATCGACTGCTCGAATCCGATGGGCGGATTCCTCCGGGTTCACGCGGGGGAGGAGGTCAATAAGTGAAATGAAGGCTCGTAGGTCGACCCTGAATGGCTTCAGGAGTCGTGGGTAATGTATTCTGCTTCCCAGTCTGCGCGAGCCTGAATTTCTCTTTCGCCGCGTCGAGTTGCCGCGTACTCGTTAGTCCGACGATCCCGCTGGCTCTTCTCGACAAGCCCCTTCTCGACAAGCGTGTCGAGGTTCGGATAGAGGCGACCGTGGTGGATCTCTTTTTCATAATACTCCTCAAGTTCATCTTTAACTGCGAGCCCATGTGGATCATCAAGCCCGGCAACGACGTACAGTAGGTCTCGCTGAAACCCGGTAAGATCGTACATGCGTCACTGTCCGGATGCGAGATTTGAAACCCTGTGGTTTGCGAACTACCCTACCCTACTCGCTCATGGCTGACGCCGTTCGCTCCTTGAGGGTGGGGGCTTAGCGGCTATATTCAGATGACTTACATGTTCGTTGATGTACGCGGGACACAGAACGGTGAGCCACCTTCAGGAGAGAGCACATGAAATTCGAACTGCGGTGGGGGAATGCGGCTCAAAGGAGGGCCGAAGCGACAGGGGGCAAGTGGCCGATGGGACCGAGCGGGGGAGGTCGGTCCCACCAAGACAGGGATTTGGAAGGGAGCTACCAAGCAGCCGGATATTATTGCAACCGCCTCCGGTCGGCGGCTACGTCTCTGTTGTGGCGGGAGTATGAAGAAGGGTGTATCACTGTCTCAGTATGAGAAACACGAGAGTGTCTTCCACGGGTACGACTACTCTGGTAGAGCAATTCCGGACACCTCAAAAATATCTTAGATAGGCATCTAAGACTACCACCTAAGATATCACGCGAAGCTTTGAGAGAAAGATACAGAACAAACCTCGTGTCGGGAGTATTAAGTGACGTGCGTTTAACTCCCCGCCGGATGGTTCCCGAGCCGGTGGTTGATACCCACGAAGTGTACTCGTTGCTTGACGACGAGTACGCCAGACGAATCCTCATCGAAACGTATGAGGAAACGCGTTCGGCGAGTGCCCTCTGTGAGGCTTGTGACGCATCGGAAGCAACGGTCTATCGCCGACTGGAACGGCTCCAACAGCAGGACCTTGTTGAGAGCGTCCAAGAGATTGACCCCAACGAGGGCCCTCAAGAAGTGTATGCGGCTCGCCTCGATCACGTCTCGATCGATCTGACCGGGGCTGGATTCAAGATTGACGTTGAATACGTCGACGAAACAGCCGCTGATCGACTGACCAGACTGTACGAGGAACTCTCCGGATGATGGTACGCGCTCACTCCATAGCACAATTCGCCGGGGGTAAACAGGTAGGACTCCTGTTCCAAGTGGAGGCTGTTGGGGACAATATTGCGTTAGCAGCGGTCACGATTACCGCGTTCTTCCTCTCTGTTGTCCTCGCGGCGTTCGTCACGTACCGCTTCGCGCGCGGCTATCTGCGGACGCGTCGTCGCCCGCTATTGTACCTCACGGTAGGACTGCTGTTGTTGGCCCCGCTCCCGATGTTCCTCCGGTTGGTGTTCGGTAACATCGAATCGGTGACGGGGACCGAGCGGCGGATTCTGGTGACTGCGAGCAAGTTCTGTGGGCTGCTCGTCATCCTCGGGGTGGTGTATCGATGACGTTGTCCGTGATCGCGACGGCAGGGGGCGTTGCGACCGCCTGTCTCGGAGCGTACGTCGGGTATCTAGCGTACGACGGTCACCGTCGCAACGAGAGCCGGACGATGCTGTTGCTGGCGGTCGGCGTCGTGTGTATCGCCGTCGTACCGTACGGGATCAGTTACGTCCTAGTACCATTGCTGTCACTCTCAGACGGGGTGACTGTCCTCAGCGTCACGGTAGCTCATTTAGCGGGGCTCGGAGCGTTGGCACGGTCGGTGAACTCATAGCATTGGAGACTCAGAAATTCCCCGTGGAGAAAATGGAGGGGCTACCATCAGTCGGCCTCACCGAATCGGACGAGAACTGCCGTGCGGACCGCGTCCGTGAGAGCGCCGATACCATGCCCGAACCTCCAATCTCATATTTATATTTTTGGGTGCGTTGCCCGAACTGTAGCGCTCGGTTCCTTATACGTGGGTCTCGCCACAAGATTGAGCCGCAACATGAGCGAACCCACTTGGTCCCCAAGTTCACCGATCGACGCGCTTGCGCAATTCATCGGTGTGCCGTTTCAGCGGCAGACGTATCGCAACCTCGCGTACCTCCTGTTAGCGTTCCCGCTCGGGGTCGCGTACTTCACTGTCATCACGACTGGACTCTCGACTGGGCTCAGCCTCGTAGTGACGCTTCTCGGCATCCCGATCATCGTCGGGACACTCGCTGTGACACTCGGTATCGGTTCCTTCGAGGCTCAGTTAGCTGGATGGCTCCTCGACGTCGACGTCAATCGGTCGGTCCCAGACGTCGAGTTGGCGTTCGGTTCAGTTGATGAGATCATCGCGACCACGAACCGGGTCGTCACAACGCCTGCGACGTGGACCGGACTGCTACTCGTCGGGCTGAAGTTCGTGTTCGGCATCGTCGCCTTCACAGCCGTGGTCACGGCGGGTGCGATCTCGGTGNCCCTACTGTCTCTGCCAGTATTTTACGACGCGTCTGGAGTGACCTATACACTCGGGCCGTACGTCGTCGACACGCTGGCCGAGGCAGTCATCGGCGCAGGCTGTGGCGTTGTCCTCCTCCTCGTATCGCTCCACGTTCTCAACGGGCTCGCCCGCTTTGGTGGCTTTCTCACGAACGCATTACTTAGCGGATCTACAACCGCTGTTACGGGTGGTTCCGATGAGTGACGGAGATGCTGAAGCACCCGTTTCGCGCCGAAAAGTCCTTGGTGCGGCCGGCGCAGGGATTGCGAGTGCGCTTGCCGGCTGCGGATCCGTTGTTCAAATCGAACGCGACAGAACGACCGACAAGCAAACTATCGATGTGTCGGCAGATACAATACTCTCCGTGGTCGATGTGACGGACGCGATTGCCTTCACCGCCGAGCAGCGCGATGACATCAAACTCATTACTGAAAAGGAGGCGTTCGGTGGAGTTTCGCTCGATGAATTAAGCGTCGGTGTGGAGAAAACTACAAACCGCGTCGAGATTACTACTGACAAGCCGAACGTTGTTGGAATCGGTGGAGCAAGCGTGTCAGTGGAGCTGTACGTGCCCGAACAGATGGCTGTCGATCGACTCCAGACCACCGACGGGGCGGTGACGGCACAGCGAGTCCCAGACGGCGCTGTACTCCAGAGCCGAGATGGCGCGGTTCAGATTACCGACGCTCAAGGTGAGGTAACCGCGGAGACAAACGACGGGGATATTACCGTCAACGGGACGGGTGGCACGCTCTCAGCGGTAACGCAAGACGGGTCGATACAGGTTCGAGACCCGGCCCGAATCGGAGAGATTAGCACCCAAGACGGGGACATCATGACAGACGTTCCTGCTGTGGCGAAGGACGCTGAGATAGAAACGTCGGACGGCGACTTGCTCCTCCGAATAGGAGAGGCACTCGATACGGTACTCACAGTAGGCACGGCCGACGGTGAGATACTCGTCAGCGACGTGGCTCCTGGGCTACAAATCCAGCGTCAGAGTGACTCCGAACTGGAGGCGGTCGTCGGCGACGGTACCACGCCGCTTCGGGCACATACCTATGACGGAGATGTCATGCTTCGGGCCTGACGAACGTCGAAGCGGTTGGGAGTAACACAAGTCGGGAATATTTTACCCGAAGACAATCCAAATGGTCCGTTAATGGCTCTCAAAGACCCAGTATCGAACGTCTCGACCACCCTCCCGTCTGTTCGACAGGTGCTGTTAGTTCCATTTCAACTCCGGACCTACGGGGTTATACTGTATCTCGCACTCGCGTTTCCGCTTGGAATCGGGTACTTTGTTGGCACCGTCGTCGGACTGTCACTCGGTATCAGCCTGTCGGTGTTCCTGATCGGGCTGCCGATTCTCGCGGCGACAATAGGTGGCATCGTACTCGTCGCCTCCGTTGAGCGAGTGATGGCGCGGCGACTGCTCGGTGCCGACATCCCGTCGCCGGCGTGGGGGCGTTCGGAAGCCTCTCGACTGCGTGATCAAGTACAGACGGTAATTACGAATCCAATTTTGTGGGGGTCGTTTATCTTCGTACTCTCAAAATTAGCTGTCGGCACCGCCGCGTTCACAATTATTGTGTTCGTCTTTTCACTCGGACTGTCGCTGCTCGGAGCACCGCTGTACTACGATATGCCCGGTGCCTCGGTCGGACTCTTCTTGCCTGACCCGATTCAGCGGGAGCTCTCGCTCGTCGTCCCGTGGGAACAGTTTGAGGTCGGGATCTCGTTCATCGTCCGTCTCACATCGTGGGAAGTCTCGACGCTTCCCGGAGCGCTGCTGCTGTCGGTACTCGGGGCGTTTGTTCTGCTGCTCGGGCTGAACATCCTGACCGCAGGGGGGTGGATCTGCGCACGCTGGGCGGAATTAACGCTCAATCCAGGGAAGGTAGAGGAGTAGCGAACAGAGGCGGCCACGGCGACGTTTCAATTGGCAATAGTTTTTGTATACCGAGCGAACATATTACTTAAATTGGTTTCACGTCAATGAGCAACGCCTCACAACAGTACCGGATCGGTGTCGTCGGAGACGCTGCGGTCGGGGGCCCCCTCCGTTCGGTCGACTCCGGCGCCTTCTCGGTAGAGGTGGTGTCGCTGGCGCCATCCGCCGACACCGCCCGGTTTTCCGATGTCGACTCCGTCGTTGTTCAGCAGGACCTCGCGTCAACGTCGTGGGAATCGGTTATCGACCGGCTCGCGGATGAGGTATCGCCACTTCCCATCGTTGCGATTACCACAGAGTCGGGCGCGGTCGAGACAGCGATCCGGGCCGGTGCGACGGCCTATATCCCGCAGACACTCGTTTCGACGAGCCCGAGAGTGGCGGCTGAGCGGCTGAAAACGATCGTTGACCGGAAACGATCGCGTGAGCGCAGAACATCGAACGGCGAGTTGACGGCACCAGGGCAGAGGCGGACCGAGCGTCGCAGTCGGGACCACGAACAGATATTCAACGGCGTGAACGACGCTATCGTCGTGTTCGACCCGGAAAGTCGTGAGATCGCAGACGTCAACGAGTCCTATCACGAGCTACTCGGGTACGACAACATCAGCACGATTCGCGACCTCGGTATCGACGGCCTCAGCATCTCATCAGAGGGATACACCGCAGAGCGCGGCTGGCGTCTCATCGAAGAGGTCGCTGAGACCGGCGACTCACAAACTGTCGAGTGGCGCGGTCAAACCCAGAGTGGAGAGAAACTCTGGCTGGAAGCGACGTTAGCGCCAGCAACAATTGGTGGTGAATCCCGGGTGCTATCTATTCAACGGGATGTTACACAGCAAAAACGACGCAAACGGGAGTACGAACAGATATTCAACGGGGTAAATGACGCAATCGCCGTTCATGACTCGAAGACTGGAGAGCTGCTGAGAGTCAATGAGACATTGTGTTCAATAACAGGCTACGACCGCGAGACGCTCTTAGAGCGAGGTGCGGAGGGAATAACGGTCGCGACCGAGTCGTTTACTCCCGATCGGATACCGCGGATTATCGAGCGAGTAGCAGACGGGGAAGACGTCGAATCGTATGAACAGGCGATAAAGACGGCAGATGGGGAGCGTCGGTGGCTAGAAGTTAATCCGACCAGCGCGGTTATCGACGGTGAGGATCGGTTCCTTGCGATCTCACGAGATATCACAGAACGGCGGAGGCGGCAACGGCGTCTTGAGGCCGAGCGAGACCGGCGCTCCGTTCTCTTCGAGAACACGCCAGACCCGATCATGGCTGTCGAGTTTATTAATAAAGAGCCGTACATCACCGAGGTTAACTCGGCGTTTGAAGCCACTTTCGGCGTCAACGACGAGACAGCGGCCGACCGACCGATAGCAGACGTCGTCGTCCCCAATTCTGAACGAGAAGGATATGAGGCGATCCGCCAGCAGGTTATCAACGGCGATCCCGTTGAAACGGAGGTCCGACGAGAATCAGCCGACGAGATCCGAGACTTCCTGCTTCGCGTATTGCCGTTTGAGGTCGACGGTCGACGGCACGCGTACGTCTGGTACACCGATATTACGGAACGAAAGCGTCGGGAACAGACCATCGAGGAGGAACGAAAAAAATACTCGACGCTAGTTGAGCAGAGCACTGACGGCGTGGTCGTCGTCAGAGACGGCGAATACGTCTTCGTCAACGAGCAGTTCGCGGCAATGACAGGCAGAGAGGAGTCACAGTTGCTCGGACTACCGTTTCAGCGGGTTTTCACCGAAGAGTACCGTGATATGGTCACAAAACGATACCACCGACGGGTAGCGGGAGAGGCACCACCGAACAAGTACGACCTCGAAGTCGAGCAACCCGACGGGACACGGCTCACTTTAGAAACGTCGGTGTCGCGTATTCAACATGAGGGTGCGCCAGCAACTCTGGCGACGCTTCGGGACGTAACCGAGCGCCGTCAACGTGAACGAGCAGTCGAGCAGCTTCAGGCAGCCACTGAACGCCTCCAAAGCGCAGAAGCGGCGGACAATGTGTACGAAATTGCTGTTGAGACAGCCAGTGACGTACTCGACTTACCGATGGCTGCGTGTTGGCGTCTTGACGACGATCAGCAACGATTGGAATATGTTGTTGGGACTGAACCCGTCGAAGAGATGCCGATCGGTGCGGTCTCATTTATGCCCGGTGACCACGAGTACCAACTCTTTGAGCAGGGGGAGGCAACGACGTATAATCCCAGCCGACATCGCGACCACAACCCGCTGACAGCCGCAGTCCTCGTCCCACTGGGCAACCAAGGGCTGCTGGCAGCGGGTCACAAACACCGAGACGAGTATGCGTCGTACTTTGTGGACATTATGCAGGTACTGGCTGGCCATGTCGCCGGTGCGCTCGAGCGCGTCGCTAACTCCCGGCAACTTCGAGAAAACCAGCGCCGACTCGAGGCCATCGTTGACCGTATCGATGAAACCATTTTCCTCGCACCGGCCACTGAACTGACGAAACCGGAGCCGGCCCCCGACTTCGTCAGCTCCGGCTATGACCAGATATGGGGGCGTTCGCTCGACGAAATCCAAACGACGAATGAGGAGGGGTTTTTCGAGACTCTTCACCCCGACGACTATGAGGACTACATGACTTTCATCGAGCGAGTAAGAGACGCCGTCGCGCGCGGCGACGCGGACCAGCGGTACACGACAGAGTTCCGTATAGAACGGCCCGGCGGAGAGAGACGGTGGGTCCGCTCAGACTTCTATCCGACCGAGTGGGAGGGTGGGCCTCCACGAGTCGTCATCGTGAGCCGCGACGTCACACACCAGAAAGAACGGGAGCGGTCATTGGAGTCGTTCCACGATGCGACAGCGGAACTGACTACAGCCGAAACTGTGACCGAGGCTGCTACCGTTGCCGTCGAGGCCGCGGCAGCGGTGTTCGATATGTCGACAACCGCTGTGTACCACTACGGATCGGCGGCCGGAAAGCTCGAGCCGGTGGCAACAGGCCCCAAGGGGCCGCCGCCGAGCGAGTTAGATCCGGTGACAGCCGCCGATACCGCAGTCTGGGAGGTGTTCGTCGACGAAACTATACAGCAAGTGGAAACTGAGGCGGCATCGGTGCTTGACATCGAGAGTGACGAGACCGTGTTGTTGGTTCCGCTGGGTGGGAATGGCATCCTCGCTGTGTGGAGGTCCGATGAAGAGTTTGATACGGACGCCGCGAGCATTGTTGCCGCGACACTCGAGGCCGCACTGAATCGGCTTCACGGAGAGCGCAAACTGGCAGACAGACGTGAGGAGTTGGCGAAACAGACGGCACGTGCCGAACGCTTAGAATCCATCACAGAAGTAACGAGCCGTGTCGAGGCCGCAATTACGACTCAGTCCTCTCAAGAGGGCATTCAGGAGGCCGTCTGTGAAGAGTTAGTGGAGACAGGCCCGTTTGCCGCTGCTTGGGTCGCTACGGCCGAGATAGGAACTGACCGACTGACGCCTCAAGCGGTCGTCGGCACGACGCGCGAACACGTGGAAAAAGCCCTCCGGGGCGACCGTGATCGATCGGATCCCCACCCGGCGAGAGACGCGTGGCAACAGAGCGAGCCGCGCGTCGTGACCGATCCCGCTGCGGGGGGTCGCCGGAGCGACTGGCGGCGTGACCTGTTGCGTGCGGGATCGGGCGCGGTCTGCGCGGTGCCGCTCGCGTACGACGGTATCACCTATGGGGTGATGACTGTCATCGCCGACGAGACCGACGCGTTCGGCGACCGGGAGGGGGAGATTCTCTCACAACTGGGAACCTCGATCGGGTACGCGATCACCGCTATCGAACGGCGCCGGGCGTTGGAGTCAGACGACACGCTGGAACTGGAGTTCCAGGGGAGCGATACGGACCTCCCGTTCGCTCGGCTCGCCCGGGAGTTAGAGTGTCCGGTCCGGCTCGAACGGACGGTCCGGCGGCAAAACGAGTCGATCAGCGTCTACTACACGCTCGAGTCGGATCCGCCGTCGAATATCGCGGAGCGGGCCGACGAGCTACTCCCCGGAACGGTCTCTGTCGTGTCGCGTGGCGGTGGGCAGACCGTCCTCGAACGTCGCGGCTCGTCGTGGTTCGGGTCCCAGATACCGGAGTACGGGGGCGTCGTTCGTCACAGCCGAGCGACGCCGGAGACCGTCAAACTGATCGTCGAACTTCCGCGAGAAGCAGACATTCGAACGATCGTCAATCGCATTACAGACTCGTTCCCGTCGTTCGAACTCACTGCCCAACGCCAGCATCGCCAGGCCGATCGCACCCCCGGAGGGATCCGAAGCCGGCTCGAAGAGCGATTGAGCGAGCGGCAGTATGAGGCGCTCGAGACGGGTCACGCGATGGGGTATTTCAACTGGCCTCGCGACAGCAGCGGGGAGGCTGTGGCGGACGCGCTCGGAATCACGCAGCCGACAGTGAACAAGCACATCCGCCTCGGCGAGCGTAAGGNATTTCAACTGGCCTCGCGACAGCAGCGGGGAGGCTGTGGCGGACGCGCTCGGAATCACGCAGCCGACAGTGAACAAGCACATCCGCCTCGGCGAGCGTAAGGTGTTCGACCTGCTGTTTGGCGACACAGAGTCAGCGTAAGTGGCTCGCGTGGTCGCTTCGAGCGGGCTCGTCTCGACCCGAGCGAAGGTCAGCCGATGTCCCGATCGGAAGTATAGAGGTAGCCGGCGAAGCCGTCCTCACTCAGGTCGAACGAGACGGTGGAAACCACGAGATGGAATTCTTTTCGGTGGTTACCGTCCGAGGCTATCCGTAGCCGATCGTCCACGAGGCCGGCGTCGGTTAAGCGGTTGAGGCGCCGGTATACGGTCGGACGAGACATACCGCAGTCCTCAGCCAGCGCCCGCGCGGGCTTCGGCTCCTCCTCAAGTGACGTGAGAATGTCGCAAGTGTACTCGTCTCCGAACAGTGCGAGTAGCTCTTCCGCCGGGGTTTCCGAGCTGCCGTTCGCGCCGGTGCCGAGAGTGTCTGCCCGTTCATCCGGATTGTCCAGTGCGGGGTGCGCCGTCATAAGACACGAGAACGACGTCGCTTCACCCAAGCGTACTGGCAGTCTGAACTGATTGGGACGGAGTGACAGGGCTATTCATATTACCTTCAGCCTCTCACTGACAGAAACAGTTGTCTCCGGTTTAGGGAGGCCGCCGTCCATCGACCGGTATATGCTGTCGTCCAGTCGGTCTGCGTGCCGTACCGGTCCGAATGATCGGACGCTTCGATCCCAGTGTGACCGGCAATGAAGACCGGAGAGAAACGATCGGCACGAACGCAGCCCGTCGTCACGCCGCGGTACGACGTAACTGTCTCTGGGACACACCCCACTCCAGAGCATGAGATCCTGATAGCCGACACCGGCCTCGCGGCGCTCGTCACGGCGGGACTGCTGGACAGAGCCGGGTTCGATCCGCTACTCGCCTCATCGCCGATCGACCGGTCACCGCCGCGCGTCACCGTCATTTGGGAGCCCGGGTTGCGCATCCTCGAACGGTTGGGGCTCCGGGCGTCGGTGGAGCGGCGAGGCACGCGGGTGACGGAACTCGAACGGGCCGGCAGCGAGAAGTCATGGGAGGCGGACGCGTCGAGCGAGATCGCACTGGTTGCCGTCGGCCGAGACCAGCTACAGGCCCTCCTCGATCAGGCTGTCCGGAGCCGTACTCGAGTAACCGATCGGGTCGTGACGGAGTTCGAGTCGGCCACATCGGGAGTCCGGGCGACTTTCGATCACGAAGGGACGGAGTCGTTCGACGTCGCGGTGACGGCGGATCGGTCCCTCAGCGCCGACCACGCACCAGAACCCGACGGGCGGGTCCATACGTGGGAATGTTACGAGTTCGAAAGGAGGGCGAAAGCGACCGAGTCGTGGGGCGCCTCGGCAGCCGCGTTCGCAATTCCGACCGGTGATAGTACCTCCCTACGCCTAGTTACGACGGCAGAAACCCCTGCTCGTGCGGCCGTATCGGCCGACGACGTCGCCGATCGATTCAGCCACCTCGATCCGTCGACCGCTGATCTCAAACGGGCGCTCAGAGATAGCGGATTCGAGTACCGACGGGTACGGCTCGCCGCGCCGGCATTCGTAGCGACCGGCCGGATCGGGCTCGTCGGGCCGGCCGCCCGGCCGGCCCTCCCCGGAACGCATCTCGGGCCCAGCACGGACATCGAAACGGCCTGGGCGCTCGCGACGTCGATCGCGAACGCGTCCGGTATGAAGGAGGCGCTTTCGGCGTACGAGCGGTGTCGGCGTGAGCTCTCGGCCAGGTTCCGGGCCCAGTTCGACGACCAACGTATGTCCGATCGGATGTTGTCCCCGGAGTTCCGACTCTTGTTTTCCGCTCGGCGACTCGCGTTCAGTCAGGTGACCGGAGATCTCCCGTTCAATTAACTACGCCATCGACGCGTATCGTTGTGAGCGTTTCTCACAACTATCTGAATAGCCCTGTCCGGCGGTCACCGGTAGTACACGTAGCCAGCAGGGATAGGGGAGAGAGCGACAAGGGTGTGATACGATGGCGACGAGTGCAGACGTGGTTACTGAACCGTTACCGGATAGTGACAGTCCGTCCGAGAGAGATTCCGTCAGGTGTCGGAAGACCGGTTCCGCCCCGAGGCTGCTCGAACTGTTAGACAACGAATACACGCGGAATATACTGAAAGCGCTCTGTCGGGGGCCCCAGCGTGGACGAGACCTCATAGACACGTGCGAGGCGTCGCGGGCGACGATCTACCGTCGGCTTGACTGCCTCGAGGCGGCCGGACTCATCGCGACCGGGGCATACGTCGACCCCGACGGACATCACTGTGAAACGTACCGATTGCGGCTGGACCGACTTCGAGTGTCGGTCGAGTCGGGCACGGTGTCGGTCACGGTGCGGTCGACGACCGAGGACGACGGTACCCACAGCGACCAATGACGAAGACAGACGCGGTCTCTGGCTCAGAAGCCCTGGATCGGTTTTTATGCGAATCGTGGCCGTCACGAGTACCCAAGCCGATGATGAGCGACCACCCGAGACGTGAGCATGAATAGTGCGCTACCGCGACAGCCGCCGGTCGACCACGCACCGCAAGAGCGGGTGCGACTCTCCGTCACTGGCGACGAGTTCGCAACAATCTGTGAGTTGCTATCCTCGACGACGGCACGGCAGATCGTCGCCGCACTCAAGCAAGGGCCCAAACCGGCCTCGGAGATCGCTACGGCGGTCGGGACATCGCTCCAGAACACGAGCTATCACCTCGATCGCCTTGTCGAAGGGGATCTCGTCGAGCCCACCGAAACGTGGTACTCGGAGAAGGGCCGAGAAATGACCGTCTACGCGCTCAGAACCCACGAACTCGTGATTCGATTCTGAGACGAGGAAGCGCTCAGTTCGTCCCGCTCGGCCGTAGTTTGAGGCGACCGTCGATCGCCAACTCGCTCCTCACTCATAGGTACTCTATCCACGGGAGTCGACCGGTGTCGCCTCCGTCGACGACCGCGGACTGATAGGTACGTCAATCTCGGTGGCCGGCCGGACAGTCGGGCCGATGTCAGCGCCGACCTCGGCGACATCGTCCAAGACTTCGTCGCTTCATATCGTTCGTTAATTCCGTTGCCGAAAACTCGTCCTCATTCGGATTCTCCTCTGTAAGCAGCGCGAGAGAATAGAGGCTGAAATTGACCTAGGTCGTCGACCCGCGTAGTATCTCTTCGAAGCGATCAAATTCGGCCCACTCTTGGGCATCGCGAACGTGCCACGCGGAGACATCATCTGGAGAGTGATCTCTGTTACGCTGTCCTTTTCTTCAGATTTCGTATGATAGTTCTATTACGATGGGGAGTACAGCCACAGAGGTCAGCGAAGGCACACACGTCCCCAGTTGTGAACCTCACAAGTTCCCACAGCGGGTCGAGTTGGAACCCGGAGTTCGACCGCGGATTCCTCGGTGCCGAACTCCAGAACTACTTTGAATTGTTGGCGACATCGTCATATGCTGCCTCCAAGTCGAGATCCCGAGGCGTGGAGAGTTCTGGGCCTCATCTGTCAGTGATGATCTGAGGGGCGAGATCAAGATACTGGCCCAAGCACTTTGACTGACCGTACTGTTTGAACCAACTGTGATTAACACCGGGCTTATGTTTGGAATTCGTGTTGCTGTCCCGGTCATCGCTGGGGTCTGGAGCCTCGTGGTAGGGCTGTTTGCTTTTCGCCGTCTCGGCGACCCTGAAAGCGCGGTATATGCTGATCTTGGAAACCCATTCGCGATAACCGTCTTTCTATTCGGTAGCTGGATGCTGCTGTATGGTGTGAGTCCACTGCTCAGCGCAACTAACAGCCAAGTGGCCACCTCGATACGGCTCGTGGGAATCCCCGTCTCATTGTTTATGATCATGCTGCCGTGGACTGTATTCGCATTCAGATACGTTGGCCGCGGCCGCTTGGTGACTCGAAATCGAGTTGGCCTCGCCACTGTCCTGTTACTCATATACACAGTAGTTGAGGCGTCTGTATCACTCGATCTGTTCGGGCTTGGACAGCAGCAAACCCAGTCGCTCCGGGCCGTCACGTCAGTAATCGCGCTCGCGGCGCTTGCCGTCGTGTTTACCGTTAGCTTAGCTATCATCTCTTCAACAAGCCGGCATAATCGTCTTTCGGTGAGTCATGGGATCGTCGCTATTCTTCCGATTATCACACTGGCCACAGCGGGGCAGGTCACCAACGTGTCGACTCCGGTGTTCAAGGGCATTGTCGGGGCTGGATCGTCTATCATCGTTGCGGGGGCACTGTGGCTAGGCATCACTCGATACGATCTCCTCTCCGACCGCCCCGGAACTGGCACTCTTGGCGAACGAGCGGCGGTCGCGGTGATGGATGAAGCGGTATTCGTCGTTGATCGACAGGGCCGAATCGCCCGTGCGAATACAGCCGCACGAGACGTGTTCTCTGTGGATGGTTCGGATGACCTGCGTCATATTCTTGGGTTAGATGTGAGCGAGCTTGTTGACCGCGAAACAGTTGAGTTTCAGACTGAACGAGGGCAGCGACAGTTTGACCCACGAGTCACGGAGTTGCGCAACGACCACGATGAACGCATTGGCTACACACTCGCGCTGTTCGACGTGACTGACCGAGAGATCCGTCGACAACGGTTACAAGTTCTCAACCGGATCCTCCGACATAACCTCCGGAGTCGGCTCGATGTCATCCGTGCCCACGCGGAGCAAACATCGAATGCCCCTATCATCGAAAACGCCGATCGGCTCAGCCAGTTGAGTACCGAGGCACGTCGCATAGAGACACTCATGAAACGGACTGACACTACTGGATCGACAGTACATCTCCCAACTGTCGTTAACGAAGTGGTCACAGCCATAGCCACGAACAACCCCTCAGCCGACGCTCACGCCGAGGTTCCTGATGTCACGCTTGACGCAGATCGAGAACTCTGCCAGTACGCTATAGAACAACTGGTCGAAAACGCTGTTGTCCACAACAATGGACCGACAGCGCACGTAGAGATTAGTGGATCTGTGGCACCCGCCAGTGTTGAACTGGTTATCGCTGATGACGGTCCCGGCATCCCGGACGTCGAACAAGACGTGATCACCGCCGGTACGGAACACGATCTCGCTCATGGGAGTAGTCTCGGTCTCTGGGGAGCGAACTGGGCGATCCAGACGCTCGGCGGAGATCTTTCATTCGAGCAGAGTCAGCTGGGCGGGGCAGCCGTGTGCGTTAGCTTTCCAAAAACTGAATCAGAATAGTTCTCCAAACACGAATCAGGGAGGATTCACCGGTACTGCCTCGCCCCGTTTACCTATTCGTTTTCGGAGAATCTGTGAGTGGAAGCATCCCAATGTCCTCAAGAAACCCAACCCAATGTGGATACGTACACGTTTCGTTGACATCCACCCACGCCTGAAGACGCGGGAATCCCACGGCACCGCGCCGCTGAGTTGGGATATTAGGGTTCGCGGTTCACGACCTGTTCTCGTGGGGCGAAAACACCCTCACTACGGTCGAACAGGTGAACCGCTGGCTGTGCCAACCAGCCGTTATCCCTATCACCGCCATCCGTGGCGAGACTCGGGAGTACCTTCTGCCGAATATTCTCCGCACCGTTCGCGTCTGCGTTCGCAACCGTGTCGCACTTTTCACATACGTACAGTCCGCGTTCTACACGCTGGTTATCGTCCGTGTGGCCGCACGCCGAACACGATTTCGACGTGTCACGTTCCGATACTAGCTCAACGTCGATGCCCTCGGCTTCTGCCTTGTAGTCGAGAAGCGTCGTGAACCGATCGAACGCCCACCCGTACAAGTCGAGATTTCCGTGGTCGCCCCAATTCCGAGACTCGCCGTTCTCATCGTCCTCGCGGATGCCGCCAAGGTCGCCAACGACAATCGTTCCAACCTCTCGCTCGACACATTCCTCTACGATTGCTTTCGAGAGAGCGTGCAAGAAGTGCGTCCGGCGACCCCTCCGCTTGTGGTCGAGGCGAGTGACCAGATTCTTGTAGAGTTCTGGGCCTCCGGTCTGGACCTCGTCACCGCGAGTGAAAACGAACGAATCAGCAACAATCTCATCGATCACATCGAGATTTCCGTCTGTCCATGCCTCCTCAAATAGCAGCTGTATTTGCGTTTCGTTTGTCGAGTTAGTCATGGTTGTACAGTGACTACATGAGTGTGATTGGTAGCCACGTTTCCGTCACTGTTTTGATGTCTCACGATACGTCGAACAATATGCCATCTCCGTCCCTCCAGGAGGAACCGCAAACAGGATCCGATGCCACAGCCGATGTGGATCTTGACTGGCTTTCGCTTGAGGACGATGAAGAGATTCGATGGGCGAGCACGCCGCACAAATACAGTCTCGTTCCGGCTCTTGTCGTCGGCATTCCCCTGTCGCTTGTGCTCATCGGGATTCCAATTGTCGCCGCGAGCTACCTCCAATACAAGAACACGAACTACGTCGTCACGAACAAAGGGCTCTACAGCAAGCGTGGTATCCTCTCGCGAGACGTGAAACAGATCGGGTTCGAAAAGGTACAGAACATCTCCTACTCGCAGTCGGCCATCGGTTCGTCGCTCGGATACGGGTCAGTTGAGGTGAGCACAGCCGGCGGGTCTGGCGTTGAGCTACAGTTCCGTAGCATTCCGGATCCGGCGTCGGTCCAAGAGTTGATCTCCAGAGAGATAGATACGCGACAGCGGGGCAGCGCTGACGGCGCGACTGACACCGACGACGTGCTCGACGAAATTCTCGTCGAACTCCGCGCCATCCGCTCCGCGGTCACGGACGATGCCGCCCACGGCGACACTGTATCGTCGACCTCGACCGGCGTGGACGGGGAAACGTCTGTGCCCGAAACATCGCATGAAGATCGATGACTGGTGACTGGTGGTTTCAACACGACGACGAGACCGTCGTGTGGACGGGTAGTCCACGGCTGTCAGCAGCGCTCGGCGGGGGTATGTTCGGCCTTGTAATCGTCGCTGTTGCGCTGCTCGCGGCAGCCACGGTCGATGCTTGGATCGCCGCGGCAGGGTTGTTTGGTGTCGGCGTTGCTGGCTGGGAGTTCCTCCGCGTTACACGGACCAAGTACGTGCTTACCACTCGCGCAATCTGGTCGAAACGCGGTGTGCTCGGTCGATCGGTTCGTCGTGTCGGACTGTCGCAGGTACAGAACACGGCTTATACTCAGCCCGTGACTGGGTCCGCGTTTGGGTACGGCACGGTTACAGTCGAGGTCGCTGGCGGGCCGGATCTCGAACTGCGGCGAATCGACGACCCGCAGACGATTCGTCGGGAAGTCACAGACCGGACTGGGACTGATGACGATGAGTTGCCCGGGACAGTCGAACAGTGGCAGACGGTACTCTCCGTCGTTCGCGATATCAAGGCAGCGATCGAATAGCTTCGCTGACTGGAGTGGACCTTCGTCTCATCTCTCCCGCGAACGTGTCGGATTTCGCCTCGCTAGTGATGTGAAAGCCGAGTCAATCTCGGAAGCCGGAGACGATCGTGCCAAGGACAAAAATCGCGCCGAATCCGATGATATACAACGGCTTGTTGCTACTTTGATGTTTGAGGAACGCGTTTCTGGGAGAATCTGTCGGAACGTATGCCGTTATACTTGCCCCCGGTTCATACGCCTCTAATTTTGCTCTGGCATCTTCTTCGGTCTCGAACTCATGTGTAATGCCACCAGGATACATGTGCGAAGACGTGTAGGTTTCATTTTTGTAGGTGTAGTTGAAGGTTGCTTGGGGGCTGTAGTCGTCAGTCCCACGTCGCTGATCGAGTTGTTCAATTGAAGTGGAGACGATTGTCGCATCGACTGTTTCTGTAGAATCTAATGCTGCCGACTGGGCCGTATAACTGTATCCACCATACCCCATAACGCCGAGTCCAACGATCAACGCAAGTGCGATTTGAAGCGTCCCGGATGGACCATCAAAATCGATTTCCATAGCTCAGATACGAGACTTATTGACAATAAGAAAGCATTTCTGTTTCTCTTTCTGAAACCCTCTGTCTCACACTTTGACCCGAAACTGCTCAATTAACTATCGACATGATTCCCACGCCAAATGCGTGGAGCAGTACTACGACCGGTATACCAACGCGGAAGAGACTACAGCAAAAGCACCCACCGATGGTACCCTCTCAGTTACAAGCATAAATACAAGCGATGTTATGAGGCTGAGTCCGAATATCCCGGAGACGACGGTTTCCACAAGGCGGGTGCCTCGGTATACCAGCGATGGTTTGTTTGTGCCTCTCCCAAGGGGCCCCCCGCTGTAACGAAACTCGACATAGCCGTGAATCAGTAGTACTGTTGCTAGTAGGAGTAGCAATCCAATGAAAACAGCAACGATCACTACGCCGACAGTGAGTATCGATGTTTCACCCCCAATAGCGGTGAGCGCACCAAAGGTGACAAACGGAAGAGCCACGGCCCCAGCAGCTAATGCGATAATGGCCATCGCCGCCTCAACGTAGAGTCCATTTGAAGGGCTGTGTTGAATCGCTGTAAGGCGTAGAGATTCACTGTTTGACGAAGCGTTTGATGTTATAGACGACACACATCAGCGCGATCTCGCG